>NZ_JBXAIV010000002.1:0-836323 GCF_058796615.1 Pseudomonas sp. GW823-FHT04A03
GCCGTGCATCACAGCTTCACCGCCAAGGCGTTGTATGGAACAGGGGCGACCTCGGCTGCGCGGACCTTCACCGTAACGCCTGTGGTTGTACAGACCATCGACAATATTCTCGACAACGCGGGCAAGGAAATACCGGAAGGCGGGACAACCGTCAGCCCCACCGTGACGGTGAGGGGCAAGGCAAGCAAAGGGCAGAGTGTCGAGATCTGGGAGGGAGACGGAGCCACCGCCGTCCTCATGGGCACGGCAATCGCAGACCGGACCACCGGCATCTGGGAAAAAGCGTTCCCGCTGGCCTTAGGTCTTCGCCGATTGGCTGCGAAACGCCTGTACGTGGGCGCTCCTCTCTGGAGCAATGTTCGGTTGTTGACGGTGGTTACGCTCGTTAAACCCAGGATTACTTCGATACAAACTGCATCAGGGCAGTCGATTCCCCACAATACGATAACAAGCGATCGGAACGTCACGGTGTTCGGAAGAACCACTGCATGGCTGGAGAGCCAGCTTTTCGATGGCGAGGAACCAAAAGGTAAATCATCGGCAAACGGATCTGGTGACTGGTCTGTGCATGCACTGAATATGGGCGACGGTCACCACAGTTTCACAATAAGAACAACGGATGGATCCGACGCGGTTTCAGATCCACATATAGTGAGAGTCTAACAGTGGCAAATCCTTTACGGCACAGGTACGTGGTCATATGACGGGCAAGGCAGGCTCTTGGAAGAGACAATTGGAGTCAGGGTAAATAACGCCACTTTTACCGGTACTTTGTCTATTCACCCGGCAGCCGCAAATGGAAACGCAACGGGTTCATTCACGGGGGCGCCTGTCAACGGTTGGTACACGATCCCCGCTGGTACCTTCGCTAGACGTGTTCCCGGGTGGACATACTTCGAACTTTTCATCGAAAACGGTGCGGTGAAGATTCCGGTAGTCATCGACGCTGTTGCTAATAACTGAAGGAAGTAAAAGGGGACGCATTTATTTATCAGTTCCCCGCCTGAAAGCCCGCAATTCCCTTCAACCTGGAGTGCGGGTTTTGTCGTTTAATCTCAAGCCAACGCACTTGTTGAAGAGTGTTGAAAGTTATGTCCACAAAGCCACGCAACCTTGCGCCTTTGCCTACGCATCCGCCAGAATCCGCCGGCTTGTGCGCCTTGGGGGGCGGGTTCTATTGTTTGGCGGTCGCTGAAAAGCAGCGATCGGGTTTAGCAGCCCGGTTAACTTCAAGGCACGTTGGTGTCGCCAATGTTTTGTTATGGCGGCTGACGTGGGGCACTTCGGTGCGCCGGGATCCTTGAGCCTGGTCTGCTAACCCGCGTTCAGCCGCCACCTAATTCGTTTAGCAGCGATGGATGACGGCTCCATTTCTCAAGGAGCTTCACCATGATCAAACCAACGCCAAACCCGCCCGAGGCCGATTCGACTTCCCCATACGAAACCCTCGATTCAAAGAAATTCCACGAAGCCGCCGAGCGCGCGCTCGACCACTACCTCAATCCCCTCCTCCCCCGAAAACCGCTGCTCAAACCCAACACCCGCTACCTCATCGCCCCCGGCATCGACAGCGAAGAACTGCTGGCCGACGCCTGCGAAACCCTGACCTCGGCCAAGGTCATGGCCAATGACTTCGCCGGGCTGGTGGATGGCTCGCATCGGCATGTGCTGTTGGGGATTGCGCAGTTGATCATGCTGGGGGAGCTGGCGGTGAATCGCGTGCTGGATAATCTGGAGTTGAAGGCTGAGGCGCCCGCTGTAGCCTGAGCAAAGAAAAACCCGCCGTCCCGTTTGATCGGGACGGCGGGTTTTGTCGTTTCAGCTCCGGCTTACACCGTATCCACCTTCAACGAATGATCATTGAGCATGCCGTTGATGATGGTCGCTGTGTCATGCCCGCTGGCGATCAACCCACCCGCCCCCGGTGTTACACCGTAGTGGCTGGCCAGGTTGACGCCGGCCAGGTCGATGGTCTGGTTCGGTGTGGCGCCGGCCATGGCGCTGACGTCGATGCTGGTCATGACCGAGGCGCCGCTGCCGGTGACGGTGAAGTGCAGGTAGTCATCCAGTGACGCCGACGTGCCGTTTTCACCTTGCAGCAGTTGCGACAGGTCGAGCTTGTCGGTGCCGGGGGTGAAGTCGGTGACGAGGTCGTGCCCACTGTTGCCCTTGAGCCACTGGAAGGTGTCGGCACCCGGCCCGCCGGTCAGGGTGTTGTTGCCCATCCCGCCGATCAGCAGGTCATCGCCCCCGCCACCGTTGAGGATGTCGTTGCCCAGGCCGCCGTTGATCACGTTGTTATTGTTGTCGCCGGTGAGGGTGTCGTTGAAGTTCGAGCCGACGAGGTTTTCGATGCCGGTCAGGGTGTCCGTCCCGGCGCCAATGGTGTTTTGCGCACCGAGCAGGCCGAGGTTGACCGTTACCCCGGCGGTCGCGTGGGCGTAGCTGGCGGTGTCGATGCCAGTGCCGCCGTCGAGCAAATCGTTGCCCGGGCCGCTGTAGAGCAAGTCGTTGCCGGCGCCGCCGTGCAGTTCGTTGTTGCCGGAACCTGCGGTGAGCACATCGTTGCCGTCGCCGGCGTTGATGATGTTGTCGCCGGTGCCGGCCACCAGCACGTCATCGCCCGAGGTGCCGGTGAGGGTGTGGCCGTCCTGATAGCTGATGGTCACGTTCGCCGTGTCGCTGCCGCCGTGGTTGTCGTTGGCGGTGTAGATGCCGTGGTAGTCCGGCGTGATGTCGTGGGCCCCGGCGTAGTTGAGGGTCATGGTCAGCTGGTAGTTCTCCGCCGCGTTGGCGTTGCTGCCCGTGGTGTTGGTGATATTGGTGATGTGGATCTGGTAGACGCCATCGGACGTCGCGGTCAGGGTCTGGCCGTCCGCGAGGGCGATGTAGGCGCCGCCGTTGATCGAGTACTCCATGGTGATGTGACCGGCCGCCAGGTTGTGGTCCAGGTTGAGGGTTTCGCCCTGGCGCAGGTTGACGGTGATGCGATCTTCATCGTTGGCGTTGGTGTTGGTCACCGCGCCGAGGTAACCGCTGACCACCAGCACGGCGGTCATGGTGGCGGCGTTGGCGCTGAACGAATTACGCACGTTGGCCAGGTTCTGGTTGGCGGCGGTGTTGGCGTTGGTGCCGGTGAAGCTGATCGCGCCGGTGCCGGTGAAGTCTGCCGACCTGGAGATCCAGCCGGTGTTGAACGAGGTTGGCGTGGCGTTGAGGGTGTCGCCGTTGGGGTCGGTGTCGTTGGCCAGCAACAGCTCGCCCGGCACCACGATGTTGCCCGACAGCACGTTGGTGATGATGTGGTCGTCCACCGCCACCGGAGGCGCGTTGGGGATCACTTTCACGGTCAGGGTCGAGCTGGCGAGGTCGCCGTCGTTGTCGCTGAGGGTGAAGCCGATGTTTTCGGTGATCACCACGGCGGTGGTTTTCTGCGAGGTGTAGCTGTAGTCGCCGGTGTCGAGGTTGACCACCAGGGTGCCGCTGTTGTTGGTGGCGATGCTGAGGGTGTTGTTCACCGTGTTGAACGTGCCGTGGTTGGCGCCGCCGCTGGCGACCAGTGAACCTTGGCCACCGTTGGCTTTCGGGTCATAGGTGTAGGTGGTGCCGTCGACCACGATGGATTTGATGAACCCGCCATCGGCGCCGAACGTGCCGCCCTCGCCGATAAACGAACCGGTGACCGGTGCCCCTTCGACGGTGCCGGACAACACCGAGTTGAGCTGGTTGAGATCGGTGACCACCACCGCGTTGGTGTTGGTGTGGGTGATGCCGTCGTACGCCAGCGGATCGAGGTTGGCGTTGCTCACGCCGCTGCCCAGGCCGATCGCGTAGTTCTTGATGTTGTTGGCATCAAGGAAGTTTTTCAGGGCAGCTTCGTCAGCCGCGTTGATATCACCCTCGTTGGGTTTGCCATCGGAGAAGAAGTAGCCGACGTTCTGCGCCCCGGTGAGTTTGCCCGAGGTGTTAAACGCGGTCTGCATGGTCGCCACGGCCGCATCGTAGTTGGTACCGCCGCCCGCGCTGAGGCCGGCCAGTATCGTCTTGGCCGTGGCGACATCGACCCACACCGAAGTGCGGTCAGTGGCGTTGCTGCTGAAGGTGACGAGCTGCACTTTCACATCGCCCAGATCGTCGTACTTGTCGAGCAAGGCGCTGATCGCCTGCTTGGCCAGTGCCAGCCGCGACAGGCCCGGCACGCCGGAGGCGTCGGCCATGCTGCCGGAAATATCGAGGACGATGAGGATGTTGGAGTCGATCTCCACCGCCGCCACCGAACGCTCCGACGCCACCGCTTTTGGCACGTCGTCGACGATGTTGACCACGATGGTGCTGGTGGTGCTGTTGCCCAGCGCATCGGTGGCTTTGTAGGTGAAGCTTTCGCTCAGGGTGTTCGGCCCGTCGTTGGCGTTCGGCGTGGTTTTCGGCGCCGAGGTCAGGGTGTAGGTGTACGTGCCGTCGGCGTTGAGCTGGATCTGCCCGTAAGTCCCGGTGGCGCTGCCGACCAGGGTGTAGGTGATCGCCCCGCTGCCGCCGCTGACCGAACCGACCAGCGTGCCGCTGGCAGTTTCGCCGGTGTTGCCCGGGTCGCTGCCGGTGACCGTGCCGGGGGCCAGGTCTTGCCCGTCCTTCGTCAGGTCGAGGGCTTTCTCGTAGACGGTCACGTCCTGATCGGTCGAGGCCACGAGTTTGCTGTCGGCGACGTTGACGGTGATGGTGGTGGTGCTTTCGTCGCCGTCACTGTCACGGATGGTGTAGGTGAAGGTGTCGGTGGCGCCCGGCGGGCTCACCGAGTTCGGGTTGCTGTGATAGACCGCGTTACCGGCCGCATCGAGGGTCAGGTAACCGTAGCTGCCGTTGATGTTGCTGTTGAGACCGCCGATGGCCGAGGTCGCGGTGTTGCCGCCGGCGCGCACGCCGACCACGATCGCCGCGCCATCCGCGCCGCTGATGTCATTGCCCAGCACGCTGATGTTGACCGTGCCGCCCTCCGCCACCGAGCCGGTGTCGGCCTTGGCGGTCGGCAAGTCATCAATGATGTTGACGTTGATCTGCCCGGTCGCCGTGCTGCCGTCGGTGTCCGTCGCCACCACGTTGAAGTTCTCGGTGATGCTGTTGGCGCCGTTGGCGTTCGGGTGGGTTTCGTTATCCACCAGGGTGTAGCTGTAACTCACCACGCCGGTGGTCGGGTTGTAACCGGTGATGGTCAGCGTGCTGCCCAACGGGGTGACGGTCGATTGCGGGAAGCCGGCCGCCACGCCGTTGGTCATCACGGCGATGCCACCCACGGTCAGGGTTTGCAGACCGTCGAGGGCCGTCACGGTGAAGGTGCCGCTCTGGGTCAGCGCCGGGATGTTGGGGCTGGTGCCGTCGCTGAGGTTTTTCTCGTAGACGGTGAGTTCGCCGCCATTCACGTCGAGGCCGTTGAGGACAACCGGATCGTCGTTGTTGTGGATGTTCAGCACCAGATTCGCAGTGCTGGTGTCGCCGTCGGCATCGGTCAGGGTGTAGGTGAAGGTCTCGGTGCCGTTGCCACCGCCGTGCAGGTTTTTGAAGTCTGCGTCGTTGGTGTTCAGCGTGTAGGTGTACGTGCCGTTGGCGTTCAGCACCAGGGTGCCGTAAGTGCCTGTGAAGGTGCCGGGGGTGATCGGGCCGGCATTCGGGCCGGTCGCCACCACGTCAGCGCCTTGCACGTCGTTGGTCAGCACGTTGCCGTTGAGGGTCAACTGGGTTTCCGACGCGGTGCTGGCGTTGCTGTCGTTGATTGCCTTCGGCACGTCATCGACGATGCTGACCACGATGGTGCTGGTGACGACGTTGCCCAGCGAATCGGTGGCCTGGTAGGTGAAGGTTTCGGTCAGGGTGTTGGCGCCGTCGTCGGCGTGCGGGGTGGTGCTGGCCGGTGAGGTCAGGGTGTAGGTGTACGTGCCGTTGGGGTTGAGCACGATCTGCCCGTAGTTGCCGGTGGCGCTGCCGACCAGCGCATAGCTGATCGCACCGACCGCGCCGGTGACCGAGCCGACCAAAGTGCCGGACGCGGTTTCCCCGGTGCTGGTCGGATCGCTGCCGGTGACCGTGCCAGGGGCCAGGTCTTGCCCGTCCTTGGTCAGGTCGAGGGCTTTTTCGTACACGGTGACGTCGGTATCGCTGACCGCGCACAGTTTGCTGTTGGCAACGTCGATGGTGATGGTGGTGGTGCTTTCATCACCGTCGGAATCGCGCACGGTGTACACAAACACATCCACCGCACCCGGGCCGCTCACGGCATTCGGGTTGCTGTGATAGACCGCGTTGCCGTTGGCGTCGAGGGTCAGGTAGCCGTAGGTGCCGTTGATGTTGCTGTTGAGCCCGCCGATGGCCGAGGTCGAGGTGTCGGAGCCGGCGCGCACACCCACTACCGCGCCACCCGCTGCCGGGCCGTCGGCGCCGCCGATGTCGTTGTCCAGCACGTTGCCGCTGACGGTGCCGCCCTCCTGCACCGACGTCGCGTCGGGTTTGGCGGTCGGCAGGTCGTCGATGATGTTGACGTTGATCTGCCCGGTGGCGGTGCTGCCATCGGTGTCGGTCGCCACCACGTTGAAGTTCTCGGTGAGGCTGTTGGCGCCGTTGGCGGTCGGATGGGTTTCGTTATCCACCAGGGTGTAGCTGTAGCTGACGACGCCCGTGGCCGGGTCGTATCCGGTGATGGTCAGCGTGCTGCCCAGCGGGGTGACCGCCGATTGCGGGAAGCCGGCCGCGACACCGTTGGTGATCACGGCAATGCCGCCCACGGTCAGGGTTTGCAGACCGTCGAGGGCGGTGACGGTGAAGGTTCCGCTCTGGGTCAGTGCCGGGGTGTTGGGACTGGTGCCGTCGCTGAGGTTTTTCTCGTAGACGGTGAGTTCGCCACCGTTGACGTCGAGGCCGTTGAGGTAGACCTGGTCGTCGTTGTTGTGGATGTTCAGCACCAGGTTCGCAGTGCTGGTATCGCCGTCGGCATCGGTGATGGTGTAGGTGAAGGTTTCGGTGCCGTTGCCGCCGCCGTGCAGGTTTTTGAAGTCCGCATCGTTGGTGTTCAGCGTGTAGGTGTAAGTGCCGTTGGCGTTCAGCACCAGGGTGCCGTAAGTCCCGGTGAACGTGCCGGCGGTGATCGGGCCGGCATTCGGGCCGGTCGGTACGCGGTCAGCGCCTTGCACGTCGTTGGTGAGGACGTTGCCGCTCAATGTGAGATTGGTTTCCGAAGCAGTCCCGGCGTTGCTGTCGTCCACACCTTTTGGCAGGTCGTCGACGATGTTCACGTCCAGCGTGGCATTGGCGGTGGTGCCGTTGTCATCGACCACGGTGACGGCGAACTGCTCGTTGAGCACGTTGGCGCCATTGGCAGTCGGGTGCGCTTCGTTGTCGACCAGGGTGTAGCTGTAGCTGACGACGCCGGTCGCCGCGTTGAAGCCGGTGATGGTCAGTGTGCTGCCTAACGGGGTGACGGTGGATTGCGGGAAGCCTGTGGCTACACCGTTGGTGACCACGGCGATGCCGCCGATGGTCAGCGTGGTGACACCGTCCAGCGCGGTGATGGTGAAGGTGCCGCTCTGGGTCAGGGCGGGAGCATCGGGGCTGCTGCCGTCTCCGAGGTTTTTCTCATAGACAGTGAGCTCGCCGCCGTTCACGTCGAGGCCGTTGATGATCACCGGATCGTCGTTGTTGTGGATCTGCAGGACGAGGTTCGCGGTGCTGGTATCGCCGTCGGCATCGGTGATGGTGTAGGTGAAAGTTTCAGTGCCGTTGCCGCCGCCGTGCAGCGCTTTGAAATCGGCGTCGCTGGTGTTGAGGGTGTAGGTGTAAGTGCCGTTGGCGTTCAGCACCAATGTCCCGTAAGTCCCGGTGAACGTGCCGGCGGTGATCGGGCCGGCGTTTTCACCGACAGGCACGCGGTCGGCGCCCTGTACGTCGTTGGTCAGCACGTTGCCAGTCAGCGTCAGATTGGTTTCCGAGGCGGTGCCGGCGTTGCTGTCGTCCACGCCTTTTGGCAGGTCGTCGACGATGTTCACGTCCAGCGTGGCATTGGCGGTGGTGCCGTTGTCATCGACCACGGTGACGGCGAACTGCTCGCTGAGCACGTTGGCGCCATTGGCAGTCGGGTGCGCTTCATTGTCGACCAAGGTGTAGCTGTAGCTGACGACGCCGGTCGCCGCGTTGAAACCGGTGATGGTCAGCGTGCTGCCCAGTGGCGTGGTCACCGATTGTGGGAAGCCTGCCGCCACGCCATTGGTGACTACAGCGATGCCGCCAATGGTCAGGGTGGTGACGCCGTCCAGCGCGGTAATGGTGAAAGTACCGCTTTGGGTCAGGGCTGGCGCATCGGGGCTGCTGCCGTCGCCGAGGTTTTTTTCGTAGACGGTGAGTTCGCCGCCGTTGACGTCGAGGCCGTTGATGATCACCGGATCGTCATTGTTGTGGATCTGCAGGACGAGGTTCGCCGTGCTTGTGTCGCCGTCGGCATCGGTGATGGTGTAGGTGAAGGTTTCGGTGCCGTTCCCGCCGCCATGCAGATTTTTGAAATCCGCATCGTTGGTGTTGAGGGTGTAGGTGTACGTGCCGTTGGCATTCAGCACCAAGGTGCCGTAAGTACCGGTGAAAGTGCCTGCGGTGATCGGGCCGGCGTTTTCGCCGACAGTTACGCGGTCGGCGCCCTGCACGTCGTTGGTCAGCACGTTGCCAGTCAGCGTGAGATTGGTTTCCGAAGCGGTGCCCGCGTTGCTGTCGTCCACACCTTTTGGCAGGTCGTCGACGATGTTCACGTCCAGCGTCGCGTTGGCGGTGGTGCCGTTGTCGTCAACCACGGTCACCGCGAATTGCTCGTTCAGTACGTTGGCGCCGTTGGCAGTCGGATGCGCTTCGTTGTCGACCAGGGTGTAGCTGTAGCTGACGACGCCGGTGGCAGCGTTGAAGCCAGTGATGGTCAGTGTGCTGCCCAGTGGCGTGGTCACCGATTGCGGGAAGCCTGCGGCCACACCGTTGGTGACAACGGCGATGCCGCCGATGGTCAGCGTGGTGACGCCATCCAGCGCGGTGATCGTGAAGGTGCCGCTTTGAGTCAGGGCTCCCGAATCCGGCGCGCTGCCGTCGCCAAGGTTTTTCTCGTAAACAGTGAGTTCACCGCCCTCGACGTTCAACCCGTTGATAACCACAGGATCGTCGTTGTTGTGGATCTGCAACACGAGGTTGGCGGTGCTGGAGTCGCCGTCTGCATCGGTCAGGGTGTAAGTGAAAGTCTCGGTGCCATTGCCACCGCCATGCAGATTCTTGAAGTCCGCATCACTGGTATTCAGCGTGTAGGTGTAGGTGCCGTTGGCGTTGAGCACCAATGTGCCGTAAGTCCCGACGAATGTACCGGGAGTGATCGGGCCGGCGTTTTCGCCGACGGGTACGCGGTCGGCACCTTGCACGTCGTTGGTCAGCACGTTGCCGGTCAGCGTCAGTTGAGTCTCTGTCGCCGTACCATTGTTGTCATCGAACGCTTTCGGCACGTCGTCGGTAATGTTGACGTCCAGCGTGCCAGTAGCTGTGTCGCCATTGCTGTCGCCGGCGATCACGGTGAATTGTTCGCTGAGGTTATTGGCACCGTCGCCCGCCGCGTGGGTTTCGTTGCCGTTGAGGGTGTAGCTGTAACTCACCGTGCCGGTGGCGGGGTTGTAGCCGGTGATGGTCAGGGTGTTGCCCAATTGTGTGGTGATCGATTGCGGGAAACCGATCGGCACGCCGCCGACAATCACGTTGATGCCGCCGATGCTCAGGCTGCTCAGGCCGTCCGGTGCCGACACCGTGAAGCTGCCGGTCTGGGTCAGCGCGCCAGGGTTGGCGGCGGAGCCGTCGGGCAGATTGGCTTCGTTGAGGGTCAGTTCGCCGCCGGGCACGGACAGGCCGCCAAGGGTCACCGGGTTGTTGACCGGTGGCGGTGGCGGAACAATCGGGGCGGCCTGGCCGTCACCGTTGTCGATCACGGCGTTATGCCGCTCTTCGGGAAACTCGGGGATGCCGTTGAAACCGGCCGTCGGGAAACCGATGACCGGATCGACCCGGCCCGCCACTTCAGTCAGCAACACAAAACTGTGGCCGCCCCCCAGCGCGCCCGGCGCACCACCGGTGGCGCCAGGACCTGCCGCCGTCGCTTCGGCGGTTTTGGTCGGGTCATCGCCGGCGGCAATGGCTTTCTGGATCTGTTCGACGTCGGTCAGTTGCGACTCGCTCGGGGTCACCGCTTCCGGGGCATTGACGTGGGCGGCCTGATCGGCGAGCAACTGGCCGGTCATGGTCAGGCTGCTGTCCCGACCGAGGGTCAGCTCCTGGCCATTTTGCAGATGGACGGCAACCGCCCCCTCCGCCCCGGTGATCAATTGATCCCCTGCAAACAGCCGATCGCCTTCGACCAATGCGCGGCGACTGCCGTCTGCCGATTGAGCGAAAACCTGACCAATGACTTTAGTGACGATCCCGATGAGCGTTGCCATGTGCATTCCTCCGCTGCCGACCACCGTCGGCGCTGGTTCGCGAAGCAGCCCATGGCTCAAGCGGGTTGTCGGGGCGACGCTCGCACCTCGACAGTTCGTTTCGCAGGTTGCGCAAATCCAGAAACTCCAGCGCCATCAATCACTTGGAATCTCTGTTCGATGCAGCAAGCCCACTAACGCTACGTAACGGTGGTGAATCACCCGAGTGACAAAAAACTGTCGCCCTTCAGCCGCTACGCGTCCCTCCCCTTTAGCAGTACTTCGCCGTATGTCGCAAAGTGAGTGGAACTTTCCTCAAGCCTTTCTGTGCTCCCTAAAGCGCATAAAACAAAGGCTTTCGAGTGGAACAATGTGCTGGATTTGGCGAACCGCATAAGTTTTTTTTGGCATAACCCATATGAAAATTTTTTCTTAGCTACGCTTCAGGATGTTCTTAGCTCTGTTGTTACAGGCATGAAACGCTTTCTACTAAAAATATCGTCAATAAATTGGCGACAGCGAAATACCATCAGGACTCAGGGAGATGCACCCATGCGCGTTCTAACCCCCCTCTGCAGCGCGGTTTTGCTGGCCATGGCTTGCACTTCCCAAGCCCAGGCCATGAACCTCACCGAAGCGATCCAGAGCACCATCGCCACCCACCCAGAACTTGCCTCGCGCGTGGACGCGCGCCTGTCAGCTGATGAACAGGTGAAAGTCGCCAAGGGCGGCTTCTATCCGTCGGTGGATCTGAATGCTGCCTACGGGCGCGGCTACAGCGACAACACCAACACCCGGGCCTTCGGTAACCACCACACCGAAATCCTCAATTACACCCAGTCCGAGCTGCGGCTGCGGCAGATGCTGTTCGACGGTTTCAACACTGCCAACGAGGTTGAACGCACCAAAGGCGTTTCCAACTCGCGCGCCTACTACGCGCAAGGCACCGCCCAGGACCTGGCACTGCGCACCATCGAGGTCTACCTCGAAGTGCTCAAGCGCCGTGAACTGGTGACCCTGGCCAGGAACAACCTGCAGGCGCACTTGCGCGTCAACGACCAGATCGGCCTGCGTACCGAGCGCGGCGTGGGCAGCACCGCCGACTCCGATCAATCGGTCGCCCGTAAGGCGCTGGCGCAGAACAATCTCGACACCGCCGAAGTCGATCTGGCCGACGCCGAATCGAACTTCTACAGCGTGGTCGGACGCATGCCCGATGAGCTGGAAGCGCCCGCTTCGACCCGTGGCGAGTTGCCCGCCACCCTGCCCGAAGCCCAGCAGAGCATGGTCGAGAACAACCCGTACCTGAAATCCGCCCAGGCTGACGTGCAATCGGCCGAGAGCCAGTACGAAGTCGCCAAGTCGCCGTTCTATCCACGCTTCGATGCGGAAGCGGCGGTCGGCGCCAACAACAACGTGCAGGGCGACGAGGGCCACGACAACGAATGGCGGGTCGGCGTGGTGATGAACTACAACCTGTTCCGTGGCGGCAGCGACAAGGCGCGACTGGCCTCCGACGCGCACCAGATCAACCAGGCGATGGACATCCGCAACAACGCCCTGCGCCAGCTCAACGAGAACATTCACCTGGCCTGGAACGCCATGGTCAACGCCAAGAAGCAGACCCCGACCGCCCGCGAATACGCCGAAACCACCAAGCGTGTGCGCGCCGCGTATCAGGATCAGTTCGGCCTCGGCCAGCGCACCCTGCTCGACCTGCTCGACAGTGAAAACGAGCTGTACAACGCCAACCGCCGCTACACCGAAATCCGCTACACCGAGGAATATTCGATGTACCGCGTGCTGGCGAACATGGGCCAGTTGTTGAACAAGCAGCGTGTGGTGCTGCCGGCCGATGCGATTGCCGCGACCGAGGTGAAGAACGAAGCGCGCTTGCCTGAACTGAAGTAGTCCCGATGATGTAGTGCCAGGGGAGCGATCAATATGACCAGCATGCAACCCGGTAACACCGGGATCGATCCGCGGCTGAGCTTCGATGACCCGTTGCTCGACGGTCTGTTGATCCTCTGCAAACTGCATGGCGCGACGGTCAGTCGCGCCAGCCTGAGCGCCGGGCTGCCCCTGGACAAACAACGCCTGAGCCTGGACCTGCTGCCCCGCGCCGCAGCCCGGGCCGGGTTGCAGGCGCGCTTACTGCGCCGGGAACTCAAAGACATTTCTCCGCTGAACCTGCCGGTGCTGTTGCTGTTGGGCAACGGGCGCACGGCGGTGCTGCGGCGGTTTGCCGAAGACGGCAAGGCGCTGATCCTGCCCAGCGAAGCCGACGGCGGCGAGCAATGGGTCAGCCGTGAAGAGCTCACCGAACACTACAGTGGCCAGGCCTTGTTCGCCCGGCCCCGGCATGAACTGGAAGACCTGCGCTCGCCATTGGTGCCACGGGTGCAGGCGTGGTTTCGCGACACCCTGAAGCTGTCGAAATGGTTGTATAGCGACGCGATCCTCGCCAGTTTTCTGATCAACCTGCTGGGCCTGATGGTGCCGCTGTTCGTCATGCAGACCTACGATCGCGTGGTGCCGAACCAGGCCACGTCGACCCTGTGGGTGCTGGCGATCGGGCTGCTGATCGGCACCGGTTTCGAACTGGTGCTGCGGGTGGTGCGTGCGCACCTGCTCGACACCGCCGGCAAGAAAACCGACGTGATCCTTTCCGCCACTTTGTTCGAGCGCATCACCGGCATGTCGATGAAGGCCCGGCCGGCGACCATCGGCGGATTCGCCCAGAGCATTCACGACTTTCAGGGCCTGCGGGAATTCCTCACCGCCGTGACCCTGACCAGCCTGATCGACCTGCCTTTCGTGGTGTTGATGCTGGTGGTGATCGGCCTGCTCGGTGGCTGGCTGGTGGTGATTCCGCTGCTGGCGTTCCCGATCACGATTGTGTTCGCGATGATCATTCAGGTTCGCCTGCGCGATACCGTGCAGAAAAGCCTGAGCCTCGGTGCCGAGCGTCAGGCGTTGCTGATCGAAACCCTCGGCGGCCTGGAAACCCTCAAGGCGTGCAGCGCCGAAAGCGAGCGCCAGCACAAATGGGAAAGCACCCACGGCGCCCTCACCCGCCTCGACAGCCACGCCCGTAATCTCTCGGCGCTGGCCACTAACGGCACGCTGTTCATCCAGCAGTTTTCCGGGATGGCGACGATTGTGGCCGGGGTCTACAGCATCATCGCCGGCAACCTCAGCGTCGGTGCACTGGTGGCCAGTTACATGCTCGGCAGCCGCGTGCTCGCGCCGCTGGGCCAGATCGCCGGGCTGATTACTCGTTACCAGCAAGCGCAACTGACCATGAAAAGCACCGACGCGCTGATGTCCCTGCCTCAGGAGCGCGACGGCAAACAGCGGCCGCTGGAGCGCACGCAACTGCAAGGCGCGCTAGACGCCAACGCGGTGACTTTCCACTACAACGGCCAGAACGCGCCGGCCCTGATCAACGTCACCTTCAGCGTCAAACCCGGCGAGCGGATCGGCATCATCGGCCGCAGCGGCTCGGGCAAAAGCACGTTGGCGCGACTGGTGATGGGGTTCTACGAACCGGAAGAAGGCCAGTTGCTGCTCGACGGCCTCGACCTGCGGCAACTGGATGTCGCCGACCTGCGCCAGCAGATCGGTTACGTCGCCCACGACCTGCCGCTGCTGGCCGGCAGCCTGCGCGACAACCTGACCCTCGGTGCTCGCTACATCAGCGATTCGCGGATGCTCGAAGTCGCCGAACTGACCGGCGTCACCGAGCTCGCCCGGCAGCATCCGCAAGGCTTCGACCGGCCGGTGGGCGAGCGTGGGCAATTGCTCTCCGGCGGCCAGCGTCAGGCGGTGTTGCTGGCCCGGGCGCTGTTGCTCGACCCGCCGATCATGCTGCTCGACGAACCCACCAGCGCCATGGACAACAGCAGCGAGGACGTCCTGCGCCAGAAACTCCACGGCTGGGTGCAAGGCAAGACGCTGCTGCTGGTCACCCACCGCACCTCGATGCTGAGCCTGGTGGACCGGTTACTGGTGCTGGACAACGGCCGGATCGTCGCCGACGGTCCGAAAGAAGCGGTCATCGATGCACTGCGCAAGGGCCGGGTCGGCTCGGCGGCGGTCTAGGAGTTGCCCCATGTCTGCTTCCTCCTCTTCAAAACCGCGCGGTTACTTCGACAGCTTCGGTAAAAGCGCCGAGGCCGAATTCATGCCGGAAACCGCCGGCGCCTCGCTGCAGGATTCGCCGCGCTGGTCGCGCATCACCGTGTGGCTGGCGGCGGCGCTGCTGATCAGTGCGCTGGTCTGGGCCAAGTTCGCGGTGCTCCAGGAAGTGACCATGGGCGAAGGCAAGGCGATTCCGTCGAGCAAGGTTCAGGTGATCCAGAACCTCGAAGGCGGGATCGTCACCGAGATCTTCGTGCGTGAAGGGCAAATGGTCAGCAAGGGCGACACCTTGCTGCGTCTGGATGACACCCGCTTTCTGTCGAACAAGGGTGAGAGCGAGGCCGATCGTTATGCCCTGACCGCGCAGGTCGAACGCTTGTCCGCCGAAGCCGAAGGCCGGCCGTTCAAGCTCTCGGACGAGGTGATTGCCAAGGCTCCACAAGTGGCCGAGGACGAGCGCTCGCTGTATGAGCAACGGCAACGGCGGCTGGCCAGCGAGCAACGCACCCTCAGCGAACAACTGCGGCAGAAGGCGCAGGAGCTGGCGGAATTTCGCTCGAAACAGGGGCAATACAGTTCGAGCCTGGCGCTGCTGCAACAGGAAATGAACATGTCGGAACCGCTGGTG
Organism: Pseudomonas sp. GW823-FHT04A03; assembly: GCF_058796615.1. Lineage (NCBI taxonomy): Bacteria > Pseudomonadati > Pseudomonadota > Gammaproteobacteria > Pseudomonadales > Pseudomonadaceae > Pseudomonas > Pseudomonas sp. GW823-FHT04A03. The sequence continues at coordinate 15,238 of NZ_JBXAIV010000002.1, forward strand.
AAGACCGGCGCGGTATCGCCCGTGGAGATCCTCCGTCTACGTCGTAGCGCAGTGGAAATTCGTGGCTCGTTGAATGCCACGACCCTTGCCATTCCCCGGGCCGAATCGGCGATCAACGAGATCAAGAGCAAGATCGACGAATCGGAACAGACCTTCCGCTCCGAGGCGGCCAAGGAGCTCAACGAGAAACGCACCGACCTGTCGAAAATCACCGCGTCGAGCATCGCCATCGACGACCGCGTCAGCCGCACCACCGTGACTTCGCCGGTGCGTGGGGTGATCAAGCAGATGAAGGTCAACACCATCGGCGGCGTGGTGCAGCCGGGCAGCGACATGGTGGAAATCGTGCCGCTGGAAGACAACCTGTTGATCGAGGCCAAGGTGCGGCCGCAGGACGTGGCGTTCCTGCATCCGGGCCAGAAAGCCATGGTCAAGTTCAGTGCCTACGACTACACGATCTACGGCGGACTCAGCGCCAAGCTTGAGCTGATCGGCGCCGACACCATCACTGACGACAAGGGCAACAGCTTCTACCTGATCCAGGTGCGTACCGACAAAAACCATTTGGGCGGGGATGTGAAACCGCTGCTGATCATTCCGGGGATGGTGGCGACGGTGGACATCATCACCGGGGAGAAAAGCGTGCTGGATTACCTGCTCAAACCGGTGCTGAAAGCGCGGACCGAGGCGATGCGCGAACGCTAGTGATGATCCGGACTTTGCGGTGAATGATCTGGCCCCATCGCGAGCAAGCTCGCTCCCACAGGTATGGCGTCGTACTCAGGTTTTGTATTCGACAGGGACATTGTGGGAGCGAGCTTGCTCGCGAAGGCGTCGGGACAGGCAGCGATCATTTTGAGTGATTGCGCTGGAAAGTCTCCTCCCCCATCGCCGCAATCTGCCCTTCAATCAACGCCTCGAACGGCTTGAGCAACGGCTCGAACGACGCGGGCGCCTCAAGAATCTGCAACGCCTGAACAATCGCCTCAATCGTCGACAACGCCCCCGGCCCCGGTGCCTTGCGCAGCCGATACCGTGAAACCCCGCCCTCCGCCAAAGTCACCCGTGGCAACGCTGCCAGCAATGGATTGAGGTGCAACATCTTGCGCGCCTTGCGCCACGTGCCATCCGGCACCACCAGCAACAGCGGTTCATCGGACGCTACGTAAGCCTGCATCGGCTGCGCATCCTCCGCCGGGAACAACAACCGCGCCCGATACCCCGGCCGGTTCAGCAGCGCGGGCAGATCCTCGAACACTTCACCGACAATCAGCTCGGCATTCTTCAACCCGAGCGCCGCCAGCCGTGCCGTGTTGAGCGCGTGACTGACCTCGCTCGGGTGCTGCAACAGCAACACCCGGGTGCGGCTGTCGAGGCTGGGGATCAGCGGGCACAGGCAGTGGGTTTGTGGGCGCAGGCAGCGCGGGCATTGGGGTCTGGACATGAATTCTTATGCCTGATTGAGCTGCGCTTTGAGCAGATCGCGGAAAGTCTGGATCAGCGGCTCGCGGCTGCGGCCCCGGCGCATGATCATGGAAAACGGTGCCTGATAACCGAAGGTCGCCGGCAGCAGCACCCGCAAATCGCCCTTGTCGGCCCAGGCCTGGGCGTAGTGCTCCGGCAGGTAACCGATGTAGGCACCGGACAGCACCAGAATCAGCTGCGCCTCCATACTTTCCACGGTCGCCGCGCTGTGTTTGAAACCGTGGCGTGCGAGTTCGGCCTGGCTCCAGTAACCGCGACCGACCATGCGCTGCTGGGTGATGACCTGCTCGGGAATCCGCCGCTCGTTGAACAACGGGTGACGATTACTGCAATACAGCCAGTGCTGCTCGCGGTACAGCGGCATGTACACCAGACCGCTCATGCGCGTGGAGAAAGCGCCGATGGCCAGATCGAGGCGGTTGTCCTGCACGCCGAGTTGCAGTTCATACGGGCTCATCACCGACAAATGCAGATGCACCGCCGGGTGTTCCTGGCTGTAGGCGCCGATGGCTTCGGCGAACGGCAGGGCCTTGTCGCTGACCGTCGAGTCGATCACCCCGAGGTTGAGCGTGCCGCGCAATTCGCCCTTGAGCGCGGCGGCGTATTGCTCGAAACCTTCGAGTTCGGCCAGCAGGCGCAGGGTTTCCTGATGGAACAGCTCGCCCTTGCTGGTCAGGCTGAAACCGCCGCGCCCGCGATGGCACAGCACCAGACCCAGCGCGGCTTCAAGCTGGCTCATGTAGGTGCTGATCGCCGAGGTCGACAGGTTGAGTTCCTGCTGCGCGTTGGCAAACCCCTGATGGCGCACGACGCTGACGAAGATGCGCAAAAGTTTCAGGTCGGGTAAAGCGTTGGCCATGTCTACTCCAAGGATCGTTCCCACGCTCTACGTGGGAATGCCGCCCGTGACGCTCTGGGTCACCTGCGATTACGGCTGGACGCGGAGCGTCCGTGGATGCATTCCCACGCAGAGCGTGGGAACGAGCACGTAGGGGAAGTCTGGCATTAGTTTAGAAATTTCTGAACTAAGTATTTGCCCGTAGCGATTCTTCCGTCGCACTACATTTCGCAGAATCGGCCCACAGCGGTGCCCGTGACCTTGCGAATGCGGTGCGCCGACATAAATAAAACAAAGACGATGAGGCCCTACCCGTGGACAAGATTCTTCACCAACCACTGGGCGGCAACGAAATGCCGCGCTTCGGCGGCATCGCCACCATGCTCCGACTCCCCCATGTACCGACCGCTGCCGGCCTGGACGCTGCCTTCGTTGGCGTGCCACTGGACATCGGTACTTCGCTGCGACCCGGCACCCGCTTCGGGCCGCGCGACATCCGCACCGAATCGGTGATGATCCGCCCGTACAACATGGCCACCGGCGCTGCGCCGTTCGACTCGCTGTCGGTTGCCGACATCGGTGACGTGGCGATCAACACCTTCAACCTGCTCGACGCCGTGCGCATCATCGAAGAAGCCTACGACAACATCCTCGAGCACAACGTGATCCCGATGACCCTGGGTGGCGACCACACCATCACCCTGCCGATCCTGCGTGCGATCCACAAAAAGCACGGCAAGGTCGGTCTGGTGCACATCGACGCTCACGCTGACGTCAACGATCACATGTTCGGCGAGAAGATCGCCCACGGTACGACCTTCCGTCGCGCCGTCGAAGAAGGTCTTCTGGACTGCGACCGCGTGGTGCAGATTGGTCTGCGTGCGCAGGGTTACACCGCTGACGACTTCAACTGGAGCCGCGATCAGGGCTTCCGCGTGGTGCAAGCCGAAGAGTGCTGGCACAAGTCGCTGGAACCGCTGATGGCCGAAGTGCGCGAGAAAGTCGGTGGCGGCCCGGTGTACCTGAGCTTCGACATTGACGGCATCGACCCGGCCTGGGCGCCTGGCACCGGCACCCCGGAAATCGGTGGCCTGACGACCATTCAGGCGATTGAAATCGTTCGCGGCTGTCAGGGCCTCGACCTGATCGGCTGCGATCTGGTAGAAGTCTCGCCCGCTTATGACACCACCGGCAACACCTCGCTGCTGGCCGCCAACCTGCTGTACGAAATGCTCTGCGTACTGCCGGGCGTGGTCCACCGCTGAGGGTCGGGTCATGAACGAACGTGATCAGGTTCTGAAAGCGGCCGCCGATCTGGTGTCCGCCTTCGCCCGCAACGATCGCGAAGCCTACTTCGGCGCGTTCAGCGCCGATGCCAGCTTCGTGTTCTACACCCTCGAACAGCCCCTGCTGTCGCGCGATGCCTATCAGGCGTTGTGGGACAGCTGGCGCGCCGAGGATGGCTTCGAGGTGCTGTCCTGCACCTCGAGCAACGCCTTCGTCAGCCTGCAGGGTGACGTGGCGATTTTCATCCATGACGTGGCCACCGAGCTGCGCATGCAAGGGGAGCAACACTTCAGCCAGGAGCGCGAGACGATTGTTTTCAGAAAACAAGCGTCGAGCCTAGAACAACAAGGCCATTGGCTGGCCTGCCACGAACATTTGTCCGCAATGCCGGAAGGGCTGCCATCCCCTTAGCCAAGACAGGTGACGCTCACGCACGATGAGCGCGCCTTTATGATCGGAGCAGATCATGAATAACAACAACAAAGACCAAAGCCTTACGCAGATTGAAACCCACGGGGTCGAACAGATCCCGGACTACGAACGCACCGCCGGTCCCGTGGACTTGTTCCGCATGATCTTTGGCGGCGCGAATACTTTTGCCACCGCCGTGCTCGGCAGTTTCCCGGTGCTGTTCGGCCTGTCCTTTCAGGCGGGCGTCTGGGCGATTGTCTCGGGCGTGCTGCTTGGCTCGCTGATCCTCGCACCGATGGGCCTGTTCGGCCCGCTCAACGGCACCAACAATGCCGTGTCGTCCGGTGCGCACTTCGGCGTGCACGGGCGGATCGTCGGTTCGTTCCTGTCGTTGCTGACCGCCATCGCCTTCTTCTCGCTCTCGGTGTGGAGTTCGGGGGATGCGCTGATCGGTGGTGCGAAACGCCTGATCGGCCTGCCGGAAACCGACCTGACTTTGGGCCTGGCCTACGGTCTGTTCGCGATTCTGGTGCTGACCGTGTGCATCTACGGCTTCCGTTTCCTGCTGTGGGTGAACAAGGTCGCGGTGTGGAGCGCGAGCCTGCTGTTCCTGCTGGGCATCTTCGCCTTCGCCGGCCCTTTCGATTCGCACTACGCCGGCACTGTCAGCCTCGGTCAGCCGGGCTTCTGGGCCGCGTTCATCGGCGCTGCGCTGGTGGCCATGAGCAACCCGATTTCCTTCGGCGCGTTCCTCGGCGACTGGGCCCGCTACATCCCGCGTGAAACCTCGCGTCAGCGAATCATGGCGGCGGTGGTGCTATCGCAGATCGCTACTTTCATCCCGTTCCTGTTCGGCCTGACCACCGCGACCATCGTGGCGATCCAGGCGCCGGACTACATCGCGGCCAACAACTACGTCGGCGGTCTGCTGGCGGTGTCGCCGAGCTGGTTCTTCCTGCCGGTGTGCCTGATTGCGGTGATCGGCGGCATGTCCACCGGCACCACCTCGCTGTATGGCACCGGGCTGGACATGTCCAGCGTATTCCCTCGCCTGCTGTCGCGGGTCAAGGCGACGTTGCTGATCGGCGTGCTGTCGATTGCCTTCATCTTCATCGGGCGCTTTGCGGCGAACCTGGTGCAGAGCGTGTCGACCTTCGCCGTGCTGATCATCACCTGCACCACCCCGTGGATGGTGATCATGATCATCGGCCTGGTAGTGCGTCGCGGCTTCTACTGCCCGGACGACCTGCAAGTGTTCACTCGTGGCGAGCAAGGCGGACGCTACTGGTTCAGCCACGGCTGGAACTGGCGCGGCCTGGGTGCATGGATCCCGAGCGCAGCGGTCGGCCTGTGCTTCGTCAACCTGCCGGGGCAATTCGTTGGTCCGCTCGGTGAGTTGGCCGGCGGCATCGACATCAGCCTGCTGGTGACGCTGGGGCTGGCCTCGGTGATGTACCTGATGTTGCTGAGCCTGTTCCCGGAACCGGCGCTGGTCTACGGCCCGAAGGATCCCCGCAGCAAAGGCGCACATGCGCCGGCTGAAGCGGCGCTGCGTCAGGCTGCCTGAATAAACGAATCGCCTGTGGGGGTCAGCCTTCTCCCACAGTGTTCCACCCCATAAAAAAGACAATCGGAGACACGCCATCATGGCTTTGGATTTATTCGTCGTCCTCATCTACGCCGCCGGCATGCTGTTGCTCGGCTATTTCGGCATGCGCAAAGCCAAGACCAACGAGGACTTCCTGGTTGCCGGGCGTAACCTCGGCCCGAGCCTGTACATGGGCACCATGGCCGCGACCGTTCTCGGTGGTGCGTCCACCGTCGGCACCGTCCGCCTGGGCTACGTGCACGGCATTTCCGGTTTCTGGCTGTGCGCGGCACTGGGTTGCGGCATCGTGGCGCTGAACCTGTTCCTGGCCAAGCCGCTGCTGAAACTGAAGATCTACACCGTTACCCAGGTCCTGGAAAAACGCTACAACCCGATGGCCCGCTCGGCGAGCGCGGCGATCATGCTGGCCTATGCGCTGATGATCGGCGTGACCTCGATCCTCGCCATCGGCACCGTGCTGCAAGTGCTGTTCGGCCTGCCGTTCTGGATCTCGGTACTGCTCGGCGGTGGCGTGGTGGTGGTGTACTCGGCCATCGGCGGCATGTGGTCGCTGACCCTGACCGACATCGTCCAGTTCATCATCAAGACCGTCGGCCTGATGTTCATCCTGTTGCCAATCTGCCTGTACCGCGTCGGCGGCTGGGACGAGCTGGTGCTGAAACTGCCGGCCACCGCCTTCAGCTTCACCACCATCGGCTGGGACACGATCATCACCTACTTCATGATCTACTTCTTCGGCATCCTGATCGGTCAGGACATCTGGCAACGGGTGTTCACCGTCAAGACTGCCAAAGTGGCTCAGTACGCCGGTAGCATCGCGGGCATCTACTGCATCCTTTACGGTCTGGCTTGCGCCCTGATCGGCATGGCTGCACACGTGCTGATCCCGGATCTGGACAACGTCAACAACGCCTTCGCCGCCATCGTCAAACTGTCGCTGCCGGACGGCATCCGTGGTCTGGTGATCGCCGCAGCCCTGGCCGCGATGATGTCCACCGCCAGCGCCGGCCTGCTTGCCGCTGCCACCACCCTGACCGAAGACCTGCTGCCGAAACTGCGTGGCGGCAAACAGTCGAGCCTGGCGATCAACCGCCTGTTCACTCTGCTGACCGGCGTCGTGGTGCTGGGTATTGCTCTGGTAGTCAACGACGTGATCAGCGCTCTGACCCTCGCTTACAACCTGTTGGTGGGCGGCATGCTGATCCCGCTGATCGGTGCGATCTTCTGGAAACGTGCGACCACTGCCGGCGCCATCGCCAGCATGGGCCTGGGTTTCGCCACTGCCCTGCTGTTCATGTTCAAAGATGGTCTGGATGCCAACACCCCGATCTACTACAGCCTGGCTGTGGGTCTGGTGAGTTTTGTGGTGGTCAGCCTGATGTCCCGTCGCCCAAACGTGGTGGCCAGCGCGATCTAAGCTGAACACAACGACTTGATGCTTTCTTCGGCGGGTGTGGCGTCGGTTGCCACACCCGTTTTTTTCGTCTTAAGGAAAGTGCTTATGAAGATTGTTTCTCGCGATCAGTGGTTCGAAGTGCAATCCCTGAGCGACGGCATTCGGCTGATTCACGAGCCGTTCATCCGCCCGTTCTACCGCTGCAACCTGTGGCACGTTCAGGGGCGTGACAAGGATCTGTTGCTCGACAGCGGTTCCGGGCTGGTGAGTCTGCGCGAGCAACTGCCGTGGCTGACCGAACGGCCGCTGGTGGCGGTGGCCAGTCATTGCCACTTCGACCACATTGCCGGGCATCACGAATTTGCCGAACGGCTGGTCCATCCCGCCGAGGCGGACATTCTGGCGGCGCCGGATGGCGAGAATGACTTGAGCCGAGCCTTCGTCGGCGACGACATGTTCGAAGCGCACCCGGATTGCCCGTTGTGCTACGCCGAATATCGGGTCAAGGCCGCGCCGGCCACCGGGTTTGTCGAGGATGGCGATGTGCTGGACCTGGGCAACCGCACGTTGCAGGTGCTGCACACGCCGGGGCATTCGCCGGGCGGGATCAGCCTCTATGAAGCGGCCAGCGAAACCCTGTTCAGCGGCGACATCATTTACGACGGGCCGTTGATTGAGGACGCCTACCACTCCAATCTCGAGGACTACGCCGCCAGTCTGCGACGCTTGCAGGCGCTTAGGATCCGCACGGTGCATGGCGGGCACTTCGGCAGTTTTTCCGGAGTGCATCTGCGCGGGATGATTGACGAATGGTTGCGCCAGCACGCCTGAGTCCTGCTGTACTCCAGTCAGACCAACAACCATAAAGATCTGCCATGAGAAGAGCTGCCGTGCGTGCTGCCGTGCACCGGTTCATCCTGCGCCTGCTGGAAAATCGTGAATTCGACGACAACACCAGCCTCGCGCAACTGGGGCTGGAAAAAGCGGATATCGAAGATCTGATCTTCCATCTGGAAGATGAATTCGGACTGACGGCCTTCACCGCCGAAGAGGACCGGATGCTCAAGACCGCGAAAACCGCGAATGACCTGAGCCGGTTTCTGATGGAAATCGGGCGTCACTGAAAACAAAAGATCGCACCCGCCCGCCACTCCAATGGAGCGACGGCCGGGTGCGATCTTTTGTCGTTTAAATCCTTTGATCCTTCAAAGCGGGGCATTACCGCCGACGTGGCTGACGCCGACGCTGTTCGTCATCGGTGCGAATCGGGACCGGTTGCAGAGGCGGTTCGATCAAGCCGAGGGCAACACCCAAATCGTGCAGCCAGTTTTGAATTTTCTCTTTCATCGTCATGCCCCCTTCAGGGTGGTGCTGAGCGTCCGGAATTCTGAGGCCGCTTCGCACTGATAATAGTCCGAAGTCCTACGCAATGCTCGGCCAAATCCGCAATGATCTGTTACTGAATTGATCCAAATCCCTGACCGTTCGTTCAAGCCGTTTCCCGCACATCTTCTCCAGCCACGGGATAGAGCGCCTGCTGCTGTTCGATCCACGCATTGAGGTTGGCACCGACCATGCCCCGCCGCCACATGAGCCATGTTGTCGCACTGGCAAAAGGCTCGGCCAGCGGGTGCACCGCCACGCTTTCGCGCCCCGGCAGGCTGGCGAGCATCGACTCCGACATCAGCGCCACACCGCTGCCGGCGATCACGCAGGCGAGCATGCCCTGATAGGACTCGATCTCCATCGCCCGGCCCATCGCCGCCTGATAATGCGCGAACCACGCTTCCAGCCGCGCGCGGTAGGCGCAGCCATGACGGAAGGTGAATACCGCCCGACCTTCGACATCCCTGGCGCTGCGTATCGGCGGGTGATCGGCCTCGCTGATCAGCACCAGCCGCTCGTTGCACAACGGCACCCCGTCGATCCCGGCCAGCTGCGGCGGGCCATCCACCAGCGCGGCATCGAGGCGCCCGGTGAGCAGGCCTTCGAGCAATTCGCCACTGGGCCCGGACTGCACTTGAAGATTCACCGCCGGATACTGCTTGTGATACCGCGCCAGCAGCGCCGGCAAATGAATCGCCGCCGTGCTGTACAGCGTGCCGAGCACGAAATCCCCTGCCGGTTGCCCGCCCATCACCGCCGCACTGGCCTGATCGCGCAGGGCGAACAGTTTGCCGGTGTAGTCCAGCAGGACTTTTCCCGCAGGCGACAACTGCAAACGCTGACGTTCACGGACGAAAAGTTCGACACCCAGTTGCTCCTCCAGCTGTTTGAGCCGGGTCGACAGGTTCGACGGCACGCGGTGCAAACGCTCGGCGGCGCGGGTGATCGAGCCCTCCTCCGCCACGGCCTGGAAGATCCGCAATTGGCTGAACTCCACAACCTTTCTCCTGAACAGAACAAGTTGCTCACTATTATTTAATTTTAAAGAAAGTCAATCAGTCCTAGCCTGACGGTCATTGAACCTGCAACGGAATTCAGACCATGTCACCGCTGATTCGCTTATCCGCCTGTTTCATTGCCCTGATGATGGCCATGGGCATCGGGCGTTTCGCCCTCACCCCGCAACTGCCGCACCTGCTCAGTGAAGGGCAGATCGACCTGACCGCCGCCGGTCTGATTGCGGCGGCCAACTACCTCGGTTACCTGCTCGGCGCGGTGGATGCGATGTTTTCCCGGCGGCCGGATCAGGTGCAGCGGCGCCTGCATGGCGGTCTGTGGTTGTGTGTATTGCTGACGCTGGCGTCGTTCTGGGCCAACGGTTTCTGGTCGCACCTGATGCTGCGTTTCGGTACTGGTGTGGCGAGTGCCTGGGTGCTGGTGATGATCACTGCGCTGAGTCAGCCGCTGGCTGCGGCGGCGGGTCGTCCACGGTTGGGAGCGCTGGTGTTTGCCGGACCAGGGCTGGGGATTTTTCTGACGGGGCTGCTGGCGCTGTTCTCACATCTGGCGCAGCAGACTTCCGCCACCCTGTGGCTGATCTATGCCGCCGTGGCGCTGGTGATGTTGCTGGGGATCGTGCGGATTCTGCCGCAACCGGGCGTCGGTGTGCCGGTCGTGCCGGCTGCCGTGAGTTCATCGAATCGTGGCATTGGGCGTTTGGCGGTGGTGTATGCCTTGTATGGCGTGGGCTACATCATCCCGGCCACGTTTCTGTCGCAGATGGCCAACGCGCAATTTCACGGGCAGTGGCAGGCCGATCTGTTCTGGCCGTGCTTTGGCCTCGGCGCAGCGATTGGCGTGTTGCTGGTGAGTTTGCGACGGCACGATCCGGAAACCACCCGGCATTGGTTGATGGCGACGTTGTGGCTGCAGGCTGCGGGAGTTTTCGCTTGCCTGTTGGGCAGCGGCCTCGGCCTTGCACTCGGTGTGATCCTCTGTGGCACGCCGTTTCTGGCCTGCATGCAACTGGTGATGCAACGCTCCCGGGAACTGGCGCCCCACGCCACCCAGCGCAACGCCGGCCTGCTCACCGCTTGCTTCGCCGTCGGTCAGCTCAGCGGGCCGTTGCTGGCGGCGGTCAGCAGCCACTTCAGCGGTGGCCTGCAACCGGCGCTGGTGATCGCCGGCAGCGGCCTGCTGATTGCCGGCGGTCTGGCGTGCAAATCGGTTACGGCTGACCGAGGGCTTTGCGCAAACGCCGACGCACCCACTGTTCCGCGCTGACGAAGGTGATGCCGAGCAACACCAGCACGGCGCCAATGATGAAGTTCAGGCTCAGTTCTTCGCCGAGCAACACCACGCCGAATGTCACGCCGAACAATGGCGTCATGAAGGAAAACACCGCGAGGTTGGCCGCCAGATAACGGCGCAGCAACCAGAACCAGGTCAGGTAACTGAAGAACGACACCACCAGCCCCTGGAACAGCACGCTGCCCACGGCCACGGCGGTCAGGCTGACGTGGGTGATCTGGCCGCTGAGCAGCGCAATCAGCAACAGGCCGATGAAGCCGACGATCAGTTGATAGAACAGGGTCAGGGTCACCGGCGCTTCCGACAGGCGCGAGGCGCGCACCACCACGGTGGTCGCGCCCCAACTGGCGCCAGCCAGCACGCCGAGGGCATCGCCCATCAACATCCGGCGGTCGAGGTTGTCCCACGACACCCCGCCGGCAAACGCCACGGCAATCCCGACGAACGCCATGAAGATCCCCAGCCATTGCACCGGCCGCAAGCGCTCGCTCGGCAACAGGAAATGCACGCCCAGCGCGGTGAAGATCGGCGCGGTGTAGAGGAACACCGACATGTGCGCCGCCGTGGTCAACTGCAAGCCTTCGGAGATGAACAGGAACTCGAGACCGAACAAGGCACCGGCCAGCAAGCCGCCGCGCCAGGTGCTACCTACCTGATCCCAGCCGCCCTTCCAGCAGATCAGCAGTCCAACCAGCAACGCGGAAATCCCCGAACGCCCCGCCGCTTGCATTACCGGCGCAATGTCGGTCGCCGCCCACTTGATCATCACCTGCTGCACGCCCCAGATCAGGCACAGGCCGATCATCACTTGCAGGGCAAAACCGTCGGCACTGCGCCGACTGACGCTCACCTCGACACCTCGAACACACACAACATGGCAGTTTTTCCAATGGTCAAAGCAAAGCCCCGGCTCTTTGTCCGGGGCGAAAAAGGATGGCAGGGATTATCAACCAGTCGGACAGAAATTGCCGCCCGGCAAAGACACGCAATTGCCCTGTTGCGTCATGCCCGCCGTCAGCTTCGGCGCGCGGCCCAGAACCCGACCGTACAGGCCAGCGCCGTGGCGAACGTCCCCCAGGCCCAATCCATCAGCGACACCTGCGCCGACCAGCCGCGCAATGTCGCCCAGTTGGTCAGGTCATAGGTGCCATAAGCGACCAGCCCGAGCAGCGCGCCCATCCGGGCGGCGCGTTGCCAGGTCAGCGACGGCAACACCACGAACACCACACAGCCGAAAACATACAGGCAATAAAAAACCGCTGCTGGCACCAGCAACGGTTTTTCGAGCATCAGCGAACCGAGCAGTTCGCGATAGGTCGGCGCCATCAACACGCCGAGCCAGAGCCCGTCGAGCAGAAGAAACGTCAGCAGCGTGGCGACGTAGGCAATCAGTGCTTTTTTCATCTGCCCGACCTCAAGCAAGCCCATGCAACATGGGCCACGTCAGGCTCAGGTTAGTTCAATGCGATCGGCGTGAATGACGATCTTGCCTTCCTTGTACAAGGAACCGATGGCCTTCTTGAAGTTGCCCTTGCTGACACCGAACAGGCTGCTGATCAACGCCGGGTCGCTCTTGTCGCTGACGGCCAGGGTGCCATCGTTTTCGCGCAACTTGGCGAGAATCTTCGAGTTCAGGCTGCTGGCTGCTTCCTGCCCTACCGGTTGTAGGCTCAGGCTTATCTTGCCGTCGGCGCGCACTTCCTTGATGAAGCCTTTCTCGCGCATGCCGGAACGCATGAACTTGAAGATTTCGTTCTTGTGAATCAAACCCCAGTGCTTGTTGTTGATGACGGCCTTGAAACCCATGTCGGTGGATTCGGCCACCAGCAGATCAACTTCCTGGCCCACGCTGTAGTTGGCCGGGGTCTTGTCCAGATAACGATCCAGGCGCGCGGTCGCTGTGATGCGGCGGGTGTGCTTGTCGAGGTAGACATGCACCACACAGTACTCGCCGGCGGTCATCTGGCGTTTTTCTTCGGAGTAAGGCAGCAGCAGATCCTTCGGCAGGCCCCAGTCGAGGAACACGCCGATGCTGTTGACTTCAACAACTTTCAAACTGGCAAATTCACCGACCTGAACTTTTGGTTTTTCAGTGGTGGCAATAAGTTTGTCATCGCTGTCCAGATAAATGAAAACATTGAGCCAGTCTTCATCTTCGCTGGGAATATCTTTGGGGATATAACGGTTGGGCAAAAGAATTTCGCCGTCGGCACCGCCGTCCAGATATAAACCGAAGTTAGTGTGTTTAACCACTTGCAAACTGTTGTAACGCCCGACTAAAGCCATTTCCAATACCCTCATTGCGTGGGCGGCATTCTACCCGGTTTTGCCGGATTCGTCGGTCGCCAGATCGGCCGGCCGAGTGAAAATCCGTGGGAAGCCTTGAATTTCATGGATTTGAAGCCGAGCGCGCGCCACTCGTCAGCCCAGCGTGACGGCTTTCGCTAGATCCCGACACAGCCCGGCATCCTCAAATCGAATAAATGTTGTTATTTAAAACAGCAGGTTAGCGGGATATTTCGAATAATTAATCGAGAATAATCCACCTGCACGCTGGGTTATTCCGGGGGATATTTACCAAGCAATTGTCAAGTTATTCCTGTACGATGCCTGGCCGAGTTACTTTTCTACAGGTTAATGGCCGCCATGCGTGTAAAAGCATCCACCAGCAAAGCAAAGCCAGCTCCAGCCGTTGAAACCAGCGAATCGATCAACGATCAGATCGCGGCATTCCTCAAGTCCGGCGGCGAGATCCAGCAAATTGCCAAGGGCGTCAGCGGCCAGACGTTCGGCCCGTCCAAGCAGATCAGCCTGGGCAAGAAGTAACACCCCGCAGCACACCTGTCCAAAGGCGCTTTGAGCTTCGAAGCGTCTGGACCGGATCCCTCGCAAGACCTCTCTTACGTTTAATCAAACATTCAAAACAGCAAAAATCGACGAACGGCCCTCGATGCCGATCATTCGCCGGTATCCTTGCACGCGTCTGGATCAAGCGTTTCAGCAGGTTTGTCGCACCTGCGCTCGCTGCTCAAGGAGTGACGCATGCTCAAATCTTCCTGTTTATTGCTCGTAGGCCTGCTGGCGAGTCCCGCGGCACACGCGCAGATTTTCCAGCGTGAACTCGGCGACTTCGACCTCAAGCTCGGCACCACGCCCAGCCGCAGCATGGCCCAGGGTCTGGTGAAGCCTTCGGCGGTCGGGTCGTTCCACGGCGGCCTGGACCTGAGCCACGACAGCGGCCTCTATGTCGGCCAGTACGCACCGAGCATGGGCCTCACGCCGGGGAAGAATCTCGAAATCGATTCCTACGTCGGCTTTAAACAACCTTTCGATCAGACCCTCGGCTACGAAGTCGGGATGATCCATTACAGCTATCCCAAGGTCGACACCCTCGACAGCCAGGAACTGTTCGGTGGCCTGACCCTGCTCGGCAGCCGGATCGGCATCGCCCTGAGCAACGATCCGGATAAACAGAACAACACCTTGTTTGCCGACCTGGGCGGCAATCAGCCGTTCGGCATCGGGATCAGCATGAAATACACCACACATCAGCTCAATACGCCGGTCTCGGTGGACGGGGGTTATGTCAGCAGTTTTACCGATTGGTCGGTGAAATTTTCCCGGCCGTTCATGGGCATTGACCTCGACCTGATTTACAGCAACTCAAGCCTCAGCGGCAGCGATTGCTCGGCCTATTCCGGGCATAACAGTCAATGCGACGGACTGGTCACGCTCAAGGCCGAACGCCCGTTCTATTGATTGGCTGAACTGCCGGGGCCATCCTGCGTTCACATGAGAATCAGACCCTCAAGGCTGGCTTTCGCAAGGACTCGCCCATGTCTAGCTGGTTCAAACGTCTCGCCGTTCTACTGATCCTGACCCTCGCCCTCGGCGCCTGCAGCCGTGTCGGCCTGGCCTATCGCAATCTCGACGTGATCATTCCGTGGACGCTCAGCGACTATCTGGACATGAACGGCGAGCAGAAAGGCTGGTTCAACGAGCGCCTCAAGGAGCACCTGAGCTGGCACTGCACCACGCAATTGCCGGGTTACCTCGACTGGCTCGATCGCCTGCAAACCATGGTCGAGACCAATCAGGTCACCGACGCCGCACTCCAGGCCCGCACCGCAGAAGCCAAGCAGGCGATTGCCGAAACCGCTCGGGAAATCACCCCGTCGGCGATTGAATTGCTGCAAGGGCTGGATGACAAACAGGTCGCCGAAATGAACGACGCCTTTGCCAAAGACCTGCAAAAGCGCCAGCAGGAATACCTCAAGCCACCGCTGTCACAGCAGATTGCCGAACGTGGCGCGCGTATGGACAAGCGTCTCAACGACTGGCTCGGCCCGTTGAGCGCCAAGCAGGAACAGCGGGTGATGGCCTGGTCGACCGCCCTGGGCGATCAGAACACCCAATGGATCGCCAACCGCGCCCACTGGCAGAAGCAGTTCAGCGCGGCGGTGGCGCAACGCAACAGTCCCGAATTCCCACAACGGATCGAGACGCTTCTGGTCAATCGCGAACGTTTATGGACAGCGGATTACCAAAAGGCCTACGCCAATACCGAGGCGCAGGCCCGTTCGCTGTTCGTCGATCTGATGGCCGACAGCACGCCGCAGCAGCGCCAGCGCCTATTGAAAAAGATCGAGGGGGTGCGCAAGGACTTCAATGATTTGAAGTGCCTGAAGGCCGCACAAAAAAGCTGAGATCACTGCAAAACCCCTGTGGGAGCGAGCACGTTCGCTCCCACAATTTTTTGGGCAAAGCCTCAGGCAATCTGCGCTTTGGAGGCCACCTCATCGAACGTCAGCTCATCCAGCGCATCTTCCTGATCATCCAGCACTTCACGCGGATGGTCATTGCCGGGAATGCTGCTGTCGATCAGGCTCAACAGGCTGGAGCCGCGCGGGGTCAGGCTGAAGTTGTTGCCGGTGCTGCCCTCGTCTTCGCCACGGGGCTGGATGTAACCGCGCAACAGCAGCAGTTGCTCATAGTCGCAGGCGAGGGTTTTCAGGTGATCCAGATTCTCGATCGGCTCGCCCGCCGCCGCTTTTTCCGCCGCATAAACTTCCGCAACAGACCGTGGCGCAAAGCTTTGTCCCGCGCCGTTCTGCACTTCATGCAGCAGGCGTTCAATCAAATCCCAGTTATAAGTCGTCATCCTGATTCAACCTCCGGTGCGCGTGATTTTTTGGCGCGTTCACAGGTTGTGACCGGAGCGTTGCGCCACCGTTCAGGATTATTCGGCGCCCCGACCGACCGGCGGTCTGTCGATTTCCCGGGTGGTTGAACGACTAGTCTGAGACAGACGGTTTCAACCCCCGCAGGAGAAATCATCATGAACGTTGAGAATCATCCGGTGGTGTCGCGCGAAGAATGGCTCGCCGCCCGCAAGCAGCATCTGGCCGATGAAAAGGCCTTCACCAAGGAGCGCGACCGCCTCAGCGCCAAACGCCGCGCCCTGCCCTGGGTGAAGGTCGACAAGGATTACCGCTTCATGGGGCCGAACGGCGAATTGAAACTTGCCGATCTTTTCGGCAAACACAGCCAACTCGTCGTTTACCACTTCATGTTCGCCAAGGGCTGGGAAGAAGGCTGCCCGGGCTGTTCATTCCTCAGCGACCACATCGACGGCGCCAACCTGCACCTGGCCCATCACGACATCGCGCTGGTGGCGGTGTCCCACGCACCGTTCGCCGAATTCCAGGCCTTCAAGCGGCGGATGGGCTGGGCATTCGACTGGGTGTCGTCGGACGGTTGCGATTTCAACTACGACTTTGGCGTGTGCGCCCGCGCTGAGGATGTCGAAGCTGGCAAGGCTACGTACAACTACGAAAAGACCGACAGCGCCGAGGAAGAAATGCCCGGACTCAGCGTGTTTTATCGCGCCGACAACGGTGACATTTTCCACACCTACTCAACCTATGCTCGCGGCCTCGACCTGCTGGTCGGCGCCTACAACTACCTCGACCTCACGCCCAAGGGCCGGAACGAGGACGAGATCATGGAATGGGTGCGGCACCATGACCGCTACGACGGCGCCGCAAAATCCAGTTGCTGCCATGGAGACTGAGCCCCAAACACACTGAACTTTTCACGGTTGAAAGCCCTCAACCGGTTAACCCGCCTTAACCGGAACTGAGGCCTGCCCCCATGAAAACCCTGCTCAAGCTCACCCTCGCCGCCACGCTCGCCTGCGCTCTGCCCGTCTGGGCCTGCACCCCGGAAGAAGCCACTGCCAAACGCGAGCAGCTGGCCAAGGAAGTCGCGAAGCTCACCGAGCAAAACCCGACCAAGGCCAAGGAGATCAATGCCGAATTGCAGAAAATGGACCTGGGCACCGCCTCCGCCGATCTGCCGGACAAATGCCAGTTGATCGATCAGCGTTTGAAGGAACTGGGTTCGGCGGAGAAAAAAATCGAGGGATAACACCCGCTCAGACAACGGCAGGCTTTGGCATCGATCAGGCTGGATCGATACCAGAGCCTGCTTCCTTTCGCCCGGAAGTTTGCATTAGTGCATTTTGTTAGTTGCACAAATGCATATCCAGGCCTAGGGTTACCCCGAGCCTGATCGGAACCGGCCATCGGAGATGGCAACCCTTACGCACCGATCGCTCGGCAATACCGTTATCCCGCAAACGCGGAATGTTTGTTTTCATTCATGGAGGATTGAAAAATGTTAACCACTGAAACAACGGCATTCACCGGCAACACCCTGCCCGAATGTCTGATCGGCCATCTGCTCGACCCACAACTGGTCGAAGTCGAAGCGGCTGTTCAACAGCGCGCCCTGGCTGCCGCCAGCCTGAACTTCACCATGCAGCAACAGACCCAGACCAACTGGTGCTGGGCCGCCGCTTCCGCTTCGGTCGGCAATTATTACGGCACCGGGTCCTGGACCCAATGCGCCGTTGCCAGCGCCGCGCTGGACCGCAACTGCTGCAATCAACCGGGGCCGTGCAACGTCTACGGCTATCTGGACGTTGCGCTGAAGATCACCCGCAGTTTCAACGGCATGAATTCGGGCTCGCTGCAAATGTCGGCCATCCAGAACCAGATCAACATGGGCCGCCCGATCGGCCTGCGTTGCGCCTGGTACGGCGGCGGTGCGCACTTTCTGGCGATCTACGGCACCAACGGCAATTACGTGCTGGTCGCGGATTCGATCTACGGCTATTCGACCCGCGCGCTGAGTTCCTTCCCCGGTTCCTACAACGGCGGCGGCAACTGGACCCACACTTACTTCACGGCGAAAAACTAGGAGGGCGACATCATGCAACTGACTTATCCAAAGGCGCCTTCCAACGGCGTACAGACTTTGCGTCCGGCGCTGCAGGCCGCGTTGCAGACTCAGGGTTTCGGCGTCAATCGCCAATTCGCCAGTGCTGCGCCTGCCGGGATCAGCCTCAGCGAAGCCTATCGTGGCTACTCGCTCAGTCTGGACGACTTGAGCCAGAGCAAAGGCCTGAAAAACGCCCGCGTGGGTGACTGGCATTACCTGGTGTTTTCCGGCGGTGTGTCGATTGCCGACGCGCAATTGGCTGAAGTACGCGGTCACGTCGAGTTCGCCTCGTTGAACCACGGCAACCTGGCGGCCGCCACGGTCGATGCGCTGAAACTGGCGGAGCAATCGCCGCAACTGAAGGGCAAAACCGTTGAGCTGCGGATGCTGTTTGTGTCCGCGCTGCACCTTGTGGCGATCTGGCTGCACGCGGCGGGTGAAGACGTGCTGATCCCGATCGAGCCAACGCCAAAAGAGCTGGCACTGACCGGGCTGTACAGCGAGGCCGCCCTGCTCGCACAGCTCAAACCGGCAGCCCATCAGGCCAAGCGGCGTTTTGATGCCGACACCACTGGCCTGCTGGGCAGTTGATAAATCCTGGCGATAAAAAAACCCGGACCATGTCCGGGTTTTTCTTTGCCTGCCTGAAACGGCTTATTCAGCCGCTGGCGCTGCCGGCTTGCGGCGTTTCAGCGGGGCCATGCCATCGCTGCTCACCAGTGCGTCCGGCTTCGGACGGTTGGCGCTCTTGCGTTTGGTCGGGGTCTTGGCGGCGGTTTTCTTCTTGTCGCCCTTGGCGTCGGTCTTTTTCTTCTTCACGCCGACGGCTTTGCCCGAGGCCTTGACCTTTTTCGGTCCGCCGTAGGTGCCTTTGACTTCCTTGATGGTGCGGCGCTCGAAGCTTTGCTTCAGGTAACGCTCGATGCTCGACATCAGGTTCCAGTCGCCGTGGCAGATCAGCGAGATCGCCAGACCGTCGTTGCCGGCACGGCCGGTACGACCGATGCGGTGCACGTATTCGTCGCCGCTGCGCGGCATGTCGAAGTTGATCACCAGATCCAGGCCATCAACGTCCAGACCACGGGCCGCCACGTCGGTAGCCACCAGGATCTTCACGCCGCCCTGCTTCAGACGGTCGATCGCCAGTTTGCGATCCTTCTGGTCTTTCTCGCCGTGCAGCACGAACGCCTTGTATTCCTGGGCAACGAGGCGACCGTAGATGCGGTCGGCCATGGCCCGGGTGTTGGTGAAGACGATGGCCTTCTGGTAGGTCTCGTTGGCCAGCAGCCAGTTCACGATCTGTTCTTTGTGCTGATTGTGGTCGGCGGTGATGATCTGCTGACGGGTGGTGTCGTTCAGCTGGCTTACCGCGTTGAGCTGCAGGTGCTCAGGGTTGTTCAGCACCTTGGCGATCATCTCGCGCAGGCCGGAACCGCCGGTGGTGGCGGAGAACAGCATGGTCTGCTGACGGTTCGGGCATTCGTCGACCAGACGCTGTACGTCTTCGGCGAAACCCATGTCGAGCATGCGGTCGGCTTCGTCGAGCACCAGCACTTCGACTTCTTTCAGGTCGAGGTTGCCGGCGTTCAGTTGCTCGATCATCCGGCCCGGGGTGCCGATCAGGATGTCCGGCACTTTGCGCAGCATGGCGGCCTGGACCTTGAAGTCTTCACCGCCGGTGATCAGGCCGGACTTGATGAAAGTGAACTGCGAAAAGCGCTCCACTTCCTTCAGGGTCTGCTGGGCCAGCTCGCGGGTCGGCAGCAGGATCAGGGTCTTGATGCTGACGCGGATCTTGGCCGGGCCGATCAGGCGGTTGAGGATCGGCAGGACGAAAGCGGCGGTCTTGCCGCTACCGGTTTGCGCCGTCACCCGCAGGTCACGCCCCTGAAGCGCCAGCGGAATGGCCGCGGCTTGCACAGGCGTTGGCTCGACAAATTTCAGCTCGGCCACGGCTTTGAGCAGGCGTTCGTGCAGGGCGAATTGGGAAAACACGGGTGCTACCTCGAAGATATGCAAAAAATCAGCTGCATAGGTTACCGGTTTCGAGCGCTCAGGCCGAGTTTCTTTGTGAAATCCGCCGTAATCAGTGGCTTTTTTGTTGCTCGATTTGTCTCCAACGGTAATACACAGCGTCTTAAATGCTCTAATCGCCCGTCGCGTCTTACAGAAGAATCGTCTCGCTCATGGATTTCAAACAGCTCTGGCTCAACGCCCAAGACCTCTGGGGTGCCCTCGAACAGCACCCGCTCCTGCACGCCGGCCTGGCTTTGGTCCTGCTGCTGGTGATCGCGCTGGTCCTCGGACGAGTGGCGCGTTACCTGATCCTGCATGCCAGCCGCATGCTCGGTCGCCAGCCCGCGCTGCACTGGATCAACGACTTTCGGCATAACAAGGTGTTTCAGCGTCTGGCGCAGATGACGCCGTCGCTGGTGATCCAGTTCGGCCTGCACCTGGTGCCGGAGCTGAGCAAGACCGCCACGGTGTTCCTCGGCAATGTGGCGCTGGCGTTCACCATTCTTTTCCTGCTGCTCTCGGTCAGCGCCCTGCTCAATGCCCTGCTTGACATCTACGCCCGCACCGAACACGCCCGCACCCGCTCGATCAAGGGTTATGTGCAACTGGCAAAAATGGTTCTGTACGTGTTCGGCGCGATCATCATCGTCGCCACCCTGATCGACCGATCGCCGCTGTTGCTGCTCTCGGGTCTGGGTGCGATGTCGGCGGTGATCCTGTTGGTCTACAAGGACACCCTGCTGTCGTTCGTCGCCAGCGTGCAACTGACCAGCAACGACATGCTGCGGGTCGGCGACTGGATCGAAATGCCGCAGGTCGGCGCCGATGGCGACGTGGTCGACATCACCCTGCACACGGTCAAGGTGCAGAACTTCGACAAGACCATCGTCTCGATCCCGACCTGGCGCCTGATGTCCGAGTCGTTCAGAAACTGGCGCGGCATGCAGCAGTCCGGCGGTCGGCGGATCAAGCGCAGCCTGTTCATCGACGCCAGCGGTGTGCGGTTCATCCGCGACGATGAAGAAGAAAAACTCTCCCAGGTGCACCTGCTGACCGCCTACATGGGCCGCAAGAAAGCCGAGCTCAAGGCCTGGAACGAAGCGCAGGGCAACGTTGCGGCGATGTCGGCCAACCGCCGGCGCATGACCAACATCGGCACTTTTCGCGCGTACGCACTGGCTTATCTGAAGAGTCACCCGGAGATTCAGCCGAACATGACCTGCATGGTCCGCCAGATGCAGACAACGGCCCAGGGCATTCCGCTGGAAATCTACTGTTTTACCACCACCACGGTGTGGGCCGATTACGAGCGGATCCAGGGGGATATTTTCGATTACCTGCTGGCGGTACTGCCGGAGTTCGGGTTGAGCCTGTATCAGCAGCCGAGTGGTGGGGATTTGCGTTCCGGGATATTGCCGGCAGTTCTTGGTGCGAGCCACATCCCCGACGCCGGGAAACACGTCATGTAATGACACAACGCCTCCGGAAACGCTCGGCAAGATGCTTCGAGTGACCGGAGGTTTGGAGCAGGTCTGTTCAAAAGTGACCAAGCACCCACTTTTGAACAGCGGGCGTGTCATTTATGTCGCCATCGAAAACATACCGCGGTTCATAACTCTGATTATTTCCCCGCACCCGGCCTCTCCAGACTTTCAATGGCAACCAGAACCGGGCCCCGCTCGGTAATACCTGAGCGCCAATATCGATATATACGGTGTCAGCACTCGTCGGTAACCCGAACTGGATCGCTCCTGGAACGGCCAGAACGGCGTCTGCAAAATCCAGACAGGCACTCGCACAGAACGAATCGGTCACCAGCACAAGTTGCCCCTTGAAAATTTTCTGCTTCAGGTCTTTCGAGCGATCTTGATCGAGCGAAGATGTCTCGGGCTGTCGCAACCAGTCTGTCTTCTCCTTCAGTGCAGTGTTCATTGACGCGCGCAAGCCTGAAACAAAGGCATAGGCATCGCTGCCTTTTCCGTAATTACGTTCACTACTGGCCATAGCGTTATCAAGCGTTGAAAGCGCAAGAGGAGAAACCCTCCACATGGCATACGAGCGAGAGGACCGGTCCAGGCTTTCTACAAACCTTTCACCCATCAACGCAGACAGAATCCTCGCTCCGACCAGGCTGTTACCGCCACGATTGCCGCGGGTATCGAGTACAACCAGACTGGCATCATCAATACTTTCGAGAACATCGAGCATCTTCTCGAGAGATGTATTTTCGGATGCCGAAGGTGCGAAATTCGACGCATGAACCCAATACTTTCCGTGGCCGAGGTCCAGGACCATCTGAGGCGGTTGAGGTTGATACAGAAAATCCGCTAATTGCCCGCCATCCTCCTGCCATGACAGATCGTAGTTTTGCGTCACTCCATTCGACAGAACAACCTGGCAATTGCCCGACCGTTTTCGGGCCAGCACTGGATAGTCCGCATCATCAACAGTCAAATGCTTCGCAAGGTGATTCCAGGTGGATTGCAAATCCAGTCGGCGATCTATGTAGGGTGATATCTCATTGCTCACTATCTCGCGAATTGTTTTACCGTCACATGAAATGACGCTGGAACCGATTGGCGGCAAAGGTACCGGCCAGCCCTTCGCAACACGGCTGACAACAAAGTCCTCCCCTCTCTTGTCCAGAATGAAACCGGCCCACGAAGACCTGTCTTTTTCGGATTGATAAATCCCTACATGACCATCCTTGAACCCTGAAATATAGAAACCCAGAACAGCTTGGGCATCTCTCCTGGAACCGACCAGCAGGGACAATTGCCTTGCCTCCAGATAGCCCCGTTCGACCCAGTCAGTGAAGTCTTTATTCTCTTTGTCTATGGCCCCCGGATGAGAGCTGACTATCAGTTGATGAGCCGCAGCCAGATCTTTGACAGCCAGGTCTACAAACCCGGCTTGGCGAGAATCGTCGGCCAATACGGAACCGAAAACACTGATACCCGGCAGACAGCCCAAGAGGGACGCAGCCAAAATCACTTTGCAGCGCGCAGATCTCACACAAATAATCCTTCAGTTCCAGCAATCCCACCGGCACGTGCAAGTTGTTCAAACAAGTAGATAGCCCTGGTCGCCTCGATTTCGACTGGCGGCGACGATAGCGGCTTTTACTTCGGACTACGAATCCTCAAACGACAGTAGACCCTGTGGGGGTGGATCCCACAGGGTCTAATGTCTTCAGTTTCGAAATGCCGGGTTACTTGACCTGCCGCTGCGGTGCCTTGTGCACCATGGTGTAGGCGTAATCGACGCCCATGCCGTACGCCCCGCTGTGCTCTAGCACCAGATCCATCACTGCCTGATAAGTGTCTTTGTGCGCCCAGTCACGCTGGTATTCGAGCAGCACTTGCTGCCAGGTCACCGGCACTGCGCCCGCCTGAATCATCCGCTGTACCGACATGTCGTGGGCTTCTTTGGTGGTGCCGCCGGACGCGTCGGTGACGATGTACACCTCGTAGCCTTCAGCCAGGGCTTCCAGGGCCGGGAAGGTCAGGCACACCTCGGTCCAGAGCGCGGCGATGATCAGTTTCTTGCGGCCGGTGGCCTTCACTGCGTCAACCAGCGCCTTGTCTTCCCAGGAGTTCATCGAGGTGCGCTCGATCGGCTTCTGCTCCGGGTGAACCGCCAGCAGTTCCGGCCAGATGTAGCCACTGAAGCTTTCGGTTTCGACCGAGGTGTAGATGGTCGGCACGTTGAATATCTTCGCTGCCTTGGCCAGGCCGACGGTGTTGTTCTTCAGGGTCTGACGGTCGATCGACTGCACGCCGAAAGCCATTTGTGGCTGGTGGTCGATCAGGATCAGGGCGGAGTTGGTTGGGTTCAGCAGTTCACGGATAGACATGGCGCGTTCCTTTTGATGTCGTTTCAGAGTTTCGATTGGGTAATGGGTGAGTCGAGTGGCTGGCCGTCTTCGGCGTTGTTGTCTCGGCTTGGATGTCACTTTAGGGGCTGGCAGATAAAGGGACAATTCCCTAAAATCGAGAATCATTGATTCTAAAAAAGGGACAATCATGGATCGCATCGAATGCATGCGCGCCTTCGTGGTGACGGTCGGCGAGAACGGCTTCGCGGCCGCCGCCCGGGCCATGGACGTGCCCCGCTCGAAAGTCAGCAAACAGATTCAGGCGCTGGAAGAAGCCATCGGCGTGCAACTGCTGCAACGCACCACCCGCAGCCTGCACCTGACCGAGGCCGGCGCCGAGTATTTCGAAGCGGCGCGGGAAGTGATTGCGGCACTGGACGAGGCCGAGCAGCGGGCGCGGGACGGGGTGGGTGAATTGCGCGGGGTGTTGCGGGTCAATGCACCGATGTCGTTCGGCCTGCGGCGCTTGGGCAAGCTGATTCCGCTGTTCCACGAGCAGCACCCGAACATCGAGCTGCAACTGGTGCTCAGCGACCAGCAGGTCGATCCGGTGCGCGGCGGGTTCGATGTGACCATCCGCATCGCCAGCCTGCCCGACTCGACCATGATCGCCCGGCAACTGGCGCCGGCGCCGCGCATCATGGTCGCCTCCCCCGCTTACCTCGAACGCGCGGGCACGCCGCAGTCACCGCAGGATCTGCGCTCACATCAATGCTTGAACTACGGCTATCTGCAGAGCGGGGTCAGCCTGCAAC
This sequence comes from Pseudomonas sp. GW823-FHT04A03, assembly GCF_058796615.1. Lineage (NCBI taxonomy): Bacteria > Pseudomonadati > Pseudomonadota > Gammaproteobacteria > Pseudomonadales > Pseudomonadaceae > Pseudomonas > Pseudomonas sp. GW823-FHT04A03. The sequence continues at coordinate 39,892 of NZ_JBXAIV010000002.1, forward strand.
TGTGCAACGGCAAGGAGACCCAGCGCGTCAACGTGACCGGGCCGCTGCACGCCAACAACGGCGACCTGCTGGCGCAAGCGGCCGAGGCCGGCATGGGCATTGCGCTGCTGCCGGACTTCATCGTCGAAGAGGCATTGGCGGCCGGGCGACTGGTGCCGGTGCTGTGCGAATGGCAAGCCCCGGCGATCACCATCAACGCGGTGTATTCGTCAGCGCGGCGGGTGCCGCAGAAGACCCGGGCGTTTATCGAGTTTCTGGTGGGGCAACTGGCGCCGGCCTGCGAATCCCCAACCGGCTGATCCACACCGCCGCCAGAATCACGCTGCCACCGAGGAACAACCGCCCGAGCTCTTCGTGCTGATTCCAGATCAGCAGGTTCAGCAGCAGCCCCACCGGCACGTGCAGGTTGTTCATCACCGCCAGGGTGCCGCCGTTGACCAGGCACGCGCCCTTGTTCCACCAGTACAAACCGAGTGCGGTGGAGACCAGACCGAGGAACACCAGCACGCCCCATTGCAAAGGGGCTTCGGGCAGGAAGTTGGATTTGCCGAACAGCAGGAACGCCGGCAGCGCCACCGCCAGTGCGCCGAGGTAGAAGAAACCGAAGCGCCGGTAGTGCGGCAAATCGCTCGGGTGTTTCGCCACCAGATGTTTGTACAGCACCTGCCCGGCGGCGTAGGTGAAGTTGGCCAGTTGCAGCAGCAGGAAGCCCATGAAGAAGTCCGGGTTGATCCGGTCGTAGCGAATCACCGCCGCGCCGGCGACCGCCACCAGTGCCGCGATCAGCGCCCACGGGTTGAAGCGTCGGTTGAGGGCGTCCTCGATCAGCGTTACGTGCAGCGGCGTGAGGATGGTGAACAGCAGCACTTCCGGCACCGTCAGCACGCGGAAGCTCAGATACAGGCAGACGTAGGTCACGCCGAATTGCAACGCGCCGATCAGCAGCATGCCGCGCATGAACGCTGGTTCCACCGAACGCCAGCGGGTCAGCGGGATGAACACCAGCCCGGCCAGCACCACCCGCACCAGCACCGCAAAGTAGCTGTCGACATGACCGGCCAGGTATTCGCCGATCAGACTGAAGGAAAACGCCTGGATCAGCGTGACAAAAAGTAGATAGCCCATGCTCGCCTCGATTTCGAATGGCGGCGACGATAGCGGTTTTTGCCGGCCATCGCTAAATCCCGGGCAAAAAAAAGCCCGATCTCGCTAAAGCGTTCAATCGGGCTACAGCACTCAGGAGCAACAAGTGCAAAGGGAGGTTCGATGCGCGTAGAGCCTTGAAGGGGTTGCGCCAGGTCACTAGAACAATCGGCGATTATCTGGCGATTAACATATCAAGCGACCTGGGACAGTTTGGCGTTGGCCTGGTTGAGGCCCTTCTCCTGGAAGTCGCCGCCCAGGTTCATGCCTTCGGCGTGGATGAAGGTCACGTCGTGGATGCCGATGAAACCCATCACCTGACGCAGGTACGGTTCCTGATGATCCGCCGGGCCGCCGGCGTAAATGCCGCCGCGAGCGGTCAGCACGTAGGCACGCTTGCCGCTGAGCAGGCCTTGCGGGCCGGTTTCGGTGTACTTGAAGGTCACGCCGGCACGCAGTACGTGGTCGAGCCAGGCTTTCAGGGTGCTCGGGATGGCGAAGTTGTACATCGGCGCGGCCATCACCAGCACGTCGGCGGCGAGCAATTCATCGGTCAATTCGTTGGAACGGTCCAGCGAGGATTGCTCGCTGTCGTTGCGCTGCTCGGCGGATTTCATCCAGCCGCCCAGCAGGTTGATGTCCAGGTGCGGCACCGGATTCACGGCGAGGTCACGTACGGTGATCTGATCGGCCGGATGCGCCGCTTTCCACTGACTGATGAAGGTCTGGGTCAGTTGACGGGAAACCGAGTCTTGTTGGCGGGCGCTGCTTTCGATGATCAGAACGCGGGACATGTTGTGTAGCCTCCATCCGAGAATGTTGTAAGTCGATGGAGTGAAGGTTAAACAGAGTCGTATCGATGAAAAAGCGCAAATAATTGCTGCAAAGCATCGAAAAATTCGTTTAGATGCAAGCCATACCCTGTGGGAGCCCGCCCCCACAGGGCCGTGACGCTATTTCGGGGTGCAGCTCAGCTTGATGCGCAGCTTGATGATGGTCCGGGTGAACTTGGCCGTGGCGTTCTTATGCTTGCCCGCAGCCACTTCGATGTTGCGGGTGCGCGGCGCCTCCGGGCCGTTGGTGAACACCACCTTGCAGGTCGCGTCGACGTCGCCGTAGTTGTTGACCTGGATGGAGCCGATGTCGTTATCAGTGTCGAACGCGTTGTAGTCGATCTTCAGGCCGTTGAGGTCCTTTTCCACATCGATCGGGTACGCGAACGCAGTCAGCGGAAGCAGCGCCAGCAACACACAACAGATTTTTTTCATTCGGCAGTCTCCATGAGGGACCGCCAGCTTAGGACAAGAGGAGCTATTGATGAAAGCGCCCCGCGTGACCCTTGATCAATGGCGAACGTTGCAGGCCGTGGTCGACCACGGCGGATTCGCCCAGGCCGCCGAGGCCCTGCATCGCTCGCAATCGTCGGTGAGTTACACCGTCGCCCGCATGCAGGATCAGCTCGGCGTGCCGCTGCTGCGCATCGATGGCCGCAAGGCTGTGCTGACCGAAGCCGGCGGCGTGTTGCTGCGCCGCTCGCGACAACTGGTGAAACAGGCCAGCCAGCTGGAAGACCTCGCCCATCACATGGAGCAAGGTTGGGAAGCCGAAGTGCGGCTGGTGGTCGACGCCGCCTACCCGAGCGCCCGCCTCGTTCGCGCACTGACCGCGTTCATGCCGCAAAGCCGTGGCTGCCGCGTGCGTCTGCGTGAGGAGGTGCTGTCGGGCGTCGAAGAAGTGCTGCTCGAAGGCGTGGCCGACCTGGCCATCACCGGCCTGAGCATTCCCGGTTACCTCGGCGCGGAATTGAGCGACGTGGAATTCGTCGCCGTCGCCCACCCCGAACACGCGCTGCACCGGTTGAACCGCGAGCTGAATTTCCAGGACCTGGAAACCCAGATGCAAGTGGTGATCCGCGACTCCGGCCGCCAGCAACCCCGGGACGTCGGCTGGCTCGGCGCCGAACAACGCTGGACCGTCGGCAGCCTCGCCACCGCCGCCAATTTTGTCTCCAGCGGCCTGGGGTTCGCCTGGTTGCCACGGCACATGATCGAACGTGAATTGAAGGAAGGCCTGCTCAAGCTGCTACCGTTGGATCAGGGCGGCAGCCGCAATCCGAGCTTCTATCTGTACTCGAACAAGGACAAACCCTTGGGCCCGGCCTCGCAGATCCTCGTCGAACTGCTGCGCACCTTCGACACCCTGCCGCTGGACGCACCGTTTGCCGCCCCCGAACAAGCCTGACACGGAGTTCACCGATGGCGTATTTCGAGCATGAAGGTTGCAACCTGCACTACGAGGAATATGGCCACGGCGATCCATTGCTGCTGGTTCACGGTCTGGGCTCCAGCACCCTGGACTGGGAAATGCAGATTCCGGCGCTGGCCGCGCATTACCGGGTGATCGTCCCGGACGTACGCGGTCACGGCCGCTCCGACAAGCCCCGCGAGCGCTACAGCATCGCCGGGTTCAGCGCCGACATCGTCGCCCTGATCGAGCATTTGAAGCTCGGCCCGGTGCACTACGCCGGGCTGTCCATGGGCGGCATGATCGGCTTTCAGTTCGCCGTCGATCAGCCGCAGATGCTCAAGAGCCTGACCATCGTCAACAGCGCGCCCGAGGTCAAGGTGCGCAGCCGCGACGATTACTGGCAGTGGTTCAAGCGCTGGAGCCTGATGCGCCTGCTCAGTCTCGCCACCATCGGCAAGGCCCTTGGCGCCAAGCTGTTCCCCAAACCGGAGCAGGCGGATTTGCGTCAGAAGATGGCCGAACGCTGGGCAAAAAACGACAAACGTGCTTATCTCGCCAGCTTCGATGCGATTGTTGGCTGGGGGGTTCAGGAACGACTTTCCCGGGTCACCTGTCCAACCCTCGTCGTCAGCGCCGACCGGGACTACACCCCCGTTTCGCTGAAAGAAACCTATGTCAGACTGCTGCCCGATGCGCGGCTGGTGGTGATCGCCGATTCGCGCCACGCCACCCCGCTCGATCAGCCCGAACGCTTCAATCAAACGCTGCTGGAGTTCCTCGCCACAGCCGATAATCACCCTCAGGATCACTGACCCATGCTGAAAAAACTCGCCCTCGCCGCCGGCACCGTGCTGTTCGCTGCCAACCTGATGGCTGCCACGCCGGCAAAAGCGCCGCACGTGCTGCTGGACACCACCAACGGCCAGATCGAAATCGAACTGGACCCGGTCAAGGCGCCGATCAGTACCAAGAACTTCCTCGAGTACGTCGACAGCGGTTTCTACACCAACACCATTTTCCACCGCGTGATCCCGGGCTTCATGGCCCAGGGCGGCGGCTTCACCCAGCAGATGCAACAGAAAGACACCAAGGCGCCGATCAAGAACGAAGCCAGCAACGGCCTGCATAACGTTCGTGGCACCCTGTCGATGGCCCGTACTTCCAACCCGGATTCGGCCACCAGCCAGTTCTTCATCAACGTGGCCGACAACGCCTTCCTCGATCCGGGCCGCGACGCCGGTTACGCGGTGTTCGCCAAAGTGGTCAAGGGCATGGACGTGGTCGACATCATCGTCAACTCCCAGACCACCACCAAACAGGGCATGCAAAACGTGCCGGTCGACCCTGTGATCATCAAGTCGGCCAAGCGCATCGACTAAGCTTTACAGGGCATATCGAGCGGCGCGGTTCAACCCTGTGCCGCTCACACTGATAAAAGGAGAGCCCGTGCTCCGGGCGGTTATCTGATGCTCTATCGCCGTTTCGAACAACTGATCGACATATTCCGCGATGCCCCGACGGCATCCCCGCCGGACCGCGTTCTGCCCTTCTATACCTATTACCTGAAGCAGGTCTGGCCGAGTTTCGCCGCCCTGCTGATCGTCGGCCTGTTCGGTGCACTGATCGAAGTGGCGCTGTTCAGTTACCTGAGCCGCATCATCGACCTCGCGCAAGGCACGCCGAACGCCGATTTCTTCAAAGTGCATGGCGCCGAACTGGCGTGGATGGCCGTCGTGGCATTGCTGCTGCGCCCCCTGTTTCTGGCACTGCACGACATGCTGGTGCACCAGACCCTGAGCCCGAGCATGACCAGCATGATTCGCTGGCAGAACCACAGTTACGTGCTCAAGCAGAGCCTGAATTTCTTCCAGAACGACTTCGCCGGGCGCATTGCCCAGCGCATCATGCAGACCGGCAACTCACTGCGCGACTCCGCCGTGCAAGCGGTGGATGCGTTGTGGCATGTGCTGATCTACGCGATCAGTTCGCTGGTGCTGTTCGCCGAGGCCGACTGGCGCCTGATGATCCCGCTGCTGACGTGGATCGCCGCCTACGTCGGCGCGCTCTATTACTTCGTGCCTCGGGTCAAGGACCGCTCGGTGGAAGCCTCCGATGCGCGCTCTAAGCTGATGGGCCGGATCGTCGACGGCTACACCAACATCGCCACCCTGAAGCTGTTCGCCCACACCAACTTCGAACAGCATTACGCCCGCGAGGCGATTCAGGAACAGACCGAAAAAGCCCAACTGGCCGGTCGCGTGGTCACCAGCATGGACGTGGCCATCACCACCATGAACGGCCTGTTGATCGTCGGCACCACGGCGCTGGCCCTGTGGCTGTGGACGCAGTCGCTGATCAGCGTCGGCGCGATCGCCCTGGCCACCGGCCTGGTGATCCGCATCGTCAACATGTCCGGCTGGATCATGTGGGTGGTCACCGGCATCTTCGAAAACATCGGCATGGTCCAGGACGGTCTGCAGACCATCTCGCAACCGGTCAGCGTCACCGATCGGGAGCAGGCCAAACCGCTGGCTGTGGCTCGTGGTGAAGTGCGTTTCGAGCACGTGGATTTTCACTACGGCAAGAAGAAAGGCATCATCGGCGACCTCAACCTGACCATCAAACCGGGCGAGAAAATCGGCCTGATCGGCCCGTCTGGCGCCGGCAAGTCGACCCTGGTCAACCTGCTGCTGCGCCTGTACGACGTCGAGGGCGGGCGGATCCTGATCGACGGCCAGAACATCGCCGAAGTCGGCCAGGAAAGCCTGCGCGCGCGGATCGGCATGATCACTCAGGACACCTCGCTGCTGCACCGTTCAATCCGCGACAACTTGCTGTACGGCAAGCCCGACGCCACTGACGCCGAGCTCTGGGAAGCGGTGCGCAAGGCCCGTGCCGATGAGTTCATCCCGTTGTTGTCGGACGCCGAAGGGCGCACCGGATTCGATGCACATGTCGGCGAGCGCGGGGTGAAACTGTCCGGTGGCCAGCGTCAGCGGATCGCCATTGCCCGGGTGCTGCTCAAGGACGCACCGATCCTGATCATGGACGAAGCGACCTCGGCGCTTGACTCTGAGGTTGAAGCGGCGATTCAGGAAAGCCTGGAAACCCTGATGCAGGGCAAGACCGTGATCGCCATCGCCCACCGCCTCTCGACCATTGCCCGCATGGACCGGCTGGTGGTGCTGGAGAACGGCAAGATCGCCGAAAGCGGCAACCATGCCGAACTGCTGGCCCATGGCGGATTGTATGCGCGGTTGTGGGCGCACCAGACCGGAGGGTTTGTCGGCATCGACTGATCCTGCGTCAAAACACAAAAACCGCCAGAGCCCCTTGACTACGGGCTCTGGCGGTTTTTTATCGCCTGCTGGAAATCCACAAAATCCATGCTGTACTGAGCCAAGGCTCCGGAACGGAACCTGTCGTAAATCTGCAGGGAAGCATTACTCGATCCAGTCTCGATAGCACGCCTATCAAGGACTCTCTCATGTCTCTGTTCAAACGTTCAGTTACTGAGTTGTTGGGTACGTTCTGGTTGGTTTTGGGCGGTTGCGGCAGTGCGGTCATCGCCGCGTCTTCACCTTTGGGTATCGGCGTGCTGGGGGTGGCCCTGGCGTTTGGTCTGACGGTGCTGACCATGGCGTTTGCCATCGGCCACATCAGCGGCTGTCACCTCAACCCGGCCGTGTCGGTCGGTCTGGTCGTCGGCGGTCGGTTCCCGGCCAAGGAACTGCCTGCCTACGTCATCGCCCAGGTAATCGGCGGGATTCTGGCAGCGGCACTGCTCTACCACATCGCCAGCGGCAAGGAAGGCTTCGACATCGCTGCCGGCCTGGCCTCAAACGGTTATGGCGAGCACTCGCCGGGCAAATACTCGATGGCTTCCGGCTTCGTCACCGAGCTGGTGATGACCGCCATGTTCGTGGTGATCATCCTCGGCGCCACCGACAAACGCGCCCCGGCAGGGCTGGCACCGATCGCCATCGGCCTGGCCCTGACGCTGATCCACCTGATCTCGATCCCGGTGACCAACACCTCAGTCAACCCGGCCCGCAGCACCGGCCCGGCGCTGATGGTCGGCGGCTGGGCCATCGCGCAGTTGTGGATGTTCTGGGTCGCGCCGCTGCTCGGTGCGGTGGTCGGCGGCGTGCTCTATCGCTGGCTGGGCAAGGAAGACAGCTGAGGGTGCCGGCGAGGATCAGGCTTGCCGATACGGCAAGGCGCTCCTCGCCTCTTCGGCATAGGCCAGGACACCGGCGCGCTCCTGGTGCAGGAAGTCTTTGACCGCGGCTTTCAAACCGGGATGACGCAGGTAATGCCAGGAATGGGTGATCACCGGTTCGAAGCCGCGAATCAGTTTGTGCTCGCCCTGGGCACCGGCATCGAAACGCTGAAATCCATTGGCAATCGCATAGTCCATGCCCTGATAGAAACAGGTCTCGAAGTGCAGCCGGTCAAACTCGGCCAGGCATCCCCAATAGCGTCCGTAAAAACTGTCGCCGCCCACCAGACTGAACGCCATCGCCACCGGCCGTGAGCCCTGCCGGGCCAGGACCACGCGGATCGATTCCGGCATGCGCTCGGCCAGCAGACTGAAGAATTCCCGGGTCAGGTAGGGTGCCTGCCGGCGTACCGCGTAGGTGTTGGCGTAACAGGCGTAGACGAAATCCCACTGGGCCTCGTCCAGCTCGCGGCCTTCCAGCCATTCGAACTCGAAGCCCTGCGCCGCCACTTGCTCGCGCTCCTTGCGCATCTGTTTGCGCTTGCGCGAGGCGAGCACGTCGAGGAAATCCTGAAAGTCGCGGTAACCGCGATTCTGCCAGTGGTACTGACAGCCGATGCGTTGCAGCCAGCCCGGCTGCTCGGCCATCGCGGCATCGGTAAACGCGTCGGTGAAGTTGATGTGGGCGCTGGAGAGTTCTTCGATTTCCAGATACCCCGGCAGGCTCTTGAGCAGTTCGAATCCGTCTTCGACGTTCGCAGCCAACAACCGAGGGCCGCTGACCGGGCTGAACGGAACGGCGCTGAGGAATTTGGGGTAGTAATCGATGCCGGCCCGGGCGCAGGCATCGGCCCAGCCGTGATCGAACACGTATTCACCGTAGGAATGCCACTTGCGATAACCGGGCAGCGCCGCGATCACGCGCCCCGCTTCAACGTGCAGCAAATGCTCCGCTTGCCAACCCGTGTGCGGGCCGACGCAGCCGCTGTCCTCCAGCGAAGCCAGAAAGGCGTGGCGCAGAAACGGCTGGTTTTGCGGGACCAGAACATCCCAGTCGGACGCTGGAATTTCCGACAGTTTATGCAGGCGTTGCAGCGGCATTTTCCTCTCCACTTTCGGGCGTGAACGCCCGGCGAGTATCGCTGATCGGCCGGGCGTTGCCCACGCCCGAATGCGCGACAGCGCTCTAGATCAATAGTTCACGGCAGTTTTGTATCGTCATCAACCTGCCATCATCGTGCCACTGCTCTGTCATAAACCATCGCGATACTGGCGCCTGTTTTTAGAGCGCCGGGTTCTACCCCGGACACTGTTTTCCGACCGTCAAACCGTCGGTTGTGCCCAGGATGGTTCAGCCATCCCCTTTTCATCTTCGGAGATTGCTATGCGTCTTGCTTCCACGAAAACTGCGGCGGCCCTGTGCGGTGGCCTGTTGCTGGCCATGAGTGTACCGGCCAGTGCCGCAGTCGACGCCAAACTGCTCGACATGCTCAAGGCTAACGGTTCGATTTCCCAGGCGCAGTACGTTGAACTGCAAACTGAACTGGCCAAGGATCAGAAGGCTCAGCAAATCGCGCAGCAGGCGCAGCAAGAGACCAACGAGCAAATCGCGGCGACCGCGAAGAAAACCAACGAACTCAGCAGTTTCGACCAGAAACTGGCCTGGGCCGCCAAGACCCAGTTCAAGGGCGACGTGCGTATCCGTCAGGAAACCATCAAGATCGATGGCGAGCCGAACAACGGCGGCCGCGACAAGGATCGCCAGCGTATCCGTGCCCGTTTGGGTGCGTACACCGAGATCAACCCGCAAGTCGACACCGGCATCCGTATCGCCACCGGCGGCGGCGACGACGCCCGTTCGACCAACCAGGATCAGGACAACTACTTCGACAAGAAGCAGATCTGGCTCGACCTGGGCTACATCGACTACCACCCGGACCAGATCAAGAACCTGCACATCATCGGCGGCAAGATGCTGCAACCGTGGGTGAGCATGGGCGACGTAATCTGGGACAGCGACATCAACCCGGAAGGTCTGGCCGTTACCTACAAGTATCCATTGGGTAGCAGCGTCGAACTGTTCGGCAGCCTGGGTAACTACAACCTCAAGGACAACGTCGACGGCGACGGCGTGCAATTCCGTCACGACCTGCGCCTGACTGCCGGCCAGCTGGGCAGCCGCTTCGCCATCACCGACAACCTGAAACTGACCCTGGGCGGCAGCGTCTACGCCTACCAGAACGACGAAGACAGCCGTTGCACCGGTACTTCCACGCCGTGCGCCCTGGCCGTCAACGGCAACTCGGCCGACAACGAATTCCGTCTGTACGAAGGCTTCAGCCAGGTCGACATCGGCGGCCTGCCAATGCCGCTGTCGTTCTACGGTCAGTACGTGAAGAACAACGATGCAGTGACCGATCAGGACACCGCCTGGCTGGTGGGTGCCAAGTCGAAAGTCTTCGGCCTGAACCTCGACTACAACTATCGTGACGTGCAGCGCAACGCTGTGGTCGGCGCCTTCACCGATTCGGACTTCGCCAACGGCACCACCGGTTCCCGTGGCCACAAGTTCAAGGTCGGTTACGACATCGACAAGAACTTCGCCATCGGTGCGACTTACTTCCTGACCAAGGCCGACTTCTCCAGCCGTACCCAGCGTGATGCAGACACCAACACCCTGCAGCTGGACGCGGAAGCGAAGTTCTAAGCAACCCGGCAACAGACTTCAAACGATGGGTTGTACATCCGGTTCCATCGTTTGAAGAGGCTTCAACAGACTGGCGCGGCCGCAGCGATCCCCATCATCCGTTCGCTGCGACCGCGCCAGTCTGTGTTTTCAGGGACTGTCCTTGCGCCGCAGCTGTGCCAGCTGCTCGGCCAACGCGTCCACGCCCTCTTCAGGCTTTTGCGGCATCGCCCGCAACGTCGCCTGCATCAAACGCATCTGGCGAATGAAACGCCGGCAATTGCGGCAGAACATCAGGTGATGACGCACCATCAGTTTCTCGCGAAAGCTCAACTGGCCATCAAGATAATCGCTGGATCGCGCCACTTGCTCCTTGCAGGTCAACATTCTCCCGTCTCCTCAAAATGCTCCACGGTCGCAAAGACCTTCAAACGTGCCCGATGCAGCAGCACGCGGACATTGGAGAGCGAGATCTCCAGAAGATTACAGATCTCCTCCAGCTCCAGGCCCTGACGTTCGCGCAACAACAGAACGCTGCTTTGCAGTTCCGACAGGCTCAACAACGTGTGCTCGAGGCATTCACGCAGCTCGCCTTCTGTCAGCAACGCTTCGGGCGTGTCCTGGTGCCAGGCGAACGGTGCGACCAGCCAGTGGCCGTCGCCGGGAGAAAAACGATCGTCGTCGATGGTGCCGTGGGGGGACGGCAGATCATCCAGCAACACTTCGCGACGATTGAGTTTGTAGCGGCTCTTGGCCGAGTTGGCGGTGATGGTCAGCAGCCAGGTCTTGAGACTGGAGCGGCCTTCAAAGCTGCCGATATGGCGCACCACCGACAGCCAGGCATCCTGCACCACTTCTTCGACATGGCGCTGACCGACAATCGCGTAGGCCACCGCGCGCATGGGGCTTTGATAGGTACTGACCAGCTCCTTGAAGGCCTTTTGCTCACCGGCGAGCAGCCGCTCAAGCAATCGGGTGTCGTCAACTGCCATCCATCAATCCCCTGTTCCTGACTTCGAAAATGATAGCGGCAGGACTTCGCCTGCCGCCACTTTCGAAAATTACAGCGTTCGCGCCGATTCGGATGTAGGAAACGTCAGCGCGATTAAGAGGAAATGAACCCGATTTTAGCGTTTACGCAGAATCACACTACCAATCGAGTAACCGGCACCGAACGAACTCAGCACCGCCAGCGAGCCGGCTGCCAGATCGTCCTGATATTTGTGGAACGCGATCACCGAACCGGCGGAGCTGGTGTTGGCGTAGGTGTCGAGAATCACCGGGGCTTCTTCTTCGGTGGCTTCGCGGCCCAGCAGCTTGCGCACGATCAGGTGGTTCATGCTCAGGTTGGCCTGGTGCAGCCAGAAGCGCTTCACGTCACCGACGTTGAGCTTGTTCTCTTCCAGGTGCTCGCCGATCAGTTCGGCCACCATCGGGCAGACGTCCTTGAACACCTTGCGACCTTCCTGCACGAACAGTTTGTCGCGGGCGCCGATGCCCTCTTCCGCTGCGCGGTTGAGGAAGCCGAAGTTGTTGCGGATGTTGTTGGAGAACTTGGTGAGCAGTTTGGTGCTGACCACGTCGAACTGGTGTTTCGACGTCGCCGTATCGGCACGCTCGATGATCACCGCAGTAGCCGCGTCACCGAAAATGAAGTGGCTGTCACGGTCACGGAAGTTCAGGTGACCGGTGCAGACTTCCGGGTTGACCATCAGGATCGCCCGGGCCTGGCCCAGTTGCACGGTGTTGGCCGCTTGCTGGATGCCGAAGGTCGCCGACGAGCAGGCAACGTTCATGTCGAAACCGAAACCCTGGATGCCCAGCGCTTCCTGGACTTCGATGGCGATGGCTGGATAAGCGCGTTGCAGGTTGGAGCAGGCGACGATTACACCGTCGATGTCAGCGGCAGTCTTGCCGGCACGCTGCAGGGCTTGTTCGGCAGCGCCGATGGCCATCTGGCAGAGCACCGACCATTCGTCGTTGGAACGCTCCGGCAGACGTGGCGCCATGCGTTGCGGGTCGAGGATGCCGTCCTTGTCCATGACAAAGCGGCTCTTGATGCCGGAAGCTTTTTCGATGAACGCGGCGCTGGACTCGGTCAGGGCCTGGACTTCGCCGCTGGCGATGGCTTCGGCGTTGTCCGCATTGAACTGGGCGACGTAGGTATTGAAAGACTGCACCAGCTCTTCGTTGGAGATGCTGTTGGCCGGGGTGTACAGGCCGGTGCCGCTGATGACGACGTTATGCATGGTCGTTTCTCTAATCTGTTCAGGCAGAAAGTGCTGGCACCGACGTGCCAACACGCAAAGGGTCCATTCCCGTATAAGGGACGCAAAAACCTGGCATCGCTTTATTCCGTTGCGCGGCCCGGCAAAGGCTCTGGGACGCGAAAACGGCATTTATGGTGGCGAAGTTTGCCATAAACCCAAGGTTTTGGCCCCATTCCCGGGAGCAACGGGAAATTCCTTGTGGGAGCGAGCTTGCTCGCGAAGGCGGTACATCAGTCAAAATCTTGATCGCCTGACCCGCCACATTCGCGAGCAAGCTCGCTCCCACAGGGGATCTGTACAGCCTCGGAATCAGGGTTCTACCTGGCTCCATTGTTTGTTCAGCCGCTTGTCGGAGATCGGCACTTTCGTCCCCAACTGTTGGGCGAACAGCGAAACCCGATACTCCTCCAGCCACCAGCGATACAGCTCGAGCTGCGGATCGCGTTTGCCTTCCTGCGCATGTTTGGCGGCGCGGGTCTGGTATTGCGTCCAGAGCCCGGCGAGTTCGCCGCTCCACACCCGATCCTTCTGCACCTGCGCGCCCAGCTTCTCGAAACGTTGCTCGACCGCTTTCAGATAGCGCGGCAACTCCTTGAGCCAGAGCATCGGCGTTTCCCGGACGAAGCCCGGATACACCAGATGACTGAGCTGCTGCTTGATGTCGTTCAGCGCCACCGCCTGAGCCAGGTCGATCTTGCCCTTGAAGCGTTTTTGCAGGCCGTGCCAGAGCTTGAGGATTTCCAGGGTCAAACGTGCCACGCGCTCGGCGTGCTCGGTCCAGCTGCCGCGCTTGCGCTCGGCCAGTGCCGCCAGACCTGCGCCGTCACGCGGCAACGGGTCTTCGCCGTCGAGAATGCAGCTGTCGAGGCTGGCCAGCAGAATGTCTTCCACCAGCGCATCGACGCGGCCCAGTTCGCGGTACAGCAGGCCCATTTCAGTCAGGCCCGGCAACTTGCCGCGCAGGAACTTGGCCGGTTCCGCCAGTTGCTGCATCAACAGGCGCTGCAAGGCGCGGCGATGCTGAAATTCGGCTTCGGCCGGGGTCGAGAAGCGACCTTCCTTGACGGTGCCGCCCTCTTCCACCAGCGCCGGATAAACCGTCATCGACAGCCCGGCGATCTTCTGCTGAGTCTTTTCCGCCACCGGGGCGAAGACCTTGGCCTCCACCGGTTGCTGGCTTTTCGCACTTTGCGGCACGGCCAAAGCAGCCTGGCTGGCTTCAGCGAAACGTGCGGTCAGCTCGGCCAGATCCCGTCCTTCGCCAAGGAACTTGCCCTGGCCGTCGACGATTTCCAGGTTCATCCGCAGGTGACTTTCGACTTGTTGCGCCGCTTCGGCCCAGGCTTCATCGCTGACCCGCGCGCCGGTCATGCGCAGCAGTTCGCGGCCCAGCGCTTGCGGCAACGAACCTTCGGCAAACGTCATGCGTTGCAGCGCGGCCTTGATGAAGTCCGGCACCGGCACGAAGTTCTTGCGCAGGGCCTTGGGCAGGTTGCGCACCAGCGCAATGCACTTGGCCTCGATCAGCCCCGGCACCAGCCACTCCAGGCGCTCCGGCGGCAGCATCGGCAACAGCGGCGCCGGCACACGCAGGGTCACGCCGTCGCGCGGGTGATTCGGTTCGAAGTGATAACTCAGCGCCAGTTCCAGATCGCCGATGTGCAGCGTGTCCGGGTAATGCTGGGCTGTGACTTCACTGGCTTCGCGAGCCAGCACGTCTTCCTCGCGCATGATCAGCAGTTGCGGATCTTTCTGACTGTTGACCCGATACCAGCTGTCGAAGGTCGCGGTCTGGTGAATCTCCGCCGGCAAACGCGCGTCGTAGAACGCGTATAGGGTTTCCTCGTCGGCCAGAATGTCCCGGCGACGGGCCTTGGCCTCCAGTTCGTCGAGCTGTTCGAGCAATTGTTTGTTGGCAGTCAGGCATTTGGCCCGGGACTGAATCTCGCCCCGCACCAGGCCTTCGCGGATGAACAGCTCGCGCGATACCACCGGATCCACCGGGCCGTAATGCACCGGTCGACGACCAACCACGATCAGGCCGAACAGGGTGATCTGTTCGAACGCGACGACCTGGCCGCGCTTCTTCTCCCAGTGCGGTTCGAAGTGGTTCTTCTTGATCAGGTGCCCGGCGAGCGGTTCGATCCAGTCGGCGTCGATCTTCGCCACCATCCGCGCGTAGAGCTTGGTGGTTTCCACCAGTTCGGCGGTCATCACCCACTGCGGGCGCTTCTTGCCGATGCCCGACGACGGGTGAATCCAGAACCGCCGTTGACGGGCGCCAAGGTAATCGCCGTCCTCGGTTTTCTGTCCGATCTGGCTGAGCAAGCCGACCAGTACCGCTTTATGCAGCTTCGGATAATCCGCCGGCTCTTTGTTCAGGCTCAGCTGCAAGTCGCGGCAGATCAGGCTCAACTGACGATGGGAGTCGCGCCACTCGCGCAACCGCAGGTAGTTGAGGAAATTCTTCCGGCACCAGTTGCGCAGTGGGCTGGCGGTCAGCGCCTGGCGCTGCTCTTCAAAACCACGCCACAGATTGACCAGCCCGGCGAAGTCCGAATCGATATCCTTCCACTGGGCGTGGGCCTGGTCAGCGGCTTGCTGACGCTCCGGTGGACGCTCGCGCGGGTCCTGAATCGACATGGCGCTGGCGACAATCAGCACTTCCTGCAGGCTGCCGAGTTTTGCCGCTTCGAGCAGCATGCGGCCCATGCGCGGGTCCACCGGCAGGCGCGCCAACTGGCGGCCGAGCGGGGTCAGCTGACTGTTGCGATCCACCGCCGAGAGTTCTTGCAGCAGGTTGAAACCGTCGCTGATCGCCTTGCCGTCCGGCGGCTCGATAAACGGGAAATCGGTGATCTCGCCGAGACGCAGATGGAGCATCTGCAGGATTACCGCCGCGAGGTTGGTGCGCAGGATTTCCGGATCGGTGAATTCCGGGCGACCGAGGAAATCCTCCTCGCTGTACAGGCGCACGCAGATACCCGGCTCGACCCGGCCGCAGCGACCTTTACGCTGGTTGGCGCTGGCCTGGGAGATCGCTTCGATCGGCAGTCGCTGGACCTTGGCGCGGTAGCTGTAGCGGCTGATGCGCGCGGTGCCGCTGTCGATCACGTAACGGATGCCCGGCACGGTCAGCGAAGTTTCGGCAACGTTGGTCGCCAACACCACACGACGGCCCGGATGCGACTGGAAAATCCGCTGCTGTTCGGCCGGTGACAGGCGCGCGTACAACGGCAGGATCTCGGTGTGTTTGAGCTGCGCCTTGCGCAGCATGTCGGCAGCGTCGCGAATCTCGCGCTCGCCCGGCAGGAACACCAGCACATCGCCGGGACTGCGGCGCTCGCTGCGCTCGTAAGCGGCGATTTCGTCGAGGGTGGCGAGGATCGCCTGATCCACGGTCAGGTCGTCTTCGACGCGGTTGCCCTCTTCGTCCTGCTCAAGCGTCAGCGGGCGATACCAGGTTTCAACCGGGAAGGTGCGGCCGGAAACCTCGACAATCGGTGCATCGTCGAAATGCTTGGAGAAACGCTCCAGATCGATGGTCGCCGACGTGATGATGACTTTCAGGTCCGGACGACGCGGCAGCAGGGTTTTCAGGTAACCGAGCAGGAAGTCGATGTTGAGGCTGCGTTCGTGGGCTTCGTCGACGATGATCGTGTCGTAGCGTTCGAGGTAGCGGTCGTTCTGGGTTTCCGCCAGCAGAATGCCGTCGGTCATCAGTTTGATCAGGGTATTGGAATCGCTCTGATCCTCGAACCGTACCTGATAGCCGACCAGCGCGCCCAGCGGCGTGCCGAGTTCTTCGGCAACCCGACTGGCCACGCTGCGCGCCGCGATCCGCCGAGGCTGGGTGTGGCCGATCAGACCATGCTGGCCACGACCGATCTCCAGACAGATTTTCGGCAACTGGGTGGTTTTACCCGAGCCGGTTTCGCCGGCGATGATCAGCACCTGGTGCTTTTCCAGGGCCTTCTTGATTTCGTCACGATTGGCCGCAATCGGCAGGCTGTCGTCGTAACGGATCACCGGCAGGCTGGCCTTGCGCGCCAGCACCTGATCGCAGGAAGCCTGCATGCGCGCCACCCACTGGGCCAGCCTGGCCTCGTCGGGTTTCTTGCGCAGCTCAAGCAACTGCCGCCGCAGCCGGTGGCGGTCGGCGAGCATGGCGTGATCGAGGTTTTTCAGCAGTTTGTCGATGGAGGGCGATTCGTCGGTCATCGGGAATACAAATTTCTTATAAATGGTTGCAGTGTAGAAAACTTACCACACAAAGTTCGAGAGCACCGAATAGCGTCTCTATCACAAGGAGAGAAGCTCTCTTTCTAGAAGCTTTATCCCTTGGACCAAATTACGAAAACTATCAGAACGGACATTATCAATATCCAAATATCGCCCTATCTCACGCGAACCATTAATCTTTTCATACTTCTGCTTACTTATAATTTTCAGCTCATGACTAGGCGACACCAGATAGTCTGGACTACGAAACTTTGCAGCATTCTGCTTTTCGCTTATTCCTTTTAAGGAGAGAGCTTCTTCTACAGCCTTAAGATCCGCCAGATAAAAAGTTTCGAGTTCTCGGCAAGCGATACGAACCAAGCTGACCGCCCCTCTACCTGATTCTTGGCACTTGGCGACCAATCTTGATTTTAGAGCTATGCAGTTTGGGTCACTATCCTGATCTCGCATTACAACAAAGCGGGCCTCAGCATTTACATACCCCTTCATGCGCATAACCATGCGTTTTTCCAAGTCCTGCTTGCCCTCAAAAGCAATTAATCTAAATTCAATTCGTTCATCGAGCATTCTCGGCAGAAGGCTTTCCAGCATAACTTTCGCAGAGCGCTCTTCTAATAAAAACACTAACTCTTTTCTCATTGTGGATCGGCCCCATCAAAAAAGCCTTGTTTCCACAAGTATCCCAGTTGATCGCCATCAGCCATATAGGCACAAATTTGCGCATCGTCCTTAGCTCGGCGAACTTCAGTCCCACCCTCTTTTTTCACCAACCAGCAAACTTCATCCAACTCTGCCGCATTCAAAAAATCAGGCGAGTGAGTTGAAACAAGAACCTGACCACCTCGCAACGCATAGCCTCGAAACTCCTCAGCCAACTCTTGCATTAGCGTTGGATAGAGCTGATTTTCTGGCTCCTCAACACAAAGCAGCGGGTGAGGTGCTGGATCATGCAAAAGCACCATATAGGCAAACATTTTAATTGTGCCGTCTGAAACATATCGATCCAAAAATGGAGTTTTGAAGGCGCCATCCTGAAACCTTAATGTCAAATAACCATCAGCAGTTAGGAGTGGCTCAATGGTTTTCACTCCTGGCACTCTTCGAGACATGGTATCCAGAATTTTCCTAAACTGCTCTGGATGCTGCTCATGCATATAGCGAGCAACTAACGGTAAATTATCACCAGACTCAGACAAGTGCTCTGAGTCGCCCGAAGGTTCCTTCCTACCCCTCGCCGAACTGATGTGAAAATCAGACACATGCCACTGTTCGATTAACTGCCTAAAAGCATTAGCAGCCTTAAATTTTTCAAATTGCCCTAACCCTTTGATTGCCAGCGTATCGGAAGCAACGGACTGATATTCACGATCCAACTCTTCATCGGAACGCTGAAAGTCTTCTTCATTAGTAATGGCAAAACCTTGACCATTCTCAAAATCAAGAAAACGGTAGGGACTACCGTAACGTCCACGCTTATACCTGAGAATCTCGCGCTTAACATAAGGAATGTTGTTGCGATCTCCAATTTCAAGCGAGTATGTAACCAAACGATTAACGCCGGCGATAGGCATCCTGTATTGAATTTCTATAAGGATCGTGTCCCCATCACTATCTCTACTAAGGACCTCTCTAAAACGACCACGGCTATCTAAAGCCTGCCTAACATTTCCTTTTAAACAATCATGCAAGAACCCAAACACATCAAAGAGAGAGGTCTTTCCTGCACCATTAGCCCCCACCACAATTAAAAAAGGAGGGATATCCTTCAAATGTACATCGCGAAAAACTTTAAAGTTTTTTAGCCGAATTGATTCGATTTTCATAGGTGCCTCGACCATCCGAACTGTCGTTTGATTAGCTTGGCATTGTCACAGACCACATAAACAATTGCCATTCATCCTCTACAACTGCGTTGGCCGCTCACTCGTTATCCAGGCCCTTTCGCCGATACGGAAAGACGTCGATGACTTTCCCCGCCCGAATCGCCTCCTGCAAACCCTTCCAGTAATCAGCGTTGTACAACTCGCCATGCAGCTGATCGAACAGTTTGCGCTGTGCCGAATCGGCAAACAGGAACGGCGGAAACTCCTCGGGGAACACGTCCAGCGGCCCGATCGAATACCAAGGCTCGGAGGCCATTTCATCCTCCGGCGTGCGTGGTGCCGGGATGTGGCGGAAGTTCGCTTCAGTGAGGAAACAGATCTCGTCGTAGTCGTAGAACACCACCCGGCCATGGCGGGTGACGCCGAAGTTCTTCAGCAGCATGTCGCCGGGGAAGATGTTCGCTGCCGCCAGTTGCTTGATCGCCAGGCCATAGTCTTCCAGCGCTTCACGCACCTGGGCTTCATTGGCGTTGTCCAGATAGAGGTTGAGCGGCGTCATCCGGCGTTCGGTCCAGCAGTGGCGGATCAGCACGGTTTCGCCTTCCAGCGACACCGTCGACGGCGCAACTTCCAGCAGCTCCGCCAGGCACGCCGGCTCGAACTTGCTCAGGGGAAAACGGAAATCGGCGAACTCCTGTGTATCGGCCATGCGCCCAACGCGGTCGACGCTTTTCACCAGTCGATACTTCTCGATCACCGTGGCGCGGTCGACGTTTTTCGACGGTGAGAACCGGTCCTTGATGATCTTGAATACGGTGTTGAAGCCCGGCAGCGTGAACACGCTCATGACCATGCCGCGCACGCCCGGCGCCATGATGAACTGGTCGTCGGTGTTGGCCAGGTGATTGATCAGGGCGCGGTAGAACTCGGACTTGCCGTGTTTGTAGAAACCGATTGAGGTGTACAGCTCGGCGATGTGCTTGCCCGGCAGGATGCGTTTGAGGAAACCGATGAACTCCGCCGGCACCGGCACATCCACCATGAAATACGAGCGGGTGAACGAGAAGATGATCGACACATCGGCTTCGTCGGTGATCAGCGCGTCGATCTGAATCCCCCGCCCCTCGCGGTGCAGCAATGGAATCACCAGCGGCCATTGATCGTCGTTGGTATAGATGCGCCCGACCAGGTACGCGCCCTTGTTGCGGTACAGCACCGAGGAAAACAGCTCGACACTCAACTCCGGGTCCTTGCACACCCAGTCCGGCAGGTTCTCGCGCAGCTGCGCTTCCAGGCGATGCAAGTCACCGGGCAGATCGGCGTAGGCCTCGTTGAAGCGGTAATCGGCAAAGATGCTCGCGAGCATGGCCGAGATCTGCCCTTGGGGTTTATAGGTGCGGGTTTGCGCGGCGCGGGCCCGACGCAGGCTTGGCCGGGTGGTGTGGATGAACATGCAGCCGTCGCTGATCAGGTCGTGGCTGAACAGGCCGCAGAAAATCGAGTTGTACCAGGTCTCGGACAGTTCATCGTCGAAGCGCAGGTCGATGATGCTGATGTAGGCACTTTTCACCAGCGGCCAGCAGGTGACATCCATCAAGGTGTCCGGCTCGAAGTACTCGCGCAGGCGGGCGACGGTTTCACCGACCTTTTCTTCGTAGAGGTTGATCCGCGCCGCCGACGCAGTTTGCGTGTCCTGCCAGCGGGCCTGTTCGAAGCGCTCCCGGGCGCCGTCGGTGATCCGCCGGAAATGCTCGCGGTAATCGTCAAAGCCATCGAGGATCAGGCGGGCGATGTCGGTGGCTGGCCATTGCTGCGGCATAGATGAGACCTCTGCGGGAATTGGAGAATCTGTGCTCGAAGGCCTGAGCTTAGCCACGGAAGCGGGCGCAGGAGAAGCGCAATTTCTGCCAAATCCTCTTGCGGCTTGTACAACGACACAGTTTTTATCAAAGTTTTTTAATCGACCGATCGGTCAATAAACGTCTCCTCAGGCTCCCCACATCACTGGGCGCCAGCCCGCGTTTTCTCTGAGTTTCGGATCCAATTCAGCGGCGACATCTCTAGCCTGAGCTTTTGCTCGACTTGTTCATGCCTGTCCATTCCCGTCAGCGACTGGTCTTACCAAGATAGTGGCACTTTGATATACAGCCCGCCATCACCCGCCTCACAACAAGATCCTCGCTCACGAGGACGACCTCTCCCCAAACGCCCAAGGAGCACATTGATGTCTATCCGGAATCTGCGCATCGGTTTGCGCGCCAGTTTGTGTTTTGCCGTTCTGGCCAGTCTGCTGGTGGTGGTCGGCCTGTTCGGTCTGGGCCAGATGAAAACCCTGCGCGAGAGCGCGGCGGTGATCGAGGAATCGTGGATGCCCAGCATCGAAAGCATCCATGACGCAGCGGCGAACATCGCCAGCATCCGCCTCGAATCCCTGCGCCTGATCACCAGCACCCAGGCTGCCGTTCGCGAACGCAGCAAAGGCCTTCTCACCGCGCAACGCCAGGAATTGCTCAAGCGCCTCGACGATCACAAGGCCCTGATTGCCAATGATCAGGAGCGGACGATGCTGGAAGGTCTGAGCGCCGACACCGCCAAGTACCTGAGCATCCTCGACCAGATCATCAAACAGATCGACGCCGGACAAAACGATCAGGCCTACGCGCGCCTGACCAACGAACTGGCGCCCCAGGGCACGGTGCTCGACAAGGCGCTGGAGCAAATGATCAGCCTCAACCAGCAAGGCGCGGACGTCGCGGCCAGGTCCGCTGCGGCGATGTACCAGCAGGCGCTATGGATCGTCGCCACGATCATCGTCATCGCCCTGATTGCCACGTTGCTGCTGGCCTGGTTGCTGACCCGCAGCATCACTGCGCCGATCAATCAGGCACTGAACGTGGCTCGGCGAATTGCTTCGGGAGACCTCAGCGGTCGCATCGACAGCGAGGGTCGTGATGAAGCGGCGCAGTTGCTGACGGCTCTGGCGGAGATGCAGGGCAATCTGCGCTCGACCATTCGCGGCATCAGCGAGTCGGCCCAGCAACTGGCCTCCGCTGCCGAGGAAATGAGTTCGGTGATGGAACAGAGCACCCGCGGCCTACAACAACAGAATGACCAGATCGAACTGGCTGCCACGGCGGTTACCGAGATGAGTACGGCGGTCGATGAAGTGGCCGCCAATGCGGTGTCCAGTGCCGAGGCGTCCGAAGCCTCGAACGAGGACAGCAAGCACGGACATGTGCAGGTCAGCGAGACCATCAGTTCGATTCAGGAACTGGTCAGCGCCGTGCTGGGCGCGTCCGAACAGGCCGAGGGTCTTGCGACTCAGGCCCAGGACATCAGCAAGGTTCTGGAAGTGATTCGCGGCATCGCCGGGCAGACCAACCTGCTGGCCCTGAACGCCGCCATTGAAGCCGCGCGGGCCGGCGAGGCCGGACGTGGGTTTGCAGTGGTTGCCGATGAAGTCCGCTCGCTGGCCCAGCGCACGCAGAACTCCACCGAAGAAATCGAGCTGATGATCAGCAGCATCCAGCAAGGCACCGGAGCCACGGTCGACGCGCTGCAAAGCAGCGCCGAACAGGCCAGCCACACCCTGCGCCGGGCCAACAGCGCCGGCCATGCGCTGGAGAAAATCACCGCATCGATTTCGCAGATCAACCAGCGCAACCTGGTGATCGCCAGCGCCGCCGAGCAACAGGCGCTGGTGGCACGGGAAGTCGATGAAAATCTGGTGACCATCCGCGATCTGTCCACCCAGACCGCTGCCGGTGCTACCCAGACGTCTGCTGCCAGTCAGGAACTGTCGCGGCTGGCGGTCGACCTGAACGGACTGGTGACGCGCTTCGTGATCTGATCAGAAAATTAAATGCCCGATTAGCGGTTGCCTTCGTCAGGGCCCTCGGCAACACTCTCGTCCCGATCAAGGAAGGAGTGGCCCGTGAGCCCTGTCGATATTTTCCGCATGTTGTCGCTGGCCGCCATCTGGGGCGCGAGCTTCCTGTTCATGCGCATCATCGCTCCCGCGATCGGTACGGTCCCGACCGGATTCTTCCGCGTTTCGATTGCCGCCGTCGGCCTGTTGGTGATCCTCGGGCTGATGCGCATCAGCTGGGATTTCAAAGGCAAACTCAAGACCGTGATGATGCTCGGCGTGATCAACTCCGGCGTGCCGGCGACGCTGTATTCAGTCGCCGCCCAAGTGTTGCCGGCCGGCTATTCGGCAATCTTCAACGCCACCACGCCGTTGATGGGTGTGTTGATCGGCGGATTGTTCTTCAGTGAAAAACTGACGCTGGCCAAACTCGCCGGGGTGTTCCTCGGCCTGCTCGGGGTGGGTGTGCTGACCCGCGCCGGCCCGGTCGCGTTCGATCTGCACCTGCTGATGGGCGCCGTTGCCTGCCTGCTCGCGACCACCTGCTATGGCTTCGCCGGGTTCCTCGCCCGACGCTGGCTGGATCAGGCCGGCGGGCTCGACAGTCGTCTGTCGGCGCTGGGCAGCATGCTCGGTGCGACCCTGTTCCTGTTGCCGCTGTTCGGTTACAGCGTCATCACTCAGCCGCCGGTGAGCTGGGGTGGCTGGAATGTCTGGCTGTCGCTGCTGGGCCTGGGCCTGGGCTGCACCGCGTTTGCCTACATCATTTACTTCCGCCTGTTGAGCTCCATCGGGCCGGTGAAGTCGATGACCGTGACCTTCATGATTCCGCCGTTCGGCGTGTTGTGGGGAGCGCTGTTTCTCGATGAACCGCTGTCGATGGCGCACGTGTATGGCGGGGTGCTGATCGCGATTGCGCTGTGGCTGGTGTTGAAACCCGCGGTGGTGAAGCCGGCAGAAATCACCGCCCGCTGATTCGCAGATGCACAAAGGCCCGGGAGTTTCCTCCCGGGCCTTTTTTCATGCGCGGCGATTAGGCCGATTTACGGAACACGAACACCAGACCGACGATGATCAACAGCATCCCCAGCACGCTCAACGCCGCCAGGCGATTGCCGAAGATCAGGTAGTCCATCACCGCCGTCACGGCCGGCACCAGATAGAACAGGCTGGTGACATTCACGAGATTGCCCCGGGCGATCAGTCGATACAGCAACAACGTCGCCAGCACGGAAACCACCAGTCCCATCCACAACACCGGCACGATGAAACCTGCGCTGTGCTCGAAGTGAAACGGCTGGAACGGCACGAAGATCCCGCACAGCAACAGCCCCGCCAGATACTGCACCGGCAGCGTGCCGAGAGGATTGTCGGTGATGCGCTTCTGCATGATCGAGCCAAAGGTCATGCTCGCCAGCGCCAGCAGACCGAACAGCATTCCCGCCAGCGACATCCCGGCCAGACCGATGCCTTGGTAAACCACCATGATCAGACCGGCCAGCCCCAGCGCGAGACCAAACATCCGGCTCGCCGAGCGCTGCCGCTCCATGATGACCACCGTGAGAATAGGTTGCACGCCCATGATGGTCGCCATCACCCCGGGCGTGACCTTCAGGTCCAGCGCCAGCAGATAGAAAATCTGATAAGCCCCCAACAGCACCACACCGGTGGCCATCGCGTACAGCATCGGCTTGCCGCCCTTGGGCAGTTTCAACTTGAGCAACGGCACCAGCAGCACCAGCCCGCACAGGGCAATCACAAAGCGGATCAGTAGAAAGGCAAAAGGCGAAGCGTGGGCCAGCCCCCACTTGGAGAAGATCGCCCCGCTGCTCCACAGCAGAACGAACAGGCTCGTGGACGCCGCCGCGAGCGCGGACTTTTTCGAAAGGACAAACATGAATACCACCTGTAGTCAGGCAAATAGCCAACTCAGCCGAAGCTGAAATTCAGTAGGTTTTTTCAGGCGGGCACAGGGGTCAGCAGAAAACGCCGATCAGCCCGAAACACCAACGCCCGGCGGTGATACGACTGCGCACACCGGCGTGCTACTGACAGGTGGAGGGTAATGACTGATCTGCACAGGCTGCTGATTCCCGCACGGCACGACGCCAGCGTTGACCGCTGAATCGACTACCGCGTTGATGAGGGATGCAGGCATCTGGGCTGATCTTTTTTTGAAGGGGTGAAAGGTGAGTCGTGGGACTCACGAGCGACGACTATAACCAGCGCGGGACATGGATTGCAATGACTTGGACAAAGGGCCAGTAGCGACAGGCAGGAGGCAGACGCATAGGCTCGTTTGCAATTGCAACGACCATTGATGGGGGACATGGAATGCGCGAGATCATATGCCAAGGGAACGTAATCATCTGCGGTATCAGTTGTACAAATCGCAAGCCAGGAAGCTTGCCCGCCTTGCCACGACTCAACTCCAGATTGACCTGGAGATGGCTGGTCCCACAACGCTTGACCTTTCGAAAGTACGTTTCGAACCCATCGACTCGTTGGCGCTGAGTGCTTTTGAGTGTTGGGAGAGCCCGCATTTTTCATGGGAAGAAGTCATTGGATGGAAAGCGCGCGAACCTCTCGCTCTCGACATCGCAATCTGGTTTGAATCTGAACTGTGCGGACTTTGCTTTGCCAACCCGAATAAAAGTCGACAACGCATCCGAATCGTACGACTGGAGGGGCGGCCAAGAGAAACACATCCATTGAAGAACCGTGTTGCACCGCTATCCGTTCTGGCAATTGAGCAATACGCCCGCATCATTGGCAGTAGCTTGATCGAGGCTCAAGAACCATTCCAGGGAGCAATACCAATTTACGAACAACTCGGCTTCGGTTTG
This sequence comes from Pseudomonas sp. GW823-FHT04A03, assembly GCF_058796615.1. Classification (NCBI taxonomy): domain Bacteria; kingdom Pseudomonadati; phylum Pseudomonadota; class Gammaproteobacteria; order Pseudomonadales; family Pseudomonadaceae; genus Pseudomonas; species Pseudomonas sp. GW823-FHT04A03. Next base: position 65,239 of record NZ_JBXAIV010000002.1, read on the forward strand.
GATAACGAGGGTCGCCTTGTCAAAACAGTAGGGAGCCTAGTATTGTGAAAAATGCTCAAATATTGATCAACCAAGGTGGGAATATGCGCAAAGAAATAAAAAAATCCCCCAGAAAGAAAAAAGCGCCTTCAATAAGGGGTGAATCTGATCCGACGGTTCTGACAGCCAGTCAACGACGGCTCTTACAGATCATTGCAACCGGCACCGCTATCGATGAACCAAGCTTACTTGCTGGCCGTCCCTGATTCCGAAAACAAAAAACCGCTCAATCGAACGGTTTTTTATGCTTCTAAATCCAGCCTCAACCAAACAGCCAATACCCCAGCAACGTCAGCACCACCACCGCCAGCACCGGCCGCATCACGCGGTAGGCCTTTGGATTGCGGCGTTTCCACTGTTTGACCTTACCGCTGAACTTGTCACTGAAGTTTTTGCTCCACGCGTAAGCCTGGTTGATCCCGCCGACGCGCTCGTCGTCAAGGTTCTGCGGGGCCGTGGCACGGCCCAGCCAGGCGCTGATGAAGCGGTTGATGCGGGTCATCAGGCGATTGCTCAGCGGACGCTCGATGTCGCAGAACAGGATGACCCGGGTCTTGTCGGTTTCGTTCTTGACCCAGTGAACGTAGGTTTCGTCGAACATCACGTCTTCACCGTCGCGCCAGGCGTAGACCTGACCGTCGACGAAGATCCTGCAGTCGTCGGAGTTCGGCGTCGACAAGCCGAGGTGATAACGCAGGGAACCGGCGAACGGATCGCGGTGCGGGTTCAAATGGCTGCCGCCCGGCAACAACGCGAACATCGCGCCTTTGACGTTGGGGATGGCACTGACCAGCGCCACGGTTTTCGGGCACAGGGCTTCGGCCGATGGCAGCGGTTTGTCGTACCACTTGAGGTAGAAACGCTTCCAGCCCTTCTTGAAGAACGAGCCGAAACCGGCGTCGTTGTTCTTCTCGGCGGCGCGGATATAACCCTCGTCGAACAGGTGCATCGCCTCGTCGCGAATGGTTTCCCAGTTATCGCGCAACACGTCCAGTTCCGGAAACTTGCTGCGGTCCAGATACGGTTTGGACGGCACGCCCGAGAACAGGTACATCAAGGCGTTATAGGGGGCAAACAGCGCCGAGTGGTTGACGAACTGACGCAGCATCGGCAAACGCGCCTTGCCGCGCAAATGCACATAGAGCGTGCTGCCCAGAAACAGCAACAACACCAACGCCTTGGCGGCAAACGGAAAGGTCATCAACAACTCCTTGAAAAAAGACAACACTGCGCAATGTCATTTACCCGACATGGCGGCCGGCCATGATAAACACTACCGGCTCCGGGAAAAACCCGCCCGATTCAGGATTCAGTGTTAAAAATTGCGCAACAAAGCACTTCTTAACATAACAATCCTGAACCTTGGCTGACCTGAATCAACACGCCACTTACTGCTGGTTCTCCTGATCGGTGAACAGATCGCTGAAGAGCATGCTAGACAAATAACGCTCACCGGAATCCGGCAGCACCACGACGATGGTCTTGCCCTGCATTTCCGGGGTCTCCGCAAGGCGCACCGCCACCGACATGGCCGCACCGCAGGAAATGCCACACAGGATCCCCTCTTCCTGCATCAGTCGCAGGGCCATGGCCTTGGACTCGTCATCCGTCACCAGCTCGACCCGGTCAACCATCGACAGATCAAGGTTTTTCGGTACGAAACCGGCGCCGATGCCCTGAATCTTGTGCGGGCTCGGCTTGATCTCTTCGCCCGCCAGCGCCTGGGTAATCACCGGCGAAGACACCGGTTCCACCGCCACCGACAGAATCGGTTTACCCGCCGTATTCTTGATATACCGCGACACACCGGTAATGGTTCCGCCGGTGCCGACGCCCGCCACGAGCACATCGATGGCGCCATCGGTGTCGTTCCAGATTTCCGGGCCGGTGGTTTTTTCGTGGATGGCCGGGTTGGCCGGGTTATCGAACTGAGCGGGCATGAAGTATTTGCCCCCATCACTGGCTACGATTTCGTTGGCCTTTTCGATAGCGCCCTTCATGCCTTTCGCCGGCTCGGTCAGCACCAGCTCGGCACCCAGCGCCTTGAGCACCTTGCGCCGCTCGATGCTCATCGAGGCCGGCATGGTCAGCAGCAATTTGTAACCGCGAGCGGCAGCGACAAATGCCAGGCCGATGCCGGTGTTGCCCGAGGTCGGCTCGACGATGGTCATGCCCGGCTTGAGTTTGCCGCTGCTTTCGGCGTCCCAGATCATGTTGGCGCCGATCCGGCACTTGACCGAGTAGCCCGGGTTGCGACCTTCGATCTTGGCCAGAATGGTCACGCCACGGGGCGCGATGCGGTTGATCTGCACCAGCGGCGTGTTGCCGATGGAGTGGGCGTTGTCAGCAAAAATACGGCTCATGGCTGGGTCCTTGTGCAGCGTTGAATTCAGCTCTCCAAGGTAAGCCTGTTGCCCCTCTCAGTCCAGTCGGGCCGAACGTCTGCGGCAGGCGGCAGTCAATCGCTTTACACCGTTCGGGATTTGCTGCCATGAAGCGTCGCTACCGCTGGCCGTTGTGGATTCTCGCCACTGTTGTGGTGTTGCTGGTCGCTCTGCACATCGCCCTGCCCTACCTCGTGCGCGACTATCTGAATGACAAACTGGCCAACATGGGCGACTACCGCGGCCAGATCACCGACGTCGACCTGGCACTCTGGCGCGGGGCCTACAAGATCAACGGCCTGAAGATCGTCAAGGTCGACGGCAAGGTGCCGGTGCCGTTCGTCGATGCGCCGCTGATCGACCTGTCTGTCAGCTGGCACTCGCTGTGGTACGACCATGCGGTGGTGGCGCAGGTGAAGTTCTTCAAACCGCAGGTGAACTTCGTCGATGGCGGGGCCAACAAGCAGAACTCCCAGACAGGTAAAGGCACCGACTGGCGCGAGCAGTTGGGCAAACTGCTGCCGATCACCCTCGACGAGGTGCAGATCAACGATGGCCGCATCAGCTTTCGCAACTTCAACTCAAAACCACCGGTGAACATGAATGCGACCAATGTCGACGCCAGCATCTACAACCTGACCAACGTGGTCGACACCAAGGGCAAACGCGACGCCCGTTTCGAAGGCAAAGCCCTGCTGCTGGGCCATGCCCCGCTGGAAACCACAGCCACCTTCGATCCGCTGAGCAATTTCGAAGACTTCGAATTTCGCCTGCGGGCCCGGGACATCGAACTCAAACGCATGAACGACTTCGCCTCGGCCTACGGCAAATTCGACTTCAACGCCGGCCACGGCGACGTGGTCATCGAAGCCGCCACGACCAAGGGCCAGCTCAAGGGCTACATCAAACCGCTGCTGCGCGACGTCGACGTGTTCAACTGGCAGCAGGATGTCGAGAACAAGAACAAGGGCATCTTCCGCTCGATCTGGGAAGCACTGGTCGGCGGCACGGAAACCGTGCTGAAAAACCAGGGCAAGAACCAGTTCGCCACCAAGGTCGAACTCAGCGGCAGCGTGCACCAGCAAGATATCAACGCGTTCGAAGCGTTTTTGCAGATTTTGCGCAACGGGTTCATTCAGGCCTTCAATGCCCGGTATGAACGGCCGAAGCCGGATGCGGGCTAAGTTTTACGGTTGACGATGTAGTGCCCGGTATCCTCTGCCGCGATCAGTGCAGGCTTCTCCTGCAATGAATCCCAGCCCAGACAGGCCAGGGCCAATGATCGTGGCACCGCTTCACGACCGTTACTGTAGCGACTGATGCTGCGGGCGCTGACACCCAACGCTTCGGCTGCCTCATTCAACGGTAAACCGGTGCGAGCGCGCCAGCCCATGAAAATCCGTGTGTTTTCATCGGGCGAATTTTGTGCGAGCGCGTCCCGGTACAAGGTATCGGCACCAATCTGGATATCCGGTTCCAGCCACTCCACGCTCCAGCCGTCGTCACCCAACTCAGCGGTTGCGAACACTTCAGCGTCCAGTAGAGGAGCGAGCGCCGGATAGGTTTGCAGATCGCGGCTCAAATCCAGGTTCAGCCGTTGGCCATCAATAAAGGTCAGCGACAGGCAAGCATCGCCAAGAGCCTGCACTGCCGCCAACCGTGGCCGCTTCATGGGTAACATCGTTTCCAGTCCTCCAGCAATTGCGTCTGATGGGCCGAAACCCACGCCAACGCTTCCTTGACGATCAGTGGCGGTGCCTCGACGGTTTCCAGGCTCAGCATCACATCCACTCCACCACCGGTCAGGTGAACATGGGGTGGCGGGTGATCCTTCTCACGCAACTGAATGCGGTATTTTTCGCGAAATCGGTATTTGCTAGTCATGCCCGAAGGCTATCGCCAAATCGGCGATACCTGAATACTGGCCTCGTGCCGAAACTGAGTCAACATGTGACGCCCCATTCAGAGACTGAATAAGCCGTCTGCGTTCACAGTCGACCGGGCCGCGCGTTATAGTCGGGCATCCGATTATTTCGCCCCCGCCCTGCCCGTTCAGGTCGGCGTTACCGTTCGAGGATTAGCAGATGAAGTTCGAAGGCACCCAGGCCTACGTCGCCACCGATGACCTGAAGCTGGCGGTCAACGCCGCCATCACCCTGGAGCGGCCGCTGCTGGTCAAGGGCGAACCGGGCACCGGCAAGACCATGCTCGCCGAGCAACTGGCCGAATCGTTCGGCGCCAAGTTGATCACCTGGCACATCAAGTCCACCACCAAGGCCCATCAGGGCCTGTACGAGTACGATGCGGTCAGCCGTCTGCGCGACTCGCAACTGGGCAATGAAAAAGTCCACGACGTGCGTAACTACCTGAAGAAGGGCAAGCTCTGGGAAGCGTTCGAGTCCGAAGAGCGCGTGATTCTGTTGATCGACGAAATCGACAAGGCCGACATCGAGTTCCCCAACGACCTGCTGCAAGAACTCGACAAGATGGAGTTCTACGTTTACGAGATCGACGAGACGATCAAGGCCAAAAAGCGTCCGATCATCATCATTACCTCCAACAACGAGAAAGAGCTGCCGGACGCGTTCCTGCGCCGCTGCTTTTTCCATTACATCGCCTTCCCCGACCGCACCACCCTGCAGAAAATCGTCGACGTTCACTACCCGGACATCAAGAAAGATCTGGTCAGCGAAGCGCTGGACGTATTCTTCGACGTGCGCAAGGTGCCGGGCCTGAAGAAGAAGCCATCGACCTCGGAACTGGTCGACTGGCTGAAGCTGCTGATGGCCGACAACATCGGCGAAGCGGTGCTACGCGAACGCGATCCGACCAAAGCCATCCCGCCGCTGGCCGGTGCGCTGGTGAAGAACGAACAGGACGTGCAACTGCTTGAGCGCCTGGCGTTCATGAGCCGTCGCGGCACCCGCTAAGAGGCTGATGCCATGTTTCTCAACCTGTTCAATGAAATGCGTGCAGCCAAGGTGCCGGTGTCGGTGCGCGAGCTGCTCGACCTGATCAACGCGCTGAAACAGCGCGTGACCTTCGCCGACATGGACGAGTTCTACTACTTGTCGCGGGCGATTCTGGTGAAGGACGAACGGCATTTCGACAAGTTCGACCGTGCGTTCGGCGCCTACTTCAACGGCCTGGAAAAACTCGACGATCACTTGCAGGCGCTGATTCCCGAAGACTGGCTGCGCAAGGAATTCGAGCGCTCGCTGACCGACGAGGAACGCGCGCAGATCCAGTCCCTCGGCGGTCTGGACAAGCTGATCGAAGAGTTCAAGAAACGCCTGGAAGAACAGAAGGAACGCCACGCCGGCGGCAACAAATGGATCGGCACCGGCGGCACCAGCCCGTTCGGCTCCGGCGGATTCAACCCGGAAGGCATCCGGGTCGGCGATGCTGGCAAGCGCCAGGGCAAAGCGGTGAAAGTCTGGGATCAGCGCGAGTACAAGAACCTCGACGACTCCGTGGAACTGGGCACCCGCAACATCAAGGTCGCCTTGCGCCGCCTGCGTAAATTCGCTCGTCAGGGCGCGGCGGAAGAACTGGATATCGACGGCACCATCGACCACACCGCCAAGGATGCCGGCCTGCTGAACATCCAGATGCGCCCCGAGCGGCGCAACACGGTGAAGCTGTTGCTGCTGTTCGACATCGGCGGCTCGATGGACGCCCACGTGAAGATCTGCGAGGAACTGTTCTCGGCCTGCAAGACCGAGTTCAAGCATCTGGAGTACTTCTACTTCCACAACTTCATTTATGAATCGGTGTGGAAGAACAACATGCGCCGCACTTCCGAGCGCACCTCGACCCAGGACCTGCTGCACAAGTACGGCGCCGACTACAAAGTGATCTTCATCGGTGACGCCGCAATGGCGCCTTATGAAATCACCCAGGCCGGCGGCAGCGTCGAGCACTGGAACGAAGAGCCGGGTTACGTGTGGATGCAGCGCTTCATGGAGAAGTACAAGAAGCTTATCTGGATCAATCCGTACCCGAAGGACACGTGGGGCTACACCTCGTCGACCAATATCGTGCGGGATTTGATCGAGGACCAGATGTATCCGCTGACCTTGCGCGGGCTGGAAGAAGGGATGCGGTTTCTGTCCAAGTAATCCGCAATGGCTCCCCCGCCAGCGGCGGGGGAAACAATCAAAAGCGCTTCAGATATTCGACATGCTCCCGGTGTGCAACTTCTTGTACCACCGGGCGCAACCTGACCTTCGCTCCCGGCAGACACTGCGCCAGTCGAGCCAGTGCCAACGGCGTCAACGCTCCCAATCGCGGATAACCGCCAATCGTCTGCCGATCATTGAGCAACACGATTGGCTGTCCGTCCGGCGGCACCTGCACCGCGCCCAGCGGAATGCCCTCGGAAATCATCGGTTTGCCCTGATACTGCAACGCCGTCCCCAGCAACCGAATACCCATGCGATCGGCGCGACTGTCCAATGTCCAGGCACTGTTGAATGCGTCGAACAGGCTCTGGCCGCTGAACTGACCGATCTGCGCGCCGAGCACCAGATCGAGCGGCGCGTCGAGGCGCAGGTCCGGTCGATGCTCTGCCAGGACCTCACGCACCAACAGGGTTTCGCCCTGATAACTCAGCGAAGCGCCCTTGGCCAACGGCAAACCAAAACCATCGAGGCCACCCAGTTCCTCACGCACCACCGTGGCGCTGCTGCCCAGCACTTTCGGCGCACTGAAACCGCCGGGCGCCGCCAGATAGGCCCGCGCCCCCAGCAACGGCTGAGTGAACTTCAAGGTCTGCCCTTTGCGCAATTTGAAACTGCGCCACGGCTTCAGCGATTCACCATCGATCTGCGCGCCAAGATCGGCACCCGCCAATGCCAGCAAGCAATCTTCTTCAGCCACCACCGTGAACCCGCCGAGGGTGATTTCGATCACCGGCAAGTCCAGGCCATTGCCCAGCAGCCAGTTGGCCCAGGCCATCGACCGCCAATCCGCCGCGCCGCCCTGGGTCACGCCCAGATGGCGTACGCCAAATCGTCCGGCATCCTGCAACAGGCACAACGGCGTGCTCGCTTCAATCGTCAGTCGGCTCATGCCAGGGCCTCCAGAGGCGTGTCGTCACCGCCGAGACGGATGAATTCGGCATGACTCACCGCTTCGAAACGCACGGTATCGCCGGGCTGCATGAGGCTGTAGCCATCGCGCTCACGATCGAACAGTTTTGCCGGCGTGCGACCGATCAGGTTCCAGCCACCGGGAGACACCACCGGATACGCGGCCGTCTGCCGCTCGGCGATGCCGACACTGCCGGCGGCGACTTTCTTGCGCGGGGTATTCAGACGTGGTGCCGCGAGAACTTCTTCCACCAGCCCCATGAAGGCAAACCCCGGTGCGAATCCGAGCGCGAACACCTGATATTCCCGAGCGCTGTGACGGCGGATCACTTCTTCCACCGACAAACCGCTGCGTTGCGACAGCAGGCTCAATTCCGGTCCGACGCTAAGGTCGTACCACACCGGCAGCACATGACACTGGCCGCCGGTGCGCGCATTCGGCGACAGGTCGATCAGCGCTTCGGCGATCAATTCCCGGGCCTGACCCGGATTCAATTCGGTCAGGTCGTAATGCACCATCAACGTGGTATACGACGGCACCAGATCGATCAGATGCTCGCCGAACACCGTGCGCAACCGCTCGCTGGCGGCGAGCATCCACGGCATGTTGATTTCGGCGATTTCATCGAACAGACGCAGCATCAGGCAATCCAGTGCCACCACTTCCACCCGCGGATTCATGGCGCGCTCTGCTCGTTCAAGGCCTGACGAATGCGTTCCACAGCGGCCACCGAGCTGGCGTTGTCACCGTGCACGCACAGCGTGTTGGCTTGCAGGTGCAGCGCGCTGCCGTCGCTGGCGGTGAGGTTGTCGCCACGAGCGATGGTCAGCGCTTGCCCGATGATGGTTTCGGAATCGTGGTGCACCGCGCCCGGCAGTTGTCGCGAGACCAGTCGGCCGGCGCTGTCGTAGGCGCGGTCGGCGAAGGCTTCGAACCACAGGGTCACGCCGTATTCGTCACCGAGTTGCTGGGCTGCCGTGTTGTCGCGGGTGGCCATCAGCATCAGCGGCAAGCTGCGATCGTAAGCCGCGACAGCCTGAATCACCGCCCGCAACTGCGCCGGGTTGGCCATCATGTCGTTGTACATCGCGCCGTGGGGTTTGACGTAACTGACTTTGCCACCCTGGGCACGGCAAATGCCGTCGAGGGCGCCGATCTGGTAATGCAGGATGTCTTGCAGTTCCTGGGCGGTGTAAGCCATGGAACGTCGGCCGAACCCCACCAGATCCTGATAGGCCGGATGCGCGCCGATCTGCACGCCGTGGCTCAGGGCCAGGCTGACGGTCTTGCGCATGATGCTCGGGTCGCCGGCGTGGAAGCCGCAGGCAATGTTGGCGCAATCGATGAAGGGCATGACTTCCGCGTCCAGACCCATGGTCCAGTTGCCGAAGCTCTCGCCGATGTCACAGTTCAATAGCAGGCGGCTCACGGTGAACACTCCTGTAGCTGTTGTCTTTTTATGCTGTAGGACAGTTGTCGCAGGTTATCAGTTACTGCGCGTCCAGTTGCTTGCCACGGGTTTCCGGCAGGCTCAACGCCGCGAGGATCACCACGCCGTAGGACACCGCCGCAAAGGCACCGATGCCTACGCTCAGCGGCACTTTCTGGCTGAGCAGGCCGATCAGCAGCGGGAACAATGCCGCCAGCGCCCGGCCGATGTTGTAGCAGAAGCCCTGGCCCGAACCACGAATCCGCGTTGGAAACAGCTCGGTGAGAAACGCGCCCATGCCACTGAAAATCCCCGAGGCGAAGAAGCCCAGCGGGAAACCCAACCACAGCATCACGCCGTTGCTGACCGGCAATTGGGTGTAGAGCAGAACGATGGTGAACGAGCCGACCGCGAACAGGATGAAGTTCTTCTTGCGGCCCAACAGGTCGGTCAAATAGGCGCTGATCACATAACCGACGTAGGAACCGACAATCACCATCGCCAGATAACCGCCAGTGCCGAGTACGCTCAAACCGCGTTCGTTCTTCAGAAAAGTCGGCAGCCAAGAGGTGATCGCGTAGTAACCGCCGAGGGCGCCGGTGGTCAGCAGCGAGGCGCGGATCGTGGTGAAGAGCATGCCGGGGGCGAAGATCTCGTAGAACTTCGAAGGGCTGTCCGGAGTTTGCTTGGCTTTGGCTTCGCGGTAGATCTCCGGGTCTTTCACCAGACGGCGGACGAAAATCACGAACACCGCCGGCACGATGCCGAAGATGAACAATGCGCGCCAGGCATCTTCCGGTGGCAGCACCGAAAACAGCAGCGCATACAGGATCGCCGTCAGCCCCCAACCCAGCGCCCAGCCCGATTGCACCATGCCTACCGCTTTGCCGCGATCCTTGGCCCGAATCACTTCACCGATCAGCACTGCGCCGGCGGTCCATTCGCCGCCGAAACCGAAGCCCATCAGGGTGCGGGCGATCAGCAGTTGTTCGTAGTTTTGAGCGAAGCCGCAGAGGAAAGTGAAGAAGGCAAACCACAGCACCGTCAGTTGCAGGGTACGCACGCGGCCGATGCGGTCGGAAAGAATCCCCGCCACCCAACCACCGATGGCCGAAGCGATCAGGGTGCTGGTGTGGATCAGGCCGGCTTCGCCGGTGGTTATGCCCCACATCGCGATCAGGGTCGGCACCACGAAGCTGAGCATCTGGGTGTCCATGCCGTCCAGACCGTAGCCGATCTTGCAGCTCCAGAAGGTGCGGCGCTCTTGCTGATTGATGTTGCGATACCAGTCGAACGGGCCGGGACGGGCCGCAGTCTTGGGGAGGTCGAGGGTGTCGGGCGCACTCATGGCATGTCTCCGCAGGCTTTTATTGGTCTTGTTCGAAGCTCCGACGACGCCTATCGTGGGAACCGGATGCGTCGATTCTTGGGTGCGTCACCCGGTCGCGTCCAACGAATAAAAACCCGCCCAAGACATAAGAAAAATTTGTTGCCATGAACCTGAAGTTTCTCGAAACCTTCGTCTGGGTCGCCCGGCTGAAAAGTTTTCGCCTGACCGCCGACAAGCTGTTCACCACCCAGGCCTCGATCTCCAGCCGGATCGCGGTGCTCGAAGGCGAGCTCGGGGTGAAGTTGTTCCTGCGTGATTCACGCGGCGTCAGCCTGACGCCTGAAGGCTTGAAGGTGCTGGACTATGCCGAGCAGATGCTCGACACGATGCAGGCGCTGAAGCAGTCGATCGAGACTCGTTCGAGCAAGGTCGGCCGGGTGCGCATCGGCGTGATGGACACAGTGATTCACACCTGGCTCAGCCCGTTGGTGGCGCAGATGACCGATCTGTACCCACGGGTGGAAATCGAGCTGGTGGCGGATACCTCGCTGAACCTCTGCGATCAGCTGCAAAAAGGCTTTCTCGATCTGATCCTGCAAACCGATCTGGTACGCCAGGAAAGCGTGCGCAGCCTGGAGCTGGCCAGCCATCCCATTGGCTGGATCGTCGCCAGTAATTCGATCTACAACCGCGACTACGCAAACCTCGCCGACCTGGCCCAGGAACGGATCATCACCTACTCGAAAAACTCCCGGCCGCATCAGGACATTCTCGCGCTGATGCAGGCCCAGGGTGTGCTGGCGCCACGGTTGAACTGTGTGAATTCGGTGTCGGCGATCACCCGGCTGTTGCGTGATGGCTTCGGTATTGGCGCGTTGCCGCCGGTGCTGGTGGCCGAGGAACTGGCGCGGGGCGAATTGACTCTGCTCGACATCGAACAGCGCCCGCCGAATCTGCAGGTGGTGGTGTCGTGGCGGGTGGGTGTGGAATGGGTCGAGGAGATCGTGACGCTGTGCCAGCAGGTGCTGGAGGGGTATGCGCGCAAGGTGGGCAAGGATTACATCGCTTTAAGTTGATCGTTCCCACTGCGTGGGAACGATGCATCGAAGCTTACAGCCCGCGCACATCCCGGTCTTCGATCGGCCGGCTCTGACGCAGGCGCTTGCCGCCCAGCACCACCCAGTCGATCAGACGGAACAGGCATTCAAGACCGAACGACAGCAGCAGCGCGCCGCTCATGCCCCAGATCATCGCCTCCGGCGTCAGCAGGATCTGGTAGCTGTAACCGTTCCAGGTTTCCTTGCGGATGTCCGGATCGGCGGCCAGCACCACTTGCAGGAAGCGGATGTACCACGGGCCCTGCATCGCCTGGAATTGCTTGTCCAGCGCCAACTGACGGTTGAGCAAGGTGCTCAGGCTGTCGGCATCGCTGCGAAACACCGGGTCTTCGCTGGCGCGATAGTGGGCGACCAGTGCCTGGATATCACCCTTGAAAAACTGCTCGGCGGTGCCCTGGAAGCCGCGCAGACCGGTCTGCGCCTCGATCAGGTGCGCTTCGACCCGCTTGGCGTAATCGTTGATGAAGCCCGGCACCTGGACACCGATCAACAGGCCCGCCGCAAACAACACCAGCCGTAGATAACTGAGCAACATGGGGGTGCAATCCTTATTCGGTCGTGCCCTGACTGACGCATTCGCCGCGTCGCCACAGGCTCCATTGGCCCGGTTCGTAGCGGGTCCAGGTTTCGTTTTCGGTCAAGGGTTCGGTAGCAATCACCGTCACCACGTCGTTGGGCGTGGTTTCGGCCTGGAAATCGACGATCACATCGACATCCTTGAGCCGCGCCGGGCCAAACGGTGCGCGTCGGGTGATCTGCGCCAGTTTGGTCGAGCAATAGCAGAACAGCCAGTCGCCGTCGCTGAGCAGGCAGTTGAACACGCCTTTGCTGCGATATTCGGCGCAGGCCGCGACCAGATCCGGCAGCAGCACCTCTATATCGACCGGTTCCGGAAACGCTGCACGTACGCGGTTGAGCAAATCGCAGAACGCCGCTTCGCTGTCGGTATCGCCGACCGGGCGGTAGAAACTCTTGATCGGAGTGAAGTCGGCGAGCTGGCCATTGTGGGCGAAGCACCAGTTGCGCCCCCACAGTTCGCGGACGAACGGGTGGGTGTTGGACAGGCAGACCTTGCCGACGTTGGCCTGACGAATATGACCGATGACCACTTCACTTTTGATCGGATAACGCTGCACCAGATTGGCGACTTCCGACTCGCTGCTGGCCGCCGGGTCCTGGAACAGTCGCAGCCCACGACCTTCGTAGAAGGCAATACCCCAGCCGTCGCGATGCGGGCCAGTGCGACCGCCGCGCTGCATCAGCCCGGTGAAGCTGAACACGATGTCGGTCGGCACGTTGGCACTCATGCCCAGTAATTCACACATGTGCGGACTCTCGTGATTACAGACGCGGCTCGACGCGCCGACGCTGCGGATTGCTCGGCAGCGGTGGACGACCATAACGATCATCGCCGGCGCCGCCGAACGGTTGATCGCCGTCACGCTCGTCATCGGCCCGGGCGACTGCGCGAGCGGCTTCAGCCTGCTCCCGGCGAGCCTTGGAGGCGCGTTCGATCGGCAGGCGGATCAGCACGAAAATCAGGTACAGGCCGAACACGATCATGGCGTACATGAGCAGCTCGGAAATCGCGCGCCAGGCGTTGTTGCCGACCTTGAACGCCAGATCCAGCGCGGTGATGGCGATGGCCGGGGCGAATTTTTCCTTCACCGGGTCAATGATGGTCGGGCTGAACAGCAATACCGCCATCAATACACGCAGCGGCTCACGCAGCCAGCGCCACATCCAGCGGGTCATGCGCATCCACACCAGCAGGCAGCCCACGGCGGCAAAGGCGTAAAGGCCCCAGGCGATCAGATAGTCGTTCTCGGTCATGGTGTCCATGGCAAGGCAGGCAAAGAGGCGCTTATAGTAACGACTTTTCGCACGTCAGGCTTCCCCGCCGTCCGTGCGGCCCTTATTTGTCATGTCCGAGAGCTTTCCATGCCCGTATCCGCCAACGTCAGCAGCGCCCCGATTGCCCACAAGGCCGCCGGTCACGACCCGTACGCCTGGCTGCAGGAACGCGACACCGACGCGGTGCTCGACTACCTCAAGGCTGAAAACGACTATCAGCAGGCGCAGACCGCCGATCAGGCCGAACTGCGCGAAACCCTGTTCGAAGAGATCAAGGGCCGGATCCTCGAAACCGATCTGTCCCTCCCCTCGCCATGGGGCCCGTACCTGTATTACACCCGCACCACTGCGGGTGATGAATACGCCCGTCACTACCGCTGCCCGCGCCCGGCCGACGACAGCCTGACCCTCGACGAAAGCCGCGAACAGCTGCTGCTCGATCCGAACGCCCTGGCCAACGGCGGCTTCTTCTCCCTCGGTGCCTTCAGCATCAGCCCGGATCACCAGCGCCTGGCCTACAGCGTCGATGCCTCGGGCGACGAGATTTACACCCTGTTCGTGAAGGAATTATCCAGCGAGCGTGTCAGCGAACTGGAATTCCAGGACTGCGACGGAAGCATGACCTGGGCCAACGACAGCCTCACGCTGTTCTTCGGCGTGCTCGACGACACCCATCGTCCGCACAAACTGTTCCGCTACCGCCTCGACGGCACCGCTGCCGAAGAGGTCTTCCACGAGCCGGACGGCCGCTTCTTCCTGCATTGCTACCGCGCCAGCTCCGAGCAGCAATTGCTGTTGTCGCTGGGCAGCAAGACTACCAGCGAAGTCTGGGCGCTGGACGCCAATCAGCCGCACCAGCCGTTCACTTGCCTGGCGCCACGGGTCGAGGATCACGAATATGACGTCGATCACGGCAAGCTCGACGGCGAGTGGACCTGGTTCATCCGCACCAACCGCGACGGCATCAACTTCGCCCTGTATCAGGCGCCGGACACCGGCATCGCACCGAGCGAAGCCGACTGGCAGAACCTGATCCCGCACAGCGATTCGGTGATGCTCGATGGCGTGACCCTCAATGCCGAAGCCCTGACCCTGAGCCTGCGCGAAGGTGGCCTGCCGATCATCGAGGTTCGCCCACACGGTCTGGCGCCTTATCGCGTGCAATTACCGGACGCGGCCTACAGCCTCTACGTGCAAAACAGCCTTGAATTCGAAAGCGACCGCATTCGCCTGCGCTATGAAGCGCTGAATCGTCCAGCTCAGGTTCGGCAATTGATCCTCGCCACCGGCGAACAGACCGTCCTCAAGGAAACCCCGGTGCTGGGCCCATTCGACGCCGACGCCTACGTCAGCCAGCGCCTGTGGGCGACCGCGCCGGACGGCACCCAGGTGCCGATCAGCCTGGTGATGAAACGGGAAATGGTCGGCAAAGCGGTGCCGCTGTACCTGTACGGTTACGGCGCCTACGGTTCGAGCCTCGATCCGTGGTTCTCCCACGCCCGCCTGAGCCTGCTGGATCGCGGGATGGCGTTTGCCATCGCCCACGTGCGCGGTGGCGGCGAGCTGGGCGAAGCCTGGTACCGCGCCGGCAAGCAGGAGCACAAGCACAACACCTTCAGCGACTTCATTGCCTGCGCCGAATTCCTGATCCTCAACGGCATCACCACCGCGCCACAACTGGCGATCAGCGGCGGCAGCGCCGGTGGTTTGCTGATCGGCGCGGTGCTCAACCAGCGTCCGGACCTGTTCGGCGTGGCGATTGCCGAAGTGCCGTTCGTCGACGTGCTCAACACCATGCTCGACCCGGATCTGCCGCTGACCGTCACTGAATACGACGAGTGGGGCAATCCCGAAGAGCCGGACGTCTACGAGCGAATCAAGGCCTACGCGCCGTACGAAAACGTCACTGCACAGACGTATCCCGCAACACTGGTGATCGCCGGCTACAACGACAGCCGCGTGCAGTACTGGGAAGCGGCCAAGTGGGTGGCGAAGTTGCGCGCGACCAAGACCGATGACAATCCATTGCTGCTCAAGACCGAACTGGGCGCCGGCCACGGCGGCATGAGCGGGCGTTATCAGGGATTACGTGACGTAGCGCTCGAATATGCATTTGTTTTCAAGGTTCTGGGCATTGCCTGAGGAACTCCGCCGGTCAGTCAGGTCTTAATTCCGGGCACCGGGAGCCGATAAGTAGATCGGCCCCCGGTGGCGAGCCTGCCACCCGACACAACAAAAAGACCGCACGACATGTCAGAACCCACTCTACTGAACAACGAAATCCGCGACTGGCTGATGGACTGCGGCCTGTTCGATCAATTGCAGCTGGCGGATTTTGCCGCCGCTTCGGGCTACTTCAGCATCAGCACCGTAGCTGAAGGTGAAGCGATCTTTCGCGAAGGCGATGCCGGCAGTTTCATGTGCATCATCCACACCGGCCAGGTGGCCGTGCAGAAAACCGGCGCCGACGGCCAGGTCGTGACCATGGCCACGCTGCGCAGCGGCCGGGCGTTCGGCGAAATGGCCGTGCTCGACGGCGAACGCCGCTCGGCAACATGCGTGGCGGCGAGCAATTGTCAGTTGCTCAACCTCGGCAAGGACTCGCTGGAAAAAATGCTCAACGATGCGCCGAAGATCGCCGCCAAGATCATCCGCGCCCTCGCTGTCTCCCTCTCCAAACGCCTGCGCATGGCCGACGGCCAGCTCGCCGCCCAGCAGATCTAGCCTCCCGGGGATTTGGGTTTGCTGTCGTTCTGTTCCAGGCCCGGCAATGGCTGATCCTTGGTCGGCGGGCTGGGCATTTCGATCGGCACCAGCGGCGGGCCGCCACTGCCGGGGCCGGCCTTGGGAATCGGCACCGGGCTGATCTGCGGATACGGGGTTGGCGTCGCAGTACCGGGCGAGCCCGGTTGCGGTGTCGGGCTGACGGGAATCGTCTGTTGCGCCTGTACGGCAGTTATCGAGAGCGCGGCCAGGGTAATGACCGTTAGAATGGTGCGCTTCATCAAGGGCTCCGTTGGCCTGAAGTCTGCCTTCAGGCTACTCCCAACGCGCCGGCTTGCCTTCCCCCCTGTAGAGATTTCCATGAAACGTTTCGTTCTGCTCGACACCACGCCGATCCCTGACAACGGTGGCGCCCTGTGCCTGTTCGAGTATGGCGAGGATTTCGTCATCAAGATCCAGGGCGGCGACGGCGGCCAATTGATGAACACCCGCATGCATGGCTCCGAAGACGCGCTGGCCGAGATCCCGTGCCGCAAGGTCGCCGGCCGGCCGAACTCGCGCGTGTTGATCGGCGGCCTGGGCATGGGCTTCACCCTCGCCTCCGCACTTAAGCATCTGGGCAAGAGCGCCGAAGTGGTGGTCGCCGAACTGGTGCCCGGCGTGGTTGAGTGGAACCGCGGCCCGCTCGGCGAAAAGTCCGGGCGCCCGCTGCTCGACCCGCGCACGGTGATCCGTCAGGAAGACGTGGCGAAGGTGCTGCAAAGCGAGCCGAACGGTTTCGACGCAATCATGCTCGACGTCGACAACGGCCCCGAAGGCCTGACCCAGAAAGCCAACAGCTGGCTGTATTCCGCCGCAGGCCTGGCCGCGTGCGCCAAGGCGATGCGGCCCAAAGGCGTGCTGGCGGTGTGGTCGGCCAGCGCCGACCGGCAGTTTTCCGACAAATTGAAGAAGGCCGGTTTCAAGGCCGAGGAAGTCCAGGTCTTCGCCCACGGCAACAAGGGCACGCGCCACACGATCTGGATTGCCGAGAAGCTCAAGGGCTGAGCTAAACTTGCCTCATAACCGTCATTAGTCTTTCTACAAAGGTGAACCCATGAGTTCGTCCACCCCGACCAACACTTCGAAGCTGGATCGCATCCTCGCCGACAACCAGCGCGACAAGGAAATGGGCTACCGCGACAAGGCCCTGAAGATGTACCCGCATGTGTGCGGCCGCTGCGCCCGTGAGTTTTCCGGCAAGCGCCTGAGCGAGCTGACCGTGCACCACCGCGACCACAACCACGACAACAACCCGCAGGACGGTTCCAACTGGGAACTGCTGTGCCTGTATTGCCACGACAACGAACACTCGCGCTACACCGACCAGCAGTATTTCGGCGAAGGCTCGCTGAGCACGCCGAAAATCGCCAAGGCCACGCACAATCCGTTTGCGGCGCTGGCCGGGTTGATGAAGAAAGAAGACTGAAGATCTTCACGGCCTCTTCGCGGGCAAGCCCGCTCCCACAGGTTTCTCTGGTGTACTCAGGATTTGTGAACGACAGAGATCACTGTGGGAGCTAGCTTGCTAGCGATGGCGGTGTCTCGGACACCGCCAATCTCAAACTGAACACCCCTCCCCCAATCCCCGTATAATCGCCCTCTTTTTCCCGAAGGCACCCCGCTCGTGGCAGACAAACGGTACAGCTGCATTGGTTTGTATAACCCCAAATCACCGGAAAACGTCGGTTCGGTGATGCGCGCCGCAGGCTGCTACGGCGTGTCGACCGTGTTCTACACCGGCAAGCGCTATGAGCGCGCCGCCGACTTCGTCACCGACACCAAGCGCGTGCACTACGATATCCCGCTGATCGGCATCGATGACCTGAAAAAGATCCTGCCGCTCAACTGCGTCCCGGTCGCCGTGGAACTGGTCGACGGCGCCCGCCCGCTGCCGGAATACACCCACCCCGATCGCGCCCTGTACATCTTCGGCCCCGAAGACGGTTCGCTGGATCAAGAGATCCGCGACTGGTGCGAAGACGTCGTATACATCCCGACCACCGGCTGCATGAACCTCGCCGCCACGGTCAACGTCGTGCTTTACGACCGCATGGCCAAAGGCCTGAACACCCGCTCCGGGCCGAAATTCCGCTGAAACACCGCATATCCGATGGAACGAGCTGACCGCCTGCGCAGTCAGCTTGTTTATCGATTACTCATTGCCTGGAGAAAGATCATGACCGAGCTCAAACGCGTCGAGCGTATCGAATCCACCCCGTTCCAGAGTCGTTCCGAGCAGAACGTCGAAGGCTGGGAGCGCATCGGCTCGCTGGCCGGCGGCGTGATCATGGTCGGCAAGGGCCTGCGCCGCGGCGGCGTATTCGGGCTGATTCAGGTGGCGATTGGCGGCGTGGCCATGGCCCGCGGCATCACCGGCCACAGCTCGGTGAAAAGTCTGCTGGAGAAAAGCCGTCAGGACATGAACAACGTCCGGGCAAAGATCGAGCGGGCCGGTGAAGAGCTGAGCAAGCTCAAAGCCAATGCCGAAGCGGCGACGAAGACCGCCACCGTGACCGGCAATGACTCGGTGAAATCGCCGAAAGCCGGGGTCTGACCGCTACCGAAGCAACCCGGTATCAAGGACTTTGGACGACTCGCCGAGAATGCTTTCGGCGAGTTGCACGAACTCTTTGGTGTCCACCGTCCCCAGGTGCATCGCCCCGCGCAGCACGTCATCCAGCGAGCGCTTGTTGCGGGTCTTCAGGCGAATCTCGCCGTCCAGCTCCTGCAACAGCAGCACTGCTTTCGACAGCTGCGCCGGGCTGATCTGCTCGCCGCGCAAAGTCGTGACCTTCTGGCTGTCCTTGGCCAGCTTCGCCTGCAACGCCTGATAACGCTCGTCGCTCATGCCGCCGGCACGGCGCACCAGTTCGATCGCGTAATACTCGGCAAAACCCTCGCTGATCCAGTCGCTGCGCTGCTCGTCGTTGATCCGTCCGCACACCTGCGCCAACTCGCGCACAAGAGCGCTGCTGCCGCTTTCGCTGACCAGCGGCAACCGCGTGTTGAGGTAGATCGACTCCCGTGCCGCCAGGCTGCCGCGCCACATCGGGTCGTTGGCACCGACGATCAACAGTTTGCTCGGATGGCGCGGAAACACCGCCTGCACTTGCGGCCAGACGAACGTCAGCAGCGTCAGCACATCCATCCGGCGCATGCCCTGCCCTTGCGGCGAGGCCACGGTGACTTCGGTTTCCCCCAGCCGGGTGCGGCGGCTGCCGAGGTGGCCGGCGAGCATCCAGCCGGTCGGGCGGTCGAACAGGCGTGACGGATTGTCGATGCGGAATTTGTTCTTGCCGATGCGCGGCCAGGCGGTTTCGACGCTTTTCCAGCCATCGGGCAATTCGAAGTGCAGGCGCGCGACCAGTTCGATGCCGTCCTGTTGGTCGAGCCTGGCCGGCGGCACCAGTTCATCGCCGCGCATCAACGCCCAGGTCGGGGTCATGCGCGTGTCGAAGCTGCCGTTCTTGCGGCCGTGGCTGATGCGCACGCGGTAGGTCAGGCTGGCCTTGTCCGCCGTCGGGCGCCATACGCCGCGTGCGTGTTGGCCCGGCGTCAGTTGCCACTGGCCGTCAGCCTTGAAGTCGCTGTAGTGGCTGCCATCGCCAAGGTCGAAATCCAGACTGCGCACCGCTTCTCCTTTGGCGAGGGTCAGGCGCACTTCGGCCTGATCGCTCTGCGGCAGCAGGCGTACCTGATAATCCAGATCGACTTTCTTCGCCGCCCACACCGGCGCACTCAGCGCCAGCAGCGTGACGATCAGCGCCCGGCGCAATCCCGTCGCCATACCTGCTCCTTGGTCAATCGTTAACCTGCGCGGAAAATCAGGTGATCTTCCCAGTCGTCTTCCGGCACGCTGCCTTCGGCTAGCATGCGCCCGGACTGGGAAATCCGTTCGTGGTGCACCGCGTCGCGATCACCGCAGACCAGGTGATGCCACAGCGGCAGATCCTTGCCTTCGCTGACCAGCCGATAACCGCAGGTCGGCGGCAGCCATTTGAACTCTTCGGCCTGACCCGGAGTGAGCTGGATACAGTCCGGGACAAACTTCATGCGGTTCGGGTAATCGCTGCACTGGCAGGTTTTCAGATCCAGCAGTTTGCAGGCGATGCGCGTGTAATAGACGCTGTTGTCTTCTTCATCCTCGAGCTTCTGCAGGCAGCACAGGCCACAACCGTCGCAAAGCGATTCCCATTCCTCGTGATCGAGTTGATCGAGGGTTTTGCGTATCCAGAACGGTTCGACTTTGGCGGCCATGGCTCAAGCATCAACATCAGGTGGTGAAAAGGCCGCCAGTCTAGTGCCCAAGGCCCCGTGGGCCAAGCGCTGGCGACTGCCGGTTGTGCGGGGCTTGTCAGTTTTTGCGCGGCCAAGTAGCTTTGCCGGTCTCACCAGGCCTTTGCCGGATGCCATAAACGCTCGACCACGTTGCATCCGGTGAACTGCTGGCTTGCGCCACAACCCCATCGTTCAGCCCAACTGATCCCGCCGGGTTTCGCTTCCAACCTGTCCTCAAACGTAGCAAGGAATCTCTCGATGAGTGCCAACCCTCGCGTTGCCGAATACGCCATTCACCCGCAGTTCACCGATCGCTGGTCGCCCCGCGCCTTCACCGGCGAAGCGATTTCCGAAGAAACCCTGCTGAGCTTCTTCGAAGCCGCGCGCTGGGCGCCATCGGCGTACAACTCGCAGCCGTGGCGTTTTCTCTACGCCCGTCGCGACACGCCAAACTGGGAGCGTTACCTGGGCCTGCTCAATGAGTTCAACCGCAGCTGGGCCCAGCACGCTTCGGCGCTGGTGATCGTGATTTCGAAAACCACCTTCACCGCACCGGGCGCGACCGAGGAAACGCCAGCGCTGTGGCACACCTTCGACACCGGTTCCGCGTGGGGTCATCTGGCGCTGCAAGCGAGCCTGAGCGGCTGGCACACCCACGGCATGGCCGGCTTCGATCAGGAGCTGACCCGCAAGGAGCTGAACATTCCGGAAGGTTATGCGCTGCACGCCGCCGTTGCGGTGGGCAAGCTGGGTGACAAGGCAACCCTGGCGGATTACCTGCAAGCACGTGAAACGCCGAGCCCGCGTCGTCCGCTGAGCGAACTGGCGGCTGAAGGCGATTTCACCCTCTAAGCCACACTGCAAAATGAACTGTGGGAGCGAGCTTGGTCCGGGCGGCGATCCGACGAAGGCGTCGGTTGATTCAACATCTTCGTTGAATGTACTGACCTCTTCGCGAGCAAGCTCGCTCCCACCGTTTTTATCGCGACGAATCAGTAACCGCGTGCGAAATCCACTTCCCCGCGCAACGCCTCTCCCGCCTGATACGCCCGCAAGTTATCCAGAAACAACTGCACCATCATCGGCGGAGAGGTCGGCGCCGAGCTGTGCCCGGTCAGCAGCAAGCCCCACGCGGTCCAGAACGGATGCCGTTGCGGCAGCGGTTCCTGACGGCAAACGTCGATCACCGCGCCGGCCAGATGGCCTTCCTTCAACGCTTCGACCAGATCCGCATCGACTACGGCCACACCGCGCCCGGCGTTGATGAACAACCCGGTCGGCTTGAATTGCTTGAACAGCGCCGCGTCGTAGATATCGTGGGTGTGCTCGGTGTTGGGCAGCAGATTGACCACGTAATCCGCCTCGCCCACCAGACGCGGCAAGTCCGCCATCGAACCGACTTCGACAAAAGGCGCCTGTTCGCGGGCGCTGCTGGCGATGCCGTACAACTCGACGCCGAACGGCAGCAGGAACTGCGCCACGCTCTGGCCGATGTCACCAGTGCCGACGATCAGCACTTTGCGTCCGACCAGACTCTGGCCGGTGCGGTTGTCCCACTTGCGCTCGACCTGGCTGACCAGCCGCGCCAGCACTTCGCGCTCGTGGCCGAGCATGTAGGTCAGCACGTATTCAGCCATGACCTGGCCGAAAATGCCGACCGCCCGGGTCAGGCGGTAATCCCGGCGCAGGCCGTCGGCCAGCAGCGGCGTGATCCCGGCCCAGGTCGATTGCAGCCATTGTGGCTGATGGCCCTGACGCAGCAGGGTCGCCAGCAGATCCGGCTGCCCCAGCCACACCGGGCAATCGACGGCCTGGCGGGCCAGTTCGGCGGAGTCGCCGCTGGTCAGCACTTCCAGCTCCGGGGCTGCCTGACGCAGCAGTCGGGCGTATATCGCGTGGTCGTGTTCAGCAATCAGAACGCGCATCTTCAAACCTTTCGCAAACCGTGCAGGCGGCCGCCCACTTCGTGGCAGCCGTCGCCGTAAAAACCGTTCCAGGGGTTACAAGAGGCCCAGGACAGGGCCTCGCGGATCAGACCGGGTCGTTGCGTCGCAGCAACTCTTCGGGCAAGTGCTCGATGTACTCTTCCTCGGCCGGTGGCATTTGCAGGTGATAGCCCTGCTTTTCGAGGTTTTCCAGGACCACGGCGATGTCT
This sequence comes from Pseudomonas sp. GW823-FHT04A03, assembly GCF_058796615.1. Lineage (NCBI taxonomy): Bacteria > Pseudomonadati > Pseudomonadota > Gammaproteobacteria > Pseudomonadales > Pseudomonadaceae > Pseudomonas > Pseudomonas sp. GW823-FHT04A03. The sequence continues at coordinate 87,686 of NZ_JBXAIV010000002.1, forward strand.
TCGCTGGCCAGCTTGCGCTCGGGGGTCAGCACCAGGTCGAAGGAATGCTTGGCCTTGCCGAACGCCGCCATCAGACCTTCCGGCACGCGCTCCAGCGCATCGCTCTTGAGCACGTACAGGTACATGCCGCTTTTCTTCGAACTTTGGTAAATGGAACAAATACGTTTCAAGGCTGTTCTCCGGCGGTGGCCAGGCTGTCGAGCAGCTTCTGGCCCATCAATTCGCGGCGCCAGCCACGCAGCGAATCAGGCAATTGGTAAGGGCCCTCGGGGAAGCCGCTTTTGACCAGCGCTTCGAGGGTTTTCTTGCGCAGCATCAGTTCCGGCGCGATGCCCAGACGTTCGGCTTCGGCCTGACCGAGCGCCCGCAGCTGTTTGATCAGCGCGGCGGCTTCGATCGGCAGCGGCTCCGGCACGGCTGGCGGCCATTGATCAGGCCCCACACTGCCAGAGCGCTTGATCAGATCAAGCAGAAACTCGCCGTCCTGACGCACGGTACGCGGGTGCATGTCTTCGATCTTGCCCAGCGCGCTGAGGTTGTCCGGTTGGGTCCGGGCCAGCGGCCACAGCGAGTGTTCACGGACGATGCGGTTGCGCGGCAAGTCGCGGGCGCGGGCTTCGCGTTCACGCCAGGCACACAGCTCACGCAGCACGGCCAGTTGGGCGCGGGACAGTTTCCACGCCAGTTTGGCCTCGCGATACACCTCGTACGGATCGGTCTCGCGGCGCAGGTTGGCGACCAGTTCGGCGCCGTCCTCCAGCACCCAGGCGAATTTGTCGTCGGACAGTTTCGGACGCAGTTGTACGAAAACCTCCGCCAGATGCACGGCGTCTTCGGCGGCATAGCTGATTTGCGTGTCGGACAACGGACGCTGCAACCAGTCGGAACGGGTTTCGCCCTTCGGCAGTTCGATGCCGAGCACTTCCTGCACCAGACGCGAATAGCCCATCGAGAACCCGAGGTTCAGGTAGGCAGCGGCCAGTTGGGTGTCGAACAGCGGCGCCGGCAGGCTGCCGGTCAGGCGCAGCAGGACTTCGAGGTCTTCGCTGCAGGCGTGCAGGACTTTGAGCACCGCCGGGTTTTCCAGCAACGCGGCCAAGGGTTGCCAGGCGTTGATGGTCAGCGGGTCGATCAGATAAGCGCGTTTGCCGTCGCCGACCTGCAACAGGCCGGCAATCGGGTAGAAGGTGTCGACCCGCATGAATTCGGTGTCGAGGGCAACGAACGGCAGCTGCTGCCACTCGGCGCAAAACTGCGCGAGGCTATCGTTGTCGCGAATCCAGTGAATATCGATGGCCACACGGCTCTCCCTTCAAGAATGGCGCGCAGTATATATCGCCACCGGCGCTTTCCGCGCCTCTACAGGGCAAGAGCTTGATGAAATCTCCTGCCTGAGGGAAAGAATAGTCTTACAGAGTGAGTCTGCCGGCTCAGTCCTTGGCCAACACCCCGTCGATCACCGCGCCCCGGCAGCCGGCAAACATGTCCAGATCGGGCTGGTAGACCTTGCTCTGCACTTCCAGCAGACCGAGCATCGAGTGGAACAGATTGTCCTGGCTCAGTGGCTTGTCGCGGCTCATTTGCAGGCAATGAGTGTCGACCGAGTAGGACTTCTGATAGCTGTCGGAGAACCACGCCAGCATCGCCACGTGTTTCTGCTGCTCCGGCGCCAGCATGTACGGCGTGCCGTGGAGGAACAGGTTGTACTCGCCCAGGGATTCACCGTGATCGGACAGGTACAGCATGGCGGTATCGACCTTGTCCTGATTGCTGCGCAGCACATCGATCAGGCTCGACAGCACATGGTCGGTGTACACCAGCGTGTTGTCGTAACCGTTGACGATGCTTTCGCGGCTGCAATTGTTCAGCGCGTTGCTTTCACACACCGGGGTAAAGCGCTCGTATTCCTTCGGATAGCGCTTGAAGTATTCCGGGCCATGGCTGCCCATCTGGTGCAGGACCAGCACGGTGTCCTTGTCCAGGTGATCGATGAAACTTTGCAGGCCCTGTAACAGGATTTCATCGCGGCATTCGCTGTTGGCGCACAGCGCCGGGTCTTTAAGATTGCTGACGTCCTGGAGGGTGACGCGATCGCAGGTGCCCTTGCAGCCGGACTGGTTGTCGCGCCAGATCACGTCGATCCCGGCACGCTTGAGCACGTCCAGCAATCCTTCTTCATTCTTCGCCTTGCTGGCGTCGTAATCCTTGCGGCCCATGTTGGAGAACATGCACGGCACCGACACGGCGGTTTCCGTGCCGCAGGAATGCACGTCGGTGAAGGCGATCAGGCCGGCTTCCTTGTCCAGTTTCGGCGTGGTGTCGCGGTCATAACCGAGGATACCGAAGTTTTCCGCCCGGGCACTTTCCCCCACTACCAGCACCGTCAGGGATTTGCGCGGATGGTTCTGCGCGGCGACGTTGCGCTGGGCGTCTTCGCCGATCGTGACGAACGGTTGCTGCGCCGAAGCCACCTGCTCACGCAGATAACCGGCCGAGGCGCCGATGTAGTTGCTCGGCACCAGCATCAGGCGAATTTCGTGGTGATTGCGAAACAGCGACGACAACCCTTGATAATTGGCCAGCGCAACGCCGCCAATGACCGCGACCGACGCGACACTTACCACAACTTTACTTAATAACTCGCGATGCCAGCGACGATAGTTGACTGGAACTTTCCACAACAACCAGGACGGCAAGATACCCAGAAAAACGATATAAGCCAGTAACTTCAAAGACAGCAGATCGCGCACTTCAGTGGCATTGGTTTCGGCAAAGTTGCGAAACATGCCGGCATCGATCAATACACCGTATTGGCTCATGAAATAAGCCACGCCGGCGCTGACCATAAACAACAACGTCAACACTGGTTTCAACACGGGTCGAAACGCCAGCAACGTCAGCACGATGTTATACGCCGCGAAGATCATCACCCCGAACGCAATGCGCATGGCAATGCCCTTGCCGTCCGCAGCGGTGATATCGAACAGGTGTTGCCAGAGAACGAAATTGAATCCGGTCAAAAGAAAGGCGCTGGCAAACAACGTCACCCATTCCGGGCGCACGGCTTTTAACTTGAACATGGCGAGGGGCTATTTCCTTGAAAGAAGTGCCGTCGTCAATTGTGAAAATTTCATTGACTCAGACAACACAAACTTTAAGCAGGCAACCATCAATTTTTTGTGAAAAAGAAGCCAACGATTAGTTGGCCCATGAAATAACCATGAAACTTTCGGAGTATTTGAGAATGGTTCAGCTGTGGTTCAGTCGCGGGCGACGTGGAGCCGTATCGAATTTCTCGATACCGCTCCCAATTTTCTGATTTGCCGCCCCGCCCGCCAGCCCGCCTAATCGACCGCCTCTGGTTCAAAGGTCTGAAGATGGAAAACGTCCGCGCCACCGCCCGCCCCGCTGTCTGGCTGATGATCGGCATCATCCTCGTCGCCCTCAACCTGCGCCCGTCGATGGCAGCGGTCGGGCCCTTGATCTCGGCCATTCGCGGCGATATGGCGCTGAGTTTCAGTCTCGCAGCATTGCTGACCCTGCTGCCGGTGATGGCGATGGGGCTGGCGATGTTTTTCGGCATGGCGGTCAGCCAGCGCCTCGGTGAACAGCGCACGGTGCTGCTGTCGTTGTTGATCATCGGCGCGGCGACGCTGTCGCGGCTGTTTCTCGACTCAGCGGGCGGATTGATCGCCAGCGCCATTCTGGCCGGGATCGGCATTGCACTGATCCAGGCCTTGATGCCCGCGCTGATCAAATCGCGGTTTCCCGACAACGTGGCGCTATGCATGGGGCTTTACGTCACTTCGATCATGGGCGGCGCGGCGCTGGCCGCTTCGTTCGCACCGTGGGTGATGATGCAGACCGGCAACTGGCGGGCGGGGCTGGCGGTCTGGGCTTTTTTGGCACTGCTCGCCATTCCTGTCTGGTGGGCAAGTCGTGACACGTCACCGGACACCACTCGATCTGTTGTCAGAAAAGAATCCTTCTTCACGAATTCCCGCGCATGGCTGCTTGCGATCTTCTTCGGTCTCGGCACCGCGTCCTACACCTGCGTGCTCGCCTGGCTGGCGCCGTACTACGTGGAAAAGGGCTGGAGCGAACAAAACGCCGGCCTGATGCTGGGTTTTCTGACGGCCATGGAGGTGATTTCCGGGCTGGTGGTGCCGGCCATCGCCAATCGCAGCCGTGACCGACGCCTGGTGCTTGGGGCCCTGCTCGGTCTGATCATCACCGGATTCCTGGGGCTGATACTTAGCCCGCAGTACCTGAGCCTCCTGTGGCCCTGCCTGCTCGGTCTGGGCATCGGCGGGCTGTTCCCGATGAGCCTGATCGTGTCCCTCGATCACCTCGACGAACCGCAACGTGCCGGCGGGCTGACCGCGTTCGTACAGGGCATCGGCTACCTGATTGCCGGGCTCTCGCCGCTGATGGCCGGCGTAGTTCGCGATCAACTGGGCAGCTTCGAGTGGGCCTGGTGGTCACTGACGGCAGTGGTGGCGCTCATGCTGCTGATGGTGCTGCGTTTCAACCCACGGCATTACGCCCGACACATGGGCTGATCGGGCGAATGGCAGGCCGACCCGTCTGGATAAAGGCTTCTGGCCAGCTTTTCCGGGTTTGATTGTGTACGTCGTGTTACTAAAACTTTCTGTCCCACAACTGACCGTGAAAAGTCCTACAGGGCTTTCTCCTGGCACCATCGTTCCGTTACGATCATGCGCACACGTTTGCGCGGATTCGGCGCAAGGAGCACAGCGAGACAGAACGGATGCTGAACAGTAACTTGCTTAGAAAGCTCGACATGCAGGATCTCATGGTGTTTGTCGCCGTGTATGAGCAAAGCAGCGTCACCGACGTGTCGGAGGCGCTGTTCGTCAGCCAGTCCACCGTCAGTTACTGCCTGAAAAAACTGCGCACCAGCTTCGAAGACGATTTGTTCGTCAACACCCGCACGGGCATGCGTCCGACCTACAAGGCCAGCAGCATGTATGGCCATGTGCAGAAAATCCTCGAAAGCATCAACCTCTGCCACGCCGGCGCCCCGACTTTCGATCCGATGGCGCAACCGGTGACTTTCAACATCTGCGCCCCGGAATACTTCGAGCAACTGATCCTGCCGCGGATGTTGAAGCGCTTTGACTTCGATGACTTGCCGGTGATGGTCAACATGCACAAGTTCGAAACCGACGTGCCGGTCGAGGAGTTGCGCGACGGCAGCCTCGATCTGGTGATCTGTTTCGGCCCGCACTTCCATCGCAGCCATGCCGACCTGAAATCACGCATGCTGCTGGAAGATGACCTGGTCTGCGTCTTCGACAAACGCGCCACGCCACTGGAGCCACGCCTGAGCCTGCAAGCTTTCACCGAACGCCGGCATGTGTTCCCGACACCGTGGACGTCGACCACCAACATGGTCGATGGCTGGCTGGCGCGGCAGGCGCAGAAGCGCCAGATCGTCGCCCGCTCCAACAGTTACAGCGCGGCGTTGAAGATGATCACCGGCACGGATTTCATCCTGACCCTGCCCCGGCGGATCCAGCGTTTGCTGACCAACGACGCAGTGTTCAACCACTGCGAGGCGCCGAACGGCTTGCCGGGTTTCACCCTCGACATGCAGTGGAGCCACAACGTCGATCAGGACAGCGCCAACCTCTGGCTGCGCGAGCAGGTCATCAAGACCTGCGCGGAGCTGGAAGCAGCCTGAGTCTTACACGCCGATGGCAGTCTTGTTGTAGGACTCGCGGTCGATGTCCAGCAGTTCCACACTCAACTGCACCTCGACCCCGGCCGGCCATTCGCACAGATCCTGAAGCACCGCCAACAGGCTCTGCGACAGCTGCTTCTTGATCTCCGGAGAACGCCCGCTGAGCAGCGCCAGCCTCACCGCGACAAAGGCGCGCTCGTTCATGGCGGTGCCGACCTTAAAGGTTTCAACCTTCAGCGCACGGCTCTTGATATCGAACTCCGCCCCGAATTGACCGGAACCCACCAGTGTGTTGTTGAGCCGGATCAACGCCACGTCGGCGTTCAGTTGCGGCAGGTTGGCGGTGTATTCCAGGTGCAGGTGTGGCATCTCGGTGCTCCAGTGGTTCGGCGGAAAGGTCGTACATATAACACAGCAACGCCTGACTCACGCCAGCGACGACATCACCGGGCGCTCACTCATGAATTGCTCCAGCCGCGAACGCAGCCAGCGCTCGGCCGGGTCGCTGTCAACGTGGCTGAGCCAGACCATCGACAGGTCGAGGGTCGGGGTCTTGAACGGAAACGGCTCCTTGAACAAGAACCCGGAAGCGGCCATGGCGTCGGCGGTGTAGTCCGGCAGGCTGGCGATCAGATCGGTGCCGGCCAGCAGCGCCGGCAACGAACTGTATTGCGGCACCGACAACACCACCTGACGGGTGCGACCGATGTCCGCCAGCCACTCATCGGCGTAGCCACTGACATTGGCGGTGTGGGAAACCAGCACGTGAGGGCGTGCGCAATATTCATCGAGGGTCAGCGGCGTGTCGGACTTGTCGGCGCGCAGGATGCTCGGCTGGATGTGTCGCAACAATTTGCGTTTGGCATTGGCCGGCAAGCCGCGGGTCTGGCTGATGCCGACGGTGATATCGCCGGCGGCCAGCAGATCGGGAATCCGCCAGTAATCGACGTGCTGCACCACGAACACCACGCTCGGCGCCTCCTGGCGCAAGGCACGCAACAGCGGCGGGAGCAGACCGAATTCAACGTCATCCGACAGGCCGATGCGAAAGGTCATGGTGCTGACGGCAGGATCGAAATCCCGGGTCAGGCTCAGCGCCACCGACAACGAGTCGAGTGCGGGTTTCAGGTGGCGATAAATATCTTCGGCGCGGGCGGTCGGCTCCATGCGATGGCCGACGCGGATGAACAACGGATCGTTAAGCATGGTGCGCAGACGGTTGAGCGCCGAGCTGATGGTCGGCTGGCCGAGAAACAGCTTCTCGGCGGCCCGGGTCACGTTGCGTTCGAGCATCAAGGTCTCGAACACCACCATCAGGTTGATGTCGGCCTTGCGTAGTTCATTGCGGTTCATCCATTGCCCCCCGATCCCCAGATTGCGGCAGTGTAGAAAGGCCGTGGGGCCGGCGTCCATCGAAACGGTGCGTCATTGCACCGTCAACGTCTTCAGCCCCAGGCCCATGATCCGCGAATCGTCGTTGATACCCAGCTGTCGGGGGCTGACGGCATCCGGCAACTGCAATTCGATATAGAGCCGGTCATCGTTCCCGAGGCGCTGGCTGAGCGCGGCGCTGATCGGGATTTCCAGGCGATTGCCTTGAAACTGCGTCAAACGGGTCTCCAGTACCTGTTGGCCGTTCAGACTGACGATCACCCGCTGGCCGGGGTGCCGGGGCTGTATGAATGCCAATGCGTCGATCACGATCAAACGCGCTGGCGGCAACACCCGCAATTCGATTTTCGCCTGCAGCCCTTCCGTCCACGTCCCCCAGTTTTCCGGCGTCGACCAGCCGCTGGCCAGTTGTCGGTTGCGATAATTGAAAGTCAGCGCTTGCCCCGGGCGAGTGAGCGGGATCAGTGACATCCGTCGCCCTTCATCCTGCACGACCAGACACTGCGCACACCGTTTCCAGCCCGGCGCCAGCACCGTCACCCCATCCACGCGTGTCAGCAAATCTGTTTCACTGTTGATGGTTCTGGAGGCATCGGCCAGAACATCGTCGTCCAGGAGATATAGGGAGTCCGCGTCGTACTGCCCCGAATCGAGCATCGCGCGTGCTTTCTGCTGTGCTCGCGTCAGCGCCGAAGTGCTCATGCGCCCCAGATAGACCGCATCGGTTTTCATCCCGTGGGTCGCTGCGAAACCGGCGATCATCTGCCAGCGCTCGCCTTGATTCTGTGGCATCAGGCTGCGGACATTGGCATAACGCGCAGCGGCACTTGCCCAGAATGGATCAGTCATCGGGCTGGCCCAGAGCGACGAAGGCGCCACCATTTTTCCCTGCCGCAGCCCCATCCAGCCGCTGCGGGTATCGGCGACCTGGATCAGCAGCGCCACCGCGAGCAGACCGATGGCGATACGCGGCCGATAACCGCGCACCACCAGAAAAATCGCAGCCAGGATGCAGACGTACAGAACCGGCCAGAACATTCGGCCCGAAGCACGAAAGATACTGGCCAGCGCGACAAGACTTTTTGGCAGCGGATAACCGAGGTTCCACGCCCCGATGCCGATCTGATTCGACAATGCGAACAGCCATAAACCGAACAGCGCCATCAACAGCCATGGACGTGCGCGCACCTGATCCCGCAAGGGTTGGCGATTTCGAAACCAGGCCATCAGCGCCAGCGGCACCAACAAGAGGATGCCCAGGCCAAGGTAGTTGAAACCTTCGTAATCCCCGTCCCCCTTTGGCAGATCGGGCAGGATCAATGACCAGCCGGCCGGGTCGACCGGCGACAGCAGGTTCATTCGGTACAAACCAAAGCCACCGGATGCCGCGCCATCAGCGATGCTGAAATAGCCGGCCTGCCAGCAGCACACGCTAACCAGAGCGAAAAGCACGCCCCCTTCGATCACCCCCTGGCGCCGGCTCAAAGACTGATTGAATATCTTGCCCAGCAGATCCGCGACCCAGATCAGCGCAACCATGGCCAGCAGGTAGGCGTGCACCCATGCCGTCACCGCCAGCAAGGCTCCCCAGGCCAGGCGCCGTCGGCGCAGGTTTGGCACCAGCGCCAGGTACAGCGCCGCCAGGATCAGGAAATGGCCCGCCAGAGAAAGGTGCCCGCCCATGCGCAGAAACATCGCTGGCGAGAATACCAGCAGCCCGGCACCCAGCAGTCGAATCAAGGGATTGGCCGTGATCAGTCCGATCAGCTTCCAGCCAAACCAGGCTTGCAGGACGCAGCATGCCAGCAGCCACAACCCGAAGTACTGAAAGGTGCCCGGCAACCAGGCACTGAACGGTTTGAACAATATCGCCAGCAGTGGATTGGAGTCGGAAAAAATGATCGCGCTGCCCAACTCCAATCCATAGTACGGGTTGAGCCCGAGAGGAAATGTCCACGGCGCATGCCGGAAAAATACCCAGCCCAGATAATGCGTCGCCGGATCGCCCTGCTCCAGCCAGGCGATGTTCTGTGGGTTCAGCGCCTGCGGTCCGACCACCAGAAAAAACACCAGCACACCCAATAACAACGGCAACAGAAATAGAGCCGGATGCTCGCGTGAATCCTTCATCGATACGTCCAGAAGTTATGCAGTACGAACGTGAACGCCGGAATCGTCAGCGCCACCGCACCAATACCCGCCAGATAATGCAGCCCGGCCATCTGCGCCGCCCACGCCACGAACATCGCCAACAGAAAGCCGCCCGCCGAAACCAGCATGAAGCGCAGCAAGGTCTTACCGTGCAGGCGCGCAGAAAAACTCCAGGTGGTGTTGATCACGTAGGACACCACCGTCGCCACCGCGAAGGCCACACCGTTGGCCAACGGAGGCTGGGGACTGACGAAGTTGATGAACAGCACCGCCACCAACGCATGCAATGCGGTGACAAACAGACCGGTCACGGCAAAGCGCAAACCGCGCTGAATCAAGGCGGATTTCCCGACGGGCGTCACGGTTTGCGCGCCAGCACGAACACACTCAGACCGCCTGTTCGGTTGATGCCCATCACCGGCAGCTCGAGACTGCACAGGGTTTTGAGCAGTGTATTGACCAGCGGATGATGTTTTTTCAGCTGCGAACGCGGTGCCGAACCCCGAGCGCTGCCGGGTATCAGGCGCGACGCCAGCGCAAGCGGGAACACCGCTCCGAAATAATAGGCGCCCCGCTCCACCGTCAATCCGGCGTTGCCCGCCAGAGCCTCAAATTGCCCCAGGGTGTAGCGACGCTTGTGTTCGAGGAAATCATCGTGCCCGCTCCACATGAACTGGAATGCCGGCACGGTCATCAGGAAGCGACTGCCGCTCGGCACTTTGTCGACGTAGGACTTGAGCAGGCCGAGATCGTCATCGACGTGCTCCAGCACATCCATCAGCAACACCAGATCAGCGTCCACGCTGTCGATCGAGCGACGGTAATGCACCGGTTTTCCGGCGGTGGTGGCGCTCGAGTCGGCCGGGTAGCTGATGTCCACGCACCAAGCTTCGCGCGCCGTCGTGTGGGTCAACAAATGATGGGAGAAGAATCCTGAACCGGCGCCGACGTCGAGAATTCGTTTGATCGGCGCTTCACCCAGCAAACGGCGGGTCGCGGCCGCTTTGGAGCAGTAATACCAATGCTCGCCGATGCTGTCGCCGAGGATATCGGTTTCCTTGAGATCCATCTGTCAGTCCTTGGATTCATAAATGCGGCGCACCAGGAAAACCGGCCGGCGCTTCGCTTCGATATAAGTGCGGCCCAGATACTCGCCGAGCACGCCGATGCCGATCAACTGCAAGCCGCCGAGAAACGTCACGGCAACCATCAGCGAGGCGTAGCCGGGCATGTCAACGCCATGGATCAGCGTGCGCACCACAATGAACATCGCAAAGGCGAACGACACCAGAGAGACCAGCGCCCCCAGATACGTCCAGATCCGCAACGGTTCGGTGCTGAAACTGGTGATGCCTTCGAGGGCGAAATTCCACAGCCGCCAGCCATTGAACTTGCTCTGCCCCGCCGCCCGCTCCGGACGTTCGTACTCGACCTGGGTGGTGCGAAAACCGACCCAGGCGAACAGGCCTTTCATGAAACGCCGGGATTCGGGCAGCGTCAGCAGCGCGTCGACCACGCAGCGATCCATCAGCCGGAAGTCACCGACGTTTTCCGGTAATGCCTGTTCGGCAATTTTGTTGTGCAGGCGATAGAACCAACTGGCGGAAGTCTGCTTGGCCCAGGAGTCGTTGCGCCGACTGATGCGGTGGCCGAGCACCACTTCAAAACCTTCGCGCCAGAGTTCGATCATTTGCAGAATGACCTCGGGCGGGTCCTGCAGATCGACATCGATCGGCACCACGATCTGCCCCGTGGCGACCTGCAAACCGGCGGACAGCGCCGCTTCCTTGCCGAAATTGCGGCTCAGATCAACGATGCGGATACGCGAATCGCTCTGCTGGCAGTTCAGGAGACGTTCCAGCGTTGTATCGGAACTGCCGTCATTGACGAACACCAGTTCCAGTTCGACCAGCGCCTCGCGCTCGAACACCTGCCGAATGCGCAGGAGAAAGCCGTCGAGGCTGTCCTCTTCATTGAATACGGGCACTACCAGCGACAACGTCACCGGGCCCGCGTGTTGCGTTCCGTGCGAATGGGTCAATGGACTGCTCTTTCTTATAGTGTTTGTCGGTCGTCGAACGACATTCGACGCCATGAGCCGCCCCGTATTAAGCAGCAGCCCGGAATGTCATGCAAGGGTGAAACGAGGGCGTTCCGGCCAATCCGGAGGACGATCCCTGCGCTCTGGCCCGCACCTTTCAGAAACATCCACGAACGATTGGAAACAAATCCCCGATAGCCAAAAATCCGCGCTCCGCTAGGCTTGCGTCGAGGCGTCACACAGGTTGTCGCACATAAATCGCATGGAGCGAACTGAATGTATTTCGAGATTTACAGGCAATCCAAAGGCACCCCGAGCACCGGCAAGGGCCAATGGCGCTGGAGATTAAGGGCGGGGAATCACGAGACGGTCGCCAGTGGCGAATCGTATGTGAACAAGGCGGATTGTCTGCATGTGATCGAGTTGATCAAGGGTGTCCACGGAGAGACCCCGGTCAAGGAGATCTGAGGACTGCCCAAGACGCCGGGCTGCCTGTGTTGGCAGCTCCGGCGACATCTGAAATTGCTTCAGAACCTTTCGGGAATGTGCCGGAACGGATAATCCGACTCTTTGTAACCCCCCGGTTTCTGCCGCTTGGGCAATGTCACCTTCTCTCGCGGCACCTCTTTGTAAGGGATGCGACTGAGCAGGTCGGAGATGATATTGAGCCGCGCCCGACGCTTGTCGTTCGAGTTGGCCACAAGCCAGGGTGCGTAATCGGTGTCGGTCGCTTCGATCATGTCGTCCCGCGCCCGGGAGTAGTCATACCAGCGACTGTAGGACTTGAGGTCCATCGGTGAAAGCTTCCAGACCTTGCGCCCGTCGACAATGCGCGCCTCCAGGCGTCGGGTCTGTTCTTCCTGACTGACATTCAACCAGTACTTGAGCAGGATCACGCCGGAACCGACAACTGCGCGCTCCACCAGCGGCACGGCTTTGAGGAACTTGTCGACCTCCTTGTCCGTGCAAAAGCCCATCACCCGCTCGACGCCGGCGCGGTTGTACCAGCTGCGATCGAAGATCACCACTTCGCCGGCCGCCGGCAAATGTGGCAGGTAGCGCTGCATGTACATCTGGCTCTTCTCACGATCGGTCGGCGCCGGCAACGCGATGACACGAAACACCCGCGGGCTGACCCGCTCGGTCAGCGCCTTGATGGTGCCACCCTTGCCCGCACCGTCACGGCCTTCGAAGATGATGCAGATCTTGATGCCTTCGGCTTTTACCCATTCCTGCATTTTCACCAGTTCGATATGCAGGCGGCGTAGTTCCGCAAGGTAGTCCTTGTTTGACAGTTTTGTATGTTCGTCAGGTTTTTCTCGGGGCGAGTCTTTCTTCTTTCCCTTTGCCATGACCAGACCTCTCGGGTTGGAGCGACAGCCAGGCTCGTTGGCACTGCATGACCTGGAACCGGAAAGTTTAGTCATTTATCGCAAAACGCAAGCTAGCGGGCGGTCACTCACAGGCAACGTGCTTATTGCGAAAAAACCTGTGCAGTTTTTGACGGAACGCCAATCGCCAACCATTCTCCATCACGGCGCAGCGTCCGATGTCGGCCGTTGATGCCTCGCGTGTTGCAAACCTGCCATCTGGATGTGGGGAAGAGGTCATGCACAGTTCGCTCTTGCGTGCCGCGTCGCTCATGCTCGCCTTGAGCGCTGCACCGCTCTTGTTGCAGGCCGCCGATGCGCCTGCGGCCCCGGCGGCGGCCACCGCGCCGGCCAAAGATGCCGTGTTTACCACGGAGCAGCTCGACCAGATGCTCGCGTCGATTGCCCTGTATCCCGACCCACTGCTTGCTCAAGTGCTGATGGCCGCCACGTATCCGGGAGAAGTCGCCGAAGCCGCAGCCTGGTCCAAGGCGCATCCGGACGCCAAGGGCGATGACGCAGTCAAGCAAGTGGCCAGCCAGACGTGGGATCCCAGCGTGCAGGCATTGGTGGCGTTCCCGCAGGTCTTGGCGACACTGGGGCAGGATCCGGTCTGGGTACAACGTCTGGGGGATGCCTTTCTGGCCCAGCCTGACGAACTCATGGCCGGCGTTCAGCGTTTGCGGCGTCAGGCCCAGGCGGCGGGCAACCTGCAGAGCAATCAATATCAGAATGTGACAGTGCAGAACGTAACGCCGCCCATCTCTGCCGGGACAACCAAACCGGCCGACAACACGACCATCATCATTCAGCCCGCCGATCCGCAGGTGGTCTACGTCCCGACCTATAACCCGACGACCACTTACGGCACCTGGCCTTATCCGGCCTCGCCGCCGGTGTATTACCCGCCGCCACCCGCTTACTACCCGGGTCAGGCATTGGTGGCCGGGCTGGCTTTCGGCACGGGCGTGGCGGTCGTCGCGTCGTTGTGGGGTAACTGCGATTGGGGCAATAACGACATCGACATCGATGTGAACCGTTACAACAACATCAACGCCAACAACCGGATCACCAACAACCAGAACAAATGGCAGCACAACACCGTGCATCGCGATGGCGTGCCCTATCGTGACAACCGCAGCCGCGCGCAGTATGGCCGGCAGCTGGACGGCGCGGCTCAGCGTGACGCCTATCGTGGAGACAACGCGCAACGGGCGCAGGCTCGGGAACGGGCGCGCAGTTCGATGGACAGGGCCGGTTTCGAACGCCCCGCCACCAGCAATCGGGAAGCCCGCAATCAAGTCCGCGAAGCGCAATCCGCCAATGTCGGCAATCGCATGCAAGGCGGCGCGGACAGGCCCAGAGCCGCCGACCGCGCTCAGGGCAACACGCGGGAGGCGCGCCAGCCGGGCGCCAATCAACGTGACAACCGTGCGTCTCAAGCCCGACCCGCAGCGGGCAGTGCGCGCAACAACGCCTTCGCCGGCGCGCGCTCGCCGTCACAGACCCGCGTCCAGGCTGATCGCGGCCGGGCCAGCCAGATTTCCGCGCAACGTCCCAACACCTCACGCGCCGCCGGACATCAGATCAGCCGGCCATCCGGCGGGGGCATGCGTCAGAGAGGAGGTGGCCGTCGATGAACATTCATTCTCTGGTCAAAAGCTGCCTGATCCTCACGGCCGGCCTCGCATTGTCGACCTTCGCCTCGGCCCAGCAGGTATTTCCAACCCCGGAAAAAGCCGCTGACGCCTTCGTCGCAGCCCTCGGTACGCAACACGCCGATCAGAAACGCCTGACCGAACTGCTGGGCGAGGAATGGCACAGCTTCATTCCCCGTGAAGGCGTGCAGCGCAGCGATGTCGATGCCTTCCTGCAGCAATACCGCGAACAGCACACCCTGGAAAAGACCGGCGACAGCAAGGCCGTGCTCTCCGTCGGGCCCGATCACTGGACGCTGCCCATCCCGCTCATCAAAGACAAAACCGGTTGGCGCTTCGACATGAAAGCCGCCCAGGTCGAAATTCGCGCCCGCCGCATCGGCCGTAACGAACTGGCGGCAGTGCAATCGGCGCTGGCCTACCACGACGCCCAAATGGACTACGCCTCGGAAGACCGCGACGGCGACGGCGCCCTCGAATACGCACAGAAAATCTTCAGCTCCCCCGGCAAACACGACGGCCTCTACTGGCCAGAAGACGACACCCACCAGATCAGCCCCCTCGGCCCCGCCTTCGGCCAGGCCATCAACGACGAAGACTGGCACGGCTACCACTTCCGCATCCTCAACGCCCAAGGCCCGTCCGCCCCGGGCGGCGCTTACAGCTATCTGATTGGAGACAAGATGAGTCGCGGGTTCGCCTTGATCGCCTGGCCTGCGAAGTATGACGACACCGGCGTGATGAGCTTCATGATCAGCCATGAGGGCCAGGTGTTTCAGAAGGACCTCGGGCCGGGTGGGGAGAAGGTGGCGAAGGCGATGACGCGGTTTGATCCTGATGATAGTTGGGAGGTGGTGGATTTGGGGCAGAAGTAGTTGGGGTAGCGAATTGCGTTGGATCGGAAACGAAAAAGCCCCGTAGATTTTCATCTACGGGGCTTTTTCTATGTATGGCGGAGAGATAGGGATTCGAACCCTAGGTACCGGTGAAGGTACAACGGATTTCGAATCCGTCCCATTCGGCCACTCTGGCATCTCTCCAACGGCGCGCATCATAACAACACTTTCGCTGAATGGGAAACCCCTAAACGAAATTTTTTCCGTGCTATCAGATGCTTGCGTCGATTAAAGCGGTACGCCCAGACGGTTGGCGACTTCTTCGTAGGCTTCGATGACGTCACCGAGGCCCTGGCGGAAGCGGTCCTTGTCCATCTTCTTCTTGGTGTCCTTGTCCCACAGACGGCAGCCGTCCGGGCTGAACTCGTCGCCCAGGACGATGGAGCCGTCGCTGAACACGCCGAATTCAAGTTTGAAGTCCACCAGCAAGAGGCCTGCGTCGTCGAACAGTTTGCTCAGGACTTCGTTGACCTTGAGCGACAGTTCTTTCATGCGCGCCAGTTGCTCGGCGGTGCCCCAGCCGAAAGCCACGACGTGGGATTCGTTGATGAACGGGTCGCCCTTGGCGTCGTCCTTCAGGAACAGTTCGAAGGTGTACGGGTTGAGCTTCATGCCCTCCTCGACGCCCAGACGCTTGACCAGGCTGCCGGCGGCGTAGTTACGCACGACGCACTCGACCGGAATCATGTCGAGTTTTTTCACCAGCACTTCGTTGTCGGCCAGCAGCTTGTCGAACTGGGTCGGAATGCCGGCCGCTTCGAGTTTCTGCATGATGAAGGCGTTGAACTTGTTGTTCACCATGCCTTTGCGGTCGAGCTGCTCGATGCGCTTGCCGTCGAACGCCGAAGTGTCGTTGCGAAACAGCAGGATCAAGCGGTCAGCGTCGTCGGTCTTGTAAACCGATTTGGCTTTGCCGCGGTAGAGTTCTTCACGTTTTTCCATGATGGGCTCCGCTTGCTAAGTAGATGGGCTAGGCGATGTGGCGCCAGTCGAGCCCTGAATCTTGATCGGCCAGTTGCAGCCAGTCCGGGTCGCACCCGAGAGTGTCGACAAAACATTGCCGGGCCAGCTGCGGCAGGTTGTTCTTGCTGCTCAGATGGGCCAGGACCAGGTGTTGCAGGCCTTGCCAGCCCAACTCGGCCACCAGGAATGCCGCCTGATGGTTGTTCAAATGTCCCAGCTCGCCGCCCACCCGCTGCTTGAGAAAGTACGGGTAATGACCACGGGCCAGCATGTCGCGACAGTGGTTGGACTCGATCATCAACGCATCGAGGTCCCGATAGCCGTCCAGCACCCGCTCGCAGTAAGAGCCCAGGTCAGTCAGCAGGCCGAAGCGCCGCTCACCGTCACTGAATACGTACTGGGTCGGTTCCTGAGCATCATGGGCCACGGCAATGACCCCGATGTTCAGAGCACCGATCTGCAACTGCTCGCCACCGGTCACGAAACCGGCAGGTTCAATCGGTTTGCGCATCCCGCGCAGTGTGCCGCGACTGAGGTAGACAGGCAGATTGTAGCGCCGAGACAGCAAACCCACGCCATGCACGTGGTCGGCATGTTCGTGGGTTACGAGTATCGCGCTCAGTTGCGCCGGGTTCACACCCAGGCGCAACAGGCGTTTTTCGGTTTCCCGCAGGGAAAAACCACAATCCACCAGCACATACGTATCAGCACTGGCGATCAGCGTGCCGTTCCCTTGGCTACCGCTGCCGAGAACGGCAAAACGCATTGGATCAGCCCAGGTTGTCCTGAATCACGCTCAACACTTTGCGGGCCACATCGGCAGGCGCAACGGTGTTGATGTTTTTCTCGACGGTCACCTGAACGTTCTCGCCGACCTTGCTCAGGCGAACCTGATAACGCTCGGCACGGGCTTCAACTTCTTCCTTGGTCGGCGCGCTGCCGAACAGGCTGCTGAAGAAACCAGGCCTCTCGTCTTTCTTCTCGGCCTTTTCGGACAAGTTGATGTAGTAGAGACCCAGGCTGCGGTTGATGTCTTCAACGCGCCATTCGCCCTGCTCCAGCGCACGACCGACGCTCGACCAGGCACGATCCAGGTCCGTACCGACGTTGAGTACCGGGTTGCCGCTGCCGTCTTCGCTCAGACTGACACGGCTCGGGGTATCGAAATCACGCGAAGCCAGCATCGACACCGAACCACCCTTCTCGGAGGTACGGCTCATGCTCGCGAGCATGTCGTCGACCAGCGCAGCGTCGAGACCGGTGTTGACCGAACGGTTGGTGAAGGCCACGTCGGCGGTGCTGCCGGCAGGACGCTCGGCGCTGACCACATAGACTTCACTGGTGTTGCGCTGCACGCCCGGCTCGATGCGCACCCGCACGCGGGTTTCGCTGTCGGTGCTGACGCCGGCGGCGCTCAGGCGCTTGGCCATGGCGGCGGACAGTTCGTCGGAATGCTGCCAGGTGGTGGTGAATTCGCCGGTTTGCGGGCGCTGTTCATCCAGACGGAAACCGTTGTCCTGGAAGTACTGCACCGCCACTGGCCAGACTTCGGCCGGTGGGTGCTGGGCCATGACCCAACGCGAATCACCGCTCTTCTGCAGCGAGTAGTCGCTGGCATCGGCAACGGCCGACAGCGGTTGAGGACGCGGAACGATGTATTCACCCTTGGCGGTGTCGTCGGCCACGTTGCGCGGGATCGGCAGCAGCGGATCCAGGCGCTTGGAGGTGCTCACATCCGGTGGCAGTTGCATCGGTGCAGTCTGTTGCGCTTCCAGGTAATCGCTACCACGGTCACGGAAATAACCTTCCGGGCCCCAGATCCATCCGCAGCCACTGGTGCTGGAGATAATCAAGGCAAGTGCGGAAAGTCCGGCCATTCGCTTCATGCGTTGTACTTCCTCAATTAAACCAGGACGTTGCACTGGCGCAGGGCCGAGCGCAGCGTTTCATGACAAGGAGCGCTCAGCCAGGTCAGCGGCAGGCGGATGCCTTGGTGCATCAGGCCCATTTCGACCAAAGCCCACTTCACCGGAATCGGGTTGGCTTCGATGAACAGATCCTTGTGCAGCGGCATCAGTTTTTCGTTGATGGCCCGTGCGGTCTCGGCGTCGCCCTTGAGCGCGGCCTCGCACAGGTCGGCCATTTCGCGCGGGGCGACGTTGGCGGTGACGGAGATGTTGCCCTTGCCGCCCAGCAGGATCAGCTCGACTGCAGTCGGATCATCGCCGGACAGCACGATGAAGTCCTTGCTCACGCCGTCGATGATCGCCTTGGCGCGTTTCAGGTCGCCGGTCGCTTCCTTGATGCCGATGATGTTCGGCACGGTGGACAGGCGGATCACGGTCTCGGCCTGCATGTCGCAGGAGGTGCGGCCGGGAACGTTGTAGAGAATCTGTGGGATGTCGACCGCTTCGGCGATGTGTTTGAAGTGCTGGTACAGGCCTTCCTGGGTCGGCTTGTTGTAGTACGGGACTACCAGCAGGCACGCGTCGGCGCCGGCTTCCTTGGCATTGCGGGTCAGCTCGACAGCTTCGCGGGTCGAGTTGGCGCCGGTACCGGCGATCACCGGAATGCGACCGGCAACCTGTTTGACCACGGCTTTGATGACGGCGATGTGTTCTTCTACATCAAGGGTTGCCGACTCGCCGGTGGTGCCGACCGCGACAATGGCATGGGTGCCGTTCTTGAGATGGAAGTCCACGAGTTTGCTGAGGCTGTCCCAGTCAAGACGCCCTTGTGCATCCATGGGTGTGACCAGTGCCACCATACTGCCCGCAATCATGAAACCGCTCCTGCCGGAAAAAGAGAGCGGTAATGGTACTGGCGCCAAGATGCTTGCACAAGCGAAGTACTGTGCCGCCATTCCCCTTGGCGCCGCTTTTCGCTACCCTTCAGACTTTGATCGGTACTGATCAGCTTGTACGCCGGGTTCCAGTCTCCCGTTTCGGCCTCCCGGGCCCCGTTCCAGTGTCGTTGCCGTACGCTTCCTTGTTAATGGAGCCGTAGCGCCACACGAATCGGGCCTTCCGGACAGTCATTGCCCCGGCAATCAACGCCCTCTCCCTACCGACCGCTCATCGCTTTAGGAATGCTGCATGTCCACCCCCACAGTTCGCGAACAATTCCTTGTCATCAGTGCCCTCGGCGCCAATCCCATGGAGCTGACCAACGTCCTGTGCCGCGCCAGCCATGAAAACCGCTGTGCGGTCGTCACTTCGCGCCTGACCCGTCACGGCGAGTGCAGCGCGCTGGTGCTCGAAGTCTCCGGCAGCTGGGACGCCCTGGCTCGCCTTGAAGGCAGCCTGCCCGTGCTGGCCAAGCGTCATGCGTTCACCGTCAACGTGGTGCGCAGCGCCGCTCTGGAAAATCGTCCTCAGGCCCTGCCGTACGTGGCTTACGTGTCTTCGGCGTACCGTCCGGACATCATCAACGAGCTGTGCCAGTTCTTCATGGATCACAACGTCGAGCTGGAAAACCTGACCTGCGATACCTATCAGGCACCGCAGACCGGCGGCACCATGCTCAACGCCACGTTCACCGTGACCCTGCCCGCCGGCACCCAGATCAGCTGGCTGCGCGACCAGTTCCTGGATTTCGCCGACGCCATGAACCTGGATGCACTGATCGAACCGTGGCGCCCACAGAACCCAATGTAAGGAAGCTTTCATGGCCGTTGTCATCGACCAACCGGTTCCGGATTTCGAAGCACCTGCCACCAGTGGGCAGACTGTCAGCCTGTCCGCCCTCAAGGGCAAACAAGTGGTGATCTACTTCTATCCGAAGGACAGCACCCCGGGCTGCACGACCGAAGGCCAGGGCTTTCGCGATCAATACGCAGCGTTCAAGGATGCCAACACGGAAATCTTCGGGATTTCCCGCGACAGCCTGAAGTCCCACGAGAACTTCAAGTGCAAGCAGGAGTTTCCGTTCGAGCTGATCAGCGACAAGGATGAAGCCGTCTGCCAGCTGTTCGACGTGATCAAGCTGAAAAAACTTTACGGCAAGGAATACCTGGGCGTTGATCGCAGCACCTTCCTGATCGACAAGAACGGTGTACTGCGTCAGGAATGGCGTGGTGTGAAAGTGCCAGGACACGTCGATGCTGTGCTGGCTGCTGCTCAGGCGCTGAACAAGGCCTGATGTTGTCGGCGCCCTTGCGGGCGCCGATTCATTCTCAAAGCAACGGCGCCACCACCGGCTCCTTTCGCGGCCACGCATCAAGCACAGCCTTGAACAGCGTCGCCAGTGGAATCGCGAAAAACACGCCCCAGAATCCCCACAACCCGCCGAACAACAGCACCGCGCAGATGATTGCCACCGGGTGCAGATTGACCGCTTCGGAAAACAGCAACGGCACCAGCACGTTGCCATCAAGGGTCTGAATGATCCCGTAGACCGCCATCAGATAGATGAACTGATCGCTCCAGCCCCACTGGAACAGCGCAATCAGCAGCACCGGCACGGTCACCACCACAGCCCCGACATACGGCACCACCACCGACACGCCGACCAACAGAGCCAGCAGCGCCGCGTAGTTGAGACCCAGTGCGACGAAAGCGATATAGGTCACGCCGCCACAGATCACGATTTCGATGACCTTGCCGCGAATGTAGTTGGCGATCTGCCGGTTCATTTCCTCGGCGACCCGGGTGATCAGCGCCCGCTCACGCGGCAAATAGCCGCGCACCCACTCGCCGATCATTGCCCGATCCTTGAGGAAGAAGAACACCAGGATCGGCACCAGCACCAGATAGATCATGATGTTCACCAGCAGCGGCAGGCTCGACAACGAGAATGTCAGCGCCCACTGGCCGAACTTGCCGATCTCGCCCCGCGCCGCTTCGATCGCTTGCAGCACCTGCTCGTCGGAGACCAGATGCGGATAGCGCTCCGGCAGCAGCAACAGCAGCGATTGCCACTTGGCGAGCATGCCCGGCAGCTCGTTGAACAGCGTGATCAACTGATGCCAGAGCAGCGGCAGCACCACGACGATGAACACCATCAGCACGCCCATGAACAGCGCAAACACCAGACCGACCGCCGCCCCTCCGGGCACGCGCAGACGTTCGAGCGTGACCACCAGCCCCTGCATCAGGTACGCCAGCACCATCCCGGCCAGCACCGGCGCGAGCATTCCGCCCAGCGTCAGTACAGCGGTGAAGGCGAGAAACAGCAAAACCGCCAGCACCACCGCTTCCTCATCGGAGAAGTAGCGCTGAATCCAGTCGCGCAACACTTTGAACATCAATTTTCCTTAGGTCATTTACGCGGTCGGTTTCAGGCTTTTTTCAGCCAGTAACGGTAGACACCCGCCTCGTCTTCTTCACGCAGCAGCGTATGACCGGCCAACTTGGCAAAGGTGCGAAAGTCGCGTTGCGAGCCGGCATCCGTGGCAATCACCTTGAGTACCGCGCCACTGGGCAGCTTGTTCAGCTCCATTTTGGCCTTGAGCAACGGCAACGGACAATTCAGGCCACTGGCGTCCAGTTCACAGTCATGGGCTACAGCGTCGGTCATGCGTCACTCCGGATCAGGTGGTCAGGCTGCCTAGAATATCTGGTCGCAAGCCCGGTGTCCGGCTACAGTAAGGTCTTTGTCGACTAAGGCTTTGTGCATGACATTTCTGCGCCCTACCCTGCTGACGCTCGCTTGCCTGCTCGCCTCACCGGGCTTCGCCGACGACCTGCCGTCACTCGGTGACGCCAGCTCTGCCATCGTCTCGCCACAACAGGAATATCAATTGGGTCGCGCCTGGCTGGCATTGCTGCGCAGCCAGGTTTCGCAGCTCAACGATCCACAGCTCAAGGACTACGTCGAGTCCAGCGTCTATAAGCTGGTGGAAACCAGCCAGGTCAATGACCGACGCCTGGAATTCATCCTGATCAACAGTCCGCAGCTCAATGCCTTTGCGGCACCGGGTGGGATTGTCGGGGTCAACGGCGGTCTGTTTCTCAACGCCCAGACCGAGGGCGAATATGCCTCGGTACTGGCTCACGAACTGGCTCACTTGTCCCAGCGCCACTTCGCCCGTGGCGTCGAGGCCTCACAGCGGATGCAGGTGCCGATGATGGCGGCGCTGCTGGCCGGCATCGTGATCGCTGCTGCCGGTGCGGGCGATGCTGGCATCGCGGCGATTGCCGGCACCCAGGCGGCGGCGATCCAGGAGCAACGGCGTTTCTCGCGTCAGAACGAACAGGAAGCCGACCGCATCGGCATCCTCAATCTGGAAAAGGCCGGATACGATCCGCGCTCGATGCCGACCATGTTCGAGCGTTTGATGCGCCAGTATCGTTTCGACGCCAAGCCGCCGGAATTCCTGCTGACTCACCCGGTCACCGAATCGCGTATCGCCGACACCCGCAACCGCGCCGAACAGGCTAAACCCGGTGGCATTGAAGACAGCAAGCGCTATCAACTGATCCGCGCGCGGGTGCAGTTGACCTACGAAGAAACGCCAGGCCTTGGTGCCAAGCGCTTCCGCGCACAACTGGATGAGAACCCGAAAAACGACGTGGCTCGCTACGGACTGGCGATCGCCCAGATCAAGGGTGGCCAGTTGAACGAAGCACGGGAAAACCTCACGCAACTGCTGGCCAAATCGCCGAACGAGATCATCTACAATCTGGCGCAGATCGATCTGGACATCACCAACAACAAGCTGGCCGATGCCCAGTCCCGGGTTGACCGGATGCTCAGTCAGTATCCTGGCAATTACCCGCTGAATCAGGTGCGTGTCGATCTGCTGCTGAAACAGAACCGCACCGCCGATGCAGAGAAGGCACTGGAAGGCTTGTTGAAATCGCGTCCCGACGATCCGGACGTCTGGTATCAGGTTGCAGAAACCCGCGGACTGTCCGGCAACATCATTGGCCTGCATCAGGCGCGTGCCGAGTACTTCGCGCTGGTTGGCGATTACCGTCAGGCGATCCAGCAACTGGACTTCGCCAAGCGCAAGGCCGGCAGCAACTTCCCGCTGTCCTCGCGCATCGATGCCCGCCAGCGCGAGCTGATGGAGCAGGAGCGTATGGTCAAGGACATGATGGGTTAAGCCCGCGCCGAGACAAATTCCGGACACAAAAAAACCGCCTCTTTCGAGGCGGTTTCTTTTACTTCTTCGATAACTGGATTATTCAGCCAGTTTGAAGGTGATGAAGCTGGCACGGCCCTGACGCAGAACGCGCATCGACACCGAACGGTTCTTCGGCAGCGCCTTGGCGATCTCGGCAAACTCCTTCGAAGAACCAATGGCCTGATTGTTCAGGTGGGTGATGATGTCGCCCGGTTGCAAACCGATCAGGGCCGCAGGACCGTCCTGCACTTCCTTGATCACCACACCGCCCTTCAGGTCGTAGGTTTTCTTTTGTTCGGCGCTCAGCTCGGCGACCGAAACACCCAGACGATTACTGTTGGTCTCCGCACCGGATTTCGGCAGGGCATCCAGTTCCTTGTCTTCATCAGGAATCGCGCCAACAGTCAGCTCGACATTCTTGCGCTTGCCGTCACGAATCACTTCCAGATTGGCCTTGGCACCGGCCTTCAACGCACCCACCAGATGTGGCAGGTCAGCGGACATGACGATCGGTTGGCCGTTCATGCTCAGGATCACGTCACCCACTTGCAGGCCGCCCTTGGCAGCCGGGCCGTCATCCTGAATCTGTGCAACCAGCGCACCGGCCGGCTTGTCCAGACCGAACGACTCGGCCAGATCCTTGTTCACTTCCTGGATGACGACGCCCAACCAGCCACGGCTGACTTTCCCGCCGCTTTTCAGCTGATTGGAAACGTCCATCGCCACGTCGATCGGAATGGCGAACGACACGCCCATGAAGCCACCGGACCGGGTGTAGATCTGCGAGTTGATCCCGACCACTTCGCCATTCAGGTTGAACAGCGGACCACCGGAATTACCCGGATTGATCGGCACGTCGGTCTGGATGAATGGCACGTAGTTTTCGTTCGGCAGGCTGCGGCCGACGGCACTGACGATCCCTTGGGTCACGGTGTGGTCAAAGCCGAATGGCGAACCGATTGCAACGACCCACTGACCGGCTTTCAGGTCCTGGGATTTGCCAAGCTTCAGCACTGGCAGATCCTTGCCTTCGATTTTCAGCAGCGCCACGTCGGAACGTGGGTCGGTGCCGATCAGCTTGGCTTTCATTTCACTGCGATCAGCCAGACGGACGAGGATTTCATCGGCATCGGCGATCACGTGGTTGTTGGTCAGGATGTAGCCATCCGGCGAAATGATGAAGCCCGAACCCAACGACTGCGCCTCACGCTGGCGATCACCGCGCGGAGAGCGCTGTTGCGGCGGCATGCCACGTTCGAAGAACTCGCGCAGCATCGGCGGCAAGCCTTCCAGATCAGGCATCTGCTGGTTCACTTTGCGATCCGGCAACTTTTGCGTGGTACTGATGTTCACCACCGCAGGCGAGGCCTGTTCGACCAGTTGGGTGAAGTCCGGCAGGTTGGCCGGACTGGCTGCTTCAGCCGCCTGGACTGCAGGAACAGCCTGACCGAGCACCAGCACAGTGGCGAAAATGGAGAGATAAGACTTCAAGCTTGGTATCGACATACAGCTCCCGTTACGACGAGCAGGGTTAAGCGATATGGAGCAAGGAACACCGGAAACCACAGGCCGGCATTTTTGTTCCGGGAACAACAAACAAGGCCAGAGCCGAGAGGCTCTGACCTATAAAAAATTTTCGGGTGTTTTGCAAATGAAAATGCTCAGCAAACATTTCACGTCTCGACGACGAAGTGGAGAGAGCTGGAATCAGCTCACTGCTTGCTGGTTGCAGCGCCATCATTGCGCATCGACAGGGCAATCCGTTCGGCGGTCCCGATTGGAATCTCGCCAACCACCGTCACCATCATTTCGCCTTGAGGCGTTGTCAGGCGGCGGGAAACAGCAACGGTCGGGCCCAGTTGAGTCCGGGTATCGGTGACGGTTGCGCCGTTCAACGGCTCCAGAAATACAGAGAAGCGGGCAAGACCATCGTCATACATCAGGCTGTTGACCTGGGTCTTGGTTTCCGGATCCTTGTGCGAGGAACTGCTGGTCAGTTCGAAGCCAGGAGGCAACCAGTCGGAACGCCAGACCTGTGCGGTCTTGACCGCAGAAGCCTTGTCGCTGTCGAGAGTGACTGTCTTGCAATCGGAATTGGCTTGCAGGTCTTTATCGGATGGAACTTCAGAGGTATCCAGTCGCGTGAACTGGAAACGCTCCAGCAACTGTCCCTTGTCGTTTAACAAAAGCGACTTGAGCGGCAGGCCCGTTTCCTTGTCCAGATGCAGTTCGAAACCGTAGCGGTGCTGATCACGCGGCGTCAGCGATACGATCACCGCTTCACGCCCGGCCACGCGCGACTTGCCAATGACGGCAAGCTCATACCAGTTCTTCAGCTTTTGAGGATCGAGAGGGCGAGCGGCGGAATTGGGAGAATCCCCCAGCCCCGCAATCAGGGTGCTGCTGACGCATTGAGTATGCCCATCAATGCGCACGACTTCCTGAGCCGAACCGTCGAGCTGAAGCAAACGCTCACGGACCTGGCCATTCTGGACGCGATGCCAGATGTTGTGGGTAGAAAAGCTACCGTTACGCTCGTAAACGAATGTGCCGTGAAAGCTTTGCTGCTGCTCGGCCTGGCCCAGGCGGGTCAACCAGTCCTGAGCCTCGTCGGCATGGGCTGGAACAATGAACCAGCCGCTGAGCAGAAGCGAAAGTAGAGGTATGGCGCGCATGATCCCCCTTAACGGTTTTCCAGGCTTGCTGCACGTGCATATGGCAGCGCACTCTCGGTGCCTTTCAAGGCAGCCTGTTGAGCGTGTTGACGCAGGTAACCTGGCAGACGCTGATCGTGCCAGCCTGGCTGACCTTGCAGTACGCCATTGGCCATTGGGCCAGTAGCTTCCGAACTC
This sequence comes from Pseudomonas sp. GW823-FHT04A03, assembly GCF_058796615.1. Lineage (NCBI taxonomy): Bacteria > Pseudomonadati > Pseudomonadota > Gammaproteobacteria > Pseudomonadales > Pseudomonadaceae > Pseudomonas > Pseudomonas sp. GW823-FHT04A03. The sequence goes on from NZ_JBXAIV010000002.1 coordinate 113,785, forward strand.
TCATTATAGCCTGCCAATACCGCCGGGCCTTTGACCTGAGGAGTGGCCAACACTGGCTGGTTGGATTGCTGAGCGAGTTCGACGCCGGCGATTTCGTCCTGGTTGTACAGACGAACACCCGCCAGAACGGCAACGGTCACCGAAGCAGCTACGGCCAGACGACCGAGGCTGCGCCATGGGCCGCGGGACACTTTGGCAGGGGTCGCTTCGTCTTCCAGCGCAGCAGAAACTGCCGCAGCGAGATCCAGGCGTGGAAGCAACAGATCCTTGTGCATGGCTGCCCGAGCGATCTGGTAACGAGCCCAGGTTTCACGGGTTTCAACATCGTCCAGTGCATTGAGCACTCGACGCAATTCCAGTTCGTCCGCTTCGTTATCCATCACTGCGGACAGCGATTCCTGCAGGGCTTCACGACTCATGGCGTTCCTCTCTTGGCTGTCGCCGCTGTCTTTAGTTTTCCTGCAACAACGGCTGCAGGGCTTTATCGATGGCCTCCCGGGCGCGGAAAATCCGGGAGCGCACGGTACCAACCGGACATTGCATGACGCTCGCGATGTCCTCGTAACTCAGACCATCGAATTCGCGCAAAGTTAACGCCGTGCGCAAATCCTCTGGCAGTTGCTGAATGGTTCGATGGACGGTGCCTTCGATCTCATCCCGCAGCAATGCACGTTCAGGAGACTCGAGATCTTTCAGGCCGTGATCGCCGTCATAGAACTCTGCATCCTCGGAACTTACATCGCTATCCGGCGGCCGACGGCCGCGTGAAACCAGATAGTTCTTCGCCGTGTTAATGGCGATGCGGTACAGCCACGTATAAAACGCACTGTCGCCGCGGAAATTTCCAAGCGCTCGATACGCCTTGATAAAGGCTTCTTGTGCGACGTCCTGGGCTTCATGGGTGTCGTGCACAAAACGCACGATCAACCCGAGAATTTTGTGCTGATACTTCAGCACCAGCAGATCGAAAGCTCGCTTGTCGCCACGCTGAACGCGTTCGACCAGCTGCTGATCCTCTTCCTGGGTTAGCATGAACACTCCTCGATAAACTCGGAGGAGGCTTGCATGACCAAACGACCGGACTTGCAAACATAGACTCGGGCTTTTCGCAAAAGTTCTCCCCCTCCAAGCAAGTTTCCTGCGGGCTCTGATTTGGCACGCACGAAAAACGCAGCGCGGGATGAACCGGCTGCGCGAATAATCTTGTCATCGGCTCGCCGGCAAGAACCCAACCGCAGGTTCCGCATTGAAGCCGACACTGTCCCTTGTTTCGGGCAACTGTCTATTGATCTTGGGCCTCTGGCAAAAGTTCCAAATATTTATAGACGTGCCGCGCCGACATTGTGCAACCGTGAGCGGAAAAAGCGTGTTTCATCTTCGATACAGTCGCTTTTTCCCAAAACCGCTGAAAAAAACATCCGACAAAGCGTCGGTATTTTTCCGTCACGGTAGTTTCACAATGCCATATCGGCCCGGCTATTGTGCCGCCCCACCCCTCTATATACTAGTGGGCTGTGTGGCTGTCTCGACTCGCCCATCCGCCTGTCCTGCGCCAACCCCGACCCGGGTCGCTTTGAGCGGAATCCTGAAATGAGCCAACAGTTTCAACACGATGTTCTGGTGATTGGCAGCGGCGCTGCCGGTTTGAGTCTCGCGCTGACCCTGCCCGGTCACTTGCGCATCGCAGTTCTGAGCAAAGGCGACCTCGCCAACGGCTCGACCTATTGGGCACAAGGTGGCGTCGCGGCCGTGCTGGACGATACCGACACGGTCGAATCCCATGTCGATGACACCCTGAATGCCGGCGGCGGCCTGTGCCATGAAGACGCGGTGCGTTTCACCGTGGAGCACAGCAAGGAAGCGATCCAGTGGCTGATCGACCAGGGCGTGCCCTTCACTCGTGACGAACAGTCCGGTACCGAAGACGGCGGTTTCGAATTCCACCTGACCCGCGAAGGCGGCCACAGCCATCGACGCATCATCCACGCAGCCGATGCCACTGGCGCTGCGATTTTCACGACTCTGCTGGCCCAGGCCAAAGAACGCCCGAACATCGAATTGCTCGAGCAGCGAGTAGCAGTCGATTTGATCACCGAGCGTCGGCTGGGGCTGGAAGGCGAACGCTGCCTGGGCGCCTACGTACTCAACCGCAAAACCGGGGAAGTCGATACCTTCGGCGCACGCTTCGTGATCCTGGCGTCCGGCGGCGCTGCCAAAGTCTATCTATATACAAGCAACCCCGACGGTGCCTGCGGTGATGGCATCGCCATGGCGTGGCGTTCGGGCTGCCGGGTGGCGAACCTGGAGTTCAACCAGTTCCACCCCACCTGCCTCTATCACCCGCAAGCCAAGAGTTTCCTGGTAACCGAAGCCCTGCGCGGCGAAGGCGCCCATTTGAAGCTGCCGAACGGCGAACGCTTCATGCAGCGCTTCGACTCACGTGCAGAACTGGCACCACGGGACATCGTCGCCCGCGCCATCGACCATGAAATGAAGCGTCTGGGCGTCGACTGCGTCTACCTCGACATCAGCCACAAGCCCGAAGCCTTCATCAAATCGCACTTCCCGACCGTCTACGAGCGCTGCCTCGGATTCGGCATCGACATCACCAAACAACCGATCCCGGTCGTACCGGCCGCGCATTACACCTGCGGCGGCGTGATGGTCGATCAACGGGGCCGAACCGACGTGCCCGGCCTGTACGCCATTGGCGAAACCAGCTTCACCGGCCTGCACGGCGCCAACCGCATGGCCAGCAACTCGCTGCTTGAATGCTTCGTCTACGCCCGATCGGCAGCGGCGGACATTCTCGAGCAACTGCCAGACGTCGCCATCCCGCGAGCGCTGCCCGCCTGGGACGCCAGCCAGGTGACCGACTCCGATGAAGACGTGATCATCGCCCACAACTGGGACGAATTGCGGCGATTCATGTGGGACTACGTCGGCATCGTGCGCACCAACAAGCGCCTGCAACGGGCACAACATCGCGTGCGTCTGCTGCTGGATGAAATCGACGAGTTCTACAGCAACTATAAAGTCAGCCGTGACCTGATCGAGTTGCGCAACCTGGCACAAGTGGCGGAACTGATGATCCGCTCGGCCATGGAGCGCAAGGAAAGCCGAGGCCTGCATTACACCCTCGACTACCCGGACCTGCTGCCCGAAGCACTCGACACTATTCTGGTGCCGCCCACCTACGTCGGCTGAACTTGAGGCGTACCCGCAGGCGTCGGTGCAGATCCGCCGCCTGCGAATCCCGGGTTACACAGATCGACCTGACCCGCCGTTCACCACGCAATCTAAAGCGCAGCACCACGATCAGTGGCAGCGCCAGGCTGTCCGGGCGCAATTGCACCGTTTGCCAGCCATCGGCCCGGTTCCACAATTGCCAGCCATCGGCGTCCCGGCGCAATCCGCAAAATGCCTTGGGATGACTCAGCAGGATCTGCCGCGGCGACACCCAGGCAGCATGGACAAGACACGCGAAAGCCCCAAGCAGAAAAACCCAGAATGGAATCGATAACAGAAACAGAGAACCCAGCGCGAATGCCTGGGCCAGCAGATACGCCGCCAGCAACTGCCGTGAGGCATGCCAGCGGCATTCGAACGTTTTACTTGGGCTGGACACGATCCAGGATCATGCGAACCATGCGTTGCAGCTCGGGATCTTCCGATTCGCTGCGCTCCATGAACCAGCCGAACATGTCCTGATCCTCGCACTCGAGCAGGCGGACATACAGCGCGCGATCCACCTCGTTCAGATTGGCGTAGACCTCTTTCACGAACGGCACCAGCAACACGTCGAGTTCCAGCATGCCGCGACGGCTGTGCCAAAAGAGGCGATTCAGTTCAACTTGTTCGACCATGGAGCCCTCCTCAAATAGGCCGCAAGTATACAGGCCCGAAGCGGGCCGAACAGTCGGCTTTGGTCGGGCACCACCGATCCTTTATCAACTACCCATTTCAACACCACCCCCTTATGATGTGCCCCAGTCTATTTACCCTGCGATGACCCATGGCCGATTCTGCTTTTTTCTGCACCCTCTCTCATGAAGGCGTTCTCGCGGTTCGCGGCGCGGATGCCGGCAAATTCCTGCAAGGCCAGCTGACCTGCAACATCAATTACCTGAGTGATACCCAGGCCAGCCTTGGTGCCCGTTGCACGCAGAAAGGCCGGATGCAGTCGAGTTTCCGCATCGTGCTGGAAGGCGACGGCGTGCTGCTGGCGATGGCCGGCGAGCTGCTGGAGCCGCAACTGGCGGACCTGAAAAAGTACGCAGTGTTCTCCAAATCGAAACTGACCGACGAAAGCGCCTCCTGGGTGCGCTTCGGTCTGGATCATGGCGATGCAGCCCTGAGCAGCCTGGGTCTGGAACTGCCGGCAGACACCGACAGCGTGGCCCGCCACGAAGGGCTGATCGCGATTCGCGTATCCCCGAATCGTGCCGAACTCTGGGTGCCCGCCGATCAGGCCGACTCCGTCAAAGGCAAGCTGTCCGCGCAATTGAGCGAAGGCGAACTCAATCAGTGGCTGCTGGGCCAGATCCGCGCCGGTATCGGCCAGGTCATGCCGAGCACCCGCGAGCTGTTCATTCCGCAGATGCTCAATCTGCAGGCTGTCGGCGGCGTGAGTTTCAAGAAAGGCTGCTACACCGGCCAGGAAATCGTCGCGCGCATGCAGTATCTGGGCAAACTCAAGCGTCGCCTGTACCGCGTGCAACTGGACGCCAGCGAATTGCCGGAGCCGGGCACCCCGCTGTTCGCCCCGAGCCACGGCAGTTCCATCGGCGAAGTAGTGCTGGCCGCCCGTGCCGAAAAGAATATTGAACTGCTGGCGGTGTTGCAGGCCGAAGCTGCCGACGCAGGCGATTTGCATCTGGGCACGGCCGAAGGTCCGGCGCTGCACTTGCTCGACCTGCCTTACGAACTGGATCGCGACCGCGAAATCCAGCGTTGATCGCAGCATTTGTTGCAACACCCTAGAGAAACGACATGAGTGAGCTGGCGGATAAGGTCCAACAGGATTTGGTTGAGGCCATCGATAACGATGACCTGGTTCTGCCAACGTTACCGGAAGTGGCCCTGCAGATTCGCAAGGCCGCTGAAGATCCGGATATCAGCGTCAGCGACCTGAGCAAAGTGATCGGCCGCGACACGGCGCTGTCGGCGCGCCTGATCAAAGTGGTCAACAGCCCGCTGCTGCGCGCCACTCAGGAAGTCACCGACCTGCACACCGCCATCACCCGGCTCGGCGTCAATTACAGCAGCAACCTGGCGATAGGTCTGGTGATGGAACAGATCTTCCACGCCCGCTCCGACGTGGTCGAACAGAAGATGCGCGAAGTCTGGCGCAAGAGTCTGGAGATCGCCGGAGTCAGCTACGCCCTGTGCCGCCGTTATACCCAGCTCAAGCCCGATCAGGCCGCGCTCGGTGGACTGGTTCATCAGATCGGCGTGCTGCCGATCCTGACCTATGCCGAAGACCACTACGAATTGCTGTCCGACCCGGTCAGCCTCAACCATGTGATCGATCACATTCACCCGCTGCTCGGCGACAAGCTGCTGCGGGTCTGGGAATTCCCCGAGCGTCTGGTGGAGTTGCCGGGGCTGTATCAGGATCTCAAGCGCGAATCGCAGCAGATCGATTACGTCGACATCGTGCAAGTGGCCAGCCTGTATTGCCACAAGGACACCGATCACCCGATGGCCCGCATCGATCCCTTCAGCGTGCCGGCGTTCCGCAAGCTTGGCATCGACCCGGACAACAAGGCGCTGTGCGCCGATCTGGAAGAATCGCGGTCGATGTTCTACTGATCAACCGGCGACAAAACTCACCCGCACCTTCAAACCCGCCTGCTCGCCATCGTGCAGACTGATCTGCGCCAGATGCGCGCGGCAGATTTCCCCGACAATCGCCAATCCCAGCCCGGAACCGGCCACCTGCTGGTTGCGCCGGTAAAAACGCTCGAACACCCGATCCCGCTCTTCCAGCGGAATGCCCGGCCCATCGTCTTCAACCTCCAGCACCGCCGGCGCCGTGACGCGCAGAATCACATTGCCGCCCGGCGGCGTGTGCGCCAGCGCGTTGTCCACCAGATTGCTCAGCAACTCGTTGAGCAACGTCGGCTCGCCACGCAGCCACACCGGCTCGTCCGCTTCCAGCGCCAACGCGACACCCCGCGCGTGAGCCAGTGGAGCCATGGCCATGCCCAGTTCACGCGCCAACTGACTCAGATCGAGCAACTGCGCACCGCCTTCGGCAATCGCCCGGGCACCGTTTTCCACTCGAGCCAGCGACAGCAACTGATTGGCCAGATGGGTCAGGCGATCCGTGCTTTGCGCTGAAGACTCCAACGTATCGCGCCAGGTCTGCGGCTCGTTTGAGCGCAAGCCCAATTCAAGACGCGCCTTGAGCGCCGCCAGTGGCGTGCGCAATTCGTGGGCCGCATCGGCGATGAATTGCGCCTGCCGCTCGAACTGCCCGCGCAGGCGTTCGGTAAAGTGATTGAGCGCCCGCACCAGCGGCCACAACTCGTGTTGCACCTCGACCAACGGCAAGGGGCGCAGGTCATCGGGTTGACGCTCTTCCACTGCCGTGCGCAAACGTTCGATCGGCCGCAGCGCCGCACTCACCGCAAACCACACCAGCAACAACGCGCCAATCGCCAGCATCCCGAGCCGCAGCAAGGTATCGGCCGCCAGGCTGCGGGCCATGCTGACGCGCGCCTCGTCGGTTTCGGCGACGCGAATTTCCGCCATGCCGTTCATGTTCGGCTCGCTGACCGCTTTGAGCAGGCTGACCACACGCACGTTCTGCCCCTGATATTTCGCGTCGTAAAAGCGCGCGAGGGCGGGATAGCTGTCGGTTCTCGGGGTGCCCGGTGGTGGGCCGGGCAGATTTTCATAGCCGGAAATCAACTTCTGGTTGATGTCGTTAACCTGGTAATAGATGCGACCCGCACTGTCGTAGGCAAAGGTATCGAGCGCCACGTAAGGCACGTCGGCACTGAGGCTGCCATCGCGTTGCGACAGACCGGCAGCAATGGTCCGCGCCGAGGCCAGCAGTGTGCGGTCGTAGGCGGTGTCGGCAGCTTCGCGACCGTTCCAGTACGCGCTCAACCCGCTGGCGAGCATCAACACCACCAGCAGCAGCGCGAGGTTCCACAGCAACCGCCAGCGCAGGCTGCTGGGCTTATGCATCACGGCTTTCCAGCAGATAGCCCAGGCCTCGGAAGGTCACGATGGCCACTGAATGGCCGTCGAGTTTCTTGCGCAGGCGATGCACGTAGATTTCGATGGCGTCGGGGCTGGCCTCTTCGTCGAGACCGAATACCTGCGCAGCCAGTTGTTCCTTGCTCATCACTCGACCCGGACGGGCAATCAAGGCTTCAAGCACCGCTTGCTCGCGGGACGTCAGCGTCAGCAATTCATCGCCAAGAGTGAAGCGTCGGGTGTCGAGATCGTAGGCCAGCACACCGCAACGCTGCTGGCGTTCGCCGCCAAGCACGCTGCGGCGCAACAGGGCCTTGACCCGCGCTTCGAGCTCGGTGAGTTCGAACGGTTTGGCGAGGTAATCGTCGGCCCCAAGATTGAGCCCATGGACCCGATCCTTGACGTCGCTGCGAGCGGTCAGCATCAGCACCGGCAGGTTCTTGCCCCGGGCCCGCAGGCGCGCCAGCACTTCAAAACCGTCCATGCGCGGCAGGCCGACATCGAGGATCGCCACCGCGTATTCCTCGCTGCCCAGAGCCAGGTCAGCGGCCACGCCATCGTGCAAGACGTCCACGGTCAGACCGGTGCTCTTGAGCGCCTGGGCGACGCTTTCGGCCAGCGGCAAATGGTCTTCGACGAGCAGGACACGCATGGATCTCTACCTCATTCAGGGATGGCCGACGCCATTCTTTGCGGCGGAGTTTACAGCCGCAACCGCCACTGTGAAGCCCGAAAACACGCGAAAGAATACTGAAAGGTTAGCGAAAGGTTGGGCCGTTAGAGTCGCTTCACCGAGGGTCCCGACTGCCGACCTTCGCCGTTTTGCTTGTCCTTACACCGTAGCTTCAAAACGTAGCTCTCGAAAAACGCCTCGATGCGTTTTCGCCAATAAGAACAATAACGAGGTACTGCACCATGCTGTCCACACAGCTTCAGGTTGACCCGTTCCATTCTTCCTCTCGAATTTCCCCGTTTTCGCTTGTCAGCGCCATCGTCGGCTGCGCGGCGTTCAACCCGTCCGGGTCTGAGCCTGTTAGCCTGCGCGCGCGAAACCGCCGCACCTGAAACATCCCCAAAAACAACAACTCCCGTGGAGACACTCATGAACCGATCCCTGCGCCGTTTCGCCCTCGCCGCCGGTTGCGTGCTGTTCGCCGGCCAACTGATGGCCGAACCGAAACGTCCGGAATGCATCGCCCCCGCCTCCCCCGGCGGCGGTTTCGACCTGACCTGCAAACTGGCGCAAAGCGCGCTGGTCAACGAAAAACTGCTGACCAAACCGATGCGCGTGACCTACATGCCCGGCGGCGTCGGCGCGGTGGCGTACAACGCCGTTGTGGCGCAGCGTCCGGCCGATGCCGGCACGCTGGTGGCGTGGTCCAGCGGTTCGCTGCTGAACCTGGCGCAAGGCAAGTTCGGCCGGTTCGATGAAACCAATGTGCGCTGGCTGGCGGCGGTCGGCACCAGTTATGGCGCCATCGCGGTGAAAAGCGATTCGCCCTACAAGAACCTCGACGATCTGGTCAAAGCCCTAAAGAAAGATCCGAGCGCTGTGGTGATCGGTTCCGGCGGCACCGTTGGCAGCCAGGACTGGATGCAGACTGCACTGATCGCCAAAGCCGCCGGGATCAACCCGCGCGACCTGCGTTACGTCGCCCTCGAAGGTGGCGGCGAAATCGCCACCGCTCTGCTTGGCGGCCACATCCAGGTCGGCAGTACCGACATCTCCGACTCCATGCCGCACATTCTCAGCGGTGACATGCGCCTGCTGGCCGTGTTTGCCGAGAAACGCCTGGACGAACCGGAAATGAAGGACATCCCGACCGCTCGCGAACAGGGCTACGACATCGTTTGGCCGGTGGTGCGCGGTTTCTACCTCGGGCCAAAAGTCAGCGACGAAGACTACGCCTGGTGGAAAGACTCCTTCGACAAACTGCTGGCCTCGGAAGATTTCGCCAAGCTGCGCGATCAGCGTGAGCTCTTCCCGTTCGCCATGACCGGTCCCGAGCTGGACACCTACGTCAAGAAACAAGTGGCGGACTACAAGGTGCTGGCCAAAGAGTTCGGCCTGATTCAGTGATCGTCTCTGTCTAGCGCTCACGGCCCTGCCTCGCAGGGTCGTGGCCCAGGAGTTCCCCATGCTTATTCAACGCATTTTTGCCTCGGTGCTGTTGCTGGTCTGCGCCAGCCTGGCGCTGATGGCCTGGCCGTATCAGGCGGCTTTTTCCTACGAACCGGTCGGCCCTCGGGCATTCCCCCTGCTGATGCTGGGCCTGATGGGCCTGGCGCTGCTGTACATGGTGTTTCGCCCGGCGCCCATCAAACACAGTGAGGACGAACCGCCGCTGGATCGCGAAACCCTGACCAAGATCTCGATCTGCGTCGCCTTGCTGCTGGTGTTCGCCGGCTTGTTCGAACCGCTGGGCTTCATCCTCAGCAGCATTCTGATCGGCATCCCGATGGCGCGCCTGTATGGCGGGCGCTGGGTGCCCAGCGTCATTGTGACGACGCTGATGGCGATCGGTTTGTACGTGCTGTTCGACCGCGTGATGGACGTACCGCTGCCCCTCGGCCTGCTCGACGTTCTGGAGAACTGATATGGATACTCTCGGTTATTTGGGTCAGGGCTTCGGCGTCGCGCTAAGTCCGTACAACCTGGTCACGGCCCTGACGGGCACGCTGATCGGCACCGTGGTCGGATTGTTGCCGGGCCTGGGCCCGATCAATGGCGTGGCGTTGCTGATCCCGATTGCATTCGCCCTCGGGCTGCCGCCGGAATCGGCACTGATCCTGCTGGCGGCGGTTTATCTGGGTTGCGAATACGGCGGCCGGATCAGCTCGATCCTGCTGAACATTCCGGGCGAAGCGTCCACCGTGATGACCACCCTCGACGGTTACCCGATGGCCCGCAAAGGCCTGGCCGGTGTGGCGCTGTCGTTGTCGGCATGGAGCTCGTTCATCGGCGCCTTCATCGCCACCTGCGGTATGGTGCTGTTCGCGCCGCTGCTGGCGAAATGGGCGATTGCCTTCGGGCCGGCGGAATACTTCGTGTTGATGGTGTTCGCGATTGTCTGCCTGGGCGGCATGGCCGGTGACCGACCGTTGAAAACCTTCATCGCGGCGTTGATCGGCCTGTTCCTGTCCAGCGTCGGCATCGACGCCAACAGCGGTGTTTACCGTTTCACCGGCGACAACATTCACCTGACTGACGGCATTCAGTTCGTGGTGCTGGTGCTGGGCCTGTTCTCGATCAGCGAAATCCTTCTGCTGCTGGAGAAAACCCATCGCGGCCAAGAAGCCGTGAAAGCCACCGGACGGATGATGTTCAACTTCAAGGAAGCAGCGTCGGTGTTCGTGGTGAACATCCGTTGCGGCCTGCTCGGTTTCATCATGGGTGTGTTGCCGGGTGCCGGTGCGACCCTCGCCAGCGCCGTGGCCTACATGACCGAAAAACGCATCGCCGGTGCCAGCGGCAAGTTTGGTCAGGGCGACGCCCGCGGCCTCGCTGCGCCGGAAACCGCCATCGGTGCCTCCGCTTGCGGCGCGCTGGTGCCGATGCTGACCCTCGGCGTTCCGGGTTCGGGCACCACGGCGGTGATGATCGGCGCTCTGTCGCTGTACAACATCACTCCGGGCCCGCTGCTGTTCCAGCAACAGCCGGACATCGTCTGGGGCCTGATCGCCTCGCTGTTCATCGCCAACATCATGCTGGTGATCCTGAACATCCCGATGATCCGCATCTTCACCCGCATCCTCGCCGTGCCGAACTGGGCACTGGTGCCGGTGATCGCGATCATTACCGGGATCGGCGTCTACGCCGTGCACGCGACCACGTTCGACCTGTTCCTGATGGTTGGCATCGGCATCTTCGGCTACATCCTGCGCAAACTGGATTTCCCGCTGTCGCCAGTCCTGCTGGGCTTCATCCTCGGCGGCCTGATGGAGCAGAACCTGCGCCGGGCGCTGTCGATTTCCAACGGTGCGCTGGACATCCTCTGGTCGAGCCCGATCACCTTCGGTGTCTGGGTGCTGACCGCGCTGATGCTGGCGTTCCCGCTGCTGCGCATCTGGCGCCGTCGCTCCGCTGCCCGGAACGCGATTGCCGATGTTTGATCGCTCCTCGTTGAAACAATGGTGGGGAACCCCGCTGGTCGGTCTGCTTGGCGGTTACATCGCCAGCCAGATCGGCTGGCCGTTGCCGTGGATGGTCGGCTCGTTGCTGGCGATCATCCTGGTGCGCTGCCTGACCCCATGGCAATTGGCTGAAATCCCTGGCGGCCGCAAGTGCGGCCAGTGGATCGTCGGGATCGGTATCGGCCTGCACTTCACCCCACTGGTGATGGAGCAGGTGCTCAGCCACTTTGGCCTGATCTTCTTCGGCGCGCTGGTCACCAGCCTCTCGGCGGTGGTCGGCGTGTGGCTGATGCGCCGCACCGGTGAGGATCGCGCCACGGCGTTTTTCTCCAGCATGCCCGGCGGCTCCGGCGAAATGGTCAACCTCGGCGCCCGCAACGGCGCGATGCTCAGCCATGTCGCGGCCGGGCAAAGTCTGCGGGTGTTGGTGGTGGTGTTGTGTGTTCCGGCGGCGTTCAAATATCTGCTGGGTGACGGCACCCCGATTTCACACGCCGGCAGCGTCGATTGGCGCTGGCTGGCGATTCTTTTTCCGGCGGGCGGCCTGCTCGCCTGGCTCTGGCAACGTCTGCGTCAACCCAACCCTTGGCTGTTCGGCCCGCTGCTGGTCAGCGCGGCAGTGAGCATCGGCTGGGATCTGCACATCGGTTTGCCCAACGGTGGCAGTCAGATTGGCCAGTGGCTGATCGGCAGCGGTCTCGGCTGTCACTTCAACCGCCAGTTCTTCCGCCGCGCGCCATCGTTCATGGGACGTACATTGATCGGCACGGCGCTGACCATGTTGATCGCGACACTGGCAGCGTTGGGACTGAGTGCAATGACCCATCTGGATCTGCGATCGCTGACCCTGGGCATGATGCCCGGCGGGATCGCCGAGATGAGCCTGACCGCGGAAACCCTGCAACTGTCGGTGCCGCTGGTGACGGCGATGCAGGTGATGCGGTTGTTGTTCGTGCTGTTTCTGGCGGAACCGTTGTTCAAATACTGGAACCGTAATCCCGAAGCCTGATCCGGTTATTGATAGTTGCTGATCGTTCCCACGCTCTGCGTGGGAATGCAGCCCGGGACGCTCCGCGTCCCAAAGCGGACGCAGAGCGTCCATTGAGGCATTCCCACGGGGACGGTCGACGTGGGAACGAGATTGGCCGCCAGCCCTGAGTATCAGACTACCGACGGCAGGCGCCACTCGATCGGCGCTTCGCCGTTCTGCTCCAGGAACTTGTTGGTGCGACTGAAATGCCCGCAACCGAGGAAGCCGCGATAGGCCGACAGTGGCGACGGGTGCACCGACGTCAGCACAAGATGCTTGGTGGCGTCGATCAGCTTCTGCTTGCTCTGCGCATGAGCACCCCAAAGCATGAACACCAGATGCGGTTGCTGTTGGCTGACCACCTCGATGATCCGGTCCGTGAAAAACTGCCAGCCCTTGTCCTTGTGCGCATTGGCGTTGGCGCGTTCGACGGTCATGGTGGTGTTGAGCATCAACACACCCTGATCGGCCCAGCTCTGCAGATAGCCGTGGTTGGGGATGTCGATGTTCAGGTCGCGTTTCAACTCTTTATAGATGTTGACCAGCGACGGCGGCGCCGGCACGCCCGGTTGCACCGAGAAGCACAAGCCATGAGCCTGGCCCGGGCCGTGGTACGGGTCCTGGCCGAGGATGACCACTTTTACCTTGTCCAGCGGCGTCGAGTTCAGCGCGTTGAAGATCATCGGGCCCGGCGGATAGATTTCCTTGCCGGCCGCCCGCTCCTGCTGCAGAAAAGTGCGCAACTCTGCCATGTAGGGCTGGTCGAATTCGGCACGCAGTGCCTCCTTCCAGCTCGGTTCGAGTTTGATACGGTCGTCAGCAGTCATGGTCATACCCGGCAAAAACAATGGGGCGAACCCTAGGAAAGCCGACCACGCTTGTCAATTGATCTGACGCAGATCCGGCACTTTCCCACACAGCGATCATACTGATCGTTCAAATTCCCGATCGAGGTCACGATGAATCTGCACTTCGAAGAACTCACCGGCACCGACGGCGCGCGCATCGGCGTAGCCACGCTGGATGCCGAAAAGTCGCTCAATGCGCTGTCCCTGCCGATGATCCACGCCCTGAGCGACAAACTGAACGCCTGGGCCAAGGATCCGCAAATCGTCTGCGTGCTGCTGCGCGGCAACGGCGCCAAGGCCTTCTGCGCCGGCGGCGAAGTGCGCAGCCTGGTGGAAGCCTGTCGCGCCCATCCCGGCGAAGTGCCGCCGCTGGCCGCACAGTTTTTCAACGCTGAATACCGTCTGGATTACAGCCTGCACACCTACCCGAAACCGTTGATCTGCTGGGGCCATGGTTATGTGCTCGGCGGCGGCATGGGCCTGTTGCAAGGCGCGAGCATCCGGATCGTCACGCCGAGCAGTCGATTGGCAATGCCGGAGATCAGTATCGGCCTATACCCGGATGTCGGCGCCAGTTGGTTTCTGTCGCGATTGCCGGGCAAGCTCGGTTTGTTCCTTGGTTTGACCGGCGCGCACATGAACGGTCGCGATGCGATCGATCTGGACCTGGCCGACCGTTTCCTGCTCGACGAACAGCAGCAGGAACTGATCGACGGCTTGTTGCAGTTGAACTGGCAGGAACAGACCGCCATGCAACTCAACAGCCTGCTCAAGGCGTTGCAGCAGGAAGCCGTGGCGCAGATGCCCGAGGCGCAATGGCTGCCGCGTCGGCAGCAAATCGATGAATGGCTGGATGTCAGCGACGTGACCTGCGCCTGGAAAGCCATCAGCCTGCAGCGGGACAGCAGCGATCTGTTGATTGCCCGTGCGGCGAAAACCATGAGTGAAGGCTCGCCACTGACCGCGCATCTGGTCTGGGAACAGATCATTCGTGCCCGCCACTTGTCGCTGGCCGAAGTCTTTCAGATGGAATACACCCTGAGCCTCAATTGCTGCCGGCATCCGGAGTTCAGCGAAGGGGTTCGGGCGCGGCTGATCGACAAGGATCACAAACCGCACTGGCACTGGCCGGACATCGCCCGGGTGCCGGACGCGGTGGTCGAGGCGCACTTTCACAAGGTCTGGGAGGGGCGACATCCGTTGGCGGATCTGTCGCAATACTAAAACTGATCATTGCCCGCGATGGCACTCTCTTGAGCTCTGTCGCGGGAAGTTTGAGCCAGTTGCGAAACTATCTGCGATCAAACATTCAACTCGTAAAACTCGATTATTTCCTTCATTGCCCGCAACGCCTCTTCATCATTTCTCGGCAAGATATCCTCTACATCCCGTAAGGGAGGTAGAGGGTGCAAAAGCTCAGCGAGCTGGTTCGCCGTGTAATTTTTAACAGCGCCCTCTTCTCCTTGAACACTGATGAAGCTGATAGCGGCATCGCCTCCTGAAAAGTGTTTAGAGACACGAATCTTTGGAGACATGCCATAGCTGACTACGATGACGAGATCATCCCGTTCACGGTGGAACTTGAGTTGATCAATCGACAGCCCAACCTCAGAAAAGTCTATACCGTCAGTTCCGCCACCGGCATTGACTACCAGGTCTCGCCCAAGCCCATCATATTTATAAACATCATTGCCCCCGCCACCGGACAAAGTGTCATTGCCCGGCCCGCCGTAAAGCACGTCATCGCCTGAGCCACCGCACAGCAGATCATCTCCTTGCATCCCTCTTATTTCACCAGTGCCACTGAGGGTGTCATTACCGCGACCGCCCACGAGCGGTAGAAAATGGTTCTCTCGAAAGGACTTAACCTGAGTAGCGTACGGAACAGTGACGCCGTGATGATAAATATCGGGGGCATTGCCTAATCGGCTAACGAGGTCTTTAAAACTTATGCTCGATCCGTCAGAAAACCTCACTCGTTCAATTCCGGAACCGCCGATGTCATTCGGATTGGGCAAAACGATTCGTACTTTTTGAGTTCCGCCCCATTCGATATCGAGTGTGGTGTACAGCATCTGGGCTCGAGGCGGTTGACGATGAGCGCCACGCAGTGGGGCCGGTGAGAGTTCAATATTTACCGTCTCAACCAACACAGCGCCCCAGGTTAGCTTCAACTTATCTGGTTTCGCCTCTTCCGGAAGAACGACGGTATCAACATCAAGCCCCGCAAACTCTTCATGCCACCCAGAGACTCCAACCTCGGGACGCAAAAAAACAGGGTTAAGCACGTCGGCAATAATGGTGGTTGCGCCATCATGCGCTTCAACTATGTAAGTGTCGGGACCGTTTTCGCCGTAAAGCCAATCTTCTCCCGGCCCACTGATCAAATAATCGGCTCCCGCAGAGCCCAGCAGCGTGTCGTTGCCTGCGCCAGCCGATAAAAATGCACCCGGGATCCTGTCGTTCACTCCGCCGTACTCAAGCACTGAATCAGCATAGGTAACCACCAAGTCATCTCCTGCACCGCCATGGAAGAGATTTCCCACTTCGAGATTTACCCTGCCGCCAGCGTCATTACCATGAACAACTTTATGTTTGATCGTTTGGGTAGTAGAACTCCAGCGAAACGCTTTACGAACAGTTTCATGATTTTCAAAACTGCCAGCGGGGTACACGTACCACCCCAGAATAGCGCCCGAGTGGTCTATATCTTCGACTACAGCATCACCCACGTTGAACGAGAACCCCGAATAACTGGAGCCAGACGGGTAATATTTTGGCTTTTGTTTCGGTAATTGCGCAGTTTCAGCTTTTACAAACTTGAACGTGGTTTTCGTTGCAGAAATTGACTGCCTTTCACTCACCACGACGTCTGCGGCAATCGCCCCCATCCACTCAGGTGTATTGGAAAAGACTCCGGCTTCAACGTCCTCATGGATCAGTTCGGCGCTGATGGCATAGCCACTTTTGTCGGTAGCAATATGACTTCTAACCCAAACACCCTGATCGTTCAGTGCAAATCCTGATGCCTGCCGGGCCGCTGAGCGCTTTGCTTTCAGTTCCGAAAGGAAAAGGCTATCCCACCGGGTGTGACGACCCGTTTCACTGCCTTCCCTCTCAGTAGAAGCGGCTAAGTCATCGGGCTGTGTCTGGACGACTGCTTCGCTCTCACTCTCAATGTCCTGCTTTTTTTCGGGATCGGGTACCGCAGCAAATGTCGCAGACGGATCCGTTACATCTACCGGTTGCACCGTTAATTTGATTACATCCTGGAAATTCAGGATCACGCCGTCGCTGAACCTGAATGTCGAACCTGCCCACTTTTCATGGTGAAGAATCAGAAGCGCGTCACCAATACCATTCGACAGCCGCAACGCCGTGCCCACATCAAGATTGACGATCTTGGCCTGCAAGTTCTCCGCAGAAAACCCATCACCAAAACTTACGACATTGTTGCCACCTGTATCGGTAACAACATCCAGTCCATCGCCCACTCCGAAGTAGAAAACATCGTTGCCCTGCATCCCTTCCAGATAATCGTTGCCGGCGCCACCCTCAAACACGTTATCGCCAGGGCCGCCGCGCAAATAATCGACTCCCTCCCCGCCAACCAGCGTGTCGTTTCCACCACTGCCCAGCAAAGTGTCGTTGCCTGAGCCGCCGTCAAGATAATCGGCGCCATGTTCTGCTTCGGATGTTTGCTCGTAGTCACCCACCAAAAAGTCATCATCGGCACCGCCCCAAAGCGTATCGGCGCCCAAACCTCCCCAGAGCGTATCGTTTCCTGAATTACCTTGAATGTGGTCATCGTTGGTTCCGCCCGCTTTCAAGTTGGGCTCATCGCCATCCAGAGCGTCGGCGCCTGATCCGCCTATCAGTGTGTCGGAGCCACCCAATCCACGGAGTGTGTCGTCTCCCGCACCGCCATCGAGATAATCATCACAGTGGTAACGAATCGGGTGTTCATGGTAATCACCGACCAATTCGTCATTCCCACCACCACCGAAAAGCGAATCACCGGCACCGCCGCCCCAAAGGGTGTCATTTCCCTCGCCGCCATCCAGAAAATCACTTCCGAAAAAGTCTGCGGCATCACCCGAAACGCCTCGCAGCACCTCGTCATCACCTTTCAGCACATCATTGCCGCTGCCTCCGTACAACACGTCGCTACCACCGTTTCCGGCAAGGAAGTCATCGCCACTGCCACCCGCCAACAAATCGTTGCCATGATGGCGACTGTCGAGACCGCCACCCCAATCCAGGTTGTCTCCCGATAATGTGTCATCGCCACTCCCGCCAGCCAGCGTGTCATTACCCTCTTCGCCGTACAGTGTGTCGTCGTCACTTCCGCCATCGAGCAGGTCACCTCCCCTGCCGCCATTGATAAAATCCCGGCCACCCTGCCCATAGAGGATGTCGTCACCGCCCTCGGTGGGACTATTCAATGAAAATTTGTCAAAGACGCTACGCATGCTGATGACGCCATCACTGAGTGGAACGTCGATGCGCTTGACTGTCCAATTTTGTTCATGTGCTCCGGTTGTTTGATCACCGGACAAATTGTCATCACCTGCTCCCCCAATCAGCGTGTCTCGACCGTTGCCGCCGAGCAGCACGTCTCGCGAGGCAGTGCCGACAAGCAGGTCATCACCCTGCCCACCATCCAGCCAGTCGCCACGGCTGGCCTTTCCCTTTGTTGCATCGGTAAAGGCATTTTCCAGCGTCGACTGCTTGTCACCGAATAAACGGTCATTGCCGTCCTTGCCGAACAGTCGATCAGAC
The DNA here is from genome assembly GCF_058796615.1 of Pseudomonas sp. GW823-FHT04A03. Lineage (NCBI taxonomy): Bacteria > Pseudomonadati > Pseudomonadota > Gammaproteobacteria > Pseudomonadales > Pseudomonadaceae > Pseudomonas > Pseudomonas sp. GW823-FHT04A03. The sequence continues at coordinate 131,791 of NZ_JBXAIV010000002.1, forward strand.
CCGCCAAGACCAACGATGAGGTCATCTTTCGGTGATCCGTAAAGCAGGTCGGCTTTGTTCCTCTGTTTAACATTGGGCAAAAGCAAGGCGTTGCCCAACTCATCGTAAGAAGGCTGATCTCCGCGAACATTGGGGTCGTTATCTTTAATTTTCCAGTCGCCTTGAAGGACCAGATCGGGAGCGGGGAACGCCTGGTCCTGGTAATCAGGAAGATCAATGCCGAGCATCCCCGGCTTGAAGTTCTTCACGACGATGAGATCACTCAGTCCGTATTTAATGTTCAGCGTGTTTTCAGCCTGATCTTCAATGAGCGTCAAGCTGATGGCTCGATCTTTCGTAAGCCAGATATTGCTGAGCGGAGCACTGCGTTCGAGAGGTGGGATCGGAAGTCCATTTATCAGCAACACGCCATCAATGTCCGCCTCGAAAATCTCGTCGACTCCATCTCCGCTGGAGAACTCATACCGATCGTTACCCGGCCCACCAGTCAGCGAGTCGTTACCCTTGCCACCCACCAACACATCATCACCGGCCATACCGTACAACGCATCATTGCCATCGCCTCCCGTTAAAGAGTCATTGCCACGAGCCCCCTGGATAAAGTCGTTACCAGACAGTCCGCTCATGGAATCGTTGCCGCCACCGCCGTAAAGATGATCGGTATTTGCCCCGCCACCAAATGATCGTCCGCCGTCATCACCAAACATGACCAGAGGGTTCAAGACACCTGTATTCATCGGGGCCTGTTTGCCCGAAGCCAGATCCGAATAGGAAAATGTCTGGACAGTATTTCGACCGAACGATCCATTGGTTCGGGCAATCAGCCGGGCCAGCATCTCAGAGCGATCGGCAAGCCACTGTTCAGTGATGAAGCCCTCTCCCGTTTCGGGGTCGTAAAGCTCCAGTTCGCGTCCGGAAAAACCGTCGGCTCGCTCAATCACGATTTCGCTTAGTTGCTTGAGGGAATTGCGTAACGCGGCGCCGATTTGCGTTGCCTGACTGGCCAACGTTGCCCAGTCCCTGGCACTGCCATACTCGCCAATGGTTCTGGTAACGATGCTTTGCGATTGAGCCGGAGAAAGTGCGGAGAAAAATGTGTATGCGTTGGCGGCGAAGGTTTCATCGGTGGTAGGCGTGGCGGCCGAGTTCCCGTCGTAGGTTCGCCTGAGCATGTCAAAGAAGTCATTCAGGTTATATCGCAATATCAGGCTGACAATGGGTGAGATGGGAGTACCTTTCACCACATGCTGAATCAGTGGATTGATGCTGCCACTGGCGAGAGCGATGTTTATCTGTTCGGGCAGGACTGAAAACAGGCTTTCAACCATATTCGACCCGAAGTTTTTAATCACTGCCTGCAATGCAACACTGTATGAGTCCACGGCAAACAGAATATTCTTTAGGTCATCGAGCCTGTTTAACTTGGCAAGATGATGATTCCCTTTTATATGGGAATTCGGATCACCGGCGGAGATCAACCTCCAAGTTTCATATGGCTTTTCTCCACCCAGCAGACTGAAGCCGATTGCTCCAGACCATCCCGCATTACGACTGGTAGCTGTATCAATTTCATTAACATCTTCACGAAATAATACTTTACCAATAGCGCTCGCATCGATTGCTGCAATTTGACTAATGGAGGGTACGGCCCATGGAGCCAACTCATGTTCAACGGAGCCTTTTATCAGCGTATTCATGAAATTGACAGCCACCTGATTAGATGACTCTTGCATCTTGAAATCGCTAAATTTTTTATTTAGCCTCAACTCCCCCTGCCGCAAAGTGTAGGCTCGGATCAACGCAGAGTAAGCGCCCACCCCGCCATTTGCATCAATTGCTACATCGAGCCAAAGTTTGGCATCCTTAAAAATGCCCATTACATTCTCGTCGAACGCAGAACCGTCTAAAAATTTTTCCCCAAAAACATTCGATAATGTGCGATAAAGTACGGCGCAGTTTCGCCCCTCTACCGCCACAGCACGATACTCTTGCCGCTCGATATTGAATTCCATCCCATCACAAACATTTGCAGCTTGTAAAATTACCGACTTTTCCAAATCACTGAATACATAGCTCATACTTACTTCCCTGTAATAATTGAACGTGAAAGATAGTCACTAACAGATTTAAGCGCTTCAGGAGCACCCCGCAATGCTTCTGTACCCAAATGTATACGACCATCCCCGCCTGCAAAGTCAAAACTATGCAACTCGACCGTACAATACGCACGCAGACTCCCAAACTCCAAATTCTCCAACTGCTCCTTATTCATTTTCAAAAGATATGCTTTACTCAAACCGCTGACCGAAGCTTTAGATTCTGGCGAATTCAAACCATCACAATTTATCGTCCGTGGTGTTCCATCACGCCGGCGCCAGTCGTGCATAACAAAAGTTCGAACAGAGAATTCATTTTTGATACTGGGTGGAGGCGCGGTAAGCCAAAGTTCAAGGCCTGGATAGTTCTTCAGTTTTACAACCAGATCATCCGGCCAATCCACATGCCGTCCGCCCATATTATGCGGCTCCGTGGTATCCCTTCTGGTGTAAAGTCTGGCGGAAACATTGTAATACGTCCAACTAATGGGTGGTTCTACCCCGTGAGCTTCATATTCCGGAAACAGTTCTTTTCCCGTCCACCAGAATGACCCTGAAAGAAGATCGGCAATACAGGAACCGTCGCTCCTTAATGTCGATCCAAAATGGAATCCGGGAATCTTTGTCCGATCCAGCAGGCTGCCGCCAAGTATCGGGACCTGCTCCATACCCGCCAGCTTCCTGCTGCACGCCCCTTGTTTCTTCTGATAAATCTCCCGCGCTACTGCGGCCTCCTCCCATCGAATACAGAAATCAACGACCCAATAACAGATCGCTAATAACACGCCATATTTAACTCCCCTTCTGCACTGGCGAAAAACCTCCTTGCGAGACATCTTAAGCATTTCAAATCTCCATATTAAAATGACCAATCACATCACTCGAAACAACTCACCTCATCAACTCCTTAAACACTTCAAAGTAACCGCTTACTCCTTTAACCACATCGAATTCGCTTGCCTTCAACCTCGCCGCATCCTTCATAGACCCAAAACCAGCGAAAGACGTTAAAACCCTGAACACTGCCGTGGCGATTTCTTCAGCGTCAAAAAAATCAACAAGTATCCCGCTGATCCCATTTTCGATAACTTCCTGTACGGGAGCGGTATTTGAACCTACGACAACACAGCCAGATGCCATTGCTTCCAATAAAGACCATGACAGTACAAACGGATATGTCAAATACACGTGAGCCTTTGAAAGACTCAGAACCGACCTGTATGTTTGATAAGGCAACCTCCCAACAAAGTGAACATTGGAAATATCAACATCCACCTCCGCGATCATCTTGCTTCGCCAGTTCGGGTATCCAATGGGCATCCGCCCATAACTGACACCATCCCCACCCACTACAATGACATGCGCACTCGGGCACTTTTCCTGAATATAGGGAATGGATCTCATAAAACTATGAAAGCCTCGGTAAGGTTCGAGGTTTCTGGCGACATAAGTCACGACAGGCTCACCTGCTTTTATCACGCGCCCACTCGGCAGCGTTACAGACTCGACCTTTTCTGATTCGGCAAACTGAACAATGCCTTCGTGAATGACGCGAATTTTAGACTGATATGTTTTAGGAAAAAGACCGCGCTGCCATTGTGTAGGTGCAATCCCGGCATCACACTGTTCAACATTCAGGAGATGCATCGAATTCAAGACTCTAAGCCTTGAGGACGTATCCATCGCACAGGGAAACTCAGGATCGAAACCAGAGTCTGCCTCACGCGCTCGGTAATAGTACTCACAAAAATTAACCAGAGGCACATCGGGGTACACATCTTTAACGAATAGCGATTCACCCCACCCAGGATGAGCGAGAACTACATCAGGCCGGAAGCCTGCCTGGCTGAATCTCTTCAATATTCGTTGAACTTGTTGCCCGTCCGAAACAGCCTCTTCATATCTATGCAAATAGTCATGAGCGCCATTAGTCATCTTCCTTGATGGTCGATATCGAAATAACTTAACCCCGGCAATACCTGGCGCTGTATCGCGTCCAATTGCAATGACGCCCAGACGCCTGCGCAATGCTTCCAACGCCACATGACGAAACTGACCAGGAAAATTCTGATGAATGATAAGAAGATTCATATTTGAGCAAGATCCCGCGCTAATACACCTCCATGAATTGAAGTTTTTCAACATCAACATGTGCATACAAACGCTAACAAATGCTCAGAAATAAAACTGTAGGAGGGTTCCGAGAACCTCCTAGGAGATGGTGCGATACACGCATTGCAAAAAAACGGGCACAAAAAAAGCGGCGCTCAATGCGCCGCTTTTTTGCGGGGGGTTACCAGCGGTTGCCGTGTCGGTTGTAATCGCCGCGTCCACTGTGACGGTCGTAGTTGCCACGACCCCGGCGGTCATCCCAGCCACCGCGACGGTGGTCTTCCCAGCGTCCGCGATCATGACCGTGCCAGCGACGGTTCTCGTAGTAACGCGGAGCCGGTTGGTAGTAACGAGGCGCCGAGTAATAGCGTGGAGCCGGTTGGTAATAACGAGGTGCTGGCTGGTAGTAGCGCGGCGCCGAATAATACGTGCTGCCGCCGCTGTAATAAGTGCCACCGCTGTTGTAGTACGAAGGTGCCTGCGATGTGTAGACCTCTGAGCTGTAGTAGCCATCTCCGTAGGAATAAGGGACGCATCCGCCAAGGGAAAAAAGCATCACGGTAAACAGAAGAATTCGGCGATACATGGCGGCCTCCTGGACCGCGGGTAGCCACACCAGCGACGCTGGCAGGCGTCAGTCTTTCATTCGGCGACTGACGAAATATCTGACAGCGTTTTCGGCATCCGGTGCGTTTCTGCAACAACTTGAAACAAGTGATTCATGAAACCTTGTTCATGCAGAAACGCCGTCATTCAGCCGCTGATTAGTGGTGACCACCATGGTATCCGCCGCCGTGATAACCCCGTCCGTAACCGCCGCGATAGCCATAGCCGCCGTAGTAATAGCGCGCGCCACCGTAGTAACGGGGGCCGTAATAGCCACCGTAGTAATAGGGCGAGTAATAGCCGGGATAGTAATAGGGCGAGGAGTAAACATCGTAGCCGCCGGTGTAGTAGTAACAGCCGGACAGCCCAAACCCGAGCACTGCTCCCAGCAGCACCCGACGCAGTATTTTTGAAGTACGCATGACGGCCTCCTGAAAGACCTGCGACAGCAGTCGGCACAGACCGGCTGACAAGAGTTTTGACTGGCAAAGCCCTTCCGAGTGCCAGCTTCCATCGCCCTTCGGATCAGCGGCGCAACAGGCTGCTCATTTCAGGCAAATATGCCGCAACCTTTTCCCCGCGACTGCCACTAGAATGCTGCCATCGGGCCACCGTCGACGGAACTGCCAATGCCGCTCAGATCTGCGTTTTACTCCCAACGTTCGCTGGTATTGACTCTGGTCGCCCTCCTCGGCGCAGGTTTCCTCGCCACCTCGCTGCTCAGCTACTACGCCTCGCGGGCGTCGATCCGCGACAACATCGTCAACACCGAACTGCCGCTGACTTCCGACACCGTGTACTCGGAAATCCAGAAAGACCTCGTCAGACCGATCCTGATTTCATCGATGATGTCCCGCGACACCTTCATGCGCGACTGGGTGGTGAACGGCGAGAAAGACAGCGACCAGATGACCCGCTACCTCGACGAGGTCATGACCCACTACGGCGCGTACACCGCGTTCTTCATTTCCAACAGCACCCACACCTACTACCACGCCAAGGGCGTGCTCAAGCAGGTGAAGATCGACGAGCCACGCGACGCCTGGTACTTCCGCGTGCGCGACATGAAGGATCCGTACGAGATCAATGTCGACCCGGACCTGGCCAACAAAGACAACATGACCTTCTTCATCAACTACAAGGTCTACGACTACAACGATCGCTTCATCGGTGCCGCCGGCGTAGGGCTGACGGTAGACGCGGTGATCAAGCTGATCGACAAGTACCAGCAGCGCTATCAACGCAGCGTTTACTTCGTCGACACCTTCGGCCGACTGGTCTTGACGGGCGCCGAGGGTGGGCCGGAGGGGGCGCCAGTCGGGAAAAGCCTGAACGACCTCGAGAGCATGAAAAGCCTGGTCAGCCAGTTGCCCAAACCCCACAGCGGCAGCTACGAATATTCCGCCCACGGCCAGGGACATTTCCTCAACGTGCGGTTTATTCCGGAGTTGAACTGGTACCTGTTCGTCGATAAACGCGAAGACGGCGCGCTGAGTGAAATCCGCCAGTCGCTGTACCTCAATCTGCTGATCTGCCTGCTGGTGACGTTGATCGTGCTGGCTCTGGTCAACCGCTTGATCCGCCGCTATCAGGAAAAGATCCACGCCCAGGCCACCCTCGACAGCCTCACCGAACTGCCCAACCGGCGTGGCTTCGACCTGCTTGCCGTGCAAGCGCTGCACGAAGCTCACCGCGAGCCGAAACCGCTGACCGCGCTGCTGCTGGATCTGGATCACTTCAAGGTCTTGAACGACACCTACGGACACATGGCCGGCGATCAGGTGCTGATCGGGTTCGCCCGGGACCTGCAAAGTTGCCTGCGGCATTCCGACATCGTCTGCCGTTGGGGCGGTGAGGAATTTATCGTTCTGCTGAAGGACACCGACGGCGAGACCGGTCAGAAGATTGCCGAGAAGATCCGCCAGCACGTCGAACAGCATGAATATGCCTACAACGGTCACACCCTGAATCTGACGGTCAGCATCGGCGCCACCACCCTGCAACGGGATGACACCTTGCACAGCCTGCTGTCCCGGGCCGATCATGCGATGTACCGGGCCAAACAGACCGGCCGTAACCGCACATGTGTGGAAATGCCTCACTCGACCTATGCCTGACACTCATGACCAAACCTGACCTCTGCCCGGCCTGCGGCGCCCGCAACGACTGCACCCTGGCCGACCCGCGCACCGCCGACCGTGCCTGCTGGTGCTACGGCGTATCCATCGATCCGGCAGTGCTCGAGGCCCTGCCGGCGGAACTGCGCGACAAGTCCTGCCTGTGCCCGCGTTGCGCCCAGGTCGAGGCGCAACTGCAAGCGGCCAAGCCGTCGATCCCGTAAGATGCGCGCCCCGCTTCCTGCAGATTCCTGATCATGCGTGTCGACCGTTTCCTCAGTAACCTGCCCCGCTACAACCGCAAACAGGTTCGCCTGTTGCTGGTGGAAAAGCGCGTGCGCATTGACGGAAAAGTCGTCAGCGATCCTCACAGCGAAGTCCTGGAATTCAGCCGCGTCGAAGTCGACGACGAAGTGCTGCAAAGCGGCAAACCGGCGCGTTACTTCATGCTGTACAAACCGCAGGGCTGCGTCAGCGCCACCCGCGATCCCGAACACCCGACCGTGCTCGACCTGATCCACGAGCCGGACAAGGACGACCTGCACATCGCCGGGCGTCTGGACTTCAACACCACCGGGCTGATGCTGATCACCAACGACGGCAGCTGGTCGCGGCGCCTGACCCAGCCGCAGACCAAACTGCCGAAGGTCTATTACGTCGAGACCGAGCAGGAAATCGGCCCGGAATATGCGATCAAGTTTGCCGAGGGGATCTACTTCGCCTTCGAAGACCTGACCACCCAACCGGCGCAGCTGGAAGTGCTCGGCCCACGGACGGCGCGGCTGAGCATCGTCGAGGGTCGCTACCATCAGGTGAAGCGCATGTTCGGTCACTTCAACAACAAAGTGCTGCGCCTGCACCGCGAATCCATGGGCCCGCTGGCGCTGGATCACGCGCTAAAACCGGGCGAGTACCGCGCCTTGCGCACCGAAGAGATTCATTTGTTCTAAGCAGCCGACCGCTCAGCAGAAGTTGTCGAACAATTTACCAACGGCACTTGCGCGATCCGGATCCCCCTGCTTGAATCAGGACGTCGGCCAAATTGTGACCGATGAGTCACACATAACTTCTAAGAAACTTTTTGTCGGTAGACAGCCCTCAGGGCTGCGCCTCAGCCGGCAGATTGCCCGCCAATAACAATACCCGTCGACCAGTTGTACCGGATCGACATGGGCTCCAAAATTCCAGGCGTATGCCTACCTGTCACAAAGCTCGTGCAATCTCTATTTGCGCGCATACCCGCTTGCTTGCCAGGAGTCTTATGACATGAGGCCAGAAATCGCTGTGCTGGATATACAGGGTCAGTATCGGGTTTACACGGAGTTCTATCGCGCAGACGCCGCAGAAAAGACCATCATCCTGGTCAACGGCTCGATGGCCACGACTGCGTCGTTTGCACAAACCGTGAAAAATCTGCACCCACAATTCAACGTGGTCTGCTACGACCAGCCCTACGCGGGCAAGTCGAAAGTCCACAACCGCCACGAGAAACATCTGACGAAGGAAGTCGAAGGTCTGATCCTGCTGGAGCTGATCGATCACTTCGCGGCCGAACACGTGCTGTCGTTCTCCTGGGGTGGCGCCGCGACCATGGTCGCCCTCGCCCACCAACCTCGGCGAATCGAAAAAGCCGTGATCAGCTCGTTCTCACCGGTGATCAACGCGCACATGCTCGATTACCTTGAGCGCGGCGTCGAATGCCTCGGCCAACGTGACGGCGACCGGGTCGGCCACCTCGTCAACAACACCATCGGCAAACACCTGCCGTCGCTGTTCAAGCGCTTCAACTACCGTCACGTCAGCAGCCTGGCCGAGCACGAATACGGGCAGATGCATTTCCACATCAGCGACGTGCTGCACAGCGACCGTCAGTGCTATCTGAACGCGGCGAAGAAAATCAACGTACCGGTGCTGTTCATGAACGGTGAATGGGACGAATACACCGCCGCCGAAGATGCGCGCCTGTTCGGCAGCCATGTCGCGCAGAGCACCTTCACCACCCTGCAGGCCACCGGGCACTTCCTCGACATGGAACACAAATCCGCCTGCCGGGACAGCCAGAACGCCCTGCTCGGTTTCCTGAAACCGGCGCAACAGGCCAGCCGAACGCGTTACCAGCTCGTCCAGGATCACCATGCATTGGCCATTTGAAACAGTGTCGTCGCGAGCAAGCCTGCGAGGCTGAGTTTTAGCCGTCCGCCAGCCCGTAGCGCTTGCCCGCGATTGACCGATCCGGCTCTGATTCAGGCTTTTCCACTCGCCACACGCAAAGAAAACTTCAAATCCGTGGCCGAGTCTGGTACAAAGTCAGCCGCTCTGAGCGGGTGTCGTATAATGGCATTACTCCAGCTTCCCAAGCTGATAACGAGGGTTCGATTCCCTTCACCCGCTCCAATCGAATTTATGTCCTGCGTTGTGGTTTGACGGGGGATGCAGAAACAAAAAAAACCGGCCTTGATGGCCGGTTTTTTTGTGTCCGGAATTTAGTAGCGAGCAAGCCAGCTTTGAGCCATTCAGAAACAACACGTTGATTGAATTCCCTCCGTCTGCGCTTACGCTCCTGACAGTCAGTCACTCATGTACTGAGCGTTCGTTATCGAAGCGTTCGGCCTCAAGGGAGAGATCCGCATGCCTTCCCGGCTGCTTCTCGGCCAGAGACCATCAAGGGTATGCGATTGCAATGGTTTCGATGGAGAGCTCAACGTAAAGCCAAGCTAGCGGTTTAAACACCGATAATTTAATTCTGTACTATTGTGGTTTATCAGCATTAATCGCAGTTAACTCACATCAAAATGGAGTTAACTGATTTGACGCAATGAAGGTTAACTCTATAATTTTGGGTATTAACCGACCTTTATGCGACATAAGGCACACCATGCTGGAATTAAGCCTCAGCAAACCAAGCGAGATCGTCAAACGGCTCTGCCAACGCCTGCGCACAGAGCGGATAGCCCTGCAGATGACGCAAGCCGATGTGGCTGCTCGCGCCGGTGTCGGCACCAATACGGTGGCCAACCTTGAAGCCGGGCGGAATGTCAGTTTCGAAACCGTCGTCCGAGTGGCCATGGTTGTGGGGCGCGTCCAGGAAATCGAAGACCTGTTCTTGCCAAAACTGGACAACCTGGACGACATCCTTCGTTACGAAGACAGCTCCAGGCGTCAGCGCATAAAAAGGAAATCAGGAAATGCTTGAACGAGTGGACGTCTACTACGATGGCTGGGGTGAACACTGGCGGTGGGGCACGCTCGTTTCCACGACGGCTATCACCGGTCGCCCACTGATCGTGTTCGAGTACAGCGACGAGGCAAAGAACAGAGGCCTGGAATTGTCGGCGTACAGACTTCCATTGGAAGGCCCCAAGTTACGGCGTGACTTTCCGCACCATCAATTGGGTTTGCCTGGACCGGTCTACGATGCGCTGCCGGATGGGTGGGGCATGCTGCTGATGGATCGTCTGTTCAAGCGACGCGGCCTTAACTCTGCACGCATCGGCCCGCTCGAGCGCCTCGCTTACATTGGCAACAATGCCATGGGCGCAATGTCATTCGAGCCGGTGGCACCCGAGGCGCTGGAGCCGCAAGTTGAGGTCTCCATTGATCTGCTGGCTGCCGAGGTGCAGGAAGTCCTCAAGGGTGAGGGGGGTGAGTTCTTGCAACAGCTGTTGCTGGTGGGTGGATCTCCGCAGGGTGCCAGACCAAAAGCCTTGGTCTATCGCGATCCGCGAACAGGCACCTTTAGCACCATAGCCAGATCAGGCTTCGAGGCCTGGCTGGTCAAGTTTCCCGCCCGGCAGGAGCATCCCGAGGTATGTGCCATCGAAATGGTCTACGCCGAATGCTTGCGGATGTGTGGAATAAACACACCTGACACTCAGTACTTCAGCCTGCCGAACGGGCTGGCAGCGTTTGCTACCAAACGCTTTGATCGCGAAGACGACTTACGCGTGCCGATGCAAAGTCTCGCGGCCTTCACTGCCGCCGACTTCCAGAATGCCGGTGCGCTGGACTACGTCAACTTCTTGCGTGCGACCCATCTCTGCACCAATGACGTACGAGAGAAAGCGCTCGCGTTTGAGCGTGTTGTCTTCAACGTCGTGTTCAACAATCGCGATGACCACCCGAAGAACTTCGCCTACATCATGTCTAAATCGGGCCAATGGACGCTGGCGCCCGCCTACGATGTGACCTTCTGTGAGGGTCCCGGCGGATACCACCAGATGGACGTTATGGGCGAAGCATTGGAGATCGGACGAAAAGCCATGCTCGACCTTGCAGAGGAGGCGGAAGTATCGGCTGAAACGGCCGATGGCATCATCGCCCGATTCTGCGAGGTGGCTGATCAGTTCGCGACGATGGCAGAAACGATGTACCCCGGCGTCATCACTCAGGACACGTTGCAGACTATCCAGAAACGAATCGATGAAAACGTCGAGCGGCTTCGCTGAGATTGCTCTGCCAAAGCGCCAAAAATGAAAAAACCGGTCGCGATGACCGGTTTTTTTATGCCTGCCATAGACCTTCACGTCAGCCAGCATCCGGAGGAAAAGAGTCGTTCCGCGTTTTTGGCTTCGGCTGCGTTGCGTATGTTGAGTTCGTGAATAATCTCTCGCCGCACACAAATATGGCGTGATGCTCGCCATGTTTTCAGACGTTTCCCAGCGACCAGTCCTTGAGATTCCGCTAGCATTCGCACACCCAAGAGGACGCTTGGGGTTAACGGATGTATTCAACAAGGACGACTCATGCTTTCTTCCGCACGCTTGGGCGATAAACACGTTTGCCCGTTGCCAGGACATGGCACAACCCCGATTGCCTCAGCCTCAGCTGATACCAATATCAATTTCATGGGCGCCGCTCGCGTTGGCGATACGTGCGGCTGTGGCGCAGTGATCACCACCGGTTTTCCATCGATTCTGATTAACGGCCGACCAATGGCTCACCTCTCCAGCCCCACCAGTCACGGCGGAACGATCATCACCGGCAGTGGCGACACATTTGGTGGTTTTGTTCTTGGGAGCGCCGTTGGTAGTCCTGTTATCGATTTCGCCTTAATGGGTGTGATTCGCCCTGACGGAAAGGTTGATGAGGAACGAATGGCCACACTGCTGGCCGATCCTCAGTTGAAAACCAAGGCAACGGCTGTAGGTGCCCTTGTCGATCCTAACGCCCCAAAAAAACCGCCAGCCAAGAAGGCCAAACCTGAGGAAGAAAAGAAACCTGCCGCCTGCACTCACCCCGATAACATGGAGCCCGTGGCGGCTTACATTGCCGATGAGATGAACCGGAACATCCTGCATCCGTCGGTCGTGAAAATGAAAAATGCCAACAGCTTCGATCCGGCAGCGGAGACAAGGAAATACCGGGAGCTGCCGTGGTATGCCCGAATCGGGGAACCGCCGAACTACTACACCATGGCTCTGGGAAAGAAAGCAGCGGCATTGACGTTGTGGACGGAGCGGGTTGGACAGAATCGCCCTTGGGATCACAAGCCGATTATCAAGAAGCGGTTCGGCTCGTATTACTACAAACACGGGAAATACGATTACTTCTACGACATCTGGTCGAACATCCATTACGGTTATGTCGGCAGAGCGGGAGGACTATCCGAAAGCCTTTTGCTGGATGGTGCAGGACTTGAACAGATCGCATCGGACTCGATTCGTAAAGCCCAGGACTGGAAGAACAAACCCGGGCCACGTCAGTCACCGGGTGTCGAAGGGCTGCGGGCTTGGGATGACGTCGCTGACAGGGTTTCTATCAGTATTGGTGTGAAGCTGTACAAGCGATACCCGCACGGTGGAATTACAGCAAAAATCGTCATGGATGAAGTGCTCGCCGTAGCACCTGAAAATTGGGGAGATGGAGTCAGTGTCCACGAATGCAAGTAAGCGACGCCCGCTCTATATCGTTATGCGGTTACTTATTCTGGTGGTGTTGACGTATCTGGTTTGGTACGTCGCAGTGCCACGCGTCGAGATTGATTTCTCGAAAGAAGGCACAGGTGATTTGAGGTTTGTGCTGAATACGCAAAATGAGATCTTTCGCGGAAACCTTGCCCCCGGAGAGTCTACGGGCGGACCAGGGCATCTGTTTCCCGATGATGACTTTTTTATGGAGTTTGATTGGCGTAATGCCGGGCAAAACCATTGCATCAGGATCACCCCGAAATGGCCCACGACTAAAATTCATATCGGGAGCAATGGCGAGGTTGATCGTAGCGCTGGCAGTGGCACTGATGTCGATCAGCTGGAGCCCTGCGCACCTTGAAGGAGAAAACCTTCGTAAAGTAAAACCGGCTCAATGAGCCGGTTTTTTATGCCTTCTGAAACATTGCATCAACGCAGTTAACTCTTCACCTCAACATGATCCAGCGCCTGATTCACCGCCAATTCCCCCAGCATCACCAACTGCGCAATGCCTATCGCGGTTCTGCGGTGGGTGGGGTCGAGGGTGGCGGCGAAGTTGTTGAGCATTTCGCTGGCCGAGCCAAGGGATTCGCTGGCGTTAGCGAGCAAGGATTCGGTGTCGTAGGCCGGGTTGGCGAAGTACATCGGGTCGGGCTGGTTGTTCGTGCCCATGACATGGGCGCCGGGGCAGAGGTAATGGTCGAGGGCGCGGTTGGCGGCGTCGTTGAGTTTTCTGGAGTCGACTGAGGTGTAGGGGGATGTTGGGTCGGTTTCGACTTCTGGGGGATTCGGTGTTGGCTTGAACATGATTTCATCTCTCCAAAAACAGGTTGGAGCTGACCCATTCGGTTCCACGCGAAAGGAGGCAGCTGTACGCAGGTTGGAACCCGGGGAGAGAAAACCCGGCAGACCCGAAGGTCTCCCGCGCACAGCCGCCATAACAGAGTGCACACATTCAAGGTGCGCAGCATACGTCATGAATAACGATTGTGCGTTTCAACTCTCCTCGGGGTTCCAATCCCGATCGCCGATTCATCAGCGATCCTCACAGGCTAGAGTCCGCACTTCCGACGGACAACCTGAAAACCTTGTGGGAAGGTTCAGTAAACGGAACCCACTCTTTAAACATCCCGAATCGAAAAACCGCGTTTACAGATCCCTAACACTCGTTCGGTTCTCACACTCGCCACGACCCGCTAGCATTTCCCCATCGCCCACCACCCTCCCCCTGCGCGGCCATCGACGAATACGCGCCATCACCTTTCGAGGGATTCAAGACCGTGGCCTCCGAGCCACCCAAATCAAATTCAAAAGAGCAGCAAACCCATGACCCAGAACATTTACGACGATCCCGAATTTTTCCAGGGCTACAGCCAGATGAACCGCTCCATTGGCGGCCTCGATGCCGCGCCGGAATGGCCTGCACTGAAAGCCTTGCTGCCCTCCCTGCACGGTTTGCAGGTGGTGGATCTGGGCTGCGGCTACGGCTGGTTCTGTCGCTGGGCCAGCGAACAAGGCGCTGCCGAAGTGCTGGGACTGGATGTCTCGGAGAAAATGCTCGAACGGGCGAAGGAAACCACCTCGGCCGCGAACATCCGCTACGAACGTGCCGACCTGGAACACCTCGATTTGCCTGCGTGCACTTACGATCTGGCCTACAGCTCACTGGCACTGCACTACATCAAGGATCTTTCGGGGCTGTTCGCCAAGCTGCACGCGGCGCTTAAACCCGGTGCGCATTTTGTGTTTTCCATCGAGCACCCGATCTTCATGGCGCCGCACAATCCGGGTTGGCTGATCGACAGCGAGGGCAACAAGCGCTGGCCGCTGGACAGTTATCAGATGGAAGGCGAGCGGGTGACCAACTGGCTGGCCGACGGCGTGATCAAGCAGCATCGTACGGTCGGCACGCTACTCAACGCGCTGATCGACGCCGGGTTCACGATTCAACACGTCAATGAGTGGGGCCCGAGTGATGCCGAAGTAGCCGCGCAACCGGCCCTCGCTGAAGAGCGTGAGCGACCGATGATGATGCTGGTTGCCGTACAGCGCTGACACCAAAAGAAAGGGCCGATCAAATCGGCCCTTTTTCATTTCAACGTGTGGCGACAATGAACAAACGTGGAAACGGCAACAGCACCGAACCATCCGCCAGCGCCGGATACGCCGTCGCGACCTCCGCCAGATAGTGCGCCAGATACTCAGCCCGCTCCGCTTCAGTCAGCGGACTGAGGAACGGAATCAAACCGCTGCCCTTGAACCACTCGACAACGCCTGAAGCCCCGCCCGCCAAATGATGGTGATACGTGGTGCGCCACACATCGACCCGCGCGCAATGCGGTCGCAACATCGAAAAATAGGCACTGGCGTCCGCCATCTCGGTCCGCTGCCCCGCCGCGTCCGCCAGTTTGCTGGCCCACGGCCCGTTGGCAGCCACTTCACGCATCAACCGATGGGACGGCTCGTTGAGGTTGTCCGGCATCTGAATCGCCAGACTGCCGCCCTGCGCCAACTTGCCCGCCAGCTCCGGCAACAACGTCGCGTGATCCGGCACCCACTGCAAAACGGCGTTGGCAAAAATCACATCGAACGGACCTTCATCGGCCCATTTATCGATGTCCGCCACTTCGAACTGCAACTGCGGCAGACGCTTGCGCGCGGCATCGATCATATCCGGCGAACTGTCGAGCCCCTGCACTTTCGCCCCCGGAAAACGCTCCACCAGTAGCTCGGTCGAGTTGCCGGGGCCACACCCGATATCGACCACGGAACGCGCCTCGGCCGTGGGAATCGCCGCCAGCAAGTCGCGGGCCGGGCGGGTGCGTTCATCTTCGAAAGTGACGTATTGCTTGGCGGACCAGGTCATTGCGTTCTCCTGTCGTGGACGTTCTGGCGAAACGTGGAAAAGCGGCTGCCGTCACGATACAGCGATCGTGTTTATCTGCCTTCCCCTACGTAGGTCCGATATCGCCGGGAACGCTGTCTTCGTCCGTGCCCACAGGGATTCAGAAAAACTGTAAGTAGAATTTTCCGCCCACCCCCGATGTCTGAATTTCAAGCTCCCCCCAACAAGGAACACGGCTATGAAATTCGCAAAGATTTCGCAAACGCTGGCGCTCTGGGCCGGCAGCCCCAAGACGTTCATGGGGGCTTTGATTCTGATCGGCCTCTGGGGGTTGAGCGGGCCGATTTTCGATTACAACGACACCTGGCAACTGATCATCAACACCTCGACCACGATCATCACGTTCCTGATGGTGTTCCTGATCCAGAACACCCAGAACCGCGACACCGACATCCTGCATTTGAAACTCGATGAGTTGCTGCGGGTGAACAAGGAGGCGCAGAACGCGATGCTCGGGCTGGAGTCGCTGGATCTCAAGCAGCTGGAAGCGCTGCGCAGGCATTACCGGGCGATGGGTGAAAACGAGGTGTTTGACCTGGAAGGTCTGGGGGACAAGAGCAAGCCGAAGCAGGATCTGAACGATTGTTGAAGACAACAAAAACGGCGCCATGAGCGCCGTTTTTTTATTGCTGCGGATTCAGCGACTGGCCTGAAGAGCCCGAGCCATTTCCAGATGGCTCTGGAGTTTCGGCAGAGTCTCGTCGGCAAATGCCTTGATCTCCGGCACGTCGGTGGTCTGGGCTTCCTGCTGGATCTGTTCGATCGCTTCTTCCGTGGCTTTGACCTGACTGGCGGCGTAGGCCTGATCGAAGCTGGCGCCCTCTTTGACTTCCGGCATCAGCGCCTTGGCCTTGTCGGCGACTTCTTCGCGGGGCGCTACCGGCAGATCCAGTTTCTTGGCGATTTTCGCCAGATGCTGGTTGGCGGTGGTGCGGTCGTTGATGACGACGATGGTGTAATCCTTGACCTCTTTGGACTCGGCCTTGCTGTGCGCCAGACGACTGGCCTCGATGTCGGCCATGCCTTTGGCCGAGGCATCATTGATGAAGTCGGCGGGCGACTGGGCAAACGCGCTGCTGGCGAATAACCCCAGCAGGCTGACAAAACTGATGTGGCGTACTCGGGTGGCCATCCGGCTCATGGTCGCGCCCTCCTTCTTTGCAGATTCAAGCGGGAGCTTGCGCCCCCGCCTCTCAATCAAAACGACCTTCACCGACTATTTCGACTTTTGAGCAGGCTTGCGGCCCATGTCGGTTTTAGGCTCTTTGTCGACTGTCGTGGTGGTGGTTTTCCCACCTTTGCGACCGGCTTCAGACGCCTTTGTCTTATCGTTGGCGAAGTTTCCCGAGTTCGAGTTTCTTGAGTTAGGCATGATTCTCTACCTCTTGGCATTGATCGTAAGCGAGCAGGTGCCCGCCTAGATTGAGAATTTCCTGACCGCCAAAGGTTTAGAAAAGTTGCCGTCGCCGCGACGAACGGTGATCCGCCGATCAGCTGTCCAGTGCCCGATGATTCAGGCGTTTGGCGGCGTACATGGCCTGGTCGGCGTGACGAAACAGTTGCTGTTCCTCATCGCCATGCTCGGGATATCGGGCCACGCCGATGCTCGGTTCGATGTGCAGGTTGTGCCCGTCCAGGCGCATGGGTTGCACCAGTACCTGTCGGATCTTTTCCGCCACGCTGTCGGCATCGTCGGCGGCGTGAACGCTGTGCAGCAGTACCACGAATTCATCGCCACCGATCCGCGCCACGGTGTCGGTTTCGCGCACGCAGCCTTTGAGCCGGTTGGCCACCGTCTGCAACAGCATGTCGCCGACCCCATGGCCAAAGGTGTCGTTGACCTGCTTGAAGCGATCCAGATCGACGTACAGCAGCGCCATGTGCCCGGACTGTTCCCGCGCATGGCTCAGCGCAGCCTTGAGCCGGTCGCGCAGCAGTTCGCGGTTGGGCAACTGGGTCAGTTGATCGTATTGCGCCATGCGTCGCAGGCGGGCGTGCAGTTGCTGGCGTTCGATGGCAGTGGCGACCTGGGCGCAGACGTATTGCAGCAGTTCCTTGTCGCGCTCGGTGTAACGCTCGCCGCCGGGCAGGCTTTTGACGATCAGCGCGCCAATCGTGCGGTCTTTCGAACTCAGCGGCACGCCGAGCCAGCACGGCGATTGCTGGCCGACCACCAGCGCGGCGAACTCCGGCGGCGCGTGGGGGCAATCCGGGGTCAGCAGGATTGGCTGACCGCTGCGGATCACTTCGGCACACAGGCGACCGGTGACGGTGCCGGGTTGCTCCGGTTGCAACTCGTCATCGTCGACGTGATAGGGAAAATTCAGCTGCGCGCAGTGTTCGTCGTACAGCGCCACCGAGAAATTCAGCGCAGGTAGCCACTCGCCAATAATCAGGTGGATACGCTTGAACAGCGCCAGCAGATCCTCCGCCGCGTGGGCGGCTTCGGAGATCGCATACAACGCCGCCTGACGGGATTCGGCGAGTTTGCGCTCGGTGATGTCCCGGGCCACGGCGATGCGCAGTTGATCGACTTCCGACCAGCGCGCCGACCACAGGATGTGCACGAGGCTGCCGTCCTTGCGCACGTAGCGGTTTTCGAAATTGTGCTTGGGCTCGCCGCCCATGATGTCGCTCGCGGCGGCCAGGGTGCGCTCACGGTCGGCCGGGTAGACGTAGTCGATCATCGACTGGCCGATCAGTTCGTCAGGCGTGTAGCCGAGAATCCGCTCGCAGGCCGCGCTGACAAAAACGAAACGACCTTGCTTGTCGACCGCGCAAACGGCGTCCAGCAACAGATCGATGTAACTCGCCAGCGGCGCGGAATTTCGGCTTTCCATGGTTCAGCGTGGGTGTCCGGGCAATGCAGCACTGTTCAACCATCCGTGACCTCGACCTCGCATCCCAGCGAATGTTTTCAAGCCTTGTTCGGCATCAACCCCGGCAGCGCATGCACCAGCGCGTTGATGGCAAAACCGATGAACATGATCCCGCACAACCGGGTGATCGCCAGTTCGTGGCGCTGGTACAACGTACGCACCTGGCGCGCCCCGACGATGCCAATGAGGATAGCGTAGGCGAGCAATCCGCCGAGGAAACTCAAGGCGATCAGCATTGGCAGCATCGACCAGTTGAGCAGTTCGGCGCGGCTCGACAGCAGCGCAGTGAAGGTCGCCACCGCCACCGGGTAAGCCTTGGGGTTGGTCAGGCCGAACAGGATGCCGTGCCAGAACGGCTGACGCGCCGCGCCCTGGGGCTGATCGCCATTGCTGCGTTTGGCCCGCACCGCGCGCCAGCCGAGCCAGAACAGGTACAGGCCGCTGAGCACGCCGAGCACATCGAACGCGGTGCTGCCGATTTCCCGGGCGCCGACAATCGCGATCAGCGCGGTGCTGCACCAGATCACATCGCCCAGCAGATGCCCGCACAGAAACCCTGCCCCGGCCCGCCGCCCTCGCGCGGCGCCGATGCCGAACACCGCCAGCACACCCGGCCCCGGCGTGATGCCGTAGATGAAACCCGAGGCCAGCACGGCCATTAGCAACGATGGAGTCATGGAAAACCTGCAAGTCCCGGAAAACGTGGCCGCCAGTCTATCCCAGCGGTTTGTGAATATTCACGACTCGTTGAAAAAACGCATGCCCGCGTAGGGCTTTTGCCGACACGCGGCCAGTCGCGAAGCCAGACCGCCGACGTGAGCTTCGAGTTTGTGCCCGTCCGGGTCGAGGAAGTAGAACGACGCGCCTTCGCTGCGGTTGTCGCGCCATTCCTGCACGTTGGCGGCGCGAAGCTGTTGCACGAACAGCGGGAAATCCGCCGCGCCGAGGCTGAAGGCGTAGTGGGTGTAGTCGGCGGCGGGCTCGGGATGGCGCTGCGCATCGAGCGACAGGCACAACCACAGGCCCGGGAGCGACAGATAGGCACCGGCGTCCCAGGTGGCCTCGACTCGCAGATTCAGCACGTCGCGGTAGAACCCGAGGCTGCGGTCCAGGTTGGTGACGGCGAGGGTCAGGTGGTTTAGGCCGGTGAGCATCGGGTCAGTAACCTCTGAGGTCTTCGGGGAGGGTGTATTGCTTGCCGTCGTAGGTCAGGGTGATTTGGGTTTTAGTCAGGTCGGTTGTTTTGGAAACGCACTCTTTGCCTGACTGGGTCGAGGCGTACACCACACCACTTGAGGAAACGATCAAATCTGCAAATCCATTGTGGCTGGACGGGCCGATTTCGACAGTTCTGCGAATTTGCGTGTCCTTGTTTTCACACTCCCCCGTACCCTCGCCGAACTCCTTGCGAATGACCAGACCTTCCAATACAGGTCGTAGCTTTGCGCCTTCGCGGACGTACAGCGTCAAGTCTGTCCTCGCGTAGGGATTGGCTCTCGATAGATGGACAGAGAAATCCGAGCGCAGGCCGAACGCGCGAACGTCCGACGCGAGACGGTAACGGGCGGTATCGATCTTCAGGTCATCGAACCGGGTAGCATCGGAGTTGTAGGCGCCGGGCTTGGTATAAGTCGCCAGCGGTTTGGCGTCGGAAGCGTTGAGCAGTGAGAGTTCCAGGTCGAACACTCCATCCTGGTCACCTTCGGAATCGGGCACGAACGTGGACTTCGCCGAAATCGCCTTGTCGGGGAAGGCCGGCCACACTTTGCAGCGTGACAGGGAGTGTCCGTCGAGTTTTTTTACCTGACAGGCAGCTTGGACCTGAGTGGTGACGGCCAGAAAGCCGAGGGCGAAAAGAAGTCGGGTTGAGGTGAGCATTGTTCTTCCTTGAAATAAGTCGCGTTGGCTCTGTATCACTCGATGGCTTTGAAACCTTTAGGCAAGACGTAGGATTTTCCGTCGTAGCGAAGGGTTGTCAGTTCAGGACTGCTGACACTGATTTTGTCTTCACAAGTATCGCCTTCGACGACATTGGTCGTCCCTGTCGTCTTGGTTTTGATGATCAGATCGGCATAACCATGGGAGCTGGTCTTGGCGATTTCTACCGTTCTGGTCGTCTCATATCGCTCGCCGGCGCAATCACCGTCCCATTCACCGCCGTACTCATAAACCACTAATTGACTGAGCACTGGACGCAACTTTTCGCCCTCTCTCACATACAGAGAGAGGTGCGTTTCCTCAAGCGGGTTGAGGCGAGAGGAATTGGTGAATTGCACGCGAACGCCAAACGCCCGTACCTCAGGGGTTAGTTTGTAGCGCGCGGTATCGAGCGAGAGATCTCGCAATGCCACCCCACCCGAAAAGAAAGCGGAGGCCTGGTGATAAGTGGCAACCGGTTCCGTTTGGTCGCTTTTCAAGACAGATAAATTGAAATCATAGGTGCCGCTCGTGTCGGTGGCACCCGGCACGGAGCTGCGTTCAAATTTCGCGTTCGCGCTGATGTTCAACCCCGGATAAGCGGGCCACTCCTTGCACACAGAGAAATCCTGCTCCCCCGTCACCGGCGCAGGCACACAATCAGCCAACACCTGCCCCGCGATCAACGCCCCACACAGCGCCACCCACCCAACAACCCCAGACTTCACTGTCACGCCCCGCTCCTTGATGTTTTTCAGCCGCGCACTATCCCCTGCTCAATCCGCCGATTCAACCAGTTCAACGCCTGATCCCCACCCCGCCGCTTGTGCCACGCCGATACAAACGTGAACGGCGCAATTTCAAACGGTGGCGGCACGACGACCAGCGATTCGTCATCCACCTCATTCAACGCCCGCGAAGCGACGGTCAGGATCAGATCCGTGCCGCTGATGAAGCGTGGCGCAACGCTCCAGTGCGGCAGGCTGATGGCGACGCGACGGCGTTCGCGCAGGGCGGTCAGGGTGCGTTCGATTTCCGGAGTGCCGCTGCCGCGCATTTCCAGCAAGACATGGGGACGGGAGAGGTAGGTTGGCAGGTCGAGAACACCTCCGGCGGGAAGGCTCTGGCGATCCAGGAGGCAGACGTAGCGTTCCTCGAACAGCGGCGTGCTGCGCAGTTCACCGGGCAATTCGGGGAGTACGCCGGCGGCGAGGTCGATGTCGCCGTTGAGCAGGCCTTCGACCATGCCTTCGCGACTGGCATGGCTGATTTGCAGGTCGATGCCCGGCGCTTCCGCGCGCAAGGTGCGAATCAGCCCGGGCAGGATGATCGCCGCGCCGTAGTCCGACATCGCGAGGCGAAAGGTCCGACGGGCGCTGGCCGGGTCGAAGGTGTTCGGCGCCAGCAGTGATTGCACCTGAGCCAGGGTTTCCGCCAGCGGCGCCGCCAGCTCCAGCGCCCGCGCGGTGGGCACCAACCCCGAACCGGCCCGCACCAGCAGCGGATCACCAAGCAAGTCGCGCAGACGCGCCAACGCATGGCTGACCGCCGGTTGACTCAGGTGCAGACGCTCGGCGGCGCGGGTCACGTGTTGCTCGCTTAGCAAGGCGTCGAGGATCACCAGCAGGTTGAGGTCGATGCGGCGCAGATCATTCATTCGATGCATGTTCCGAATACCAAAACAGAATTTAAATCTGCGCGACGAATACCCTAGAGTCCAGAAAAACCTTGCCGGAGAACGATCATGGGAACGATGCAGTGGGTCGGATTGCTGCTGTTGGCGGTATTCGCCGGGGCGGTGGTGCCGTTTCAGAGTGCGATCAACATCAATCTGGCACGGGGGTTGGGGCATCCGCTGTGGGCGACGCTGACCTCGCTGATGGTGAGCGTGCTGGTGCTGTTGCCGGTGATTGTCGCCCTGCGCCTGCCGTTACCGTCGCTGGCCCTCGCCAGCAAACTGCCGTTGTGGATGTGGACCGGCGGCGCGTTCGGGGTGTGCTTCGTCGCACTGGCGGTGGTGTTGCTGCCGAAGCTGGGGGCTTCGGGATTTCTGGCGCTGGCTTTGGCCGGGCAAATGATCACGTCAATCGTGCTGGATCATTTCGGCCTGTTCGGGCTGGTGGAAAAGCATCTGACGTTGCCGCGCCTGTTCGGCGCGGTGTTGTTGATGGCGGGAGTGGTGCTGATTCAGTTTGGTGACTCGGCTGCCAGGTCAATGGCACCGGCGAGCTGATCGTTCGCGTTATCGGAACGATCAGCCCGAAGCCTCAGTACTTGTCCAGCGTGCGCAATTTCTGCGGCAGGCCCCACAGCAGCAACGCTGCCGCGATCAGCGCCGCCACGCCGATGACATACAGCGCCGGCGTGGTGCTGCCGGTCAGGTCCTTGATCCGGCCGACCATCACCGGGCTGACGATGCCGCCGAACTGCCCCAGTGTATTGATCACCGCAATCCCGCCCGCCGCACCTGCCCCCGCGCCGGCCAGCAGCTTCGGTGGCAAAGTCCAGAAGCTCGGAATCGACGCGATGATCCCGGCGCCCAGCAATCCAAGGGCGACGATCAGGAATGTGGTGTGGCTGGCAAAAATCCCCGCACTGAAGAAGCCGATGGCGCCGACGATCACCAGCCCCGCGACAAACTTGCGCCGCTCACCCGTGGCATCGGACAAACGACCGATCACCACCATGCTGATTGCGCCACAGATGTACGGGATCGAGGTCAGCAGACCGATCATCACCGGACTTTCGGTACCGGCACTGCGGATCAGCTGCGGAGCCCAGAAATTCAGGCCGTAGGACGCCACCTGGATCAGGAAGTAGATCAGCCCCAGCGTCAGGAAACCCGGAATCTTCAGCGCCGCCAGCAACGAGCCGCCACTCTTGTGCGGTTCGTGATGGGCGATGCGGCTGGCCAACAGTTTCTTCTCTTCCGGGGTCAGCCAGTGCGCGTCCTCGATGCGGTCCTTGAGCAAGGTCAGCACCAGAAAACCCAGGCCGATGCACGGCACACCGCCGAGCAGGAACAACCAGTGCCAGCCGCGCATTTGCAGCACGCCGTCGAGGTGCTCCAGCACCAGTCCGGAGAACGGCGCGCCGACCAGCCCGGCAAACGCCGAGGCCAGGAACAGCATCGAAGTGATGCGGCCACGGAAGTGCTGCGGGAACCACAACGTCAGGTAATACAGCACGCCGGGGGCGAAACCGGCCTCCATTGCACCGATCACAAAGCGAAGCACGTAGAACTGCCATTCGCTGTTGACGAACACCATCAGCGCCGTCGCCACGCCCCAGGACATCATGATCCGGGCGATCCAGCGCCGCGCGCCGACCTTGTACAGCATCATGTTGCTCGGCACTTCGAACAGCACGTAACCGACCACGAACAGCCCGGCGCCGAGACCGTAGGCGGTGTCGCTCAGGCTCAGATCGGTCTGCAACTGGAACTTGGCGAAGCTGATGTTGATGCGGTCGAAGAAGGCGAACAGGTAGCAGACCATGATCAACGGCATCAGACGCCAGGCGACCTTGCTGACCAGGGCTTTTTCGGCGTCGTGATCGACGGACGGGCTCGCGCCCGCCTCCATTACATTGAGGCTCATAGCGTTGTCTCCAGGCGGACTGCCGGTAGGCGTCCGATTGTTTTTGTTGTCTGGTTCGGGTGAGTCAGTGAGCGTGTGACATCAGGTGGGGATCGGGTGCAGGTCGCAATTGCGTCCGGCCTTGGCCAGTTGCCCCGGCACTTCGTGGCCCAGCAGTGCGGGCAAACCACGGGACAGTTTCAGCAACAGCGGCAGGTCGATGCCGGTGTGAATACCGACTTCATCGCAGAGGTTCACCAGATCTTCGGTGCAGATGTTGCCCGATGCGCCGGGCGCAAACGGACAGCCGCCGAGCCCGCCCAACGCCGCGTCGAAACGCCGGGCACCTGCTTCGTAAGCCACCAGCACATTGCACAATCCCAGGCCTCGGGTGTTGTGGAAATGCAGGGTCAGGTCCGCCGCCGAAACCCGCTGCAATACCCGTCGCACCAGTCGATCGACCTGTCGCGGATTGGCCATGCCGGTGGTGTCGGCCAGGGTGATGCCCTGAATGCCCAGCTCTTGATAGGCCTCGACGATTTGCAGCACGCGGTCTTCGTCGACCGTGCCCTCAAACGGGCAACCGAAGGTCGTCGCGATGCTGCCGTTGAGCCGCACGCCCGAGCCGCTGGCGAAGCTCACGATCTCGCCGAACGCTGCCAGCGAGGCTTCGCAACGCATGCGCATGTTCGCCAGGTTGTGGGTCTGGCTGGCGGACATCACCAGGTTCAGTTCATCGGCGCCGGCCTCCAGTGCCCGTTGCGCGCCCTTGAGGTTGGGAATCAGCGCGACGTAAATCACTCCCGGCTGACGCTGGATACCCTTGAACACCTGCTCGCCATCGCGCAGGGCCGGGATCGCTTTCGGCGAGACGAAAGAGCCGGCCTCGATGCGGCTGAATCCTGCCTGTGACAGTTGATCGATCAGGGCGATCTTGTCTTCGGTCTCGACCCAGGTCGGTTCGATTTGCAGGCCGTCCCGGGGCGAGACTTCCTGGACGATCAGGCTCTGCGAGTAATCGCTGATCATTGCACCACCCCCTGGCTTTTCAGGCGTTCGATGTCCGAGGCGGTCAGGCCGAGACCGGCGAGGATGCCGTCGGTGTGCTGACCGAGGCCGGGCCCCGACCAGTTCACTCCGCCGGGGGTTTCCGAAAGCTTGGGCACGATGCCCGGCATCTTCACGGTCGCCCCGCCGGGCAGTTCGGCGTCGAGCAACATGTCCCGGGCCTGATAGTGCGGATCGGCAACGATGTCGGCCACCGAGTAGATGCGGCCGGCCGGCACTTCGGCGGCTTCCAGCGCCGCCAATACGTCATTGATCGGCAGGCTGCTGGTCCAGTGAGTGATGGCGGCGTCGAGCAGACCGCTCTTCGCGGCGCGACCGTCGTTGTGGTCGAATTCTTCGGCTTCCGCCAGATCATCCCGACCGATCACCTGCATCAGGCGCTTGTAGATCGGGTCGCTGTTGCCGGCGATCACCACGTAGGCGCCGTCAGCCGTGAGGTAGGTGTTGGAGGGTGCGATGCCCGGCAACGCGCCGCCGCTGCGTTCGCGGACATGGCCGAGCATGTCGTATTCCGGCACCAGGCTTTCCATGACGTTGAACACGCTTTCGGCCAGCGACACATCGACTATCTGCCCGCCGCCCTGCCCGGTCTTGACCCGCAGCAGCGACATCAGCGCGCCGATCACCGCGTGCAGCGAAGCCAGCGAATCGCCAAGGCTGACACCGACCCGCGCCGGTGGCGAACCGGGGGTGCCGGTGGTGTAGCGAATGCCGCCCATGGCCTCGCCGATCGCGCCGAAACCGGGACGGTCGCGGTAGGGGCCGGTCTGGCCGTAGCCGGAAATGCGCACCAGCGTCAGGTTGGGGTTCAGCGCGTGCAGCACGTCCCAGCCCAGGCCGAGTTTTTCGAGGGCGCCGGGGCGCAGGTTTTCGATAATCACGTCGGCATCGCGCGCCAGTTGCTTGACCAGCTCGATGCCTTCGACGGACTTCAGATTGAGCGCCAGGGATTTCTTGTTGCGCGATTGCAGGTACCACCACAGCGACGTCCCTTCGTGCAACTTGCGCCATTTGCGCAGCGGGTCGCCCTGACCCATGGCTTCGATCTTGATCACTTCGGCGCCGAATTCGGCAAGCATGCGCGCGGCAAACGGCGCGGCGATCAGGGTGCCGATTTCGATCACTTTGATCGCACTCAAGGGGGCAGTCATCGCGGGGTACCTCTTGTTCTTGGAATTGCAGCCAAGGCTAGAGGAACGTCATTGCTGCAATCCAGCCGTCACTCGGCAACGGGCGTTCGCCAAACGCGAACGCTCAGTTGCCTGCGCGCAAGTGCTCGAACAGGATACGGCTCACCGGCGACAGCCCGGTCTCGTCACGCACTACCACGATCAAGTCGCGATCCGACCAGCCATCGGTCAGCGGCACCGCTTGCAGCCCCAGCGCCCGCCCGAACAGTTCATAGGCCCGCTGCGGCAGGATGCCAATGCCCATGTTGGCCTGCACCATCCTGCACACCGCGTCGAATCCCGGTACATGAATGCGGATGCGCAGCACCTTGCCGGCCTGCCGCGCGGCGGCGTGGGTGCGCATGTTGATCGAACTGGCGGCATGCAGGCCGACGTAATCGCTGTCGAGGGTTTCACTGAACGCCACGGATTCACGTGCGGCCAACGGATGTTCGGGCAGCATCACCACCACCAGTTTGTCCCGACGATAGCGCACGCTGTGCAGGCCTTTGATGTCGCTGTCGCTGGAGCAGATGCCCAGATCCGCCACGCCATCGAGCACGCCCTGAACCACGCCGGCGCTGGGCCGTTCCTCAAGGTCGGTCTTGACCTGCGGGTGTTGCGCGGCGAAATCGCGCAGGTCTTCGGGGAGAAACTGAATGATTGCCGACAGGTTCGCCAGCATCCGCACATAGCCACGCACACCGTGGCTGTGCTCGCCCAGTTCAAGGCCCATTTTCTCGACGTTGAACAACATCTGCCGGGCGTGGTGCAACAGGGTTTCGCCGGCCGGTGTCAGGGTCATGCCCTTGGCCTGACGCACGAACAGGCTGATGCCCAGCGCTTCCTCCAGCTCCATCAAGCGCTTGCTCGCCGCTGACACGGCAATCGCCTCGCGGGACGCGGCACGGGTCAGCGTGCCCTCCTCGTGGACGGCGACGAACAGTTGCAGGGTGATCAGGTCGAGGCGGCGGATCAGGCTTTTTTGCAGCATGCAGGACTCGGCGATGGCAGCGCGGACGAACACGCAGCATAGCGTTGTTCGCCCGCCTCGCGCCCGACTCAGAACGCGCTGCGGAAAATCTCCTCGATCTGCCGCTGATCCGCGGCGCGCGGATTGGTAAAGCCGCAGGCGTCTTTCAGGGCGTTGGCGGCGAGCACCGGAATGTCGGTGCACTTGGCGCCCAGATCACGCAAGCCACCGGGAATCTCCACGTCTCTAGCCAAACAACGGATCGCATCAATCGCGGCTTTTGCGCCCTCCTCCGGACTGAAACCGCGAATATCGGCCCCCATGGCGTGGGCCACATCGGTCAGGCGATCGGCACGGACCAGCGCGTTGAACGTCTGCACATGCGGCAACAACACCGCGTTGCACACGCCGTGAGGCAGATCGTAGAAACCGCCCAACTGGTGCGCCATCGCGTGCACGTAACCAAGGGACGCATTGTTGAACGCCATGCCCGCGAGGAACTGCGCATACGCCATATTTTCCCGCGCGGCCAGGTCGCTGCCGTCGCGCACGGCCAGACGCAGGTTGTTGCTGATCAGGGTCATGGCCTTCAGTGCGCAGGCGTCGGTGATCGGGTTGGCGGCGGTGGAAACGTAGGCTTCGATCGCGTGGGTCAGTGCGTCCATGCCGGTGGCGGCGGTCAGACTTTTTGGCATGGCGACCATCAGCGCCGGGTCGTTGACCGACAGCAGCGGCGTGACGTTGCGGTCGACGATGGCCATTTTCACGTGGCGGGTTTCGTCGGTGATGATGCAGAAACGGGTCATCTCGCTGGCCGTGCCGGCGGTGGTGTTGATGGCGATCACCGGCAGTTGCGGCTTGGCCGATTGATCGACGCCTTCGTAGTCGCGGATCTGCCCGCCGTTGGTGGCGCACAACGCGATGCCCTTGGCGCAGTCGTGGGGCGAGCCGCCGCCGAGGGACACCACAAAATCACAGCGACTGTCCTTGAGCAGCGCCAGCCCTGCCTCGACGTTGGCGATGCTCGGGTTGGGTTTGGCGCCGTCGAAGATCACCGAATCGATGTCCTGCATCGCCAGTTTCTCGGCAATCATCGTTGCCACGCCGGCCTTGGCCAGACCGGCGTCGGTGACGATCAGCGCCTTGCGAAAACCGTAGTTGCGGATCGCGTTCATGGCGTCGTCGAGGCAGCCGCTGCCCATGATGTTGACTGCTGGAATGAAAAAGGTGCTGCTCATGGCGCGTCTCCTGACTGGGGCCGAATCGACTCCTGCGATCCGGCGGATACACACAGGATCGACCGATCGGTCACGGCCGATGTTGATCTGGCTCAATGCCCGCTCGTGATAAAGTCGCCGCCCATCTGCCCTTTGTTTTGAGACGTGCCCTGCAATGACCGATTTTCTGGATGTCGACGCCACACTCGAAGACTGGAACGCGTTGCGCGCCACCAGCGACTTCAGCGGTCTGCTGCTGGGAAACGGCGCCAGTCGCGCGGTGTGGGACGATTTCGGCTACGACTCGCTGTTCGAAAACGCCCGCACGGTGGAAGAAAAGCCCCTGAGCCCGTCGGAACTGAGCGTGTTCGACGCGATGCAGACGCGCAGTTTCGAGCAGGTGCTCGGCGCGCTGAAAACCACCAGTCGGGTCAACAAGGCACTGGCCGTCAGCTCGGCCGCACCGCGCAACCGCTACTATGCGATCAAGGAAGCGCTGATCAACACCGTGCACGCGGTACACATCCCGTGGCGGCTGATCGAAGCCTCGACCCTGGCGACCCTGAACAGTGAACTGGCGCGTTATCGCACGGTGTTCACCACCAATTACGACCTGCTCAATTACTGGGCGCTGCAACATCAGGGCGAAGCGATCGACGACCTGTTCAACGGCCCCGACGCCAGTTTCGATCTGTGCGAAAGCAGCACGGAAAAACCGCGTCTGCTGTACCTGCACGGCGGTCTGCATCTGGTGCGCAATCAGGACGGCACCGCTCGCAAACTGACCGCTACCGAGGGCACGCTGCTCGGCAGTTTCGCGATCAACAACACGATCAAGACGCTCGACGACGTGCCGCTGTTCGTCAACGAAGGGCCGAGCGCCGACAAGCTCAAGACCATCCGCAGTTCCGATTACCTGTCGTTCTGCTACGACCAGTTACTCGGTCACGGCGACAACCTGTGCATCTTCGGACATGCCCTGGGCGAACAGGACAGCCACCTCGTGCGCGCCCTGCGTCTGGCGAAGCCGAAGACCGTGGCGATCTCGATCTACCCGCGCAGCGCGGCGTTCATCCAGCACCAGAAGCGGCACTACGCAAAAGTGTTCGAGGGCACGGGTGTCGAGTTGCGGTTCTTTGATTCCAAGAGCCATGCGCTGGGCAATCCGAAGCTGTCGGTGCCGGTCGAGGTCTGATCATTCCTCGCTGCTGTGCACCACCACCAGCAACTGCGCCTGCACCTCGCCCACTGAACGGATGCGATGGGGTTTCTGCGCATTGAAGTGCAACGCATCGCCCCGCTCCAGCAGCACCCGTTCGTTCACGAAGTCCACTTCGACCTGGCCCTCGTGGACGAACAGAAACTCCTCGCCCAAGTGTTCCTTGAAGGTTTTGTCGGTGAATTCGCTCGGCGGGTAAATGATGAACGGCAGCAGGCTGCGCTCGCTGACCTGATGGGCCAGCACCGCGTAGCCGGGGCTGTGGTCGTTGGCCGCCAGCGACTGGCGTTCGTGGCTGCGCACCAGGCTGTAGCTGTCGAGGCTGACGTTGTCCTCGGAGAACAGCTCCTCGACTTTCACGTTCAGCGCCTTGGCCAGTTTCAGCGCGGCGGCAATCGACGGCGTATTCAACCCGCGCTCGACTTTCGACAGATAACTCTTGGTCATGCCGGATTTCTCGGCCAGCGCCTCAAGGGTTACGCCAAGTTTTTTTCTCAATAATTTCAAACGGATAGACATGCGAAGCGATTAATCCAGCAAAGGAAAGACGATTTGTCCTTGCCAATGACACAAAGTGTCATATAGCCTCTTAAGTGTCATCCATGGCAACCACCACAGGACACGGATATGGCGAAGACATTAGCACTACCCAAAGACGAACTGGTCAAGCAAGCGCTGACCCAGATGCAAAAAAGCCTGGCGGATAATACTTGGACAGACCGGCAAAAGCTGGCCCTGACCTGCCGGATCCTCTTCGAAAATGGCCACGATTCGGGCCTCGCCGGACAGATCACCGCCCGTGGCCCGCAACCGGGCACTTACTACACTCAGCAACTGGGGCTGGGTTTCGATGAAATCACCGCGAGCAATCTGCTGCTGGTCAACGAAGACCTGGAAGTGCTCGAAGGCCACGGCATGGCCAACCCGGCCAACCGTTTCCACAGTTGGGTGTACCGCGCCCGGCCGGACGTGAACTGCATCATCCACACTCACCCGACGCACATTGCCGCGCTGTCGATGCTGGAAGTGCCGCTGCAGATTTCCCACATGGACCTGTGCCCGCTGTACGACGATTGCGCGTTCCTCGAAGGCTGGCCGGGTGTGCCGGTGGGCAACGAAGAAGGCGAATTGATTGCCGGGGCGTTGGGCGACAAACGGGCGATCCTGCTTTCCCACCACGGGCAGCTGTCGACCGGGACGACCATCGAGGAAGCCTGTGTCATCGCGCAACTGATCGAGCGCGCCGCCAAGCTGCAGCTGCTGGCGATGGCCGCCGGGACGATCAAGCCGATCATTCCCGAGCTGGGTCGCGAGGCCCATGACTGGGTATCGAAACCGAAACGCCATGCTGCCGCCTTCAACTACTACGCCCGGCAGAACCTGCGTCAGCACGCCGATTGCCTGAACTGAACACCTCATCCTTGCGGAGCACTCTCATGTCCAATATTCACGGCATCATCGGCTACACCATCACCCCGTTCGGCGCCAATGGCGAAGGCGTTGACCTGCCGGCCCTCGGCCGCTCCATCGACCGTCTGATCGCCGGCGGCGTGCACGCCATCGCGCCACTGGGCAGCACCGGCGAAGGCGCTTATCTGAGCGATGCGGAGTGGGACCAGGTCGCCGAGTTCAGCATCAAGCACGTCGCCAAACGCGTGCCGACCGTGGTCAGCGTGTCCGACCTGACCACCGCCAAAGCGGTACGCCGCGCCCGTTTCGCCGAGGCCCATGGAGCCGACGTGGTGATGGTGCTGCCGACGTCCTACTGGAAGCTGACCGAGGCGGAAATCCTCGCCCACTACCGCGCCATCGGCGACAGCATCGGCGTGCCGATCATGCTCTACAACAACCCGGCCACCAGCGGCACCGACATGTCGGTGGAGCTTATCCTGCGCATCGTCAACGGCGTGGAAAACGTGACCATGGTCAAGGAGAGCACCGGCGACATCCAGCGCATGCACAAGCTGCAACTGCTCGGCGAGGGCCGGGTGCCGTTCTACAACGGCTGCAACCCGCTGGCGCTGGAGGCCTTCGCCGCCGGTGCGAAAGGCTGGTGCACGGCAGCGCCGAACCTGATTCCGCAGCTCAACCTGGATTTGTACGAAGCCACACTGGCGGGGGATCTCGGCAAGGCGCGTGAGCTGTTCTACCGCCAGTTGCCGCTGCTGGACTTCATCCTCAAGGGCGGGTTGCCGGCGACGATCAAGGCCGGTCTGCGGCTGACCGATCTGGAAGTCGGCGATCCGCGTTTGCCGGTGTTCCCGCTGAGCGAGGCCGGGCGTAATCAGTTGCAGGCCATTCTCAAAACCCTGCGCTGATCTTCAGGCACGGTAAAAACCCCGTGGGATCGGCGCACTGCCGGCCCCACGGGGTTTTGTGTTGAAGGTGGACTCAAAGCACCGGCAGGGTCTTGTCCTTGATCACCTTGGACGGCCCGTTGGCCTTGACGCTGGCGATGCCTTTGGCACACGCCGCGTCGGATGAATAGGATTCGCTGCTGCCGATGATCTGGTGATTGGCCGCCTTGAGGTTGAAGTAGGGATGGCCGTCCTTCGTCGATTTTTTCTCGTAGCGTTCATCCAGCGGGCTGTTGGTCTGCACCGAGGCAATGCCGTTTTCGGCGGCCGTGCGGCTGGTGTACAGCTCGCTGGTCAGAATGGTTTCGGCATTCGCCGCTTTCAGCACGAACCTGTACTGGCCGTTGCTGCTTTTGCTCAACTCGTACCATCCGGACATGTCGCAGCTCCTGTCGATTGAATCCCCGCAAGTAAAGACCGTTTCGACGGTTTAGCCACTGTTTTGCGACACGATTGAATCGCCAACATGACAAATGACAATCATTCTCATATCATCCGCGACTTTCTGCGCCCCCGCTTCGTCGAGAAGGATATTCATGCCCCGCCTCACGCCCGATCCTCTGTCGGCCGATTCGTTTCGCCGGTTTTACGGGGACATCCTGCATTACCTGCGCAAACGCACGGACAATCCCAGTGACGCGGCGGACATGACCCAGGATGTGTTCACCCAATGGCTCGACTATCGCGACCGGGGCAAGGTCGAGCAACCGCGGGCGTTTCTGTTTCAGATGGCGCGCAACCTGCTGCGTGATCACTGGCGCCGGCAGAAGGTGCGGCACATCGTGCAGCCCACTCAAGACAACGATGCCGAACTACTGGCCGATGAGCATCACGATCCGATGGCGGCCGCGCAACGCCAGCAACGGCTGGAGCAACTCAAAGCCGTGCTGGGCGAACTCTCGCCACGTCGACGCGAGGCACTTTTGCTGCACCGCTTCGAAGGCCTGAGTCAGGCGCAGATAGCCGAGCGCATGGGGATTTCGCTGAGCATGGTGGAAAAACACATCGCCTTCGCACTGCTGCATTGCAAGCAACGTCTGGATCACGAAAACGGCAAGGAGCAGCCAGAATGAACACTTCTCACGACTTCACCGGGGAACTGCCCGACGACAGCATCGACGCCCAAGCCGCCGCCTGGTTTACCCGCAATCGTCAGGATCAGCAGCCCGCAGCGCGCCAGGCATTCGAACAATGGCTGCACGAGCCGGCGCATGCCAGCGCCTATCGTTCGTTTGAAATATTGTGGGCCGACCTTAGTGAGCTGCAGCAAATGAACCGGCCAACGCCGCTACCGATACGTCGCCCCAGCAGCCGCTGGCGGCCGGTACTGGCAGTGGCCGCCGCGCTGGTCGTAGCCGTGTTGGCGACCTCTCTGGGCACACCCCATGAGGTCTATCGACAGCAGATTGCTGCCCAGGCCAAAGGCCAGCGCATCTTCGAATTGCCCGACGGCAGCACGTTGTCGGTCAATGCCAACACGCAACTGCGTGTCGACTTCGACAGCCACCAGCGCCGGCTCACCCTCGATCGCGGGCAGTTCTACATAGACGTCGCACCGGACAAGGAACGGCCGCTATGGGTGCAGACCGGCGACGCCACGATTCGCGTGGTCGGCACCGGTTTTGACGTGCGGCGCAGCGACCGCCAACTGGTGGTCAGCGTCGCCCACGGCCAGGTCGCGTTCACACCGGACAACCGCGCGCCAATGCTGCTCGACGCCCGGCAACAAGCTGCGGTCGACCTGGCCAGCGGCACCCTGCAGCAGCAAAGTCTTGCAGCCAGCCAGGTCGCCGACTGGCGCACCGGGCATCTGTCCTTTCGCAACCGCGAACTGGCCAGTCTGGTGGACGAGTTGAACCTCTATCGCCCGCATCCCGTCGTGCTGGCCAACGCAAAACTGGGGCAGATCAAGGTCTCCGGCAATCTCGACGTCGACGATCCGGACGCCCTGATCAACGCCCTGCCCGCTCTGGTTCCGGTAAAAACCGTAGCGCTGGCCGACGGTGGCATTCGCCTCGAAAGCCGCTGACAAAACCTCACATGAGAATATTTTGCATTCGCATGTGAGGTTTTTTTTACCTGCCGCGTCTTCCTCCGGTCTGCGTTCCATCCGCAGGCCTTTCTGGCCTTTTCGCCGCCCTGGGGGATTCCATGTTTCGCGTGTTTTCGCCGTACCCGCTCACTTGCCTTCGACCGACCCTGCTCGCCACTTGCCTTGCGTTCAGCGTACAAGCCCATGCCGCTGACCTGAGCCTGCATTTGCCGGCGCAACCCTTGGCAACGTCGCTGAGTCAGGTCGCCCAACAGGCGAAGATCCAGTTGCTGTTCGATGAGGCGCAACTGCGCAATCTCAAGGCCCCGGCCCTCGACGGTGAATACAGCGCGGAAGCGGCGATTCGCAAGTTGCTCGACAACAGTCAGTTCGGTCTGATCAAGGTCAACCAGACCTACGTCGTGCGCCCGGAAGAGCCGGTCACCAGCAGCGGTGACGGCATCCAGCTCGACACCCTGAGCGTGATCGGCAGCGGCACCGAAGTCGACTCCAGCACTGTCGGCCGCTCGACCCTGACCCAGGCCGACATCGACCGCCACCAGCCAAACAACATTCCCAGCCTGCTGGCGACCCTGCCCGGCGTGAGCATGGGCGGTTCGATGAAACCCGGTGGCCAGACCATCAACATCTGGGGCCTGGGCGATGCCGAAGACGTGCCGTTGACCGTCGACGGCGCCACCAAAAGCGGTTTCGAGCGCTACCAGCAAGGCACGATTTTCATCGAGCCGGAGCTGATCAAACGCATTGAAGTGGAAAAAGGTCCGCACTCGATGCTCACTGGCAACGGCGGTTTCGGGGGCACCGTGCATATGGAAACCAAGGACGCCCCGGACCTGCTGCAGGAAGGTCGCAACAGCGGTGCGATGGTCAAGTACGGTTACGCCAGCAACGACCATCAGCAAACCTACACCGGTGCCGTGTTCGGTCGCACCGACGACGGTCGCGCCGATGCGCTGGTGTACCTGACCAAGCGTGATGGCGGCGACATGAAGCTGGCCGGCACCCCGCCCGATCCGGACAATCAGTACCCGATCAACCCTCGGCGCCTGCCTAACAGTGCGCTGGATCTGGATGGCCAACTGCTCAAGTTCAACCTGCACCTGAACGACGAACACAGTGTCGGCCTGTCGTACTCGCGTTCGCAAAGCGAACGCTGGGCGCCGTTCTCGTCGGCCAGTTATCCGACCCCGCCGACCCGGGCCAACATCAAGCAATACGGCTATGAAAACGCCCTCAAGCGTTTCCTCGCCAACCGTGAAACCACCGACACCACGTGGTCGGCCAAATATCAGTACCAGCCGCTGGACAATCGCCTGATCGATTTCAAGCTGAGCTATTCCGAGTCCAACACCGATCAGACCGACGAGCGCGATGCCACGGCGTTCTTCCAGACGTCCACCGGCGGACGCAAGATGGACACCGCCTACAAGGACCGCATCGTCGAGGTGAGCAACATCAGCCTGTTCGAAACCGGCGTGCTGTCTCACGCAGTCACCGGCGGCGTGCAGATCCGCAAGCACAGCCGCGACACCGAAATGTGGATGCCGGGCAAGACCTACGAGGTGCCGAAGTACAACTACGGCTACTTCCAGCCGAGCTTCATGCCCCAGGGCAAGGTCGACACCAACAGCGTTTATCTGCAAGACGCGATCACGCTGGGCGACTTCACACTGACCCCGTCCTTGCGCTACGACCATGTGCGCAATCGCGGCGAAGCCAACGACGCGCCTTACTACGACAACCCGGACCCGAGCTTCGGCCACGACTACAGCGACCGCACTTACACCGGTTGGTCGCCGCGCCTGTCGGCGTTCTGGCGAATGACGCCGGACGTCGGCTTCTTCGTCGACTACAGCAAGACCTGGCGTGCGCCGGTCATCGACGAGCAGTATGAAGTTCAGGGTCTGGGCAGCCGCACCGCCACCAGTGTCGACCTCGACCCGGAACGCATCACCGGTTGGCGTGCCGGCAACATCAGCAACTTCGCCAACGTATTCACCGACCGCGACAATGTGCAGGTCCGCACCACGCTGTTCCGCAACAAGATCGACGACGAGATCTTCAAGGCCACCGGCATCGGCTGCGAAAACCAGGCAATCAAGGGCGGCAGCATCGCCTCGGACTGCAAGGGTTCCGGCCCCATGGGCAACTACCGCAACATCGGCGGGCTGACCATCAAGGGCTTTGAAGTCGAAAGCTTCTATGACTCGACGTACCTGTTCGGTTCCCTTTCCTACTCATGGATGACCGGCAAGCACGAAGGTGCCTACACCAATCCATGGGGACCGGACGTCTGGGTGCGGGACGTTCCACCGAGCAAATGGATTGCCGTGCTCGGCGTGAAGATTCCGAGCTGGGATGCCCAGGTCGGCTGGCAAGGGGAGTTCGTGCGCCAGACCGATCGCCTGCCGAGCGACAAGTACGGCTCGAGCAAAAACACCCTGGGTGACGTGTTCTACGACCAGTACGCCAACGACCGCTACAACGTGCAGGGTCTGTTCGCCAAATGGAAACCGCAGCAGCCGTACCTCAAGGGCACCGAGGTCAACCTCACCGTCGACAACCTGTTCAACGAGGATTATCGCCCGGCGCTGAGCGGTGATCGGGCTTACAGTCAGGGACGCAATGCCAAGGTCAGCGTGACACGGTTCTTCTGATCCGTCCGGGCTTGCCCATCGCGAACACGCTCGCGATGGGCCTCACGCTCACAGGGTGATTTTGGTTCCGAGCAACCCGAGGAAACCGGCCAGCCATTTCGGATGCGCCGGCCAGGCCGGGGCGGTGGCCAGATTGCCCTGGACGTGACCCTCGGTCACCGGAATATCAATGTAGGTGCCACCGGCCAGCCGCACTTCCGGGGCGCAGGCCGGATACGCGCTGCACTCGCGACCTTCGAGAATCCCCGCCGCCGCCAGCAGTTGCGCGCCGTGACAGACAGCGGCAATCGGCTTGCCGGCCTTGTCGAAAGCTCGCACCAGTTCCAGCACTTTTTCGTTCAGCCGCAGGTATTCCGGCGCACGGCCGCCGGGCACCAGCAGTGCGTCGTAATCCTTGGCATCGACCTTGGAAAAATCGAAGTTCAGGGCGAACTGGTGACCGGGTTTTTCGCTGTAGGTCTGGTCGCCTTCAAAGTCATGGATCGCGGTGCGCACGGTCTTGCCGGCAGCTTTATCCGGGCACACGGCATGCACGGTGTGACCGACCATTTGCAGGGCCTGGAACGGCACCA
Organism: Pseudomonas sp. GW823-FHT04A03; assembly: GCF_058796615.1. NCBI lineage: Bacteria > Pseudomonadati > Pseudomonadota > Gammaproteobacteria > Pseudomonadales > Pseudomonadaceae > Pseudomonas > Pseudomonas sp. GW823-FHT04A03. The sequence continues at coordinate 169,192 of NZ_JBXAIV010000002.1, forward strand.
TCACTTCGTAGTCTTCGACGTAATCGCCGACCAGCATCAGAATTTTTTTCGCGGCCATGGACAGGACTCCTCTGGTGAATGCGCAGGAATATTCACAGTAGCCCAAGGACCGCGATGGCGTTCGCAAACTGTATGGATAACTCTGCGCTCAGCTGTAACAGCCCGACTGCCGTGGTTTGTGGCTAGATGAAGGCACCTTCCTGTCACCTTCAAATCTGGTTGCCCTCATGTCTTCGCGCGAAAACACCGGCATGGCCCTCGGCCTGCTCGGCGTGGTGATTTTCAGCCTTACCCTGCCCTTCACTCGCATCGTGGTGCAGGAACTGCACCCGCTGCTCAACGGCCTGGGCCGTGCGTTGTTCGCGGCGATTCCGGCAGCGGCGCTGCTGTTGTGGCGACGGGAAAAGTGGCCGACCTGGAAGCAAGTCAAAGGCCTGAGCCTGGTGATCGCCGGGGTGATTCTCGGTTTCCCGGTGCTGTCGGCGTGGGCCATGCAGACCTTGCCGGCGTCCCACGGTGCGCTGGTCAACGGTTTGCAGCCGCTGTGCGTAGCGCTGTACGCCGCGTGGTTGTCCCATGAGCGTCCGTCGAAAGCCTTCTGGGCCTGCGCCGCGTTGGGCAGTGCGCTGGTGCTGGGTTATGCGTTGTACACCGGTGCCGGCAGCATTCAGGCCGGGGATTTGTTGATGCTGGGTGCGATTGCGGTAGGCGGTCTGGGTTACGCCGAGGGCGGGCGGCTGGCCCGGGAGATGGGCGGCTGGCAAGTGATCTGCTGGGCGCTGGTGTTGTCGACGCCGCTGCTGATCGGCCCGGTGCTGTATCTGGCGTTTCAGCATCAAGGCGCGGTGTCGGCGAAAACCTGGTGGGCGTTTGGTTACGTCGCGCTGTTTTCGCAGTTTCTGGGCTTCTTCGCCTGGTACGCCGGGCTGGCCATGGGTGGCATTGCCCGAGTCAGTCAGATCCAGTTGTTGCAGATCTTCTTCACCATCGCGTTTTCCGCGCTGTTCTTTGGGGAACACGTGGAGCCGATCACCTGGCTGTTCGCCTGCGGGGTGATCGCGACGGTGATGCTCGGGCGCAAGACCGCGGTGCGCCCGGCTCAACCGGGCACGTTACCGGCCGGGGTTCAGCTCAAGCCTTGAGCTTCAGCAGGCCGTCAGCGAGCAGCAGGGTTTCGAGGCAGTGCTCGCTGATCTGGTAGAACGCCTTCAATTCCTGAATCTTCACCAGCAGCTGAGTCGGGTCCACCGGCTCGGCGCGCTTCACGGCGAGGATCATCTTGTTCTTGTTGGTGTGGTCCAGGGAGATGAACTCGAACACCTTGGTCTCGTAACCGCAGGCTTCGAGGAACAGCGCACGCAGGCTGTCGGTGACCATTTCCGCCTGCTGGCCCAGGTGCAAACCGTATTGCAGCATCGGCTTGAGCAGCGCCGGGCTCTGGATCTGCAAGCGGATCTGTTTGTGGCAGCACGGCGAGCACATGATGATCGATGCGCCGGAGCGGATGCCGGTGTGGATCGCGTAGTCGGTGGCGATGTCGCAGGCATGCAGGGCGATCATCACGTCCAGCTCGCTCGGCGCCACGCTGCGCACATCACCACATTTGAACACCAGCCCCGGGTGTTCCAGCTTCGCGGCGGCGGTGTTGCACAGATTGACCATCTCTTCACGCAGCTCGACGCCGGTGACTTCGCCTTCGGCCTTGAGGGTGTTGCGCAGATAGTCATGAATGGCGAACGTCAGGTAACCCTTGCCCGAACCGAAATCCGCCACCCGAACCGGTTTGTCCAGGGCCAGCGGCGAAGAGGTCAGCGCGTGGCTGAACACTTCGATGAACTTGTTGATCTGCTTCCACTTGCGCGACATCGCCGGGATCAGCTCGTGCTGGACGTTGGTCACGCCCAGGTCCTTGAGGAACGGCCGGTTCAGATCGAGGAAGCGGTTTTTCTCGCGGTTATGCTCGGCGGATGGCACTTCGCGCAATTGCTGGGGTTTGCTCATGAACAGCGAACTCTTGCCCTTTTTGCTGTATTCGAGCTGGGCTTCGTCGGTCAGCGCCAGCAAATGCGCATTTTTGAACGCCGCCGGCAGCAATCCGGCAATCGTCGTGACCGCTTCGTCCAGCGGCAGGTTCTTGGTGATGTCGCGGGTCTTGTAGCGATAGACGAACGACAGGCACGGCTGCGCCTTGACCGTTACCGGTTTGATAATGATCCGCTGCAAGTCCGCTTCTTCGCCGACGTACTTGGCCAGCACCAGTTTGATGAAGCCGTTCTGTTCGAGGCTGGTTTGCAGCAGCTCGATGAACCGTGCGTGGTGATCGGGCGCCGGTTTGGCGGATGCGGAAGGAGCGGTAACGGACATGGGAAAAAGCGGCCTCGGACGGGCAAATCGGGAATGGCCGCTAGTTTAGGGGGGATGGCGTTCGAGGGCACGGCTAATTTCCCGAACGGCTTATCCCAACACCACCAACCGATTCGGCAACTCATTCCTCACCTGCGTCACCGGCACATGCACCTTGAGCAACTCCCCGCACGCCTCGATACAAGTGACAAACCCCTGCAACGTCTGCCCCTGCCTTACCTGCTCGGTAAACGCCGCAACAATCGAATCCCAGCTCTTGTTATCCAGTTTTCTGGAGATCCCTTCATCCACCAGGATCTCCACGTACCGCTCTGCTTCGCAGACAAAAATCAACATGCCGGTGCTGCCCACCGTGTGATGCAGGTTCTGTTCGAGAAACTGCCGCCGCGCCAGGTTCGAGGCGCGCCAGTGCCGGACGTGACGCGGAATCAGATGAGTGGTGACCCTGGGCAGGCGAAACACCAGGCACAGCACGACAAAACTGACCCACTGCACCAGCAACAGGCTGTGCATCGTCAGCCAGCCCGTCAGGTAATGCACGATCCCCGGCACGACCAGCGCCAGCAGGCTGGCCCACAGCAGCGGGATGTACGCGTAGTCGTCGGCGCGGGCCGCGAGCACCGTCACCAGTTCGGCGTCGGTGTCGCGCTCGACCCGGGCGATGGCCTCGGCGACCTTGCGTTGTTCGTGTTCAGTCAGTAATGCCATGTCGTGAAGTGCCTGCTCATTATTGTTATCACCAGCCGCCGGAGGACCCGCCCCCGCCGAAACTGCCACCGCCGCCGCTGAAGCCCCCGCCTCCACCGCCGCCGCCAAAACCTCCGCCGCCAAAGCCGCCCCCTCCTCCGGAGCCGCCCCGGCCGGCGGGAAGGATACCGAGCATCTGGCAGACAAAAACAGTCAGGATGAACAACATCACCAGAAATACGAACAACGCCGGGTGCCGCGAGACGAAATCATCAGACGGATCGCCGGCCGATTCGTACACGGTGGACGGTTCGTCCAGTGGATTACCGCCCAGCACCACCAGCATCGCCGCCACACCGTCGCTGATGCCCTTGCTGAAATTTCCGGCCTTGAACGACGGCGTGATCACCTGATGGATGATCACCGAACTCTGGGCATCGGTGAGGCGATCCTCCAGCCCGTAGCCGACTTCGATGCGCAATTTGCGCTCGTCCCGGGCGACGATCAACAGGGCGCCGTTGTTCTTGTCCTTCTGGCCGATGCCCCAGTGCCGGCCGAGTTCGACGCCGTAGTCCTCAATGGTAGAGCCTTGCAGATTCGGCAAGGTCACGACCACCAACTGCTCGCCGGTCGCCTGTTCGTGGGCCTGCAACTGCTGGCTCAGTTGCGCACGCACCGACGGCTCGACCATCTGCGCGTCGTCCACCACCCGTCCGGTCAGCGCCGGGAAGGTCAACTCGGCCCGGGCGCTGACGGCGAACAGCCACAACATCAGCACCAGGCCCATCTTCAACACACGCATGGGCATCCCCGGCTCAGAACTTCACTTCCGGGGCCTTGTCCGCGCCGGGGCTGGTGGCTTCGAAGGTCTCGCGGATCGGCAGATCGCTGTACATCACGCTGTGCCACAGGCGACCGGGAAAGGTGCGGATCTCGGTGTTGTACTTCTGCACTGCCAGAATGAAATCCCGTCGGGCCACGGCGATGCGGTTTTCCGTGCCCTCGAGTTGCGATTGCAGGGCGAGGAAGTTCTGGTTGGCCTTCAGGTCCGGATAACGCTCGGAGACCACCATCAAGCGGCTCAAGGCGCCGGTCAGTTGATCCTGGGCCTGCTGGAATTGCTTGAGTTTTTCCGGGTTGTCGAGGGTGCTGGCATCGACCTGGATCGACGTCGCCTTGGCCCGGGCCTCGATCACGGCGGTCAGGGTTTCTTCCTCGTGCTTGGCGTAACCTTTCACGGTTTCCACCAGATTGGGGATCAGGTCGGCGCGCCGTTGGTACTGGTTCTGCACCTGGCCCCAGGCGGCCTTGGCCTGTTCGTCGAGGGTCGGGATGTTGTTGATGCCACAGGCAGTCAACAACGTGGCCAGCACCAGCAGGGTGGCGACCTGCAAACGCGAGCGGTAGACAGGACTGACATTCATCGGACGGGTGCTCCCTTGCACATTTCATGAATAATGAATCGCGAAACATTCTCAGCCGGCGGTTGGGGCATAATCGCCCGCGCCACTGGATTGCAGCGGGCCGATGGGCTAAAAAGAGGCCCTGCGCGATCACGTCGCCGAAACTTTCGACGTACATTCGGCTGTCGTTTTCTGAATCAGCACCCGAACAACAATAGTCGCTCCCTAAATTTTGGCTGGCCGGCAATGCAACGCCGTTTAGGCCCTTGAGAAAACTATTCATGAAGAAGCTGTGTTTGCTGGGCCTGTTCGTCAGCCTGGCCAGTCATCAAGTACTGGCCGCCACGACCCCGGTACCCCTGGAAAACAAGGACGCGTTCATCAGTAACCTGATGAAGCAAATGACCCTCGACGAGAAGATCGGCCAGTTGCGCCTGATCAGCATCGGCCCGGAAATGCCCCGCGAGCTGATCCGCAAAGAGATCGCCGCCGGCAACATCGGCGGCACCTTCAACTCGATCACCCGCCCGGAAAACCGTCCGATGCAGGACGCTGCCATGCGCAGCCGCCTGAAGATCCCGATGTTTTTCGCGTACGACGTGATCCACGGTCACCGTACGATTTTCCCGATTCCGCTGGCTCTGGCATCGAGCTGGGACATGGACGCCATTGGCCAGTCCGGGCGCGTTGCCGCCAAAGAGGCCGCCGCCGACAGCCTCGACATCACTTTCGCGCCGATGGTCGACATCTCCCGCGACCCGCGCTGGGGCCGCAGCTCCGAAGGTTTCGGTGAAGACACCTACCTGACTTCGCGCATCGCCAAAGTCATGGTCAAGGCCTATCAGGGCGAGACCCCGAGCGCAGCCGACAGCATCATGGCCAGCGTCAAGCACTTCGCCCTGTACGGCGCTGTCGAGGGCGGTCGCGACTACAACACCGTCGACATGAGCCCGGTGAAGATGTACCAGGACTACCTGCCACCGTACCGCGCGGCCATCGACGCCGGCGCCGGCGGCGTGATGGTGGCGTTGAACTCGATCAACGGCATTCCGGCCACCGCCAATACCTGGCTGATGAACGACCTGCTGCGCAAGGACTGGGGCTTCAAGGGCCTGGCGGTCAGCGACCACGGCGCGATCTTCGAACTGATCAAGCACGGCGTGGCCCGCGACGGTCGTGAAGCGGCGAAGCTGGCGATCAAGGCCGGCATCGACATGAGCATGAACGACACCCTGTACGGCAAAGAGCTGCCGGGGCTGCTCAAGTCCGGCGAGATCGAACAGAAAGACATCGACAACGCGGTGCGTGAAGTCCTCGCCGCCAAGTACGACATGGGCCTGTTCAAGGACCCGTACCTGCGCATCGGCAAGGCTGAAGACGATCCGGCCGACACCTACGCCGACAGCCGCCTGCACCGCGCCGACGCCCGTGAAGTGGCACGTCGCAGCCTGGTGCTGCTGAAGAACCAGAACGAAACCCTGCCGCTGAAGAAAACCGCCAAAGTCGCACTGGTCGGCCCGCTGGCCAAGGCCCCGATCGACATGATGGGCAGTTGGGCTGCCGCCGGTCGTCCGGCGCAATCGGTGACCCTGTTCGACGGCATGAGCAATGTGATCGGCGACAAGGCGAACCTGATCTACGCCCGTGGCGCCAACATCACCAGCGACAAGAAGGTTCTCGACTACCTGAACTTCCTCAACTTCGACGCCCCGGAAGTGGTCGATGACCCGCGTCCGGCCAACGTGTTGATCGACGAAGCGGTGAAAGCCGCCAAGGATGCAGACGTAGTGGTTGCAGCCGTGGGTGAATCCCGTGGCATGTCCCACGAATCGTCGAGCCGCACCGACCTGAACATCCCGGAAAACCAGCGCGAGCTGATCCGTGCCCTGAAAGCCACCGGCAAGCCATTGGTGCTGGTGCTGATGAACGGTCGTCCGCTGACCATCCTCGAAGAGAAAGAACAGGCTGACGCGATTCTGGAAACCTGGTTCAGCGGCACCGAGGGCGGCAACGCCATCGCCGACGTGCTGTTCGGCGACTACAACCCGTCGGGCAAACTGCCGGTGACCTTCCCGCGCTCCGTGGGCCAGATCCCGACCTACTACAACCACCTGAGCATTGGCCGGCCGTTCACGCCGGGCAAACCGGGCAACTACACCTCGCAGTATTTCGATGACACCACCGGGCCTCTGTTCCCGTTCGGTTACGGCCTGAGCTACACCGACTTCAGCCTGAGCGACATGGCGCTGTCCTCGACCACCCTGAACGCCACCGGCAAGCTCGACGCCAGTGTCATGGTCAAGAACACCGGCAAGCGTGACGGCGAAACCGTGGTGCAGCTGTACATCCAGGACGTCACCGGTTCGATGATCCGTCCGGTCAAAGAGCTGAAGAACTTCCAGAAAATCATGCTCAAGGCCGGCGAGCAGAAGGTCGTGCACTTCACCATCACCGAAGATGACCTGAAGTTCTACAACGCCCAGCTCAAGTACGCGGCCGAGCCTGGCAAGTTCAACGTGCAGATCGGCCTGGATTCCCAGGATGTGACGCAGCAGAGCTTTGAGTTGCTGTAATCCCTGCACCCTGATCGTTCGGATCTGATCGTTCCCACGCTCTGCGTGGGAATGCAGCCCGGGACGCTCTGCGTCCCAAAGCGGACGCAGAGCGTCCATTGAGGCATTCCCACGCAGAGCGTGGGAACGATCAACGGTTTGAGGTGGGGACGATCAACTGCGACTAGCCGCGTCTATCCAGCAAGTTGACCACCACCCGATCCACCCAGCCCCAGATCCGTTGCTTCACCCGCCGCCACAACGGCCGGCGCTGCCATTCCTCCAGACTCACCTGCTGACTCAGGCCGAAGTCCTTCTCGAAACTTGCCGCCACCGCTGCCGTCAATGACGGGTCCAGCGCTTCCAGATTCGCTTCAAGATTGAAGCGCAGATTCCAGTGATCGAAATTGCACGAACCGATGCTCACCCAATCGTCCACCAGCACCATTTTCAGGTGCAGGAAACACGGCTGGTATTCGTAGATTTTCACCCCGGCCTTGAGCAGGCGCGGGTAGTAGCGATGCCCCGCGTAACGCACCGACGGATGATCGGTACGCGGCCCGGTCAGCAGCAGGCGCACGTCGAGGCCACGGGCGGCGGCCTTGCGCAGGGAGCGGCGGATTTTCCAGGTCGGCAGGAAGTACGGCGTCGCCAGCCAGATGCGTTTCTGGCCGCTGTTCAGCGCGCGAAACAGCGATTGCAGAATGTCCCGGTGCTGGCGGGCGTCGGCGTAGGCCACGCGGCCCATGCCCTCGCCCGTGTCCGGCACGCGGGGCAGCCTTGGCAGGCCGAAATGCGCGTTGGGCCGCCAGGCCCGGCGATGGCGGTTGGCGATCCATTGGCGGTCGAACAGCAATTGCCAGTCGAGCACCAGCGGGCCGGTGATCTCCACCATGACCTCGTGCCATTCGCTGGTGTCGTGGCCCGGCGTCCAGAATTCGTCGGTGACCCCGGTGCCGCCGACCACCGCCAGACGCTGGTCGACCAGCAACAGCTTGCGGTGATCGCGATAGAAATTGCCGACCCAGCGCCGCCAGTTCAGCCGGTTGTAAAAACGCAGCTCGACCCCGGCGCCGGTCAGCCGCCGACGTAGCGTGAGTGTGAAGGCGAGGCTGCCGTAATCGTCGAACAGGCAACGCACCCGCACGCCCCGCTCCGCCGCCAGCACCAGCGCCTGCACGATGGTTTCGGCACAGGCGCCGGCTTCCACCAGATACAGCTCCAGTTCGATCTGCTCGCGGGCGCGGGCAATCTCGTCGAGCATGCGCGGGAAGAATTGCGGGCCGTCGATCAACAGCTCGAAGCGGTTGCCATCACGCCACGGAAACACCGCGCCACGCATGTCAGCGCGCCGTGAAGATCAGCACCGCACCCACCGGCACCGACAGACTGATGGCCGACAGGCCGGCCATGTTGCGCAGGCTTTCCAGGCCCGGCAGCAGATCGAAATCCTCGGCGCTGATTACCAGCGGCTCCAGCGTCACCACTTGAAAGCGTCGGTCATCAAGGCGCGTGGCGAGCAGCTCGGCGGGGTACTCATGCTGTTTGCCGTGCAGGTTGACGGTCAGCGGCAGGCGCAATTCAAGCTGCGCGCCGGGGGCCAGATCGTTGATCGGGCGCAGGTCGATTTGCGTGGTGATGGTCGCCTCGGGGAATTGCTCGATCTGGAACAACTCCTTGCGCATGCGCTCGTCGCGCAGCGGGATGCCGCTGTTGATCGAGTCCAGCTCGACTTCGACCACGGCGCGGCCATCGGGATCGACCTTGCCGTGCAGCACCAGAAAGCGCTGCACTTCGGACACGTTGGCGTTTTTCGTGCTGACGAACGACAGCCGCGACGACTCGCCGTCCAGATACCAGTTGGCCTGGGCCGGCAGCGCAGCGGCGCCCAGCAGCAGGCCGGCGAAGGCGTTGCACAGAGAACGGTTGAACATTGAAGACTCGTGGGGCCGATAAACCTGCACGAACCTTAACTGGCCGTGGCGTTATTGCAAACTGTCAGTCTCTGCTAAGGCTCAGGCCAATGCCTGCTGCACTTCGCCAATGGTCGACGCGAGGCTGTTGAGGTGCAGGCTCAGCACCCGCTCCACCGGCGCCTGATCCATCGGCCAGTGCAGCGCCATGCTGCCGACCAGCCGCCCTTGGGCACGGATTGGCAAGGCTACCGCGCGGATCAGGAACGGCAGGCGCACCGGGTATTCCCAGTAACCTTCGGTACGCTGGCCGAAGCCCTGATGCAAGGCTTGCTCGGTGGCCTGCAATACACCGTCATCCGCCAGTTGTTCGCGCTCGGCCAGACGCATCACGTCCTGGCTGTCGAGCTCTCCCAGACAGGCCCGGCCCATCGCCGAATGAAACAGGCTCGCGTGATGGCCGACGATCTGGCAGTTGGTCGGATAGCGTTTGCGCAGCACTTGCGGGATCGCGCTTTCCATCACTTCGACCCGTTCGCCGTCAAAGCACGACAGATCCGCCACCAGCCCGGTGCGCTCGCTCAACTCCAACAACATCGGCGCAGCGCTTTCCACCAGATGGCGTTTGAAGCGTTGCTGGCGATCACCGAACAGGCGCTTGGCGCACAACCGGTAGCGGCGGTCGCTGAGGCCGCGATAGATCCAGCCCTGCTCCTGCAAGGTCGCGAGCATTCGCGACACCGTGGCTTTGGGCAGGGTCGTCAGGTAGTGCAATTCCTCCAGCCCCAACGCCTGATGCTCGCCGAGCAACTCGACGATGGCCAGCGCCCGTTCGACCGAGCGCACGCTGCCGGTGTCTGCCTTGCTGCCCATGTGTTCGACCTCCATGGATGTGGATGAAAGATCACTTCGTGCAGCAAGATGCGGGCCGCTCAGGCCGATTGCAGGCATGCCGGCGGTCGCCGTTCGACCCAGCGGGTCAGCTGTTCATGGGCGTAGGCCAGTTGCAGGACAGCCCGATCCGCCTGGGCCGGGCCGATGATTTGCAGGCCCATCGGCAGCCCGGCCGGGTTGAAACCCACAGGCACGCTGATGCTCGGCAACCCCGCCAGGGTCGGGCCGATCACCACTTCCATCCAGCGGTGATAGGTGTCCATGGTTTGCCCGCCGACGACTCGCGGCCACGGTTGCTGTGCATCAAAAGGGAACACCTGGGCGGTGGGCAGCAGCAGGAAATCGTAACGCTCGAACAACTCGCTCAACGCGCGATACCACTCGCTGCGCGCCACCGACGCCTGATAGACCTCGGCTGCCGTCAGACGCAGACCGCCCTCGATTTCCCATTGTGCTTCGGGCTTGAGCAGCGCCCGTTTTTGCGGATCGGCATAGGCGGCGCCGAGGCTGCCCTGCACCAGAAAATGCCGGTGCGTCAGCCAGGTCTGCCACAGGCGCTCCATGGAAAAGTCCGGCTGACAGGCCTCGACCTGACAACCCAAGGCACTGAAATCCGCCAGCGCCGATTCGCACAGGCTCAACACGCCGTCGTCCATCGGCAGATAGCCGTTGTAATCGCCGAGCCAGCCGAGACGCAGACCGCTGCAGTCCTGTTGCAGATCCAGCCCGAAATCCCGTGGCTCATCAGCCAGCGACAGCGGCACGCGCGGATCGTAGCCGGCCTGAGTCGAGAGCAACCGCGCGACGTCGGTGACCGTGCGGCCCATCGGCCCTTCGGTGGCCAGTTGCTGGACGAACACTTCCGGCATCGGGCCATGGGGCACGCGACCTTGAGACGGGCGGAAGCCGAACACGTTGTTGAACGCCGCCGGATTGCGCAGCGAGCCCATCATGTCGCTGCCGTCGGCCACCGGCAGCAGGCGCAGGGCCAGCGCCACCGCTGCCCCGCCGCTGCTGCCGCCGGCGATCAGGGCCGGATCGTAGGCGTTGGTGGTGGTGCCAAACACGCTGTTGTAGGTTTGCGAGCCGAGGCCGAATTCCGGGACGTTGCTCTTGCCGATGATGATCGCGCCGCAGTCGCGAACCCGCGCCACGCTGATCGCATCGTGCTGCGGCACTTGTTCGGCGAACAGTGGCGAGCCGAGGGTCGTGCGCAATCCGGCGGTAGCCGCCAGGTCTTTGATCGCCTGGGGCATACCGTGCATCCAGCCCCGGGATTCGCCGCGATCCAGTTGCCGATCACACTCATCGGCCTCGCTTAACAACACATTCTGCGGGCGCAGCGAGACCAGCGCGTTGACCGCCGGATTGAAGCGGTCGATGTGCGTCAGATACGCCTGCATCACCTCGCGGCACGACACCTTGCGCGCATGGATCGCCCGGGACAGCGCATCGGCGTCGAGGGCGACAATCGGATCAATGGCTAACGGACTCACGGTTTCACTCCCAGGTTGAGCGCAACGGATTTCTTTGCACGCGGGGCCTCCTGCAAACAGTAAGTACCGAGCAGGGTCAGCAGGCAAGCGAACAAGACATAGAACGACGGCGCCACCGGGGTGTTCAGAACTTTGCTCAGCCAGGTGACGATCAGCGGCGCGAAACCACCGAACACCATCACCGCCACGTTGTAGGCCACCGACACGCCAGTGGAGCGCACTTCAATCGGAAACTGTTCGGCCAGTGCGGTCGGGGCCGGGCCGAAGAACCCGCCAATCGCCGTGCACAGCAGCAGTTGCATCACCAGCAAACGCTCGATCGACGGCACCGCCGCGACCCAAACATAGAGCGGATAGACCATGACGAAAAACGCCAGAGTGAAGGCCATCAGCACCGGCCGCCGACCGAGGCGATCCGACAGTGCGCCGGAGAACGGAATCACCACGGTCATCAACCCCACCGCGAGCATCTGCACCAGCAACACCTGATCCAGCGGCAGGCCGAGGTTCTTGTGGGCGAAGGTCGGCATGTTCACCAGCACCACGTAAAACGACACCGTCGCCCCGCACGCCAGGCCCATCGACACCAGCAGGCTGCGGCGATGTTCGCGCAGCACCTGCAACAGGCCTGGCGCGGCGCCTTTGGCTTTCTTGCGCGCCTCGAGAAACTCTTCCGGCTCTTCCATGTGCTTGCGAATCCACAAGCCCACCGGGCCGATCAACAGGCCGATCACGAACGGAATCCGCCAGCCCCAACTGTCCAGTGCCTCGGGGGAAAACAGGTGCGTGACCAGCGCCACCATCGCCGCGCCGCTGAACACCGCCAGGCATTGCCCGACCAGTTGCCACGAACCGTACAAACCCTTGCGATGGGCCGGCGCGCTCTCCACCAGAAACGCCGTGGCGCTGGCGTATTCACCGCCCGTGGCAAAGCCCTGGAGCATCCGCGCCACCACGATCAGCAGCGGCGCGCCCATGCCGATGGCGGCGTAGTTCGGCGCGAACGCGATCAGGGCGATGGACACGGTCATCAGGCGGATGATCATCTGCATCGCGGCTTTGCGACCTTTGCGGTCGGAGTAGATGCCGAGCAGGATGCCGCCCACCGGGCGCATGAAAAAGCCGACGCCGAAGGTCGCCAGCGCCATCAGCAGCGAGGCGTAATCGTCGTCGGACGGGAAAAATTGCCGGGCGATGATGCTCGCCAGAAAGCCGTAAACGATGAAGTCGTACCATTCCAGGGCGTTGCCGATGACGGCGGCGACCACTTGCCGGGTGCGCGAAACGCCTGCGTTCGAACTCTGCATGGGGATTCTCCAGAAGCTGTTGGTTGACCACGCAGGCACGTGCGCACCTGCGTTCCAGCGGCAGCAAAAAGTGAAGAAATCAGGCCGGCTTGAGCCAACTCTCGGTGAGCGCGCCCCAATACGCCGCGCCGGTCAGCAGAATGTCATCGTTAAAATCGTAGGCCGGGTTATGCACCATCGGCCGCGCCACGCCGTTGCCGATGAACAGGTAGGCGCCGGGGCAGCGCTGGAGCACCCAGGCGAAGTCCTCGCTGCCCATCAGTTTGGGTGTGTTGCCATCGACGGCATCGGCGCCGACCAGTTCGACACCGACCTGACGGGCAAACTCGGTTTCGGCGGCGTGGTTGACCAGCACCGGATAGGCCGGGCGGTGCTCGATGGTCGAGGTGCAGCCGAAGCTTTCGGCCTGGGCTTCGATGATCGAGCGCACGCGGTTCAGGGTCTGTTCGCGGACCTCGGCGTTCAGCGCCCGCAGGCTCAGGCGCAGGATCGCCTGTTGCGGAATCACGTTAGCCGCCTCGCCGGCCTGCAATGCGCCGACCGTCACCACCGCCGCCTGCTGCGCATCGATGTTGCGCGCGACGACGGTTTGCAAAGCCATCACCACACTGGCTGCGGCGACCAGCGGATCCACCGCCAGATGCGGCATCGAGCCGTGGCCGCCGACGCCTTCAATCGTCACCGTGAGCAGATCTTGCGAAGCCATCATCGGCCCTTCGCGAAAGCCCAGATGCCCCGCCGGCAGACCCGGCATGTTGTGCATGCCGAACAGCGCATCGCACGGGAAACGCTCGAGCAGGCCATCGGCAAGCATCGCTTCCGCCCCGCCCTGCCCCTCTTCGGCGGGCTGGAAAATCAGCGTCAGGGTGCCGTCGAACTGGCGGGTTGCGGCCAGATAACGCGCCGCACCGAGGAGCATCGCGGTGTGCCCGTCATGCCCGCAGGCGTGCATGCAGCCTTGATGGCGGCTGCTGTAGGCGACGCCGGTGTTCTCGATGATCGGCAGCGCATCCATGTCGGCCCGCAGCCCGAGTTTGCGCGTGCTGCTGCCGTTGCGCAGCACGCCGACCACGCCGGTCTTGCCGACGCCGGTGTGGACTTCATAGCCCCAGTCTTCGAGCGACCGGGCGACCAGCGCCGAGGTGCGGCTTTCTTCGAAACCGAGTTCAGGGTGGGCGTGAATGTCCTGGCGGGTGGCGTGCAGGTCGCTGGCTACATCGTTGAGCCAGGCCAGAATGTGCTGATGTCGGGGCATGACGGTTCTCCTCGCGCGGGTGTTCCCGGTCTTGTTGTTCGGTGTTGTTTCACGACACGTGAACGGCAGGTCGTGCTCACCGTCAGATAACCGCGAGACACGCGAGAGGACAATCGAATGTGGTTCCACAGGGTGGAACCGGATCAGGGTTGCAGGCGACAGCCCTGGCGTTCGCCTTGCCACTGGGCGCTGTTTCTGCGTCCCAGGCCGCTGGCGGTGACGATTTTTTGCGTGCGGTCATCGGTCAGTTCGCTGGGCAGCCATTGCTTCACGTAGCCCCGGCAATATTCGGTGTCGTTATTCATGACGTAGCGGCACGAACAATATTCCTTGGCGGTGTAGGCGCTGATGATGTCCGGGAAGGCCCACAGGTTTTCGCGCTCGTGCCAGCCCCAGCCCAGCAGCACGACCAATAGCACCAGCAGGATTCGTCTGAACAGTTTCATGGCCGCACCGCCCCGAGCACGCGCTTGAGCAATTCGTTGTGGCGATAGCTGCCGTCGCGGTCATCGGCGTAGCGCACGATCACCAGTTTTTCGCTCGGGATCACGTACAGCGCCTGCCCCCAGTGGCCGAGGCCGGCGAAGGTGTCGGGCGGTGCGTCGGGCCATGGTGGGGGCGCGCCGTCTGCCGGGCGATTGAGCCACCACTGGCCGCCGGGCACGGCTTCGTCCTGATGAGCCTTGTAGCCGGCGAAGGGTTGGCGGTTGAAGGCGACCCAATCCTTGGGCAGCAATTGCCGGTCGTTCCAGCGTCCGTCCCGCTCCATCAACAGACCGATTCGCGCCAGATCCCGGGCAGTCAAATAGGCATATGAAGAGGCGACGAAGGTGCCCGTGGCGTCGGTTTCCCACGTGGCATGGCGGATGCCCAGGGGATCGAAAAGTGCTGTCCACGGATAGTCCGGATAACGCTGCGGGCCGACGATGGTTTTCAGCGCCGCCGCCAACAGATTGCTGTCACCGCTGGAATAACGGAACGCCTGGCCCGCTGGCGCGTAGCTGTCGTGATCGGCGGTGAAGGCGGCCATGTCGCGATGGCCACGGGTGTAGAGCATCGCCACCACCGAGGATTTCAGCGGAGCGTATTCGTAGTCTTCCTGCCAGTCGATGCCCGAGGCCCAGTGCAGCAGATCCTTGAGGGTGATGGCCGTATGTTTTTCCAGCGCCGGGTAGAACGTTGCTGCCGGGTCATCGAGCTTGAACAGGCCTTCGCCGTACGCCACACCGAACACCGTGGCCATCAGGCTTTTGCTGATCGACCAGGTCAGGTGCGGAGTGTCGGCGGTGGTCGCGGCGGCGTAGCGTTCGTAGATGACCTGACCGTCGCGGATCACCAGCAAGGCGTCGGTGCGGATGCCTTTTCGGGTGCTGTCATCGCGGGGCGGGAAGGCGTAGGCCTCCAAAACCTCGACGGCCGGGCCGGCAATCTTCGGGCCGATCGGCCATTGCTCGCCCGGCCATTGTTCGGCCTGAACCGTGAAGCTGATCAGCAGCAGAAACAGGGACAGGCCTTTGAACATGGTGAGGGCTCTGGGGATGAACCTGAGAAGACTAGCCGGCGTTCATGACAGATGTGTTTTGGTTTGCCGCCAACGCCTTGGCCAGTCGTTTGGCCCGCGCACCTGCGGCCAGTTGCATGACCGACTGATCGCGCTGCCACATCGTCGCCCACTCGGGATTGCCGTCGCGCAGTGCCTGATCGACTTCCGCTTTAAGCCCGTCGAACTGCGCGAACAAGCCACCAAGCAACACATGCCCCGCCGGATTGTTCGGCGGCTGCCGACTGACTTCCGCACATCCGGCCAACAGCGCCAGCAAACGCAATTGCAGCGTCTGCGGCCAGCCACTGTCCTGACCGACGCCGTACAGCCACGCGGTCATCGCGCTCAGCACGTAAACGTCCTCAAGGGTGCGGAACGGTTTGACGTAGGCATCCCAACCATCCCCGGCGAGCAGCTCGCACAACGCATCGTCGAGATGCAGCCGGCCATGGCTGATGTCCGGCATCAACGGCAGCGCCGGGAGTTTTTCCACCCGCACGCCGGGTTCGCCGGGATACACCACCGCCAGACTCAGGCGCGGTGATTCGCCGGGTTGTTCACTGCGCGCGGCGATCAGCAACCAGTCCGCCGCATCGCCGGCGGTGACGAAATCCTTTTGCCCGGTGAGGCGCAGATCCGTGAGCCGGGTCTGCATGTCCGCCGGGCGCAGGCTGCGCTGCTCGGTCGCACACAACGCGCCGAGGCTCGGCGGCGCACTCGGCCAGAGCATCCGCAACGCCGCCTGATACCCCACCAGAAACGCCAGCCCCGGCGTCGCCATTCGCCGCCCGCCTGCTACCGCCAGTTCGAACGGCGTCACGCTGCCCAGTTGATGCAGCAACGTGGCGAAGCCCTCCGCCAGGTCGGCAACAGCGGGCAGGCGTTCGCGGCATTCAAGCAGGGTCGACCAGGTCATCAGAGGCTCCTCGTGGGCTGTCATATAAGCATCACCAAACATTCATGGCGATGACACCGGGGCTACATAGCCTGACTTTGCACAACACGGCTGCATAAAGAAAGTCGATCGGCTGCAACCCATGACGGGTTCAAGGCCCGTACGGAGATTCACATGACTCAGATCGCCCGCATCAGCGACACCGGCAATGAACGCCGCCTGCAAGCCGAACGCCTGATCGGCGCCGAGGCCTTGCAGCAAGCCCAGGCCTTGCGCTTCAACGTGTTCAGCGGCGAGTTCAACGCCAAGCTGAACGGCGCGGAGCTGGGTCTGGACATGGATGACTATGATGTTCACTGCAGCCACATCGGCGTGCGTGACCTGAACACCGGTCGCCTGGTGGCGACCACCCGTTTGCTCGATCACACCGCCGCCAGCAGCCTGGGCAAGTTCTACAGCGAAGAAGAATTCAGCCTGCACGGCCTCGCCGGTCTGCAAGGCCCGATCCTGGAAATCGGCCGCACCTGCGTCGACCCGGCCTACCGCAACGGCGGCACCATCGCCGTACTTTGGGGCGAACTGGCCGAAGTCCTCAATCAGGGCGGATACAGCTATCTGATGGGTTGCGCGAGCATCCCGATGCAGGACGGCGGCGTGCAGGCCCACGCGATCATGCAGCGCCTGCGCGAACGCTATCTGTGCACCGAACACCTGCGCGCCGAGCCGAAAAATCCGCTGCCGAGCCTCGACATTCCGTCGAACGTGATCGCCGAAATGCCGCCGCTGCTCAAGGCCTACATGCGCCTGGGCGCGAAGATCTGCGGCGAGCCGTGCTGGGACGAAGATTTCCAGGTCGCCGACGTGTTCATCCTGCTCAAGCGCGACGAACTCTGCCCGCGCTACGCCAAGCACTTCAAGGCGGCCGTGTAATGAGCCGGCTGCGGGTGTACGCGCGGATCGCGCGAGTGCTGCTGGTGGTGACACTGGGCCTGAGCATGGCCAGTGTCTTCGGAGTATTCGAACGTCTGGGTCTGGCCCATTCGATGGAGCGTCGGCAGCGCTGGTCGCGGTTTTTCATGGCGCGTCTGAGCAATGCCCTGCCCTTTCGCGTGACCGTTCACGGCGAGCTGCCGAAGCAGCCGATGCTGTGGGTCAGCAACCATGTGTCGTGGACCGACATTCCCCTGCTCGGCATGCTCACGCCGCTTTCATTTCTGTCCAAGGCCGAAGTGCGCACCTGGCCGGTAGCCGGTTGGCTGGCAGCGAAGGCCGGCAGCCTGTTCATCCGTCGCGGCTCGGGCGACAGCCAGTTGATCCGCAAGCAGATGACCCGTCACCTGCAAACCGATCATCCGCTGCTGATGTTCCCGGAAGGCACCACCACCGACGGCCGTTCGCTGCGCACCTTTCACGGGCGCCTGCTGTCGGCGGCGATTGATTCCGAAGTGAAGCTGCAACCGGTGGCGATCCGTTACCTGCGCGATGGCAAGATCGATTCGCTGGCGCCGTTCATTGGTGACGATGATCTGCTGTCGCACCTGATGCGCCTGTTCAGCAACGACTGCGGCGATGTGGAAGTTCATCTGCTCAAGCCGATTGCCTGTCAGGGCCGGGAACGCGCGGCACTGGCGTTCGAGGCGCAGCAGGCGGTGCAGAAAGCCTTGTTCGGCGATGTGGTCAAACCGGTCGAAGCGCAACACGCCCGCGATCTGATCGCAGCCTGATCAGCGACATCTATCTACAGCTGCCGGCCGGCAAAGTCCTGCAGCTGTGGGTAGAACAAACGAAAGTCCTCGCTCAACGGTTCATACAACCGGCGCAATTCCTCCATCGCCCCCGCCAGTTCTTCAGGTCGGGTCAGGCGCCGGGAGATCCCGCGCAACACCTGCTCCAGCACTTCGAATTCCTGATACGAACCCAGCCAGTCATTGGCCACCATGTGCGGGGCGATCTTCGCCAGGCGCTCGGGCAATTGCTGCTCGCTGGACAGCACGCGGTAAACGTCGGTGGTGAATTGGCCGAGCGGCCGGTCGGCGTATTGTGTCCAGTCCCGCGCCAGACAATGGTCGAAAAACACGTCGAGAACGATGCCCGCGTAACGGCGGCGAGTCGTGGAAAACCGCGCCAGTGAAGCGTCCACCAATGGATGGCGATCAGTGAACACGTCGATCTGTCGATGCAGGGCAATCGCCGCTTCGATCTCCGGGTCGAACTGCCCTTGCAGCCGCCCTTTGACGAAATCGCCATACAGACTGCCGAGCAGTTGACCGGGGCGCTGGCCACCGAGGTGTAAATGTGCGAGATAGTTCATGGGCGCAGCTTAGCACCGCGCCCGCAATTGTTTACACCTCACATATCGTTATAACCCGATATACCGATTTATGCGGTCATCAGATCAAATTCATATTGGTATATCGCGAAGTACCGATTTAAAGTTCGCTTCATCGCGATATAGCGCTACACACATCACGAGCACCCAGCCATGAACATTGACCTCGACGAAATAATAAAAGCCCTGGCACACCCAGTACGGCGAGACATCCTCAACTGGCTGAAAGACCCGAAAGCCCAGTTTCCGGAACAGATCCACAACCACGAGTACGGCATCTGCGCCGGGCAGATCGATCAACGCTGCGGCCTGTCGCAATCGACCGTTTCCGCCCACCTGGCCACCCTGCAACGGGCCGGGCTGATCAGCAGCCAGAAAGCCGGCCAGTGGCACTTTTTCAAACGCAACGAGGACGTGATCCAGGCGTTCCTCAGCACCCTCAGCAAAGAGCTCTGACCCTTAACGTCAGCCAGCCAAAAGGATTAAACGATGCCCCTCTCGCTACTCATACTCGCCTTGAGCGCCTTCGCCATCGGCACCACCGAGTTCGTCATCATGGGCCTGCTGCCCAATGTCGCGGCCGACCTCGGTGTGTCGATCCCCGGCGCCGGCTGGCTGGTGACCGGTTACGCCCTGGGCGTGGCGATTGGTGCACCGTTCATGGCAATGGCCACTGCGAAACTGCCGCGCAAGGCTGCACTGGTAACGCTGATGGGCATCTTCATTATCGGCAACCTGCTTTGCGCCATCGCCACTGACTACGAGGTGCTGATGTTCGCCCGGGTCGTCACCGCCCTCTGCCACGGTGCGTTCTTCGGCATCGGTTCGGTGGTCGCGGCCAACCTGGTGGCGCCGAACAAACGCGCCTCGGCGGTGGCCCTGATGTTTACCGGCCTGACCCTGGCCAACGTGCTGGGCGTCCCGCTGGGCACCGCGCTTGGTCAGGAAGCCGGCTGGCGCTCGACCTTCTGGGCAGTGACCGTGATCGGTGTGATCGCGCTGATCGGCCTGATCCGCTTCCTGCCGGCCAAGCGTGACGAAGAAAAACTCGACATGCGCGCCGAACTGGCCGCGCTCAAGGGCGCCGGTATCTGGCTGTCGCTGAGCATGACTGCGCTGTTCGCTGCGTCGGTATTCACCCTGTTCACTTACGTCGCACCGCTGCTGGGCGATGTCACCGGTGTCTCGCCCCGTGGCGTGACCTGGACCCTGATGCTCATCGGCCTGGGCCTGACCGTCGGCAACATCATCGGCGGCAAACTGGCCGACAAGGGCCTGGCCGCGACGCTGATCGGCGTGTTCATCGCCATGGCCGTGACCTCCACCGTCCTGACCTGGACCAGCATCGCGCTGATCCCGACCGAAATCACCCTGTTCCTCTGGGCTACCGCGTGTTTCGCCGCCGTGCCGGCCCTGCAAGTGAACGTCGTGACCTACGGCCAGGCCGCACCGAACCTGGTGTCGACCCTGAACATCGGCGCCTTCAACGTCGGCAACGCCCTCGGCGCCTGGGTCGGCGGCAGCGTCATCGCCCACGGCTACGGCTTGACCAGCGTCCCTCTCGCCGCGGCAGCGCTGGCGGTCCTGGCACTGCTGGTGACCCTGATCACATTCCGCCAGAACGGCAATCCCGAGCTGGCCACCGCTAACTGATTCACTCACTTACCTCACGAGGGTTGTATCTCATGGCAACAATTTTCGATCCGATCAAACTGGGCGACCTCGAGCTGTCCAACCGCATCATCATGGCGCCGCTGACCCGCTGCCGCGCCGACGAAGGCCGCGTACCGAACGCGCTGATGGCCGAGTACTACGTACAACGCGCCTCGGCCGGCCTGATCCTCAGCGAAGCCACCTCGGTCACCCCGATGGGCGTCGGCTACCCGGACACCCCGGGCATCTGGTCCAATGATCAAGTGCGCGGCTGGACCAACGTGACCAAGGCCGTTCACGCGGCCGGCGGCAAGATCGTCCTGCAACTGTGGCACGTCGGCCGGGTTTCCCACCCGTCGTACCTGAACGGCGAAGCGCCGGTGGCACCGAGCGCCATCCAGCCTAAAGGCCACGTCAGCCTGGTTCGTCCACTGGCCGACTATCCAACCCCGCGCGCGCTGGAAACCGCTGAAATCGCCGACATCGTCGACGCCTACCGCGTCGGCGCGGAAAACGCCAAGGCGGCCGGTTTCGACGGCGTGGAAATCCACGGCGCCAACGGTTACCTGCTCGACCAGTTCCTGCAAAGCAGCACCAACCAGCGCACCGACCACTACGGCGGTTCCCTGGAAAACCGTGCCCGTCTGCTGCTGGAAGTGACCGACGCCGCGATCGAAGTCTGGGGTGCCGGCCGTGTCGGCGTGCACCTGGCTCCGCGCGCCGACTCCCATGACATGGGCGACGACAACCTGGCCGAGACCTTCACCTACGTCGCTCGCGAGCTGGGCAAGCGTGGCATTGCCTTCATCTGCTCCCGCGAGAAAGAAGGCGCCGACAGCCTCGGCCCACAACTGAAAGAAGCCTTCGGCGGCGCGTACATCGCCAACGAGCGCTTCACCAAGGACAGCGCCAACGCGTGGCTGGCCGAGGGCAAGGCTGACGCGGTGGCATTCGGCATTCCGTTCATTGCCAACCCGGACCTGCCGGCGCGTTTGAAGGCCGATGCGCCGCTGAACGAACCGCACCCGGAAACCTTCTACGGCAAAGGCGCAGTCGGCTACCTCGACTACCCGACGCTGTAAGCCACACCGCAGAAACACAAAAGCCCCCGACTCGTGAGAGTCGGGGGCTTTTTATTTGGTCGCCGGGTGGGTCAGGCGCTCACATTCGTTCACAGGCTCGACACAAAATCCCTACAAAATACGTAGCTCGCTACATATCAACCCGCGCCACAGAGGTATATAAAAGCATCCCATTGCAGCGGGGCGAGTGAACAGGGATCTTCACCTTCCTCCGTCATTGACACAAACTGATCCAATAACGAATTTTGTTTCATTTGCGCAGGCTGGGGCTCAGGCGCAGCATGTCCAGCCCCGTATCGACCCAGCGCTCGGCCTCGGCGTACAGTTCAAAGCTGTCCGGCGCCAGTAGCCATCCATAAAGGAGGCCGTCGATATAGGCGTGAATGCTGATGGCTGCCCGGGCAGTGTCGAGGTCTGCCGGCAACTGCCCACGATTGACTGCATTACTCAATGTCAGCGCGATCCGCACATTGCAATCGAGGCTGGCGGTCCGGCGCTGTTGGCGCAGATCGCACATTTCATCGGTGAACTCGCACTTATGAAACAGAATTTCGTTGATACGCCGGGTCTTCGGGTCCAGTGCAACTTGATGAAACAAATGAATCAGCAATTTGCGCATGCAGCCCAGCGGATCGGGTTCGTCCTCGCTTTCGCTGGCCTTGGCCAGTTCATCCAGCGGCTCATGCAGGGTATCGAGCATGGCTTGCAACAGATCGGCCTTGTTGCTGAAGTGCCAGTAGATGGCACCGCGCGTCACCCCGGCCAGGGTGGCGATATCCGACAAGGTCGTGCGGGCCACGCCCCGCTCATAGAAGGCCTTCTCGGCCGCTTCGAGAATCTGGCTGCGCGTTTCCTGAGCTTCCTCTTTGGTACGACGGACCATGGCAGTAAAACCTCAAACAGGATGTTTCAGGGATGGCTGAATATCCGCTGAATAAAAAAGGGTTGATCTCTCGCGGATCGGCTCCCCGGCCTACAATTTCAGACCTTGCGACGACTTTTGTAACAGGGTGGATACGACGCCAAGGTGTTTACAAACAACCATGAACGTAAGTATATTCCTTAGCAAGCTACTTATCCACCCGGTAACCCTTTTTTACCCTTCCACACTTCTTGTGCGCTTTTCGCGCGCCTGACCCGAGGATCTTCATGCAATTCAAGCCAGCTGTTACCGCTCTGGTCACTGCCGTCGCCCTGGCATCGCTGCTCAGCGGATGTAAAAAGGAAGAGGCGGCTCCCGCCGCACCACCTCCTCAGGTCGGCGTCGTCACCCTGCAACCACAAGCCTTTACTCTGACTTCCGAATTGCCGGGCCGCACCAGCGCCTTCCGCATCGCCGAAGTTCGTCCGCAGGTCAACGGCATCATTCTCAAGCGTCTGTTCAAGGAAGGCGGCGATGTCAAAGCCGGCCAGCAGCTGTATCAGATCGATCCGTCGGTCTATGAAGCGACCCTGAAAAGCGCTGAAGCCAACCTGCGTTCGACCAAGTCGATCTCCGACCGCTACAAGCAATTGGTCGACGAGCAGGCCGTCAGCCGTCAGGAATACGACACTGCCGTGGCCAACCGCCTGCAGTCGGAAGCGTCGTTGCAGACCGCACAGATCAACGTGCGCTACACCAAGGTCTACGCCCCGATCTCCGGTCGTATCGGCCGCTCTTCGGTGACCGAAGGCGCGCTGGTCAGCAGCGGCCAGACCGACGCGATGGCCGTGATCCAGCAACTGGACCCGATCTACGTCGACGTCACCCAGTCTTCGGTCGAGTTGCTGGAACTGCGCCGTGAACTGGAAAGCGGTCGTCTGCAAAAAGCCGGCGACAACGCCGCTGCGGTCAAGCTGACCCTGGAAGACGGCAGCCAGTACAAGCTCGACGGTAAGCTGGAATTCTCCGAAGTGTCGGTCGATCAGACCACCGGTTCCGTGACCCTGCGCGCCGTGTTCCCGAACCCGGATCACACCCTGCTGCCGGGCATGTTCGTCCACGCGCAGTTGCAGGCCGGTGTGAACAGCGCCGCGATCCTCGCACCGCAACAAGGCGTGACTCGCGACCTCAAAGGCACCCCGACCGCGCTGGTCGTCGGCCCGGACAACAAGGTCGAACTGCGTCAGCTCAAGGCCAGCCGCACCGTCGGCAGCCAGTGGCTGATCGAAGACGGCCTGAAGGCAGGCGATCGTCTGATCACCGAAGGGCTGCAATTCGTCAAGCCTGGCATCGAAGTCAAGCCAAGCGAAGCCACCAACGTCGGCAACAAGAACCCGGCCCCCGCTCAGGCAGCTGACAAAGCCGCCGGCGGCAAAGGGGAGTAATCCATGTCAAAATTTTTCATCGACCGTCCGATTTTCGCCTGGGTAATTGCCCTGGTGATCATGCTGGTCGGGGCACTTTCGATCCTGAAACTGCCGATCAACCAGTACCCGAGCATTGCGCCACCGGCCATTGCGATCTCCGTGACCTACCCGGGTGCTTCGGCACAGACGGTTCAGGACACCGTGGTGCAAGTGATCGAGCAGCAGCTCAACGGTATCGACAACCTGCGTTATGTGTCCTCGGAAAGTAACTCCGACGGCAGCATGACCATCACCGCAACCTTCGAGCAAGGCACCAACTCCGACACCGCGCAGGTCCAGGTCCAGAACAAGCTGAACCTGGCCACCCCGCTGCTGCCGCAGGAAGTGCAGCAACAGGGTATCCGCGTGACCAAGGCAGTGAAGAACTTCCTGCTGGTGATCGGCGTGGTGTCGCGTGACGGCAGCATGACCAAGGACGACCTGTCCAACTACATCGTGTCGAACATGCAGGACCCGATCTCGCGGACCGCCGGTGTCGGTGACTTCCAGGTCTTCGGTGCCCAGTACGCGATGCGTATCTGGCTCGACCCGGCCAAGTTGAACAACTTCAACCTGACCCCGGTCGACGTGAAAACCGCGATTGCGGCGCAGAACGTCCAAGTGTCGTCCGGTCAGCTCGGCGGCTTGCCTGCCGTGCAGGGCCAGCAACTGAACGCCACGATCATCGGCAAGACCCGTCTGCAGACCGCCGAGCAGTTCAAAGAGATTCTGCTCAAGGTCAACAAGGACGGCTCGCAGGTTCGCTTGAAAGACGTCGCCGACGTCGGCCTCGGTGGCGAGAACTATGCGATCAGCGCCCAGTTCAACGGCAGCCCGGCTTCCGGTCTGGCGGTGAAACTGGCCAACGGCGCCAACGCCCTCGACACTGCAAAAGCACTGCGCAACACCATCGACAGCCTCAAGCCGTTCTTCCCGCAAGGGATGGAAGTGGTGTTCCCGTACGACACCACTCCGGTGGTGACCGAGTCGATCAAAGGCGTGGTTCACACCTTGGTCGAAGCGATTGCGCTGGTGTTCCTGGTGATGTTCCTGTTCCTGCAGAACTTCCGCGCCACCGTCATCACCACGATGACCGTGCCGGTGGTACTGCTCGGTACGTTCGGCATCCTCGCGGCGGCCGGTTTCAGCATCAACACCCTGACCATGTTCGGCATGGTGCTGGCCATCGGCTTGCTGGTGGACGACGCCATCGTCGTGGTGGAAAACGTCGAGCGGGTGATGAGCGAAGAAGGCTTGTCACCGAAGGAAGCGACCAAGAAATCCATGGGCCAGATCCAGGGCGCCCTGGTCGGTATCGCCCTCGTTCTGTCGGCGGTATTGCTGCCGATGGCGTTCTTCAGCGGCTCCACCGGTGTGATCTACAAGCAGTTCTCGATCACCATCGTGTCGGCCATGGCCTTGTCGGTACTGGTCGCGCTGATCTTCACCCCGGCGCTGTGCGCCACCATGCTCAAGGCGATTCCGCACGGTGA
This sequence comes from Pseudomonas sp. GW823-FHT04A03, assembly GCF_058796615.1. Taxonomy (NCBI): domain Bacteria; kingdom Pseudomonadati; phylum Pseudomonadota; class Gammaproteobacteria; order Pseudomonadales; family Pseudomonadaceae; genus Pseudomonas; species Pseudomonas sp. GW823-FHT04A03. The sequence goes on from NZ_JBXAIV010000002.1 coordinate 194,386, forward strand.
GCACGGCGCGCCGAAAAAAGGTTTCTTCGGCTGGTTCAACCGCAACTTCGACCGGGGCGTCAACAGCTACGAGCGCGGTGTCGGCAACATGCTGTCGCGCAAAGCGCCGTATCTGTTGGCCTACCTGCTGATCGTGGTCGGCATGATCTGGCTGTTCACCCGCATTCCGACCGCGTTCCTGCCGGAAGAAGACCAGGGCGTTCTGTTCGCCCAGGTGCAGACGCCAGCCGGTTCCAGTGCCCAGCGCACTCAGGTGGTGGTGGATGAAATGCGTGAATTCCTGCTGCGTCCGACCAAGGACGGCGGTGAAGGCGACGCAGTAGCCTCGGTGTTCACCGTGACCGGCTTCAACTTCGCCGGCCGTGGCCAGAGCTCGGGTATGGCGTTCATCATGCTCAAGCCGTGGGACGAACGTAACGCCGACAACAGCGTGTTCAAACTCGCCGCCCGCGCCCAGCAGCACTTCTTCAGCTTCCGCGATGCGATGGTGTTCGCCTTCGCCCCGCCGGCCGTACTGGAGCTGGGTAACGCCACCGGTTTCGACGTGTTCCTGCAGGACCGCGCCGGTATCGGTCACGAGAAGTTGATGGCTGCACGCAACCAGTTCCTCGGCATGGCCGCGCAGAGCAAGGTGCTCACGCAGGTGCGTCCGAACGGTCTGAACGACGAGCCGCAATTCCAGCTGGAAATCGATGACGAGAAGGCCAGTGCCCTGGGCATTACCATCGCCGACATCAACAACACCCTGTCGATTGCGCTGGGCAGTAGTTACGTCAACGACTTCATCGACCGCGGTCGAGTGAAGAAGGTTTACGTGCAGGGCCGGCCAGACTCGCGCATGAGCCCGGAAGACCTGAAGAAGTGGTACGTGCGCAACGCAACCGGCACCATGGTTCCGTTCTCTGCGTTCGCCAAGGGCGAGTGGATCTACGGTTCGCCGAAGCTGGCGCGTTACAACGGCGTTGAAGCGGTCGAGATCCTCGGTGCCCCGGCGCCGGGTTATTCCACCGGTGAAGCGATGGCCGAAGTCGAGGCGATTGCCAAGAAACTGCCGGCTGGCGTGGGTATCTCGTGGACCGGTCTGTCGTACGAAGAACGACTGTCCGGCTCGCAGGCTCCGGCGCTGTACGCCCTGTCGCTGCTGATGGTGTTCCTGTGTCTGGCGGCGCTGTATGAAAGCTGGTCGATTCCGATCGCGGTCATGCTCGTGGTACCGCTGGGGATCATCGGTGCGCTGATGGCCACCAGCCTGCGCGGTCTGTCGAACGACGTGTACTTCCAGGTGGGTCTGTTGACGACCATCGGTCTGGCGGCTAAAAACGCCATTCTGATCGTCGAATTCGCCAAGGAATTGCACGAGCAGGGGCGCAGTCTGCGCGATGCGGCCATCGAAGCCTGCCGCATGCGTCTGCGACCGATCATCATGACGTCGCTGGCCTTCGTCCTCGGTGTTGTACCGTTGGCTATCTCCACCGGCGCAGGCTCGGGCAGTCAACACGCGATCGGTACCGGCGTGATTGGCGGTATGCTCACCGCAACGATCCTGGCGATTTTCTGGGTTCCACTGTTCTTCGTCACTGTGTCGTCCATGGGTCAGCGCAAAAACGCCGGCAAGGATGACACCATAGAAACTCCTAAAGAGGCTGGCCAATGAGCAAGTCGCTACTCTCCATCGCAGTCGCCGCCTTCGTGCTGAGCGGTTGCTCGCTGATACCGGATTATCAGCAGCCTGAAGCACCGGTGGCCGCGCAATTCCCGCAGGGCCCGGCGTACTCGCCGGCCCAGGCACCGGCGCAGGCTGCTGCCGAGCAGGGCTGGAAGCAGTTTTTCCACGACCCTGCCCTGCAACAGCTGATCCAGGTCGCCCTGGAAAACAACCGCGACCTGCGTGTCGCGGCGCTGAATATCGACGCCTATGCGGCTCAATACCGCATCCAGCGCGCCGACCTGTTCCCGGCCGTGTCGGCCAATGCCAGCGGCAGCCGTCAGCGGGTTCCGGCCCGGACATCGCAGACCGGTGAATCGAGCATCACCAGTTCCTACTCCGCCACCGTCGGCATCAGCGCCTACGAACTCGACCTGTTCGGTCGGGTTCGCAGCCTGAGCGAGCAAGCGCTGCAACAATACTTCGCCACCGAAGAAGCGCGCCGCAGCACCCAGATCAGTCTGGTGGCCAGCGTGGCCAATGCCTACCTGACCTGGCAGGCCGACAAGGAACTGCTGAAGCTGACTCAGGACACCCTCGGTGCCTTCGAGGAAAGCTACAAGCTGACCAGCCGCAGCAACGAAGTCGGTGTGGCCTCGGCGCTGGACCTGGCGCAGTCGCGTACTTCGGTTGAAAACGCCCGTGCACAACTGGCGCGCTACACCCGCCAGGTCGCTCAGGACGAAAACAGCCTGACCCTGCTGCTCGGCACCGGCGTGCCGGCCAACCTGCAAGCGGCCAAACCGCTGTCGGATGACCTGCTCAGCGATGTGCCGGCCGGTCTGCCGTCGGATCTGCTGCAACGTCGTCCGGACATCCTTCAGGCCGAGTACAACCTGAAGGCCGCCAACGCCAACATCGGCGCGGCCCGTGCAGCGTTCTTCCCGAGCATCAGCCTGACCGCCAACGCGGGCAGCCTGAGCCCGGACCTGTCCGGCCTGTTCAAGGGTGGTTCGGGGACGTGGCTGTTCCAGCCGCAGATCAACCTGCCGATCTTCAACGCCGGCAGCCTGCGCGCCAGCCTCGACTACGCCAAGATCCAGAAGGACATTGGCGTGGCGAACTACGAGAAGTCCATTCAAACGGCCTTCCAGGAAGTCGCCGATGGCCTGGCCGCCCGCCAGACCTACACCGAGCAGTTGCAGGCCCAGCGTGATTTCGTCGCCGCCAACCAGGATTACTACCGCCTGGCCGAGCGTCGCTATCGCATTGGCGTCGACAGCAACCTGACCTTCCTCGATGCCCAGCGTCAGCTGTTCAGCGCGCAACAATCGCTGATCACCGACCGCCTCGCGCAGCTGACCAGTGCGGTCAACCTGTACAAGGCACTGGGCGGTGGCTGGAATGCGCAGACCGCGCAGAACGAGCCGCTCAAAGAAGAAGCGCCGAAGATGAAGCTGTTCTGATCATCCGCTGAACACAAAAAGCCCGCCGATTGGCGGGCTTTTTGTTGCCTGCCAATCTTGCGTTCGATAATCGCCCGAATTCCACTTTCGCCGATTGAATCGCCTCGCCCGCGCCCCGCACCATTCGAGCCACAAAACCAATAACAACAGGTTCGACACCATGCTCCCGCGCCCTGCTCCATCCGGCTGATCGCCGCCGCTTCGCCCCCTGATTCCTTTGAATTCCTGCGCCTCAGAAACGGCCGCAGCGCCCCCGTTCGCCCAAAAAAACAAGAGAGACCCGAGCCCATGACAACGTCCCCTGCGCCCTACGCACTTCCCGGCCTGATCGCCCTCGCCCTGGCCGGCGTCGCGCTGCCCGCTGCGGCTGAAGAAGCCGGTTTCATCGAAGGGGCCAAGGTCAACCTGAACCTGCGCAACTTCTACATCAACCGCAACTTCACCAACCCGACCAAGGCTCAGGGCAAGGCTGAAGAGTGGACGCAGAACTTCATCCTCGACGCCAAGTCCGGTTTCACCCAGGGCACCGTCGGGTTCGGCATGGATGTGCTGGGGTTGTATTCGGTGAAACTCGATGGCGGCAAAGGCACCGGCGGCACCCAGGCGTTGCCGCTGGATCATGACGGGCGCCCGGCGGACACCTTCGGCCGCACCAACGTGGCGTTCAAGGCCAGGCTGTCGCAGACCGAAGTGAAGGTCGGCGAATGGATGCCGGTGCTGCCGATCCTGCGCTCGGACGACGGCCGCTCGCTGCCGCAGACCTTTCGCGGCGGCCAGATCACCTCGAAGGAAATCGACGGCCTGACCCTCTACGGCGGCCAGTTCCGCGCCAACAGCCCGCGTGACGACAGCAGCATGAGCGACATGTCGATGTTCGGCAAAGCCGCGTTCACCTCGGATCGCTTCAACTTCCAGGGCGGCGAATACGTGTTCAACGACAAGCGCACCCAGATCGGCCTGTGGAACGCCGAACTCAAGGACATCTACAGCCAGCAATACGTCAACCTGATCCACAGCCAGCCAATCGGCGACTGGACCTTGGGCGCCAACCTCGGTTTCTTCTACGGCAAGGACGACGGCAGTGCCCGCGCCGGCGACCTCGACAACAAGACCTGGTCGGGGATGTTCTCCGCCCGATACGGCGGCAACACCTTCTACGTCGGCCTGCAAAAACTCACCGGCGACAGCGCCTGGATGAGGGTCAACGGCACCAGCGGCGGCACGCTCGCCAACGACAGCTACAACTCAAGCTACGACAACGCGCAGGAACGTTCCTGGCAACTGCGCCACGACTACAACTTCGCTGCCCTCGGCGTTCCGGGCCTGACCCTGATGAACCGCTACATCAGCGGCGACAACGTACACACCGGCACCATCACCGACGGCAAGGAATGGGGCCGCGAATCGGAACTGGGCTACACCGTGCAAAGCGGTGCGCTCAAGGATCTGAACGTCAGGTGGCGCAACTCGACCATGCGTCGTGACTTCAGCAACAACGAGTTCGACGAGAACCGTCTGATCGTCAGCTATCCGATCAGCCTGCTCTAGGACTCTGCACCATCCGTCAGGATTAATGGCACGGCGCCAGCCGACGCGTAGAGTGGATTCACCTGAAGGACTCAGGTGCTCCACCCTCTTCGCTTCCGTTATCTGTTGATGTCGGTCCCCAAGACTTGGCCAGGTTGTCATCGGAAGACCCTGCTGATCACCGGAGGACCACCTCATGATCACCCGACTCAAACCGGCTCCCGTCGACAAAGACTGGGACGCCCGGGCGTACCAGCAGTTTTCCCGTCTCAGGCAACAACCGGTCGATGAACTGCTCCGTCGCGTCGACCTGCACAATCCTCAACGCATTTACGATTTGGGCTGCGGCACCGGCATCGCCACGAAGGTTCTGGCAGATCGCTGGCCGCTGGCAGATATCAAGGGCATCGACAGTTCAAAAGACATGCTCCAGGTCGCCCGTTGCCTGCCGATCAAGGCGCGCTGGCAACACGCCGAGCTGCAACACTGGAAACCCCGCAAGCCGGCCGACCTGTTGTTCGCCGCAGCCGTGCTGCACTTCATCGATGACCATCAAACGCTGTTGCCGGGATTGCTCCGCCACCTCAATCCTGGCGGTTGTCTGGCCGCGCATATGCCGGACTGGCGCGATGCGCTGTGGTATCGGCTGATGCTCGACACCCTCGACGATGCCGGACCCTGCGGTCGACCCATCGGCACTGCGCAATTGCGCCAGCGCATGGCGGCGCGGCGGTTGTTGTCGCTGGAGGATTACTACCGATTGCTCGCGCCGCTGACCCGGTCGCTGGATATCTGGGAAACCGAACAGTTACAGGTCGTGCGCGGAAGCTCACCGATTTATGACTGGGTGAAGGTGTCGGCGCTACGGCCGGTGATGCAGGGACTGACGCCAGAGGAACAGGCGCGCTTCATTTATCACTACCTGATGCGGGTGCACGCGCATTATCCGCAGGAGGAAAACGGCCATACGCTGTTTGCGTTCAAGCGGATTTTCATTGTTGCCAAGGTGTGAAGTTCCAAGGATCGCAGCCTTCAACTGGCTGCGATCCTTCGAATTCAACGATTACTCGCGTGATTCGGTACCCAGCTCATCCCACACCGATTCAGCCAGATGAAACGTCGCATTCGCCGCCGGAATCCCGCAATAGATCGCGCTCTGCATGATCACTTCCTTGATCTCGCCGCGGCTCACGCCATTGTTGGCCGCCGCCCGCAGGTGCAACTTGAGTTCACCTTCGCGGTTCATGCCGATCAGCATGGCGATGGTGATCAGGCTGCGGGTGTGACGTGGCAGGCCCGGACGGGTCCAGATATCGCCCCAGGCGTGACGGGTAATCATCTCCTGGAATTCCGAGTTGAACTCGGTCAGCGTGGTCAGGCTGCGATCGACGTGAGCATCACCGAGCACCGCGCGGCGCACTTGCATGCCGTCGTCGTAACGTTGTTTCTCGTCCACGGAAATCCCCTCAATCGGCCAGCAAAAAGGTCAGCACGCGGTCGCTGAATGCATCACCGGCCTGAACGTTGGAAAGGTGCGCCGCATAGAACTCGGCGTACTCGGCGCCGCGCACATGCTCCTGAATGAAATGCCCGCCGGACGGTGGCGTCACCGCATCTTCCGAACCGGCGATCACCAGCAGCGGCGCCTTGATCGACGACAACTGCTCACGGAAATCCGCATCACGCACCGCCGCGCAGTTGGCGGCGTAACCTTCAGGATTGGTCGCGGCCAGCATGTCGGTGATCTGCTTCGCGGCTGCCGGATTGGCCGCCGAAAAATCCGGGGTAAACCAGCGGGCAATCGACGCATCACGCAACGCGACCATCGCCGCCGGGCCGTCGCGCAGCACGGTTTCGATGCGCGGATTCCACACCGACGGATCGCCGATTTTTGCCGCCGTGTTGCAGACGATCAGTTTGTTCAGACGCTGACAGGCGTTGATCCCCAGCCACTGGCCGATCAGGCCGCCCATCGACAGACCGCAGAAATGCGCACGTTCGATGTGCAGCGCATCCAGCAGCGCCAGCACGTCGCGGCCCAGTTGCTCGATGCTGTAAGGGCCCAGTGTCACCAGCGACTGGCCGTGCCCGCGCGTATCAAAACGCAGCACGCGAAAGTGTTCGGTGAAGGCCGGCATCTGCACGTCCCACATGTGCAGGTCGGTGCCCAGCGAGTTCGACAGCACCAGCACCGGCGCATCGACCGGGCCTTCCAATGTGTAATGCAGTTCGCCATCGGCGAGTTGAACGAAAGCCACAGCCCTCTCCTTTCAGTCAGACAATGCGTTGTGTTCGGCCACCGCACGCTCGACCCAGACCTGTGCCTGACCGAGGTAATGGGCGGGATCGAGCAGATGATCCAGTTCGGTTGCGCTCAGTTCGGCGGTCACCTGCGGCTCGTCACCAAGTACCGCCCGCAGATGACGCTGTTCGGCTACCGCTCGTTTGCAGCATCGCTCGAGCAGATGATGCGCGGTGTCGCGGCCGACCCGTTGCGCAAGGACGATACTTACCGCTTCGGCCAGCACCAGGCCTTGAGTCAATTCGAGGTTGCGGGCCATGCGCGCGGCATCGACTTCCAGACCGTCGGCCAGCAGTCGTGCCTGTTGCAGCGCACCGGACACCAGGCAGCAGATCTCCGGCAGGGTTTCCCATTCGGCGTGCCACAAACCGAGGCTGCGTTCGTGTTCCTGGGGCATGGCGCTGAACAGCGTCGAGACCAGTCCCGGCACGCGGGTCGCCGCGCCGATCAGCACCGCCGCGCCCACCGGGTTGCGCTTGTGCGGCATGGTCGAGGAACCGCCCTTGCCCGGCGCCGACGGTTCGAACACTTCCGCCGCTTCGGTCTGCATCAACAGGCTGATGTCACGGCCGAATTTGCCGAGGCTACCGGCGATCAGGCCGAGCACCGCGCCGAATTCAACGATGCGATCACGCTGGGTGTGCCACGGTTGTTCCGGCAGGGTCAGATTCAGTTCTTCGGCCAGCGCCTGGGCAATCGGCAATGCCTGTTCACCGAGCGCCGCGAGGGTGCCGGACGCGCCGCCGAATTGCAGCACCAACAATCGAGGCTTGAGCTCGCGCAGACGCTGACGGCTGCGCGTCACGGCGCCTAGCCAACCGGCGATCTTCATGCCGAGCGTCACCGGCGTCGCGTGTTGCAACCAGGTGCGCCCGGCCAGCGGCGTCGCGGCGTGGCGCTGCGCCTGAATGGCGAGGGCGTCGGCCAGTTGCGCCAGCTCCCCTTCAATCAACGCCAGCGCCTGACGCAATTGCAGCACCAGCCCGGAATCCATCACGTCCTGACTGGTGGCGCCCAGATGCACGTAGCGCTCGGCTTCGGCATCGGTCGCAGCAATCTGTTTGCCCAACGCCTTGACCAGCGGAATCGCCGAATTGCCGGCCGTGGCAATCGCCTCGCCCAATGCTGCGAAATCAAACAGCCCGGCGCGACAGGCGTTTTCGATCGACGCGACAGCACCCGCCGGAATCAACCCGACCCGCGCTTCGGCCCGGGCCAGCGCCGCTTCGAAGTCGAGCATCGCCTGCACCCGGCCCTGATCGCAGAAAACGTCGCGCATATCGCGGGCAGTAAAGTAGGCATCGAACAATTGATTGCCCGGTCGCTGAGTCATAAACAGTCCTTGCCGGCGCGGGCCTGTGTGGCCCGCGCGCATCGGTTTTAAAGGTCGTGGTGCAAATACTTCGCTTCTTTGGGCAGGCGCAGGCTGAACAGGAACGCCACGGCCATCATGATCGTGACATACCAGTAGAACGCGTTTTCCATCCCGCCGGCCTTGAGGCTCAGGGCGACGTATTCGGCCGAACCACCGAAGATCGCGTTGGCCACCGCGTAGGCCAGACCAACGCCGAGGGCGCGGACTTCCGGCGGGAACATTTCGGCTTTCACCAGGCCGCTGATCGAGGTGTAGAAACTGACGATCGCCAGCGCCACGGTAATCAGCACAAAGGCCAGGAACGGGCTGCCGACACTTTTCAGGCTGAGCAGGATCGGCACCGTGAACAACGTGCCGAGGCCACCGAACCAGAGCATCGAGTTACGCCGGCCGATCTTGTCGGCGAGCATGCCGAACAGCGGCTGCATGCACATGTACAGGAACAGCGCGCCGGTCATGATGTAGCTGGCGGTCTTGGCGTGCATGCCGGCGGTGTTCACCAGGTACTTCTGCATATACGTGGTGAAGGTGTAGAAAATCAGCGAGCCGCCGGCGGTGTAGCCGAGCACGGTGATGAACGCGGCCTTGTGGTCGCGAAACAGCGCACTGATGCTGCCGGCGTCCTTGTGCTCACGCGTTTCCTTGTTGGTGGTTTCTTTCAGCGTACGCCGCAGGAACAGCGAAATCAGCGCCGCCACCGCCCCGACCACGAACGGAATCCGCCAGCCGTAGGCACGCAATTCTTCTTCGGTGAGGAACTGTTGCAGGATCACCACCAGCAGCACCGCCAGCAGTTGCCCGCCGATCAGCGTCACGTACTGGAACGAGGCGAAGAACCCGCGCTGGCCCTTGAGCGCGACTTCGCTCATGTAGGTCGCGGTGGTGCCGTATTCACCGCCCACCGACAGGCCTTGCAACAGACGCGCGAACAACAGCAGCAGCGGCGCCCAGACGCCGATGTCCTTGTAGGTCGGCAGACAGGCGATCAGCAACGAGCCGAAGCACATCATCAGGATCGAGATCAGCATCGAGTTCTTGCGCCCGTGCTTGTCCGCGACCCGGCCGAAAATCCAGCCGCCGATCGGTCGCATCAGGAACCCGGCGGCGAAGACGCCTGCCGTGTTGACCAGCTGCACCGTGGGATTGTCGGAGGGGAAAAACGCCGGGGCGAAATAGATCGCGCAGAAGGCGTAGACGTAGAAGTCGAACCATTCGACGAGGTTGCCGGACGACGCGCCGACAATGGCGAAGATGCGCTTGCTGCGCTCTTCACCGGTGTAATGGGAGGTGAGGGTTGTCATTGTTTTTCACTCGATAGGGACAGTGAGAGTCTAGACACACTTTGCAACAGTCCCGTTCCACATTGGATCAGCAACACGGACCTCAGATCGTTCCCACGCTCCGCGTGGGAATGCCGCCATGGACGCTCTGCGTCCACTGTGACGCGGAGCGTCACGGTATGCATTCCCACGCGGAGCGTGGGAACGATCGGTGTTCTTTCAATAATCGAAGAACACGGTTTCCGCATCAGTGCCCTGCAGGATCACATTCCACTGATAAACCCCCGCCGCATCCGGCTTCGCCAGCAACGTGGTGCGGCGCTCGGCCGGGACGCATTCGAGCAGCGGATCATTGACGTTCGCCGGATCGCCTTCGAAGTAGATCCGCGTCAGCAAGTGCTTCACCAGGCCGCGCGCGAACACCAGCACCACCAGGTGCGGCGCCTGGGTCGAGCCCTTCAGGCCTTCGACCGTGCCCGGCTTGATGGTGGTGAAACGGAAGCACCCTTCCGCGTCCACGGGCACCCGGCCGAAGCCTTCGAAATTCGGATCGAGCGGTTTGGCCTGCTCGTCTTCCGGGTGATCGTATTTGCCGGCGGCGTTGGCCTGCCAGACTTCGAGCATGGCGTCGTTGACGACATCGCCGTTGCCATCCACCACTTGCCCGCTGATCGCCACGCGCTGGCCGAGGGTCAGTTCATTGGCGAGGTTTTCGCGGTTCAGCCAGGTCAGGCCGATGTGGTAATACGGCCCGACGGTGTGGGACGTGGTCGCAGTCAGGGTCATCTCATTTCTCCATCGGCGTGGCTTCACGGCCGCGCAGCACGATGTCCCAGCGATAAGCGAGGGCGTAGGACGGAATGGTTTTTTCCAGATCGAAAGCGGCGATCAGGCGTTCCTTGGCCGAGGTGTCCGGCACGCAGTTGTAGATCGGGTCGTACGGCAGCAGCGGATCACCCGGGAAATACATCTGCGTAACCAGACGCGTCAGGATGCTCGGCCCGAACAGCGAGAAATGCACGTGCGCCGGGCGCCAGGCGTTGTGGTGGTTGCCCCACGGATAGGCACCGGGCTTGATGGTCTGGAACTGATACCAGCCGTCGGCGTCGGTCACGGTGCGGCCGGTGCCGGTGAAGTTCGGGTCCAGCGGTGCGTCGTGCAGGTCGCGGGCGTGGTTGTAGCGACCGGCGGCGTTGGCCTGCCAGATCTCCACCAGAATCCCCGGCACCGGCAGACCGTCCTCGTCGAGCACACGCCCGTGAATGATGATCCGCTCGCCGAGCGGTTCACCCTGATGCTGGGCGGTCAGATCGTTATCGGTGTCGGCCACACGCTCGGCGCCGATGGTCGGGCCGGTGATTTCCGACAGCGAGTGCGGCAGGAACACCAACGGCTTGGACGGCGAGCGCAGATTGGTGGATTGATAATTCGGGTGCAGGTACGGCGGCTGGGTGCCTTCCTGCGGGCGGCGGTAACCAGGCTTGTCAGTCATTTCGCTTTCCTCTGTTCTTGTTCGTCACGGCTTGCGTCAGACGCGTTCGATGGCCAGGGCCAGACCCTGGCCAACACCGACGCACATGGTCGCCAGACCTTTCTTGCCACCGGTCTTTTCCAGCTGATGCAGCGCGGTCAGCACCAGACGTGCGCCGCTCATGCCCAACGGGTGACCCAAGGCAATCGCACCGCCGTTCGGGTTGACCTGGGCCGCGTCGTCCGCCAGCCCCAGCTCACGCAGCACCGCCAGACCCTGGCTGGCAAACGCTTCGTTGAGTTCGATCACATCGAAATCGCTGACCGCTACACCGAGACGTTCGGTGAGTTTGCGTACTGCCGGCACCGGGCCGATGCCCATCACCCGTGGCGCGACCCCGGCACTGGCCATCCCGAGCACTTTGGCGCGGGCGGTCAGACCGTGTTTTTTCACCGCTTCCGCCGAGGCCAGAATCAGCGCGGCGGCACCGTCGTTGACGCCCGAAGCGTTGCCGGCGGTGACAGTCTTGTCCGGGCCGTTGACCGGTTTCAGTTTGGTCAGGGCTTCAAGCGTGGTGTCGGCGCGAGGGTGTTCGTCCTGGCTGACCACGGTTTCGCCCTTCTTGTGGGCGATCCGCACTTCGACGATTTCCTCGGCGAAGTAGCCGGCAGCCTGGGCAGCGGCAGTACGTTGCTGACTGCGCAGGGCGAAAGCGTCCTGATCCTCGCGGGAAATTTCGTAATCGTCGGCAACATTGTCGGCGGTCTGCGGCATCGCATCGACGCCGTACTGCGCCTTCATCAACGGGTTGATGAAACGCCAGCCGATGGTGGTGTCTTCCAGTTTCATGTTGCGCGAGAACGCCGCATCAGCCTTGCCCATCACGAACGGCGCGCGGGACATCGACTCGACGCCGCCGGCAATCGCCAGCTCCATTTCGCCGCTGGCAATGGCGCGGAACGCCGTGCCGATGGCGTCCATGCCCGACGCGCAAAGGCGATTGAGGGTGACGCCCGGAACGCTCTCCGGCAGACCTGCAAGCAACAGCGCCATGCGCGCGACGTTGCGGTTGTCTTCGCCGGCCTGGTTGGCGCAGCCGAGGAATACTTCGTCGATGGCGCTCCAGTCCACCGACGGATTGCGTTCCATCAGAGCCTTGATCGGTACGGCGGCCAGATCATCGGCGCGAACCGCCGCCAGACCGCCACCAAAACGACCGATGGGGGTACGGATCGCATCGCAGATATAAACGTCGCGCATCATGCTTCTCCCGGTGCCTGGCCGTGGGCCGCCGCGGTGCGGGCTTCAAGATCGCGCAGGGCGGTCAGCTCGACTTCGGTCGGTTCGGCGGTGGTGGCCACACTGTCGGCAAAACGGATCGCCCAACCGGTGGCGGCGACCACTTGCTCGCGGGTCACGCCCGGGTGCAACGCGGTGACCACGAATTCGTGGGTGCCCTCCTCCGGCTCCATGATGCACAGGTCGGTGATGATCCCGACCGGCCCGGCGCCCGGCAGGCCCAGACGTTTGCGCGAATCGCCGCCCTCGCCATGGCCGACCGAGGTGATGAAATCGAGCTTGTCGACAAACGAACGTGCCGACTGTTTAAGGATGATCAGCACGCTTTTCGCGGAGCCGGCGATCTCCGGCGCACCGCCGGCACCCGGCAAGCGCACTTTCGGCTGGTGATAATCGCCGACCACGGTGGTGTTGATGTTGCCGAAACGGTCGACCTGGGCTGCGCCGAGGAAACCGACGTCGATGCGTCCGCCCTGCAGCCAGTAGCGAAAAATCTCACCGGTCGGCACGACGGTGTCAGCGGTTTCCGCCAGTTCGCCGTCACCGATGGACAGTGGCAACACACTGGGTTTGGCGCCGATAGGGCCCGACTCGTAGATCAGCACCACGTCCGGCGACGAGGTCAGGCGCGCCAGGTTGGCGGCTTTCGACGGCAGGCCGATGCCGACGAAGCACACCGAGCCGTTCTTCAGGCGACGGGCCGCGGCGACGGTCATCATTTCATTGGTGGTGTAAGTCATTACTTGGCCTCCGAAGCAGCGGCCAACTTGGCCTGGAACTCGCTGAAGTCAGCGCAGCCATGGATGTATTCGTTGATCCACGCGGTAAACGTCTCACGGTCGCGTGCGATCGGATCCCACGCCTGATAGAAACGGTTGTCACGCTCGGTGTAACCGTGGGCGTAGGACGGATGCGCGCCACCGGGGACGTGGCAGACCGCACTCAAGGCCCAGGTCGGCAGTACGCAGGCGTTCATCGGGGCGTTGAGGTTGTCGACGATTTCTTCGACGGTAACGATGCAGCGCTTGGCGGCCAGTGCAGCTTCTTTCTGCACGCCGAGGATGCCCCACAGCAGCACATTGCCCTGACGGTCGGCCTTCTGGGCGTGGATCACCGTCACGTCCGGACGCACCGACGGCACCGCCGCCAGCACTTCACCGGTGAACGGGCAAGTCACGGATTTGATCAGCGGGTTGACCTTCGGCAGGTCAGAACCGGCGTAGGCCCGCAGCACCGCGAATGGCAGGCCGGAGGCGCCGGCGACGTAGGCATTGGCCAGGTCGGCATGGCTGTGTTCTTCGATTTCCAGCGCATGCGGCCATTGTTTCTCGACCGCGTCGCGCAGACGGTGCAGCGAACCTACGCCAGGGTTGCCGCCCCAGGAGAAGATCAGCTTGCGTGCACAGCCGGCGCCGATCAGTTGGTCGTAGATCAGGTCAGGCGTCATCCGCACCAGGGTCAGATCTTTCTTGCCCTGACGAATGATTTCATGACCCGCCGCCGTAGGGATCAGGTGAGTGAAGCCTTCGAGCGCGACGGTGTCGCCGTCGTTGACGAATTGCTTCACCGCGTCGTGCAGCGAAAGGATCTCAGCCATGGAGCGGGCTCCTGTTTTTGTAATGAATCGCCAGTGATAAAAAGGCGCGAGGTTCTGCGCCGGAGTCACTGAAGATTAAGCCGCTGATTTTCGCCAAACAATCCGATAATCGACTGAGTGTTCGTTTATCGAACAGATTGTTATCTGCCTAATGATCACTCCCGCACCGCGTGCGGGAGTGATGGACGTGGATATCAGGTCGCGTCCGCGTGACTGACCAGGCCCTTGATCACCACCGCTGCCGTCGCCAGCCCGGCCGGGATCACCAACGCTGTCAGTACCTGTTCGAAATTCCAGCCCAGGCCCAATAGGGTCGCGCCCATCCACGCCCCGAGAATCGCGCCGAACCGGCCGATCCCGAGCATCCACGACACACCGGTCGCCCGACCTTGAGTCGGATAAAACCGCGCTGCCAGCGACGGCATCGCCGATTGCGCGCCGTTGACGCACATGCCCGCCACCAGCACCAGCGTCGCCAGCAGCGTGATGTTGCCCAGGCTCTGCCCCACGGCGTAGGCAAACACCCCGGCCAGCAGGTAGAAAATGCCGATCACCTTGTGCGGATTGAAGCGGTCCATGGCCCAGCCTACGCCGACCGCGCTCAACACCCCGCCGAACTGGAACAGCGCGCCGATGAACGCCGCCTGCTCCATGCTCGCGCCACTGTCGCGCATCAGGGTCGGCAGCCAACTGGTCAGCAGGTAAACGATCACCAGGCCCATGAAGTACGTCAGCCACAGCAGCAACGTGCCGACGCTGTAGGTACCGGAGAAAATCACCGCGAAGACATTGCGCGCTTTTACGGTTTTCTGTTCCGGCACGCTGAAGCTCGCGGCCTGAGCGACGGTGGCCGGGTCAATGGGCGCGAGGGTCTTGCGCACTTTGTCGGTGCCGCGATTGCGCACCACCAGATAACGCGCCGATTCCGGCAGCCAGAGCAGCAACACCACGGTGAGGATCAGCGGCAGGATCCCGCCGATCAGCAACAGGCTGTGCCAGCCGAATGCCGGAATCAGCTTGGCCGAGATGAATCCGCCGCCGGCCATACCAAGGTTGAAACCGCAGAACATGCTGGTCACCAACAGGGACTTCTTGCGCTCCGGGGTGTATTCCGACAGCAGCGTGGTGGCGTTCGGCATGCCGGCGCCCAGCCCCAGACCGGTGAGGAAACGCAGCACCAGCAGTTGATCGACGTTGGTGGCGTAGGCCGAAGCCAGGCTGAAAGCACCGAACAGAAAAACCGCGCCGACCAGTACGACTTTTCGCCCGAAGCGGTCAGCCAGCGGACCGGAGCCCAGCGCACCGAAGACCATGCCGATCAGCGCGGCACTCATCACCGGTCCGAGGCTGGCGCGGTCGATGCCCCAGTCCTGGGAAAGCGCTGGAGCAATAAAACCCATGGCAGCAGTGTCGAGGCCATCGAGGAACACAATCAGGAAACACAGAATCACCACTCGCCACTGATAGCGCGAGATCGGTTGGGCGTTGATGAAGGACTGCACGTCGAGGCAGTGACCTACAGCGGACTGAGGCTGGTTCATTATTTTTATTCCACGCAAGAAAACGCAGTCGAACGGCGGCCGGCCAGAGAGCGGCACGGTCACAACTATATAAGGAAGGAATCAGGCGTTGCGCTAATACCGGCAACAGGAACGGGAGCGGCGACAGTCGGGGAACGTGCGCATGGGAAGTTGCCTCTTGTCATTATTATGGGAGTCGACAATCCGGCGGGCTCATTCACATTCGCGCCGGATGACGCTGCCGCGACATTAATGATCCGGGGGTTTTAGCGTCAATTCGATAAACGCAACTCTGTGCGTTTATCGAACAGCTTCATCAGGCAAACAATTGCGCACTGAGGTCGCGACTGGCGCTCAACAGTCCCGGCAGAAAGCGTTGCTCCAGCTCTGTGCGGCTGACGCGACCGGCGTGGGTGCTGACGTTGAGCGCGGCCACTACCTGGCCGGAAGCATCGTAGACCGGCACGGCAATCGAACGCAGGCCCTGCTCCAGTTCCTGATCGACGATGCACCAGCCCTGCTGCCGCACTTCTTGCAGACATTCGAGCAAGGCGTCGGGGGTGTGAATCGTGCGGCTGGTCTTGGCTACCAGTTCCGCATGGTCGAGGTATTCGCGCAGCGAGGTGTCGTCCAGCGCTGCCAGCAGGATCCGCCCCATGGACGTGCAGTACGCCGGCAAACGCCCGCCCACCGAGAGGTCCACCGAAATCAGACGCTGAGTGGTGGCCGATCGGGCGATGTAGAGAATGTCGTCGCCTTCCAGCGTGGCCATGTTGCAGGCCTCGTGCAGTTGCTCGCTCATGCGGTCGAGGTACGGCTGGGCGGAGACCGCCAGCGGCGTCGAAGACAGATAGGCGTGACCGAGGGTCAGCACTTTGGGCAGAAGCGAATAAGTGCGCCCGTCGGTGGTGGCGTAGCCGAGTTTGATCAGCGTGTGCAGGCAACGGCGCACGGCGGCGCGGGGAATTTCCGTGCGATGGCTGATCTGGGCGATGGTCAGGTGGCGCTTGCGCTCCTGAAACGCCTGCACCACTGCCAGGCCACGGGCCAGGGAGGTCATGAAATCCGGATCACCGGTCAGGGCCTGGATACGCTTGGCCGGCGAAGCGACGATCGGCGGCGCTACCGAGGTGAAGGAATTGCGCATTTGATCGTTCATGTCAGGTCCTTTTTTTCTTGTTCGGATCAACGGCTATACAAGCGGCTCGCCGGCGGATACACAAGCGACAGACCGCCAACACCGGGCGATTATCGAACCGTCGACCGATAATCGCAATCGCCCTCACCTCCTCGGCCGGGCTGTGCAGAGCGGATTTGAACTTGGAACGCCGGTGCGGTTTAAGCGCCTTAGTTGTTCGACTAAATGGCGCCAGAAACCAAACACTGCGCAACAACGATGCAACTATTGATGAAAGTTGCACGTCACAAAACAATCACACATCCGGAACCGTTTTTAACTTGGCAAAGATAGTCAATCCCGATTCGGCCGCTATAATGCACCTCAGTGACACCGCGCTTTTATTTGCCGACGGTGCCACCCGCTGGCGCGATGTCCATCGTTGCCGGCCCCGGCCAGCGCCTGATGCTCATTACTCATGCACCGCCAGCGCGCTCGCTGAAACAGGAAACTGATGCTGCGTCAGTTTTAATCTGGTGCCGTAGCCGCCTGCAACATGGAAGTCCTGACCGTCTTCCCGACAACACCGCTGCCTGTCCGGGCGAGCGCTTGTTGGTGAACCGGTTAAATGATTCGTTGCAGTGCGTTTCACCAGACATTTATCTCAACTCATACAGGTAGCACTGTGACGAAAGACGAACTGCGCGCGGAACTTGAGCGCCAGGAACAACGTTACAAGGAAGTTTACGGCGGGGAAGTCACCACCTACGCCGCCCAGCCCGAACCGGAACGCAAAGCCTGGCGTAAACGCCCTACCGTTCAGGATCAGGTCTTCCAGCAAGAACTGAAAAAAATGGAAGAGGAACTCAAAGCCGAAGAGCCTTGATGCCTTCCTTTGAGACTTTCGAGGGTAAGCGTACTCACCGGGTTACAAGCACGGTGGACTGACGATGCCTTGCGCGCCCGCTACCCGCGGGCAGCGGCCAACTCCCCTGTATTGCACAGGTCTGGAGCATGTCAGACGCGTTTCTCAGATATTTCATACAAGTTTCACCCCCCTCCCGACAACCGGCCAATCCGCCGGTGCATCGCATTTTTCCTAATTGAATCAACGCCTTGCAAAACCCTGTAAAAAGCTTGGGTAATGCACCTTGATACAAATTAATTTGGCGAAGACGCTTACCGATGAGCAGGTAGGGGATCGATTTCCAGTCTTTTCTGGCATAATCGCGCCCCCTTATGACCGGGTCAGAAAACCTTCATGATCGATTTATTCAGCGGACTGGATGCCTGGGTGCTTGTGAGCCTCCTGCTCGCCCTGACATTTGTCCTCGCCTTCGAGTTCATCAATGGATTTCATGACACCGCTAACGCGGTAGCCACTGTTATCTACACCAAAGCGATGCCGCCACACCTGGCGGTGTTCTTCTCGGGCGTGTTCAACTTCCTCGGCGTACTGCTGGGCGGCGTTGGCGTGGCGTATGCCATCGTGCACCTGCTGCCGGTAGAACTGTTGATCAACGTGAACACCGGCCATGGTCTGGCAATGGTGTTCTCGCTGCTCGCCGCCGCGATCGCCTGGAACCTGGGCACCTGGTACTTCGGTATCCCGGCCTCCAGTTCGCACACGCTGATCGGTTCGATCCTCGGCGTCGGCCTGGCCAACGCCCTGATCAACGAAATTCCACTGGCCGACGGCGTCAACTGGCAGAAAGCGATCGATATCGGCGCCTCGCTGGTGTTCTCGCCGATGGCCGGTTTCCTGATCGCCGCGCTGGTGCTGATCGGCCTGAAATGGTGGCGCCCGCTGTCGAAGATGCACAAGACGCCGGAACAGCGCCGCAAGATCGACGACAAGAAGCACCCACCGTTCTGGAACCGCCTGGTCCTGGTGATCTCGGCCATGGCCGTGAGCTTCGTGCACGGCTCCAACGACGGCCAGAAAGGTATCGGCCTGATCATGCTGGTACTGATCGGTATCGTGCCTGCGCAGTTCGTACTCGACCTGAACAGCACCACCTACCAGATCGAACGTACTCGCGACGCGACCCTGCACCTGAGCCAGTTCTACAAGCGCAACGCCGACACCCTGGGCGAATTCCTGGCCCTGGGCAAAAGCGTGGAAGGCGACCTGCCGGAGAAATTCCGTTGCAACCCGCAACAGACCGAACCGACCATCGCCGCCCTGCTCGACACCCTCAAGGGTGTAGCCGACTACCACTCGCTGTCCTCGGAAAGCCGCATCGAAGTGCGTCGCTACCTGCTCTGCCTGGACGACACCGCGAAGAAAGTCAGCAAACTGCCAGGCCTGGCCCCTCGTGAGAAGGCTGACCTGGACAAACTGCGCAAAGACCTGACCACCACCACCGAATACGCACCGTTCTGGGTGATTCTGGCGGTCGCACTGGCCTTGGGCCTGGGCACCATGGTCGGCTGGAAACGTGTGGTACTGACCATCGGCGAGAAGATTGGCAAGCAAGGCATGACCTACTCACAAGGCATGTCGGCCCAGATCACCACCGCCAGCCTGATCGGCATGGCCAACATCTTCAGCCTGCCGGTGTCCACCACCCACGTCCTCTCCTCGGGCGTGGCCGGCACCATGGTCGCCAACAAAAGCGGCCTGCAAGGCGGCACGGTGAAAACCATCCTGCTGGCCTGGGTCCTGACCCTGCCAGCCACCGTGGCCCTGTCGGCCGGCCTATTCTGGCTGGCGTCGAAGGCGCTGGGTAGCTGATAGATCGCTGAAATGAAAAAGGCGTGATTCGAAAGGATCACGCCTTTTTTGTTGCCTTCAGAAATGGGACGCGGAGCGTCCCGGGCTGCATTCCCACGCGGAGCGTGGGAACGATCAAAGCAAAAGCAGTCCGCCCTCCGCTCCTCACCACTCAACACGATGAGCGTTAGCTCGAGTAAAGCTTTTGACGTGCCGGCCCCATCGGCAGGCTGAGTGGAGGGATTTATCCGGGGGTGGGCGCGTAGCGCCGTTTGGCGGAGCCAAACACATCGAGAGGAGGTGCAGCGAAGCAAACCGTAGGCGATGCCCCCGGATGAATCCCGGAACGAAGGAACGCCGAGCCTCAGCGAGGCGCCGAACGCCGGGGCCCAGCCTTTTGGTTACTTTGGGGCGTTTGCCAAAGTGACCCGCCGTAAGGGCGGAACCATAAGCCGCAACACCCGCAAAAACGGATATACACCCAAAACCCCAAGAGCATGGTCGGCCCAAAGGCCGCCAATACACAAAAAAAAGGGCAACCGAAGTTGCCCAAAATGCCTTGCGTGCTCATCAAACCCGGAAGAATCAAGGCTTCTTGCGCTTGTTCGCATCCTTCCAGATAAAAAATCCAAACCCTGCAAAAAACAGAACCATCAGCCCCACAGTCAGGACCCCGGCAAACACCACGTTATCGAAAAACATGACTGGCCTCCTGGCCCCTGCTCTGCTGCGATGGAACTAAGTTAACCAATCAGGCAGGCACAGGAATTGACCGGGATCAATGCCGGTCACCATGGGGAGGAAAGGAAGGGAAATAACTGACCTGCATCAACGGATGCAGGGTAGATCAACGCTTTTTCGGTTTGTTTTTCGGCTTTTTCTTCGGTTTACCCAAAGGCATGGCCTGCTCGAAAGCCTGACGTACTTCATTCAGGCGCTTCTCGTTGAGGTCATGAACCCGCTTGGCGCGTTCGGTGTTGAGGTCAATCAGCTTGTCGTCTTGGCTCATGGCGTTCGGTGCATCGCTTGGACTGAATCACAACTGCCGGATCACCGACAGGGCTGCGCCAATAATGCGGCCTGACGCAAGCGCTGACCAGCCACTCACCTAAACGCTCTACAACAATTCATGTACTGCCCACCGGATTTGCCCGCACAATCGGCGCCTCGCCCTGAACCCGAAGGATCTGCGCCGTGCCCCTGCATCAGGATCTGCCACCGCTGATGGCCTTGCGCGCCTTTGAGGCCGTGGCCCGCCATTTGAGTTTCATCAAGGCTGCCGATGAGCTGTCGGTGACCCAAAGCGCGATCAGCCATCAGGTGCACAAACTCGAAGAATTCCTCGATCAGCGACTGTTCGTACGTCGCACCCGGGCGATCGATCTGACGCCCGCCGGCGAACATTACTACCGGCAAATCCAACCGGCCCTCGCCGCGATTGCCGCCGCCACCCACGACCTGCGCGGCGAGCGCCCCACCACCCTGCGCATCGGTCTGCTCGCCTCCTTCGCCACCTTGTGGCTGGCGCCGCGTCTGGCGGATTTCAACGCGAAATACCCGAACATCCATGTCGAGCTGCTGCCCGCCGTGCAACTGGCCGATGTCGACGCGGGCGAGGTGGATCTGGCGATCCGCTACGGCAAGGGCGGCTGGCCGAAAGTCGAGGCCCGTCGGTTCATGGCTGAAACCCTGACGCCGGTGTGCAGCCCCGCCTTCAAGGCCAAAGGCGTAACCAACGGACCGTTGCTGATGGCCAAGTCGCACCAGCCGTTTGAGTGGATCGACTGGCAGCAACACAGCGGCATCGATCTGGCTCATGTGCCCGGCGTCATGCTGCACGACTACAACATTGTCGTCGAAGCGGCCGTCGCCGGTCAGGGCATTGCCATGGGTCGCCAGCGAATGATCGAACGCCGAATCAAGGAAGGCGCGCTGGTGCCGGCCTTCGACACGCCGCCAATGCTCGGCGAGATTGGTTATTGGCTGGTCACCCCGCAACGCCCACAAACTCCGGCGGCGCAGAGTTTCTGCGAATGGCTGGAGGCAACCGCGAACGCATGAGTTTTTTGGATGCGTCGGATTAAATCTATCCGTTTGTCGCCCTTCGCTCTCACCAACATGCTGAAGCCCTCACTCAGGAGGACTTTCCATGACCGATTCCCTCAGCCAACGCGCTCAACAACTCGGCCTGCGCCTGCCCGAACCGAGCCAGCCGATCGCCAATTACGTCAACCATGTGGGCAGCCAGAACCATCTGTTCATCTCCGGGCAGATTCCATTGCTCGACGGCAAACCTGCGTTCATCGGGCGACTGGGCGAAGCGATCTCCGACGAAGAAGGAGTTAAAGCCGCCGAACTGGCCGCTCTGGGCCTGCTCGCCCAGTTGAGCCATGCACTGGGCGATGACCTGTCGAAACTGGTGCGCATCCTGCGCCTCGGGGTTTTCGTGGCCGCCACACCGGACTTCAAGGCTCAGGGCCTCGTCGCCAACGGCGCCTCGAACCTGCTGGTCAACGCCCTCGGCGACAAAGGCCGGCACGTACGCACCGCGGTGGGCGTGTCGAGCCTGCCGGCCGGCGTTGCGGTGGAAATCGACGCGATCTTCGAGCTCAAGCCGTGAACATCGACGACATCTTGCGCCTGCGCGCCGCCACACCCGGCTGCGCTCAGGTGATCCACTTCAACCACGCCGGCGCATCATTGCCGAGTCAGACGACCCTCGACGCGGTGATCGAACAGTTGCAACGCGAAGCACTCGGCGGGCCGATGGAAGCGGCGGACAACCGGGTACAGGAACGCGCGCGCAACGCGGCCTCCGCCCTGCTCAACGCCCAACCCGAAGACATCGCCTTTGCCAGCAGCGGCTCGGCGGCCTGGAACCAGGCGTTCAACGCGCTGGGGCCGTGGCAGCCCGGCGAGCGGATTCTGGTGGGACGCCATGAGTGGGCCGGCAACCTGGCGTGCATGGCCGAAGCGGTGAAGGCCGGCGCACGGCTCGAAGTGATTCCTTGTGACGCCCACGGCGCGGTCGACCCGCAAGCCCTGGCGCAGATGATCGACGGCCAGGTGCGGCTGATCGCCCTGACGTGGCTGCCGGCCAACGGCGGCCTGATCAACCCCGCCGCGCAGATCGGCAGTGTGGTGCGGCGCCACGGCATCCCCTATTTCATCGACGCCGGTCAGGCGCTGGGGCAGTTGCCTTGCGATGTTCAAGACTTGCAGTGCGACGTGCTCAAGGGTGCGGGTCGCAAGTTCCTGCGCGGACCGCGCGGCACCGCACTGATGTACATCCGACCGCAATTCCTGCAACGGCTGCTCCCCGTGCAACGCGATGTATTGTCGGCGCCGTGGGACGGCAAGCGCTTTACCCTGCGCGACGACGCGCGCCGCTTTGAAACCAGTGAAATGTCACTGGCACTGCTGGCCGGCCTGGCCAATGCGCTGGAGGAGTACAACCGCCTCGGCGCGATCCCCGTCCGCCGGCGCATCGAACAACTGAGCAGTGGATTGCGCCAACGCCTGAAGGCGATTCCCGGCCTGACGCTACGGGATCTCGGAGCGGTCAATCAACAATCCGGGCTGATCGCCTTCACGCTCGAAGGCTGGGACAGCGTGGCACTGAAGCAGACTTTGGCCGAGCGGCGAATCAACATCGGCGCCAATGGCGTGGCCTACACGCCGCTGGACATGCAGGCGCGCGGGCTGACGAATATTGCGCGGGTGGCAGTGAGCTACTTGAACACGGAAGAAGAGATCGACGTGCTGCTGGAAAACCTGATGGAACTGGCTACCCGGCCTCAGATTTCGATATCGACCCAAAGCCCCTGACGCGGCTGATCTTCCATCAACGGCGCCACCGGCACGGTGTTATCGGCGTTCAGTTCGGTGCCGGGCACGGCGAGGTGCGCTTCGGGGTCGTCGTCGGCTTCGCGGCGACGGCGATCGCGTTCCTGCTGGCGGCGCTGCTCTTCGCGCAGCAGATAGCCGTCCTCTTCCGGATCGCGTTTTTGCAGGTCGATGGTGCTTTCGTTGGAGCTTTCCTGCACCGGCACCACAGGGGGAATATCCGGTCGCTGGCGGATCGGATCCTGCTGGGAGGTGATCGGCACGGCGCTCAGGGGGAGCATCGGTGGCAGCATATGAAGGGTCTCCTGTCAGCAGGTTATCGGCGGCGCCAGGGGTGCCTTGAGCCATCGGTCGCAAACTTGTGACCGGTTTGGCACTCAAGGGTGCCGCAACATCCCGTAAAACCGATGCATGACCTAATCTTCCCTGCAATTGGCCGATTGCGGTTAAAAGCCGGGCCGAGGCTCCTTATCCTTTGGCCTCGGGCCCTCATTCCGTTAAGATAGCCCGCTTTTTCAAGGTGGGAGTCAGGCAGCATGGCGCAGCAGTATCAACCGGGGCAACGCTGGATCAGTGACAGCGAAGCAGAGCTTGGTTTAGGCACCGTTCTGGCACAGGACGGCCGCTTGTTGACCGTGCTTTACCCGGCCACTGGCGAGACTCGCCAGTACGCGCTACGGAATGCGCCCCTCACCCGCGTGCGGTTCTCGCCGGGCGATTCGATCACCCACTTCGAAGGCTGGAAGATGACTGTCCAGCAAGTCGACGACGTCGACGGCCTGATGGTCTATCACGGCCTCAACGCGCAGAACGAAGCGGTCACCCTGCCGGAAACCCAGCTGTCGAACTTCATTCAGTTCCGCCTGGCCAGCGACCGTCTGTTCGCCGGCCAGATCGACCCGCTGTCGTGGTTCTCCCTGCGTTATCACACCCTGGAACACACCAGCCGCCAGTTGCAGTCCGCGCTCTGGGGCCTGGGCGGCGTGCGCGCACAACCGATCGCCCACCAGTTGCACATTGCCCGCGAAGTCGCCGACCGCATCGCGCCGCGCGTATTGCTGGCGGACGAAGTGGGTCTGGGCAAGACCATCGAAGCCGGCCTGGTGATCCATCGCCAGCTGCTATCGGGCCGCGCCAACCGGGTGTTGATCCTGGTTCCGGAAAACCTCCAGCATCAATGGCTGGTGGAAATGCGCCGCCGTTTCAACCTGCAGGTCGCGCTGTTCGACGAAGAACGCTTCATCGAAAGCGATGCCACCAACCCGTTCGAAGACACCCAGCTGGCCCTCGTGGCGCTGGAGTGGCTGGTCGACGACGAAAAGGCGCAGGACGCGCTGTTCGCTGCCGGCTGGGACCTGATGGTGGTCGACGAAGCCCACCACCTGGTGTGGCACGAAGAGAAAGTCAGCCCGGAATACTCGCTGGTTGAACAGCTGGCCGAAGTCATTCCCGGCGTGCTGCTGCTCACCGCAACCCCGGAACAACTCGGTCAGGACAGCCACTTCGCCCGTCTGCGCCTGCTCGACCCGAACCGTTTCCATGACCTGGCCGCCTTCCGCGCCGAGAGCGAAAACTATCGCCCGGTGGCCGAAGCCGTTCAGGAGCTGCTGGACAAGGGTCGCCTGTCGCCGGCCGCGCACAAGACCATCCACGGTTTCCTCGGCAACGAAGGTGAAGCCCTGCTCACCGCCGTCAACGATGGCGACACCGAAGCCAGCGCCCGCCTCGTGCGTGAACTGCTCGACCGCCACGGCACCGGCCGCGTGCTGTTCCGTAACACCCGCGCCGCCGTGCAGGGGTTCCCGGAGCGCAAACTGCACCCGTACCCGCTGCCGTGCCCGGACGAATACCTCGAACTGCCGCTGGGCGAACACGCCGAGCTGTACCCGGAAGTCAGCTTCCAGGCCCAGCCGGACGCCAGCGAAGAAGAGCGCTGGTGGAAATTCGACCCGCGCGTCGAGTGGCTGATCGACCAGCTGAAAATGCTCAAGCGCACCAAAGTGCTGGTGATCTGCGCCCACGCCGAAACCGCGATGGACCTGGAAGACGCCCTGCGCGTGCGCTCCGGCATCCCGGCCACGGTGTTCCACGAAGGCATGAACATCCTCGAGCGTGACCGCGCCGCCGCCTACTTCGCCGACGAAGAGTTCGGCGCGCAGGTGCTGATCTGCTCGGAAATCGGCAGTGAAGGTCGCAACTTCCAGTTCGCCCACCACCTGGTGCTGTTCGATCTGCCGTCGCACCCGGACCTGCTGGAGCAGCGGATCGGTCGTCTGGACCGGATCGGCCAGAAGCACATCATCGAACTGCACGTACCGTATCTGGAAACCAGCCCGCAAGAGCGCCTGTTCCAGTGGTACCACGAAGCCCTGAACGCGTTCCTCAACACCTGCCCGACCGGCAACGCTTTGCAGCACCAGTTCGGCCCGCGCCTGCTGCCGCTGCTCGAAGAAGCCGACGACGGCGAGTGGCAAGCGCTGATCGACGAGGCGCGCACCGAGCGCGAGCGTCTGGAAGCCGAGCTGCACACCGGTCGCGACCGTCTGCTGGAGCTCAACTCCGGCGGCGCCGGCGAAGGTGAAGCACTGGTCGAGGACATCCTCGAACAGGACGATCAGTTCGCCCTGCCGATCTACATGGAAACCCTGTTCGACGCGTTCGGCATCGACAGCGAAGACCATTCGGAAAACGCCCTGATCCTCAAGCCGAGCGAGAAGATGCTCGACGCCAGCTTCCCGCTGGGCGACGACGAAGGCGTGACCATCACCTACGACCGCAACCAGGCGCTGTCGCGCGAAGACATGCAGTTCATCACCTGGGAACACCCGATGGTGCAGGGCGGCATGGATCTGGTGCTGTCCGGGTCGATGGGCAACACCGCCGTCGCGCTGATCAAGAACAAGGCGCTCAAGCCGGGCACGGTGCTGCTGGAATTGCTCTACGTCAGCGAAGTGGTTGCTCCGCGTTCGCTGCAACTGGGCCGTTACCTGCCGCCGGCCGCCCTGCGCTGCCTGCTCGATGCCAACGGCAACGACCTGTCGTCGCGCGTGGCGTTCGAAACCCTCAACGATCAACTGGAAAGCGTGCCGCGCGCCAGCGCCAACAAGTTCATCCAGGCCCAGCGCGATCAGCTGACGCCACGGATCAACGCCGGTGAAGACAAGGTCACCCCGCGCCACGCCGAGCGCGTCGCCGAGGCTCGCCGCCGTCTGGCCGCCGATACCGAAGAAGAACTGGCACGCCTGACCGCGTTGCAGGCGGTCAACCCGACCGTGCGCGACAGCGAACTGGACGCCCTGCGCAAGCAGCGTGAACAAGGTCTGGCGATGCTCGACAAGGCAGCGCTGCGACTGGAAGCGATCCGGGTGCTGGTGGCGGGCTAAACCGCCCTGCTCCATCGCCACAAATGAAAAGGCCCGCAGCGATGCGGGCCTTTTTGTTTGCCTGTCCGATCAAGCAGTAACGGCCTGACTCTGCGGCTCAACCACAGCCACCAGCCCCTCCTTCATCCGCTTCGCATCCCGCACAAAACAGCGCGAGGCGAGGAACAGGAACACCATGGTCAGGAACAGCGCCACCGGAATCAGGTACATCGCATCATGCAGCCCGACAGCCTTGAACGCTTCGGTCATCTGCTCGGCGCCCGCCGCGACCATCGCCGACTTGGCAAAGTGATCCGACAAACCGCCGACCACAACCGGCCCCAGACCGCCACCGAGCAAATACAACCCGGCAAAGAACAGCGCCATCGCCGTGGCCCGCAGGCGTGGCTCGACCACGTCCTGAATCGCCGTGTACACGCAGGTGTAGAAGTTATAAGCGAACAGCCAGCCAACGCTGAACACTGCGACAAACACCCCGATCTCGATGCGCCCGGCATGCAGCGCCCACGCCGTGCACAGGGTCGAGATGATCAGGCTGAACGCGGCAAACAGCAGTCGCCCGTTGGCCACTCGCTGGTGAATCTTGTCGGCGATCCAGCCGCCGAGAGTCAGGCCGATCAAACCGGTCACACCGACGATCACCCCGGTCGCCACCGCCGCTTCCTGCAACGGCATCAGGAAATAGCGCTGCAGCATCGGCACCAGAAACGAGTTGCAGGCATAGGTCGCAAAGTTGAAGCACAGCCCGGCCATCACCAGCCACAGGAAGGTCGGCACGGCGAGAACCCGGCGAATCGGCCTGTCGACTTTCTCTTGGGACACCTGCACGGTTTCAGCCGCGCCGCGCTTGGGTTCCTTGATGAAGAACATGAACACCGCCAGCACCAGCCCCGGCACGGCGGCGATGAAGAACGGCGCGCGCCAGCTGTCGAACGCCTTGACCATCCAGCCGATGGTGAAGAAGGCCAGCAACAGCCCCAACGGCAGGCCGAGCATGAAAATGCCCATGGCCCGGGCCCGGCGGTGAGCGGGGAACAGGTCGCCGATCAGCGAGTTGGCGGCGGGCGCGTAACTGGCTTCACCGATGCCGATGCCCATGCGCACCAGCAGGAAACTCCAGAAACTGCCGACCAGACCGTTCACGGCAGTGAGCGCGCTCCAGGTCGCCAGGCCCCAGCCCATCAGTTTGCTGCGCGAACCGGTGTCGGCCATACGGCCCAGTGGTAAGCCGGCAATCGCGTAGACCAGAGTGAACGCAGTGCCGACGATCCCCAACTGAAAGTCGCTGAGGTGCCATTCCATGCGGATCGGTTCGATGATGATCGCCGGGATGGTGCGGTCGAAGAAGTTGAACAGGTTGGCGAGGAACAGCAGGAACAGAATGCGCCAGGCATTCGCCGCTTGGGTCGAGTTCTGCATGGGTCCGTCTCTTTATTGTTATTGGGGCTTCACTGCCAACGCATCCGAGCCCGGAACCTGCAATCTAGTCACGCTCGTCGGGGCTGTCTGTGATCATTCGTCAGCCTGATGACGGGCCATGGCCGTGTAACGAAACGTAAGCCCTTGAAATGCTTCGAATCCCCCTAAAACCGGGGGGTTTGCGGAAAAATCCGGCAATGAAAAAATACTTTCTCGCCCCCCTTCCCAACGCCGTGGCAAAGCCTAGAATGGCCGCCGGATCCGTCCGGATCCTGCCGATCAATCCCTTTGATACCCCCGCCCATGTCCGAAGTCAGTCCGTGTCTGAATTGCGGTGCCTGCTGTTCCCATTTTCGTGTTTCTTTTTTCTGGGGTGAATGCGCATCCTCCGGCGGGACCGTGCCCGATGAACTGGTCACCCAGATCACGCCCAGCCGGGTCGCGATGATCGGCACCGACCGCAAGGCGCCGCGTTGCACTGCGCTGGAGGGCGAAGTCGGAAAGTCGGTGGCCTGCACTATCTACGACAAGCGTTCCAGCCCCTGCCGCGAGTTCGAAGCGTCGTGGGAAAACGGCGAACAGAACACCGACTGCGACAAGGCGCGAGCCCGTTTTGGCCTGCCGCCGCTGCAACCGCACTGGAACGAAGTCGCCTGAGTTCAGGCGTTTCAACGCTTAGCGCCAAACGCTATGACGCTCATGCCAAAATCATTAGCGCCAATGTGCCACTACCGCTTGCACGGCAAAAACCGCCTCTATACTGCAAACATTCGCCTGCGTTGATGACGCAGTAAGGACGCACTCAGAGACGGGGCATGCTATGGAGTGGCTTGGTTTGCAGTTTGTTGCCGAGCAGCCGGAGAGCGGGCAGGTCATCCTCAATTGCACACACAATCCCCTGTTGGTACTGGTGGCCTATCTGGTTGCCTGCGCCGCGAGTTTCGCTACCCTCGACATGGCCGAACGGGTCGCCCACGCTGAAGAGCCCGGTTCGCAGCGACTGTGGCGCTGGATCGGCGCAACATGCCTGGCCGGCGGTATCTGGGCCATGCATTTCATCAGCATGCTGGCATTCCAGGCGCCGATCGACATTCAGTACGACTTGCCCGTGACCCTGTTTTCCCTGGTGATCGCGTTACTGGCGTCCTGGCTGGCCATGCACACCCTCAGCCATCCGCAGCCGAGTCTGCTGCAATACCTCAAGACCGCCATCGTCATCGGTCTGGGCATCGCCGGCATGCATTACGTCGGCATGGCCGCCATCGAATCCGCCGCCACGGCTTACTACGAGCCCACCCTGTTCATCTCATCGATCATGATCGCCATCGGCGCCAGCTTTGCCGCACTGTGGGTGGCCGGTTATCTGCGCGAAGGCAGCGGTCTGCACATCCAGATGCTCAAATACGTGGCTGCGCTGATTCTCGGCGCCGGTATCCTCAGCATGCATTTCACCGGCATGGCGGCGCTGCAACTGGTGCTACCCGAAGGGCAACTGCCGACATTGGCGTCGCAAACCGGTCACTTGCAGTTGGGCCTGACCGTCGCGCTGATCACGCTGCTGATTCTCGGCAGCGCCATCAGCGCCGCATTGGCCGACAAGAAGCTGCAGAACAAGGAACACGATCTGCGCCGGGTCAACGCCCTGCTCAGCCAGCTCGATCAGGCGCGCATGTCACTGCAACACGTGGCCAACTACGACGCCCTGACCAACCTGATCAACCGGCGCGGCTTCAATCAGATCTTCGCCGAAAAGCTCAGCCAGAAATCCAGCGAAGGCGGGATGCTGGCGGTGATGTTTCTCGACATCGACCACTTCAAACGCATCAACGACAGCCTCGGCCATGACGCCGGCGACGAACTGCTCAAGGTCATCGCCCAGCACATCAAGGGTTCGGTGCGCAGCCATGAAGACGTGGTCGCGAGGTTCGGCGGCGACGAGTTCTGCATCCTCATCGGCCTGCGCGACCGCGAAGAAGCGCGCAATCTGGCCCAGCGCATCATGCTCAAGATGAAAGAGCCGATCGAACTGGCGGGACGGCGCATGGTGATGACCACCAGCATAGGCATCAGCCTGTTTCCCGAGGACGGCTCCACCTGCGATGAACTGCTCAAGCACGCGGATCTGGCGCTATACCAGTCCAAGGGCGCCGGGCGCAACGGCGTGCACTTTTTCGATTCCAACCTGAAGAACCGCGCCAGCCTCGAACTGCAGCTGGAGGAAGAGCTGCGCCACGCCCTGCGTGAAGAGAACGGCCTGTTGCTGTATTACCAGCCGATCTTCGAACTCAAGACCGGCAAGGTCACCAAGCTCGAAGCGCTGATCCGCTGGCAGCACCCGGTGCACGGTCTGCTTCCTCCGGATCGTTTTATCGCCATCGCCGAAAACAACGGCCTGATTGCCGAGCTCGACAACTGGGTCCTGCGCAAGGCCTGTGAAGACCTCGGCGAGCTGTCGCGCCATGGTTGCGAAGACTTGAAGATCGCCTGGAACTGCTCACCGCTGAATCTGGCCCGGGAAGAACTGGCCAATGAAATCGAGCACGCCTTGCGCAGCGCCGGGGTCGCCCCGGAACGGCTGGAACTGGAAGTCACCGAAAACGCCTTGATGGGCAACATCGCCAACACCCTGGTGTTGCTGCGGCAGATCCGCGCCCTCGGCGTGTCACTGTCGATCGATGACTTCGGCACCGGTTATTCGTCGCTGGCCTATCTCAAGCGCCTGCCGCTCAACACCCTGAAGGTCGATCGCTCGTTCATTCTTGATATTCCCAAGGCCACCGCCGACATGGAAATTGTCCAGGCGATCATCGTCATGGCGCACACCCTGCACTTGCAGGTGGTCACCGAAGGCGTCGAAAGCCTGGAGCAATACGAGTTTCTTGAGCGTTCAGGCTGCGACTTCATTCAGGGCTACCTGCTCAGCCGCCCGGTGCCACTGGCGGAACTGCGCCCGGTGCTGGAAGAAATCAACCAGCGCAAACACGCGCACACGGTCAATCCGCTGAGTCTGGCGCGCGGTACATTTGCACCAGTGTCGCTGGATCCTTCTGCAAAAAGCCCTGCGCCCCATGCAGGCGCATCAGTTGTGCGGCCAATCCGCTGATCGGCGTGGCCGAGCCGGTTTCCCGGGAAAACTTCACCGCGGTATCCAGATCCTTGAGCAGCGTGCGCACGTGCCACTTCACCGGCTCGAAACGGCTTTCGGCCATTTGCGGCGCGAGGATCTGCAACGGTTTCGAATCGGCAAAACCACCGGCCAGCGCCTCGGCGATCAGACTGGCATCGACCCCGGCCTGCTCGGCCAGCGCCACCACTTCGGCGATCACCAAGGCGTTGCAGGCAACGATCATCTGATTGCAGGCCTTGGTCACCTGACCGGCGCCGACGCCGCCCATGTGCGTGACGCGTTGCCCGAGTTCGAGCAATACCGGTCGCACGCGATCAAGATCCGCTGCATCACCACCGACCATGATCGCCAGACTGCCGGCTTCGGCCCCGACCACCCCGCCGGACACCGGCGAATCGAGCCAGGACATGCCTGTCTTGCCGGCCAGTTCGGCTGCCATCTCACGGGTAGCAGTCGGTTCGAGGCTGGAAAAATCCACCAGCAACTGACCGGGTTTCGCTCCTTCGGCCACGCCGGCCGGGCCGAACACCACCTCGCGCACCACCGCCGTGTCTGCCAGGCATAGCATCACCACGTCAGCCTGTGCACAGAGTTCAGCGGGGGTCGCCACCTGCCGGGCGCCGGCCTCGACCAGCGGCACGCACTTGGCCGGGTTGCGGTTCCACACGGTCAGCGGATAACCGGCGGCCAGCAGACGGCGGCACATCGGCAGGCCCATCAGGCCGATTCCGGCAAACCCCAACGAAGGTCGCGTTGACATCATTTAGCCTCCTTTTGATTAAAGATCGCCGAATAATGGCCGATCCATCATCAATCAGGAAAGGATTCCCCCGCGCGGCACTCAGGCAAAGTCCCTGACGCACGGGCAAGACACGCGCAGAAAAAAGACGCGAGATTCCCATTCCGTGAGGCTCGACGACAGCGGTCGCCGACCAACCAGTCCAGGTATATGGCGCACAATGACTTCTAAAAACAATCCGGCCACTGCGGTATCCGATCTGACTCTGAGCCCTGCGGCAAACAGCCCTGCCCCGATGAAGCCATTGCCTCCTTCGCGCCCGCTGGGCACCCAGCAATACCTGTACTTCACCGAAACCAATACCGACCGCATCCTCGACAACCTCGATGGCCTGCGTGACCTGGTGTTCCCGCGCCCGCCGCACCTGGAAGGCGACAACGAACAGCACAACGATCAGGAATTCCCGTCGGTGTGCCTGATCGGCCTCGGTCGCTGCGGCTCCAACATCGCCCTCGATGTGGCGGAACTGGTGTACAACGCGCGCAAGTTCTACCTCAACGAATTCAACAACGAAGACCGCGCGGCTGACCGCCGCCTGGCCTCCGACAAAGGCTACAGCCCGGCCCAGTGGATCAAGCAGAACCTGCGGATCGGCCCGAACAAGTCGACCAAACCGGTGTTCCTGGTGGAACCGCTGGTGATGCTCGGTGACCTCGACAAGGACATTGCCGGGCGCATCCGCTTCTCGCGCAAGGGCGAAAAAAGCGGTTTCCTGCGCGACTACAGCAAGATGAAGATCATGGACTTGTCCGAAGTCCACGCCGGTGGCGCCGGTAACGCGCCGATCCTCGGCCAGTACCTGGCGAAGATCATCCTCAACAAGGACACCCAGCGCTTCTCCAGCCCTGACTGGAAAATGATCCACTCGTACCTGATCGACAGCTGCGGCATCAAGGCCAACCAGTCGCGCCTGTATTTCTCGATCTTCAGTGCCGGCGGCGGTACCGGTTCGGGCATGGCCTCGGAATTCGGCCTGGCCCAGCAGCACTCGTACATGAACAAGACGTTCGACACCAAGCCGATGGACGAGCATGACGGCAAGAGCGGTCATTCGTTCGTGTTCGAGCCGATTTTCACCAGCGGCATCTGCGTGCTGCCGAACATTTCCGACCACCGCAGCGAAATGTCCGAGGCGCTGCACATCAACGCCGGTCGCCTGCTGTGCAAATACCTCTCGGAAGAATGGGATTTCTCGTACAACTTCGCCAACGAAGACAGCAGCGAAGCCAGCGTCATGGGCCGTATCCGCCCGTGGAACGCGATGATGCTGATCTCCAACGACATCATGCGTTACGCCGAAGAGAGCGATGACGGCAACATCCAGAACATTGATGTCAATGCGATGGAGAAGCACGCCAACCAGTACATCTCGCAGCAGATCTTCAACATTCTGACGGCCCAGGCGGTCACGACCGACTACGACCAGAACTATTTCCGTCGCGCCGGCATCGACATCGGCGAGACCATTCGCCTGGATGCCAACGACCTGTTCATGAGTCTGGCCGGCCCGGTGGCGATTGCCTACGCTGAGTCCGTGGTGCCGGAAACCCCGCCGCCGAGCAGCGACAAGTTCAAGGTGTTCGACAAAGAGCCGCAGCGCCTGAACATCGACGACCTGTTCTTCCGCTCGATCGATCTGCCGCACTTCAACAAGGTGACCCAGGCCATCGAAGGCATCAGCCTGCTGCCGATCGAGTCCAAGCGCTATCGCGCGTCGCTGGAGCAATACAAGAACTCTGGCTACGACGCCGCCGCGCTGCATGACCTGCACTTCTTCAAGAACTGCTCGTCGGTGGTCTCGATCGTTTCGCTGCCGAAAGACTACAAGCTGTCGTACATGGACCTGAACCGGTTGAAGACCCACCTCAACAGCCTGTTCCCGAACACTACGCTCAAGCGCTACGCGCTGGTGATCGGTGCCTCGGCCAACCTGTCGCTGACCACCCTGATCGCCAAGAGCCCGTGCCTGTCGGACGACTTCCTGACGCTGATCGTGGCATTCATCAAGCGTTGCTTCGCCAAGACCCCGTACCGTTTCGACGAGACTCTGGACAACTCGATCCTCGATTTCATCATCAACGAAGAATTCGACGAAGACCGCATCGACGACCTGCTCAACGAATTCGAGAACCCGGCGAAGATCCTCGATACCAACTGGTACGCGATCAAGCCGATGTACGAGAAGAAGTATCGCGAGCTGATCAACGACAAAGAGAAGTTTGTCTCGATCAACGACATTCGCCTGTCGCGCGATTGCGTGAAGAAGTCGATCAAGTACCTGCGCGAGATCTACCGTCACCGGATCGGCAAGACCAAGGTTATTTCCCTCAATAACCATACTGGCAAGTCTTACTCGGTCTGATCCAGGACCGGGTCGCCGCCCTTCGCGAGCAAGCTCGCTCCCACAGGTTTTGTGCTCGACACGGATACTGTGGGAGCGAGTTTGCTCGCGAAGAGGCCCGGCAAAGCACCCAACTCCCGAACTTTCCAACATCCCGAAACAATTAAGCAGCCGTTAGGCTGCTTACTAAACTGTGCCCGTTACGTTTACGTCACCGTTATGCCACCCACGCTTGTGGCATTTCTCTACGGCAATCGGCCATCACGCTACTACGCTACACACTTTTTACCGGCCAGCACCCGCACCAACAAGGTGCAACCCGTCAGGCCGCTGCCCTTTCCTGGACCAGGATCCACGGCCGGACCACCACCGCCCACATCTCGGGGTCGCGCTCGAAAATATCCAGCGCCCGCGTTTCAGACAGCTTGGCGACCTTGTCTTCGGCCAGCCAGGCAGCGACTTTCTCGCCCTGATCCGACGCCACGGCCTCGGCGACCGCGATCAGATCCAGGCTGGCGTCGACCCACAATAGGGCACCCTGGGCGTAGAAGCGCTCCAGCTCTTTCCAGGTAATAGATGCGGTTTCACCAAGCAGCTTGGCATAGAGGGTGCTAGGTTCTTGATTCATGGGACTGTCCGGAAAAGAAATCGGCGCGAATGATAACGTCGGTGGTCCGGCAGAAAAACCCGGTTGCAAAAGACCGTACCGAACGAAAAGAGCAGGAACGCCAAGGAATGCTGATGATTGGGGTATAAGCCCTCTGAACGTCCCGCCGCAATTCTGTCTTTTTCTTTCATTTAAGCGACACCCTCAGGTTTTGCCCCCTGGCGCCAGCTTCCCAGGCCAACAACCGGCGCTCTACACTGTACCGGTACAGTTGCCGGGGGCTTTTCCGGAGGGTATCGCCTAGATATCTGTCCCGGTTCTGCTGCTACGGCGTCAGGACTCTAAAAAAATACAACAGTAAGAGTGGAGCACTATGACTAAGGCTACTAAGCAGATTTCCAAACTGTTTGCCGCTATGGTTCTGGCCGGGGTTGCCAGCCATTCGTTCGCAGCTGACACCATCAAGATCGGTATCGCCGGCCCTAAAACCGGTCCAGTAGCCCAGTACGGCGACATGCAGTTCAGTGGCGCGAAAATGGCCATCGAACAGATCAACGCCAAAGGCGGCGTCGACGGCAAGAAGCTCGAAGCCGTTGAATACGATGACGCTTGCGATCCGAAACAAGCGGTAGCGGTTGCGAACAAGGTCGTCAACGACGGCGTCAAGTTTGTGGTCGGTCACCTGTGCTCCAGCTCCACCCAGCCTGCTTCGGACATCTACGAAGACGAAGGCGTGATCATGATCACCCCGGCTGCCACCAGCCCGGACATCACCAACCGTGGTTACAAAATGGTCTTCCGCACCATCGGTCTGGACAGCGCCCAGGGCCCTGCCGCCGGTAACTACATTGCCGATCACGTGAAACCGAAAATCGTCGGCGTGCTGCACGACAAGCAGCAGTACGGTGAAGGCATCGCCACCGCCGTCAAATCCACCCTCGAGAAGAAAGGCACCAAGGTTGCCGTGTTCGAAGGCATCAACGCCGGCGACAAGGACTTCTCCGCGATCATCGCCAAGCTCAAGCAAGCCAACGTCGACTTCGTCTACTACGGCGGCTACCACCCGGAGCTGGGTCTGATCCTGCGTCAAGCCCAGGAAAAAGGCCTCAAAGCCAAGTTCATGGGTCCGGAAGGCGTGGGTAACGACTCGATCACCCAGATCGCCAAGGACGCGTCCGAAGGCCTGCTGGTGACCCTGCCGAAATCCTTCGACCAGGATCCGGCCAACGTGGCCCTGGCCGATGCGTTCAAGGCCAAGAAAGAAGACCCGAGCGGTCCGTTTGTGTTCCCGGCCTACTCGGCGGTTGAACTGATTGCCCAAGGTATCACCGCAGCCAAGTCCGAAGATCCTGCCAAGGTGGCTGAAGCCATCCACGCCGGCACCTTCAAGACCCCGACCGGCGACCTGAGCTACGACGCCAAGGGCGACCTGAAGGACTTCAAATTCGTGGTTTACGAGTGGCACAACGGCAAACCTAAAACCGAAGTGTCGCCTCAGTAAGGCCCTGCCTGACTGACTGCCAATAAAGCCCACGGCGTGCCGTGGGCTTTGTTTTACGAATGTATTGGGCCGCGCTGGCGTGATCCGCCAGTCTCCCCACCTGAAAATCTCAAAACCGTCATCAGCGGTTCGCTGGCAAAACCCGGATTCGAAGTGGATAAAGATCCACGGGACCGGGCGGAAAAATGACTCCACCAGTGAAATGCGTATCAGGTTTTTAGGAGCGCTGTAATGCCTGACATCTATCACTTCTTCCAACAGCTGGTTAACGGCTTGAACGTTGGCAGCATGTATGCCCTGATCGCCATCGGCTACACGATGGTTTACGGCATCATTGGAATGATCAACTTCGCCCACGGCGAGGTGTACATGATCGGTTCCTACGTGGCGTTCATCGCCATCGCCGGGCTGACCATGATGGGACTCGAAAGCGTCCCGCTGTTGATGACCGTGGCGTTCATCGCCAGCATCGTCGTCACCAGTTCCTACGGATACAGCATCGAACGCATTGCCTACCGCCCGTTGCGCGGCAGCAACCGTCTGATCCCGCTGATTTCCGCGATCGGTATGTCGATCTTCCTGCAGAACACGGTTCTGCTGGCGCAAGACTCCAAGGACAAAGCAATCCCCAACCTGATTCCGGGCAACTTCGCTTTCGGCCCAGGTGGCGCACATGAAGTGCTGATTTCCTACATGCAAATCGTGGTGTTCGTGGTGACCCTGATCGCCATGCTCGGCCTCACGCTGTTCATCTCCCGCTCTCGCCTGGGCCGCGCCTGCCGCGCCTGCGCCGAAGACATCAAGATGGCCAACCTGCTGGGCATCAACACCAACAACATCATCGCCCTGACCTTCGTCATCGGTGCTGCGCTGGCGGCCGTCGCGGCCGTGCTGCTGAGCATGCAATACGGCGTGATCAACCCGAACGCCGGTTTCCTCGTCGGCCTCAAGGCCTTCACCGCCGCGGTACTGGGCGGGATCGGCAGCATCCCCGGCGCCATGCTCGGCGGGCTGGTGCTCGGGGTGGCGGAAGCCTTTGGCGCCGATATCTTCGGCGACCAGTACAAGGACGTCGTGGCTTTCGGCTTGTTGGTTCTGGTGCTGTTGTTCCGTCCGACCGGCATTCTGGGCCGTCCGGAGGTTGAGAAAGTATGACTAGGAATCTTAAACAGGCGCTGTTCAGTGCCTTGCTGGTCTGGGCCGTGGCCTATCCGGTACTGGGTCTGAAACTGACCATCGTGGGTGTCAACCTGGAAGTGCATAACACCAGCCCGGCCATTCTGGCGACCATCGCCATCTGCTCGGTGCTGATGTTCCTGCGGGTGCTGTTCAACCAGCAGATCAGCAAGGCGTGGCGCTCGTCGCCAGGCATGCCGCTGATTCCGGCCAAGGCCAGCAACTTCCTGACCCTGCCGACCACCCAACGCTACTTCATCATCGCGCTGATCATCGGTGCGCTGGTGTGGCCGTTCTTCGGCTCCCGTGGCGCGGTGGACATCGCGACGCTGATCCTGATCTACGTGATGCTCGGCCTCGGTCTGAACATCGTGGTCGGTCTGGCCGGTCTGCTCGACCTGGGTTACGTCGGCTTCTACGCCGTCGGCGCCTACAGCTACGCGCTGCTGTCGCACTACTACGGACTGAGCTTCTGGATCTGCCTGCCGATTGCCGGCCTGATGGCGGCGACGTTCGGCTTCCTGCTCGGCTTCCCGGTGTTGCGTCTGCGCGGCGACTACCTGGCGATCGTGACCCTCGGCTTCGGGGAAATCATCCGCCTGTTCCTGCGTAACCTGACCGACATCACGGGCGGCCCGAACGGCATCAGCAACATCGAGAAACCGACGTTCTTCGGCCTGACCTTCGAACGTAAAGCCGCAGAAGGGATGCAAACCTTCCACGAGTATTTCGGCCTGCAGTACAACTCGATCAACAAGGTGATCTTCCTGTACCTGGTTGCTCTGTTGCTGGCACTGGCGGCGCTGTTCGTGATCAACCGCCTGCTGCGCATGCCGATCGGCCGTGCGTGGGAAGCGCTGCGTGAGGACGAAATCGCCTGCCGTGCGTTGGGTCTCAACCCGACCGTGATCAAGCTCTCGGCGTTCACCCTCGGCGCGGCATTTGCCGGTTTCGCCGGCAGCTTCTTCGCCGCCCGTCAGGGTCTGGTGACGCCGGAATCGTTCACCTTCATCGAGTCGGCGATCATCCTCGCCATCGTGGTGCTGGGCGGCATGGGCTCGCAGCTGGGCGTGATTCTCGCGGCCGTGGTGATGATCCTGCTGCCGGAAATGATGCGTGAGTTCAGTGAGTACCGCATGTTGATGTTTGGCGCCCTGATGGTGCTGATGATGATCTGGCGACCTCAAGGTCTGCTGCCCATGCAACGTCCTCACATGGAGCTGCGCAAATGAGCCGCGAGATCCTGAAAGTCGAAAATCTGAGCATGCGCTTCGGCGGCTTGCTGGCGGTCAACGGCGTGGCCCTGACCGTGAAAGAGAAACAGGTGGTTGCGCTGATCGGGCCGAACGGCGCCGGCAAGACCACCGTGTTCAACTGCCTGACCGGTTTCTACCAGCCATCGGGCGGCAGCATCCTGCTGGACGGCGAGCCGATTCACGGCCTGCCGGGCCACAAGATCGCCCTCAAAGGCGTGGTGCGCACCTTCCAGAACGTGCGGTTGTTCAAGGACATGACGGCGGTCGAGAACCTGTTGATCGCCCAGCACCGTCACCTGAACACCAACTTCCTGTCCGGCCTGTTCAAGACCCCGGCGTTTCGCAAGAGCGAGCGCGAGGCCATGGAGTTCGCCGAATACTGGCTGGAAAAGGTCAACCTGAAAGAGTTCGCCAACCGCCCCGCCGGCACCCTGGCCTACGGTCAGCAGCGTCGTCTTGAAATCGCCCGCTGCATGATGACCCGTCCGCGGATCCTCATGCTCGACGAACCGGCCGCCGGCCTGAACCCGAAGGAAACCGAAGACCTCAAGGCGCTGATCAGCGTGCTGCGTGAAGAGCACAACGTGACCGTGCTGCTGATCGAACACGACATGAAACTGGTCATGAGCATTTCCGACCATATCGTCGTGATCAACCAGGGCACGCCTCTGGCCGACGGCACGCCGGAACAGATCCGCGACAATCCTGAAGTGATCAAAGCCTACCTGGGGGAAGCGTAAATGCTGCAGTTCGAAAACGTTTCCACCTTCTACGGCAAGATCCAGGCCCTGCACAGCGTCAACGTCGAAGTCCGCCAGGGCGAGATCGTGACTCTGATCGGCGCCAACGGTGCCGGCAAGTCCACGCTGCTGATGACGCTCTGCGGTTCGCCGCAGGCCCACAGCGGCAGCATCCGCTACATGGGTGAGGAACTGGTCGGCCAGGACTCGTCGCAGATCATGCGCAAGAGCATTGCCGTGGTGCCGGAAGGTCGTCGGGTGTTTGCCCGTCTGACCGTAGAAGAAAACCTGTCCATGGGCGGATTCTTCACCGACAAGGGCGACTATCAGGAACAGATGGACAAGGTTCTCGGACTTTTCCCACGCCTGAAAGAACGCTTCAACCAGCGCGGCGGCACCATGTCCGGCGGCGAACAGCAAATGCTCGCCATCGGCCGCGCGCTGATGAGCAAGCCGAAACTGCTGCTGCTCGACGAGCCGTCGCTGGGCCTGGCACCGATCATCATCCAGCAGATCTTCGACATCATCGAACAGCTGCGCAAGGACGGTGTGACGGTGTTCCTGGTCGAGCAGAACGCCAACCAGGCGCTGAAAATCGCTGACCGCGCGTACGTTCTGGAAAACGGCCGGGTAGTGATGCAAGGCACCGGCGAAGCGCTGCTGACCGACCCGAAAGTGCGCGAGGCGTACCTCGGCGGTTGATCGATCGCTTCAAACGGAAAACGGCCTTCGGGCCGTTTTTTTTGTGCCCGGCAAAAAAACTTTTACCGATCGCTGTAACGCATCGCCGAGTCGTTTCTCTAGTGGGGCAAGCAAGCGCAATCGCTTGTTCAAACCCAAGTTCAAACCGGAGAAACATCATGACTGCTACCACCCGCACCCTGTCCGCCACCGCCCTGGTTCTGGCTCTCGGTTCTGCTCTGAGCATCGCTGCCGTCTCCACCGCCCACGCCGCTGACGACAACATGGAAAAATGCTTCGGCGTGGCCATGAAAGGCAAGAACGACTGCGCCGCAGGTGCGGGCACCACCTGTGCCGGCACCGCGAAAATGGATCATCAGGCCAACGCCTGGAAACTGGTTCCAAAAGGCACCTGCGCCACCACCGAAAGCAAAACCTCGCCGACCGGTTTCGGTCAGCTCGAAGCGTTCAAAGCCAAGTCCTGATCCGGGAGCCGCCCGAGTGTCGATCATGATCACATCCTGCGACCATGCCTTGCGCCGCACTCGGGCAGCCCTCACCGGGCTCCCGTCCCGTGCCGGGCTGGGGCTCAAAAGCGAGCACTTCAGCGAAGTGCTCGATTCACGACCGGACATCGGTTTCTTCGAAGTCCACGCCGAAAACTACATGGTGGCCGGCGGCCCGTTTCATCATTTTCTGGGCTTGATCCGCGAGGCGTATCCGCTGTCGCTGCATGGCGTCGGGCTGTCCATCGGTGCCGAAGGCCCGCTGGATGTCCAGCACCTCAAACGCTTGGCGGCGCTGATCGAGCGCTATCAACCCCACTCCTTTTCCGAACACCTGGCCTGGTCGAGCCATGGCCCGGTGTTCCTTAATGATCTGCTGCCCCTGGCTTACGATACGTCGACGCTGAACCGCGTCTGCGAACACATCGATCAGGTGCAAAACACCCTCAAACGTCCGATGCTGCTGGAAAACCCGGCGACCTATCTGGCATTTGAGCGCTCGACGATCGACGAAGCGGACTTCATCCGCGAAGTCATCCGGCGCACTGGCTGCGGCCTTTTGCTGGACGTGAACAATGTCTTCGTCTCGTGCATCAACCATCAGCGCGATCCCCTGGCCTATCTCGATGCACTGCCGCTGCACGCGGTGGGCGAGATTCATCTGGCCGGATTTGCTGAAGATTCCGACAGCCTCGGTGATCGCTTGCTCATCGACGATCACGGCGCGCCAATCGATCAAGCGGTCTGGTCGTTGTACCGGCAAGCGCTGGAACGCGTCGGCCCGGTAGCAACGTTGATCGAACGGGACAATCAGGTGCCGGCCTTCAACGTTTTGTTGGCGGAAGCGCAGCAGGCCGATGAGCTGTTGCTGTGCGCGGGAGGTCGGCCGTGAGCACTCAAGCTGCGTTCAGCGCCGCGTTGCTCGATATCGACCTGCCCTGCCCCGACGGTTTGTGCAGCGCCAACGGCGCCGATCCGGCCAGCCGTTTCGC
This sequence comes from Pseudomonas sp. GW823-FHT04A03, assembly GCF_058796615.1. Lineage (NCBI taxonomy): Bacteria > Pseudomonadati > Pseudomonadota > Gammaproteobacteria > Pseudomonadales > Pseudomonadaceae > Pseudomonas > Pseudomonas sp. GW823-FHT04A03. The sequence goes on from NZ_JBXAIV010000002.1 coordinate 236,075, forward strand.
GGTGTACCGCAACAACGTGCAGGGTTCGCTGATCAACGCATTGGCCGACAGTTATCCCGTGGTGATGCAGTTGGTGGGTGACGAATTCTTTAGGGCCATGGCCGGAGTTTTCGTACAAAGCCATCCACCACACAGTCCGTTGATGAGCGACTACGGCAGTGAGCTGGCGGATTTCATCAGCGGCTTCGAACCTGTCGCGAGCGTCCCCTATCTGACCGATGTCGCGCGGCTGGAGCGCTTGCGCACGCAGGCTTATCACGCTGCCGATGCGTTGCCCCTGAGTCAGGAGCGGATCGCTGCTGTATTCGCCGATGCCGATGCGCTCTACGAACTGCGTATCGGCCTGCACCCTTCGCTGCATCTGCTCGATTCAAACTTCGCCGTAGTGGACATCTGGGCGGCGCATCAGCACGACGCGACGCTGGCCGGGATCGATCTGCGTCACGCCCAGCACGCGCTGATCCTGCGCAATGGACTGGAAGTCGAGGTGTTCGCCGTGGATCGCGGCGCCAGCCAGTTTATTCGCCAGCTCAAGGCGGGTCAGTCACTCACTCAAGCGCTGGAATCCGCCGAGGCCTTCGATCTTAGCCAGACCCTCGCCCTGCTGATCAGTCGTCAAGTCATCACTCATTTCCACCCAAAGGTGTCGTCATGAACAGTCTCATTGCCCGCGCCATCGCGCTGCTGGAAAAAATCCCACACAGCCTGATCGCCTTCATCGCGCGTTTTTCCATCGCGGCGGTGTTCTGGAAATCCGGGCAGACCAAGGTCGAAGGGCTGGCCGTCGACCTGATCGACGGAACATTCCAGATTGGCTGGCCACATTTGGCGGACTCGACGATTCCGCTGTTCCAGAGCGAATACCACGTGCCACTGCTGTCGCCGGAAATCGCCGCGCATCTGGCGGCGTTTGCCGAGCACTTCTTCCCGATTCTGATCCTCGTCGGCTTCGCCACACGTTTTTCGGCGCTGGCATTGCTCGGCATGACCCTGACCATTCAGCTGTTCGTGTACCCGGATGCCTACCCGACCCACGGCACTTGGATGGCGGTGTTGCTGTACTTGATGGCAACCGGGCCGGGCAAACTGTCGATCGATCACCTGATCGCCAAGCACTACAACCGGTCCAGCGCTTCGCCGCTGAGCTTGAACCAGCCGATCAGATAATCCGCCAGCACCTGGGTGCGTTTCGGTAACCCGCCCTGATACGGGTGCACCAGGTACATCGGCATGCGCCGGGTCTGAAAATCGCGAAGGAGCCAGCGCAATCGGCCGTCAGCCAATTCCGCCTGCAACAGGTAGGACGGCAGGCGAGCGATCCCGGCGCCGGCCAATGCGGCTTTCTTCAACAGGTTGTAGTGATTGCTGGCGAACGGCCCCGACACCCGCACCCGCAGCAGTTCGTGCTGCTGGTGATAGAGCCATTCCTCGCGACCGCTGTAATGGCTGTTGAGCAGGCAACGGTGTTCGGCCAGCGCCTGTGGCATCAGCGGCTCGCCAAAGCGCTCCAGATATTCAGGGCTGGCGCAGGTCATTTCCTGCCAGGCCAGCAGCGGTTTGGCCACCAGTCGCTCGTCATTGGCGACTTCGGTGCGGATCGCCAGATCGAAGCCGTCGCGGGACAGGTCGCGGTAGCTGTTATTCAGCTCCAGTTCGATCTGCACCTCGGGGTATTTCTGCGAGAAATCCAGCAGCAGACCGTCGAAAAACGTTTCCCCCAGCGAAACCGGAACCGTCATACGCACCGGGCCGGCCATGTCGTCCTTCAATCGCGCCAATGCCTGACGGGCTCGCTCCACCTGGACTACAAGCGCCTGAGCCTGCGGCAACAACGCCGCACCGGCCGCCGTCAGGCTCAGCCGACGCGTGGTGCGTTGCAGCAACACCACGGAAAACCGCGCTTCCAGCTGACTGATGCGCTTGGACAATTGCCCCTTGCTGCAGCCCAATTGCTGCGCCGCCAGGGTAAAGCTGCCGGCTTCGATCAACACCGCGAACGCCGCCAGATCATCCATCTCGCTCATAGATTGTTTCCATTTGAAAACCAAAGGTTGCCCATTAGTGCGCTTATCCGCAGAAAAAACCACTCTAGACTGAAACTTCGTTCAATCACTTGAGGCAATCACGATGAAAATTCTGTTGATCGGCGCGGGCGGCACCATCGGTTCGGCCGTGGACAAAGAGCTGTCGCAGCGTCATGAAGTCATTCGTATCGGCCGCAGCAGCGGCGATTTGCAGGTGGATATCAGCGACAGCGCATCGATCCGCAAGCTATTCGAACAGACCGGCAAGTTCGACGCACTGGTCTGCGCCGCCGGCAACGTGACCTTCGCCCCGCTGGGTGAAATGACCGAAGACAGTTTCGCCCTCGGCCTGAAAGACAAGTTGATGGGCCAGGTCAATCTGCTGCTGATCGGCCGTGAATTCGCCAACGACGGCGCATCGTTTACCTTCACCACCGGCGTGCTCAGCCACGATCCGATTCGCAGCGGTGCATCGGCTGCACTGGTCAACGGCGCGCTGGACAGCTTCGTCCGCGCCGCTGCCATCGAGCTGCCACGCGGTCTGCGCGTGAACTCGATCAGCCCGACCGTGCTGGTGGAAGCCATGGGCAGCTACGCCCCGTACTTCCGTGGCTACAAGCCGGTTCCTGCGGCGGATGTGGCATTGGCCTACGCCAAAAGTGTCGAAGGCTTGCAGACAGGTCAGACATTTCACGTGGGCTAAACCCTTGTGATGAACGGTCAGCCTGCGTAACGTGGCGGCACTTGTCTGGAGAGCCAAAGATGCGTGTTGCCCGTTCCCTGATCGTTGTTGCCCTGCTCCCGTTGTTTGCCGCGTGCCAGTTGTTCGAGGGTGCGCGGGAAAGCGCCTCCCACGTCGGCCAGACGCGGATGCAGGGGCAACTGACCGCTGCCGACGGCAAACTGGTGTTCCAGGCCTGCGGCGAGCAGCGCCAGTACGTGGTCAATGACATCGGCGGCACCAGCGTCCTGCAAGAGGCCGCCACACTGGCCGATCAACAGGGCAAGCTGTTCGCCGACGTGCGTGGAAAGATTGCCGGTGACCGTCTCGACCTGACCCAGCTCTATCGCGTCGAACGTTCCGGCACCGCTTGCGATGATCCGAACTTCAAACAGCTGATCCTGCGCGCCGCCGGCCATGGCCCGGAATGGAACGTAAAAGTCAGCGGCAAAGGCCTGGTCATCGATCGCGAAGGCCAGCCACCGCTCGCTGTGCCCTACGTCGAAGAGCAACTGGGCGACGGTCGTTTCAACCTCAGCAGCGAAGCCAACAACCAGCGCATCGAGCTGTGGGTGGCGCCGCAGCGCTGCGTCGACAGCAGCACCGGCAGCGTGCAGCACATGAGCGCCGAGCTGCGTATCGACGGCAAGGTGCAGCGTGGTTGCGGGTATTTCGGCGGTTCGCGTAACGACTGATCGTTTTACCCTCACGGGATCCGGCCGTTGCGGCTTATAATCGCCGCCTTCAAACGCCCTGGCGCAGTTGTGCGCCCCGCGAACCGGATCCTGTCATGTTACGAATCACTGAACTCAAGCTGCCGATCGACCATCCCGACGAAGACCTGCGCGCTGCCATCGTGCAACGCCTGGGCATTGCCAGCGATGACCTGCTCGATTTCACCTTGTTCAAGCGCAGCTACGATGCGCGCAAAAAGTCCTCCGAACTGTGCTTCATCTACACCATCGACCTCGAAGTGCGCGACGAGGCCAAAGTGCTGGGCAAGTTCGCCGACGACCGTAACGTCAACGTGGCGCCGGATGTCAGCTACAAATTCGTCGGCCAGGCGCCAAGCGACCTGAGCCAGCGCCCGATCGTGGTCGGTTTCGGCCCGTGCGGGATCTTCGCCGGCCTGTTGCTGGCGCAGATGGGCTTCAAGCCGATCATCCTCGAGCGCGGCACCGAAGTGCGCCAGCGCACCAAGGACACTTGGGGTCTGTGGCGCAAAAGCGTGCTCAACCCCGAGTCCAACGTGCAGTTCGGCGAAGGCGGCGCGGGCACGTTCTCCGACGGCAAGCTGTACAGCCAGATCAAGGATCCGAAATTCCTCGGCCGCAAGGTGCTGCACGAGTTCGTCAAGGCCGGCGCGCCGGAAGAAATCCTTTACGTCAGCAAGCCGCACATTGGTACGTTCCGTCTGACCGGCATGGTCGAGACCATGCGTGAAGAGATCCGCGCCCTCGGCGGCGAAGTACGCTTCCAGGAACGCGTCACCGACGTGCTGATCGAAGACGGCCAACTGGTCGGCGTCGAACTGGCCAGCGGCGAAACCCTGCATTCGAAACACGTGGTCCTGGCCCTCGGCCACAGTGCCCGCGACACCTTCCGCATGCTCCACAGCCGTGGCGTGTTCATGGAAGCCAAGCCTTTCTCGGTGGGTTTCCGCATCGAGCACCCGCAATCGCTGATCGACCGCGCGCGTCTGGGCAAGTACGCCGGCCACCCCAAGTTGGGCGCCGCCGACTACAAACTGGTGCACCACGCCAAGAACGGCCGTTCGGTCTACAGCTTCTGCATGTGCCCGGGCGGCACCGTGGTGGCGGCGACCTCCGAGCCGAACCGCGTGGTCACCAACGGCATGAGCCAGTACTCGCGTAACGAGCGCAACGCCAACTCCGGTATCGTCGTCGGCATCACCCCGGAAGTCGATTATCCGGGCGGTCCGCTGGCCGGGATCGAGTTGCAGGAACGTCTGGAGTCCCACGCCTTCATCCTCGGCGGCAGCGACTACAAGGCGCCGGCGCAACTGGTTGGCGACTTCATCAATGACATTCCTTCGACCGAACTGGGCGAAGTCGAGCCGTCGTACAAACCGGGCGTGGCACTGGGCGATCTGGCCCTGGCCTTGCCGGACTTCGCCATCGAAGCGATCCGCGAAGCCCTGCCGGCGTTCGAGAAGCAGATTCGCGGTTATTCGCTGCACGATGCGGTGCTGACCGGGATCGAGACCCGGACATCGTCGCCGCTGCGCATCACGCGTAACGAGACACTGCAGAGCATGAACGTCAAAGGTCTGTTCCCGGCCGGTGAAGGCGCGGGTTATGCGGGCGGGATTCTGTCGGCGGGTGTTGACGGGATTCGGATTGCGGAAGCGGTGGCGCGTGACATTCTCGGTCTGAAAGACTGATCTGCACGACCTGAAACACTGCAAAAAACTGTGGGAGCGAATTCGCTCCCACAGTCGTTTTCGGCGTCAGATATTGGCGCGCAGAACCGAGGCCGGCAGCGCCTCCCCCCGTTCGGCACTCGCCGCCACGGCCGCCATCAATCCATCCAGCTCATAGCCCTGCGCCTTGAGCCACGCCTGATCGTAATAGGTGTCCGCATAGCGCTCGCCGCCATCGCACAGGATCGCCACGATCGACCCCGACTCCCCCGCCGCTTTCATCTGCTGCGCCGCCATCAGCGCGCCGATCAGGTTGGTGCCGCTCGAACCGCCCACATGCCGGCCCAGACGCTGCGCCAGGTAATGCATGGCCGCCAGCGACAAGGCATCCGGCACCTTGACCATCGCATCGATCACCTTGGGCAGGAACGACGCCTCCACCCGTGGCCGGCCGATGCCTTCGATCCGAGAACCGTGGTCCAGACGCAAACTGGCGTCGCCGGTCTGGTAAAAGTCGAAGAACACCGAACGCTCGGCATCGGCGCACAGCACGCGGGTGCAGTGCTGGCGATAGCGCACGTAACGACCGAGGGTCGCGGTGGTGCCGCCAGTGCCGGGGCTGGAAATCAGCCAGGCCGGGCACGGGTGCTGCTCGTAGCGCATCTGCTGGAAGATCGACTCGGCGATGTTGTTGTTCGCCCGCCAGTCGGTGGCGCGTTCGGCATAGGTGAACTGGTCGATGAAATGACCGTCGTGCTCGCGGGCCAGGCGTTCGGACTCGGCATAGATCTGGGTCGGATCGTCGACCAGATGACTCTGGCCACCGTAGAACGCAATTTGCGCAATCTTCTCCTTGGATGTGGTCGCCGGCATCACCGCAATGAACGGCAGGCCGAGCATCCGCGCAAAATACGCTTCGGAAATCGCCGTCGAACCACTGGACGCCTCGATCACCGGCGCGCCGGGTTTGAGCCAGCCGTTACACAAGGCGTAGAGAAACAGCGAACGGGCCAGCCGATGCTTGAGGCTGCCGGTCGGGTGGCTGGACTCGTCCTTGAAATACAACTCGATGCCCGGGAACCCCGGCAGTGGCAAGGGGATCAGGTGGGTGTCGGCGCTGCGCTGGAAGTCCGCTTCGATGATCCGGATGGCTTCGCGGGCCCACTGTCGGTTGTCGCTCATGGCTGTCGTTCTCGTTGAATCGGGCAGAAGTGCCTTTACAGGCTCAGCCCCCAAGCTTAGGAAAAATCCCACGGCACCGACAGATACAGCTGAGCGTCAATCCCTCGGGCAACTGCTAGGCTCTGCTGCACGTCGACCTGGCGCTCTGTAACCGCATATAACAAAAAAGAATATAACTTTTGTTTTAACAACTAACGGTACGGGTTAGGGTGTGCCACCTTTTGACTTTATCGATGGAGAGCGACCTTGCCTCTGCGTAGCACTTTCACGCGTTTCTTTCAGTTGGAAGCTGCCAGCGGTCTGTTACTGATCGCCGCGGCCATCCTGGCTCTAATCATCAACAACTCGCCGCTGTCGTGGTTGTACAGCGGCCTGCTCGACACCCCGGTGGTGACGCAGATCGGCGCGTTGAAGATCGCCAAGCCCCTGCTGCTGTGGATCAACGACGGCCTGATGGCGCTGTTCTTCCTGCTGATCGGCCTGGAAGTGAAGCGCGAAGTCCTCGACGGTCAGCTGTCGAAACCGTCGCAGATCGTCCTGCCCGGCGCGGCGGCCATCGGCGGCATGCTGGTGCCGGCGCTGATCTACTGGTTCCTCAACCGCGACAATCCCGCCGCCCTCGACGGCTGGGCGATTCCGACCGCCACCGACATCGCCTTCGCCCTCGGCGTACTGGCCTTGCTCGGCAAGCGTGTGCCGGTGTCGCTGAAACTGTTCCTGATGACCCTGGCGATCATCGATGACCTTGGCGCCATCGTGATCATTGCGATCTTCTATTCCGGTGAACTGTCGACCCTGTCGTTGGGCCTGGCGGCCGCGTGCATCGCGGCGCTGGTGGCGATGAACCGGCTCGGGGTGGTCAAGCTCGGGCCGTACATGATCATCGGTCTGATCCTCTGGGTCTGCGTGCTCAAGAGCGGTGTCCACGCGACGCTGGCCGGCGTGACCCTGGCGTTCTGCATCCCGCTGCGCACCAAGAATGCCGAGCCTTCGCCACTGCTGACCCTGGAACATGCACTGCACCCGTGGGTGGCCTACGGCATCCTGCCGCTGTTCGCCTTCGCCAACGCCGGCCTGTCGCTGACCGGCGTAACCGCCGAAAGCTTCACCCACCACGTGCCGATGGGCATCGCCGTCGGCCTGCTGCTGGGCAAGACCATCGGCGTGTTCGGCCTGACCTGGCTCGCCGTGAAAACCGGCATCGCCGCCCTGCCCCAGGGCGCCAATTGGGGCCAGGTGCTGGGCGTGGCGATCCTCTGCGGGATCGGCTTCACCATGAGCCTGTTTGTCGGCTCGCTGGCCTTTGTGCCGGGCGCCAGTGAATACGCCGGGATGGACCGGATGGGCATTCTCACAGGTTCAGTGTTTGCGGCATTGATCGGTTATGCAGTGACGTTGGCGGCGAGCAGAAAGAACAGCGCGCTGCCTTCCTGATGCGCGATGGATCGCCGTAGCGAACAATCCCCACGTATTCAGAGACGCGTCCTGCAGCCACGATTTTCCTGCTTCGTTAATGCCGCAAGCCAACAAAAAAACCCCGACCAGTCACCTGATCGGGGTTTTCTTTTACCGCTCGTTTGCGCTTAGTGCGAAACGCGGCTGGTTCCGCCAACAGTCGAAATCCGCACCCGCTCACCCACGCGGAACACTTCATTCTCCTGCACTTGCTGCACATAGGCGCGCATGCTGCCGTCGTCTTCGCGCACGGTGATTTCAACGCCTTGGGTGCGGGTCAGGCCTTCTTCAGTGGCCGAACCGATCAGGCCGCCGGCCACGGCGCCGATAACGGCTGCAACGATGCTGCCTTTGCCGCCGCCGATGGCGCTGCCGCCGACACCGCCCACGGCTGCACCGGCGAGGCCGCCGATCGGGGTTTTGGTGCCTTCGATTTTCACCGGACGCAGGGATTCGATGGTGCCCATGCGAATCGTCTGCACGCGACGCGCTTCGTCACGGGAGTAGGAGTCACCGGTCAGGCTCGACTGGCAGCCGGTCAGCAACATCGCCATCGTGGAAAAGGAAGCAACCAGCAGAACAGACTTACGCATAGCATCAACTCCAAAGGACAGGTATTCATTAAACTCCGCAGCTTGACGCCTGTCACGGCGTCGCCCGGATAAAGTTGCTTTCATTCAGGCCCGGTACAGGCACCCGCGAACTCACCCAACAGTAGCGCCAAAATCCGTTTCCTGCGCCGCCGACCCAAGGATTTCCATGGATTACTTCATCATTGTCGTCACCACCGCCGCCGGTCTGTACTTCCACTGGTGGCTGTATGTGCGGATCAAACGCTGGATGGATCGCGACCTGGCCCTGTCACTGGCCGGCAAGGATGAAGGCAAACGCGCCTTCATGCTCGAACGGCTGAAGCAGGCTCAGGCGCAGAAGATCAAGCGCCGGGACCTGCCGAAGTGGCTCGAGGCCGCTGCGGCAGGCTATCCCGCTCGGTAGACTGCTTACGGTGCCAGACGTTCAAGAATCCAGTCGGCGCCCTGCACACGGTAGTTGAGGCGATCGTGCAGACGACTCGCGCGGCCCTGCCAGAACTCGATGCGCTCGGGGAGCAAACGGTAACCGCCCCAGTGTTCCGGGCAATCGGGCTGGGTGTCGGTGAAGCGCTGTTCGGTCGCCTTGAGCAAGTCTTCCAGTTCACCCCGGCCGTTGATCACCCGGCTCTGCGGTGAGGCCCAGGCGCCGAGTCGGCTGCCAAGCGGCCGCACCTGATAGTAAGCGTCGGACTCTTCAGGCGAGACCTTCACCACCCGCCCTTCGATCCGCACCTGGCGCTCCAGGGTCGGCCAGAAGAACGTCATGGCGGCGAACGGGTTCGCCGCCAGATGCTGGCCCTTGGCACTTTCGTAGTTGGTGAAGAAGGTGAAGCCCTGCTCGTCCAGCCCCTTGAGCAGCAGAATGCGGCAATGCGGACGGCCGTCCGCATCCACCGTGGCCAGGGTCATCGCGTTGGCTTCCACTGGCGCCTGTTCGGTTTTCACCGCTTCGGCAAACCACTGGTGAAACAACGCAAAGGGCTCGGCCGGGGCTTGTGCCTCGGTCAGGCCGTCCCGGGTGTAATCACGACGCATATCTGCCAGAGACTGGGTCACGGCGCATTCCTTTTCGTTAGCGGATCACTTTTTGGTGGTATCGGTCGCAGCGACTTTCTTGTCGGTTGCGGCAGCTTTGGCGGGCGCGGTCTTTTTCGCCGGAGCCTTGGCCGGGGCCTTCTTCGCTGGAGCCTTGGCAGCGGCTTTCTTGGCCGGAGCCTTTTTGGTGGCCGGTACAGCGGCTTTCTTCGCAGCCGGCGCCGGAGTTACCGGTTTGGCGGCAGGCTTGACGTCCTGGGCAGCAACCATGGTCACTGGCTTCGGTGCTGGCATGTTGTACTTGCTCAGCAGCGCGACCATGGTGTTTTGCGGCGTCACCAGCAGTTCGACACGACGGTTCAGTGCACGGCCTTCAACGCTGTCGTTGGCGGCACGCGGCGCTTCGGAACCCATGCCGCGCAGCATCAGACGATCACGCTGCAGACCGCTCAGACGGAAGATCGCCGCCACGGCCTGGGCGCGTTCCTGGCTCAACTTGACGTTGGCCGGAGCGGCGCCGGTGGTGTCACTGTGACCGAGCACCAGCACGGCGGTTTTCGGGTCGGCTTCGAGGATTTTCGCCACGCGGGTGAACGGGCCGAGTGTCACTGGCAGCAGCATCGCCGGGCGGTCCGGGTTGAACGAGCCTTCCACCGGCGCAGTCACGACCAGCACGTTTTCACGGCGCTCGAGTTGCAGGTTGCTGTCCTTGATCGCGGTGCGCAGGCGCGGTTCGTAATCATCCAGCCAGGCCTGAGTCACTTTTGGATCGGGCATCGGCACGACTTTGGCCGTGTCCTGCTCCTTACCGCCAAACGGCCACCACCATTTGCCGCCCTTGTCGGCCTCAACCTTGGCGGCTTCGACCGGTTTGGCTTCAGCCTTCGCTTCAGGCTTGGCCGCCGAGTCGTCCGAGCCAAACGGCCAGTACCACGGGCTGCTGCTCTCGGCCTTGGCCACGGGCGCGGTGGCGGCCGGTTTCAAAGGCGCAGGCGCCGGAGCCGGCTCCTTGGCTGCGACTTTGTCGGAAGAACCGAACGGCCACCAGCTGCCGCCATCGGCGTCGTTCTTCGGAGTCTGTGCACAACCGGTAATTGCGAAACACAGGGCCAGGGCGAGAGTTTGTTTGGACGACATTGGAAACCCACAAAAAGAAGTAGTGAACAATCAGAGGACTTTCGCCCGGATAAACAGACGCTTTGAAACGAAATTCGCCATGAGGTTCCGGCCCTGGAACCTCGGACGACGCTTTACAGACAAGTGGCTAGTACCCGCGCCAGCTTCTGCGCGCGCGGATCCATCAAGACGTACGGCCCCAGGGTATTTGTCACAAATCCGAAGGCCACATCGTGCTCCGGATCAGCAAAACCGATGGAACCGCCTGCGCCCGGATGGCCGAATGCCCGCGGGCCGAGGCCGTAAGTGGCGTTCGGCACCTCGGGTTGATCGAGCATGCAACCGAGACCGAAACGAGTGCGGGTCAGCAAGGTCTTGTCCTCGCCGAGGCTGTGTTCTCGGGTCAGTTCTTCGAGCATTTCGCTTTCCAGCAGGCTGCCGTCGAGCAGACCCGCGTAGAACCCGGCCAGGCTGCGCGCATTGCCGTGGCCGTTGGCTGCCGGTTGCTGCATACGGCGCCATTCCGGTTTGTTGGTGCTGGTGAGCACCGACGGCGGATTGGTGAAGGCACGGGTGGTCATGGCCGTCGGCTCGCGCATGGTCACTTGCAGCAGGCGCTGGGCAGCGGCGTCGCCGGTGTTGCCCTTGCCCCGGGCGATGTGCGCCACGCGATGGAATTCTTCGTCGGCCAGACCGACATGGAAATCCAGCCCCAGCGGTTTGGCGACCCGCGCGACGATCGATTCCCCCGGCCCGCGACCGTCGGCGCGCCGCAGCAATTCGCCGATCAGCCAGCCGTAGGTGATCGCGGCATAGCCGTGACCGGTGCCCGGCGTCCACCACGGTGCTTCGGCCGCGAGGGCGTCGACCATGGTTTGCCAGTCATACAGTGCTTCCGGCGCCAGCAACTCGCGCAGGGCCGGCAGACCGGCTTGATGGCAAAGCAGTTGGCGCAGGGTGACGGATTCCTTGCCGGCGGCGGCGAATTCCGGCCAGTAACGGGCGACCGGCGCATCGAGCTGCAACTTGCCTTCGGCAACCAGTTGCAGCGCGGTGACGGCGGTGAAGGTCTTGGTGCAGGAGAACAGGTTGGCGATGGTGTCGCTGTGCCAGGCCTCGGCTCCGTCCTTGTCGGCGGTGCCGGACCAGAGGTCAAGAACGGTTTCCCCGCCGACCCGGATGCACAACGCGGCGCCGCGTTCCTGGGGATCGTCGAACAGTGCGGCAAAGGCTTCTCGCACCGCTTCGAATTGAAGCTCGTAATGTCCCTGAATCTGCACCCGCAACTCCCCCGCGAAAACGCTCTACAAAGTGGCCCGCATTGTTCCAGCCCGTGAGGGTTTTGGGAACCGCTGCGGGCCGGGCGGTCTTCAGGTTTCGTAACGATCAGTGACCGTTGCCGGAATGCCCGCCTGTGTGGCCAGCCCCCTGCCCCGGGCCTTTGCCGGCGTCTGCCTTGCGGCCGCCTTCGGCTTCGTGGCCGGCCTTGTCCGCTGCGGCAGCCGCTTTCTGCGCCTCTTTGTTCAACTGATCGACGGTCGCCAGGTTGCTCTTGCGCACGGCTTCAACAAAACCCTGGAACGGCAGATCGGTGACACCAACCAGACCAAAGTGACCGTTCTCGCCATCGAGCAGGCGCCCGGTCACCGGTTGATCCAGATACTGGAACCAGTGCACGCCGACAATCGACGGCTCGCTCAGCGCCTGCTTGAGGAAGTTGGCGTAGGCCGGGCCACGGTCTTCTTCCTTGCTCAACGGCGTCACGCCGCCCCAGAACGGGCCACGGTCGGTGGAGCCGAAGTTGAATTCGGTGATCAGCACCGGTTTGTCGAGGCTGCGCAGCGCGGCGAAGTCATAACCGTCCTGCGGTTGCAGGGTGTACATGTTGAAACTCAGCACGTCGCAATACTGGGCGCAGGACGCCACGGCTTCCGGGGTGCTGGTGGCGAAACGGCCGCCGAGCAGCAACTGGTTCGGCGCGTGCCATTTCAGCGAGTCGGAAATGGTCTTGAAGTAGGTGTCGGCGAACACCTTCTGGAAGTATTTGAAGTCGGCCTCGATTTCCGGATGCTCCGGATTCGGCAGCGGCGCTTCGAAACCCGGGTCTTCCATCAATTCCCACGCCGGCAGATCAATCCCCCAGGCCTTCGACAGCCCCGCCTGATTGCGGTACTTGTCGCGCAACTGCTTGAGAAACGCACGTTTGGCCGGAACGTCGGTGGTCATTTTCAAGGTGCCGTAAGCCAGCGCGTAACGGGATTTCGGATCATCACCGGGGCCGGCCCAGGCCAGTTCGTTGTCGGCGAAGTAGCCGATCAGCCACGGATCATCGCGATGATCGCGGGCGGCAATCGCCACGGCGCGCTCGGTGGCCATGGCGAAGCGCGGATCGAACGGGTCAGGCATGCCGCCCCACCAGTCGGTGCCGGTGCTGATGCTGGTGTAATCACCAACGATCGACAGCGGCAAGGTGTACGGCATGCGCTCGGCGTCACCGAGGACGGGCGCGCTCCAGTTACCGACTGTGTTGAAGCCCCAGGCTTGCAGGCGATCGAGGGTGTGGCTGGCCCATTTTTGCTCGTCGACCGTATTTTTGCACGGCGCCGCAACGCTTTGCCCGCTGGTGGCTGCCGACTCGGCGACCCCGGCTTTCGGCTGTTCGGAAGCGGCGACCGGTGCACTGGCGTTGGTCGCGGCTTCTTCGGCAGCCCCGGCCTTGGCGGCTTCGGCCACTCCGGCCTTGTTGCCGCTGTCCGGGGTGCATGGCTCGCCATACAGACGCTGAAGGTTGGCGCCGTAGAAGTCGTACCAGCGACCGAAGTTGTAGCCACGGCCCTGATCGACACCGTTGCCGCCACGGTTGTCGCCTTCGCCGAAATGGCTGGCCAGCGGCTCATCCGTTTTTGGCAGGGATTCGAACATGTACTCGCGGCCCGCCACGTAGGTCTGGTTGACCTCCGGGCTGACGGTGTTCACGCCCAGGGAATAGAACGGATGGCCTTCGGGCGTCACCAGATACCAGCGGCCGTCACGTTTTTCGGTGCGGAAGAAACCGCTGGCCTTGAACGCCGGGCCTTTGCTCCAGCCACCGAACTTGTCCAGCGACGACTTTTCGCGCTCGGCCAGCCAGGTGTTCAGTTGTTGCTGTTCTTTGGCGGCGGCGGATTTCAGTTGTTCGTCATTGGCGACTTTTTCCGGCCATTTGCCGCGAGTCGACTGGCCATAGGCATCCACCAGATTGCCGTAGGCGGATTTGATCACTTCGCCCTCGTCCTGCACGCCAAAGCGCTCAAGCAGCAGACTTTGCGCGGCTTTCGGCTGATCCATCGACAGGCTGACCGACACCACCTGGCTGCGATCCAGCTCACCGCTGCTGCTCGCCAGCAGGATGCGCTGTCCATCAATCGTCATCGGCATCACCGGCCCGGCTTTCATGCCCTGGCTGAGTGGCGAGGTCGCGGTCAACGGCACCAGCAAGGTCTGCGCCGGGCCGGCCGGCAGATCGACGCGGCTGACCAGGGTCTTGCCGTCGTTGCTCTGGATTTGTACGTAGACGGTCACCGCCCAGTTCATCGCGCTCTGGATACGCAGGCTCATCATGCCGGACTGCGACCAGTCCCAGGCACCGGTCTGCGGGGACAGACGCAAGGTCGGGCGGGCCGTCGGATTGAACGTCACCCGGCGCAGCACTTCGCCTTCGGGGGTCTGCTCGGCGTTGGCTTGCGGCAAGTCGGCGTTTTCGGTCGCCACTTTCACCACATCGGCGGGGCGGACAAAGTTGAACAGGGTCTGCTGGCCGGCAGGTGCCGCCAGCAAGGGGCCAGCGAAAACCAGGGCAAAAAAGGCAGGCAACGAACGACGAATCATGAGAACGGATTTCTCCCTAACGACCCACGAGGGCCAATGGAAAAGCAGTAGCAGAGAGATAGACAGCGCGGCGGGCAAAACTGCCCACCGATGTCTCAGGATATTTCACGACGGAAAGGAGGCAACGCATTGAGGATCGCTTTGCCGTAGCGCTGGGTGACCAGCCGCCGATCCAGCAAGGTGATGGTGCCGCGGTCTTCTTCGGTACGCAGCAGACGGCCGCAGGCCTGGACCAGCTTCAGCGAGGCGTCGGGCACCGAGATTTCCATGAACGGATTGCCGCCCCGGGCTTCGATCCATTCCGACAGTGCGGCTTCGACCGGATCGTCCGGCACCGAGAACGGGATCTTGGCGATCACCACGTGCTCGCAATAGGCGCCCGGCAAGTCCACGCCTTCGGCAAAACTGGCGAGACCGAACAGCACGCTGGAATCACCGCCATCGACCCGCGCCTTGTGCTTGTTCAGGGTTTCCTGTTTCGACAGGTTGCCTTGAATGAACACTTGCTTGCGCCAATCGCGGTCGAGACCGTCAAACACGTCCTGCATCTGTTTGCGCGACGAGAACAGCACCAGACTGCCGCGCGAGCCTTCGACCAGTTCCGGCAGATCGCGGATGATCGCGGCGGTGTGGGCGGCGGCATCGCGCGGGTCGGCTTTCAGGTCCGGCACCCGCAACACACCGGCGTCGGCGTGATGGAACGGGCTCGGCACCACGGCGGTGACGGCTTTTTTCGGTAGACCGGCGCGCATGCGGAAGCGGTCGAACGTGCCGAGGGCGGTCAAGGTCGCGGAGGTCACCAGGCAGCCGTAGGCCACGTTCCACAGGCTGCGGCGCAGGGTTTCGGCGGCGAGGATCGGGCTGGCGTTGACCTCGATATCGAACAGCGAACCGCTTTCGGCCAGGGTCAGCCAACGGGCCATCGGCGGGTTGTCTTCCGGGTCTTCGGCGGTGAACGCGGTCCACAGCTCCCAGTTGCCGGAAGCACGGGACAACAGGCTGCCGAACAGTGGATACCATTCTTCGGCCTGATTGCTGGCGATGCCGATGTTGACCTCGCCATCCATGCCTTCCTTGAGCAGATCCGTCAGGCGGGTGAACAGGTCGTTGAGGCGGGCGAAGCCTTTTTTCAGCTCGATGCCCATCTCGCGCATGTGCTCGGGAATCACCCCGCCGATGAAGCGATGACGCGGGCGCTCGCGGCCTTCGACGTCTTCGCCGGGCTTGAAATCGGCGATCTGTTCGCAGGCGGTGAACATGAACTGCTGCTGGGTCTTGATCTCCCGCGCCAGCTCCGGCACCTGCTCGATCAGCTTGCCGAGGTCGCCCGGCAGCGGGTGCTGGGCCAGCAGCTTGGTGAGGTTCTTGGCGGTGGTTTCCAGCCAGTCGGCGGTGGAGCGCAGACGCGTGTAGTGGGCGAAGTGGCCGATGGCCTTGTCCGGCAGGTGGTGGCCTTCGTCGAACACATAAATGGTGTCGCGCGGGTCCGGCAGAACCGCCCCGCCGCCCAGCGCCAGGTCGGCCAGCACCATGTCGTGGTTGGTGACGATCACGTCGACCTTGCCCATGCCTTCGCGGGCCTTGTAGAAGGCGCACTGGCCGAAGTTCGGGCAATGACGGTTGGTGCACTGGCTGTGATCGGTGGTCAGGCGCGCCCAGTCGGCGTCTTCCAGCGCGTTGGGCCAGCTGTCGCGGTCGCCGTCCCATTTATTGCCGGCGAGTTTTTCGATCATGCTGGTGAACAGCTTCTGGCTGGCCTCATCGACCTCGATCTTGAAGCCTTCTTCTTCGAACAGCTGTGCGGTGGCGGTCTGCGCATGGCCTTCCTGCAACAGCATGTCGAGCTTGGACAGGCACATGTAGCGGCCACGGCCCTTGGCCAGGGCAAAGCTGAAGTTCAGCCCGCTGTTGCGCATCAGGTCGGGCAAATCCTTGTAGACGATCTGCTCTTGCAGGGCGACGGTCGCGGTGGCGATCACCAGGCGTTTGCCGGCCAGTTTGGCCGTCGGGATCGCCGCCAGGCTGTAGGCCACGGTCTTGCCGGTACCGGTGCCGGCTTCCACCGCGACAATCGCGGGGTCGCCACTGCGCCGGCCTTCGTCGTCGGTGTCGATATCCCCGAGGACCTTGGCGACTTCAGCGATCATCAGGCGCTGGCCGTAACGCGGCTTGAGGCTCTTGGCCTCTAGAAAACGCGAGTAGGCGCCCTGGATCGTGGTTTTGAGTTCAGTGCTGATCATTGAGTGTCGGGCGCAAAAAACGCTGGATAAATTTTCAGTGGTTCGGATCGGCCGCTATCATACCCCGCTAATCAATCCTGCGCAGATCGGAGTACCCCAATGACACCTTTTAGCCTCGTTTACCCCATCCATGTACTGGCCGCGCTGGTGTGGGTCGGCGGCATGTTTTTCGCCTGGATGGTGCTGCGCCCTGCGGCGATGAAGGCGCTGGACGGTCCCGGACGCCTGACGCTCTGGGTGGAAGTGTTTCAAGGTTTTTTTCGTTGGGTGTGGGGGGCGGTGATTCTGCTGCCGGTCACCGGGGTGGGCATGCTGCATCTGCAACACATCGCCTTCGACAACGCGCCGCGTTATGTGCAGGTGATGATGGGGCTGTATGTGGTGATGACCGCGCTGTTCATCCGGATTCAGGCATTGATGCTGCCGGAATTGCGCACGGCGGTGCAGGCGAAGGACTGGCCGGCGGGTGCGGCAGTGCTGGGGCGGATTCGCAAGGTGGTGGGGTTCAATCTGCTGGTCGGGGTGGTGCTGGTGGCGGTGGCTGCTGCGCGACCCTCGTTCTGACGAGCGCGTTTTGCCTGATCGTTCCCACGCTCTGCGTGAGAATGCAGCCCGTGACGCTCCGCGTCACTGGACGCGGAGCGTCCCTTGAGGCATTCCCACGCGGAGCGTGGGAACGATCAAAAAGGTGACAGGTTACAAGCGCTGTACGGTGACAGACCCCGCCGCACCCGCAGGCCCCGGCTGACCGTCAGCCCCCGGTTTGCCGCTCTTGCCGCCATCGGCGCGATAGACCAGGCAGCCCTTGGACTTGCCACCCGCCCCCGGCTTGCCGCCAGGACCGGCCGGGCCACCGGCACCGCCGGCGACTTCGACCTTGATCAGTTCGGCCGGAAACTCGCGCGGCACTTCAAGACGCACCAGAGCGCCCGGTGCACCCGGCTGACCGTCGCTGCCGTTGCTGCCATCAAAACCGTGTCCCGCCTGACCCCAGGTGCAGCCCGGCTCCTGACCGTTGGCGCCATCGAGCCCGACAAAACCCGGTGCACCGGTGCCGCCACGGGCATCGACCACCAGTTTCGGCGCATTCAACGCCTTGAATTGCAGGTTCAGATTGCGCCCGGCGCGGGCGGCTTTTTCGTAGGTGCCCGGGGCGCCGCGAGCGGTGATCTGGCTGCCCTCGGCAAGTTGAGCGCGGATGACTTTCATATCCAGCGCCTGTTCGCTCGGCACGATGGCGATGCGCGCTTCGTGGCCCAGCTGCAATTCGCCGACACTCAGCTCGGTCACGTTCGAAGGAATCAGCAAAGTGCCGTAGTCGGCGACCACCAGTTTTTCCAGCTGCAGAGTGCTGGCGGTGTTCGGCAGACGCATCAGGGAGTTGGTTTCGACGCTGACCACCTGGGCGCAGGCCAGGGGACTGATGAATACAGCGAGCAGGCAGAGTTTACGCATGGGAAGCCTCCGGAGCGGCCGGGGCCGGGATGGTTTGCAGGTGGAATACGCCGAACAACAGGATGCGGCCACGATCACGCCACGGGTGCGGACGGCCCTTGAGGCTGCGGTTGCACAGCAGCACTTCGAGCACGTGGATCGCCAGCAGCAGAGCGCCGGCCAGATTGACCAGCAGGTGCAGCGGATGAACAAACGGCACCAGCTGATTGGCCAGTACCACGCAGCAGAACAGCAGGGTCAACAATCGCCCCAGCCCACAGAACACCTTCATACGCTCCCCCGTGTTGCGAATTATTCTTTGGACGCACAGTAACGGCTTCTGCAGGGGATAAGCCAGAGGGGAAAATGAAAAAAACCGCACCGCCGCCGGACGGCTGCCGGTTCGATGACGTTCATCGACCGACAGCTCTAGCCTGCGGACTACAGACGCATCTCAACGATTGATGTGCAGTTCCACCCTACGGTTCTGCGCACGCCCTTCGTCCGTATTGTTATCGGCGACCGGTTCACTCTCGCCGCGCCCTTCACTGGTGAGTTTGTTCGGCGCCAGGCCCTGACTCAGCAAATACTCCGCCACGCTGCTGGCGCGACGTTCCGAAAGTGCCTGGTTGTAGGCATCCGAACCTTTACTGTCGGTGTGGCCAATGACCTTGATGCTCACCACATCGGCATTGCGCAGTTTGTCCATCAACGTGTCCAGCTGGCTTTTCGCGGCCGGTTTCAGATCGGACTTGTCGAAGTCGAACAGCACGTTGCCGGCGTCGTTAAGGGTGATGACTTCAGTTTGCGGGGCCGGTTCGGCGGGTTTCTCGGTGGCCGGGTATTGCGGCAGCGGACAGCCACGGTGGTCGACCGGGGTGTTGGCCGGGGTATCGGGGCAACGGTCGCGGCGGTCGAACACGCCGTCGTCGTCTTTATCGCCATCCTGGGCATAGCAGATCAATCCGCCGGTGAGGATCCCCAGCGCAGCGCCACCGCCGGCCCAGCCGCCACTTTCGAGCGCGCCGAGACCGCCGCCGACCAGTCCGCCAATAAGGCTGCAGATCGGCCAGGTACGTTGATTGAGGGGAGCGGTGCCATCGCTGTGGGTGGCGCAACCGGTCAACAGGCTGCCCAGCAGCAGAACCGGCAAGACGGACCTTGTAAGAACACTCATCGTTAAAGCTCCTGTGTCACCGGCCCATACCGGTTACACAGGAGTAAAGACCCGCATCCGCGACTGCACAAGCCGCGGATGCGAGGGTGCTAGCGGTTGATTTTGATTTCGGTACGACGGTTCAGCGCGCGACCGTCGGCAGTTTTGTTGTCTGCCACCGGCTGGCTTTCACCGGCACCGGTCACCGACACGAAGCTGCTTTGCGGTACACCGCTTTCGACCAGGTACTTGACCACCGAGTGCGCGCGGCGATCCGACAGTTTCTGGTTGTAGGCATCGCTGCCGACGCTGTCGGTGTGGCCGGTCACGGTCAGTTGAGCGGTGCTGGTTTCCTGTTTCAGGCGCGTGGCGACTTTATCCAGGACCAGTTTGTCGGCCGGGGTCAGCGTGGCCTTGTCGAACTGGAAGTGAACATCGCGGATGACAATGGTTTCTTCCTTGACCACTACAGCTTCTTCGACCACTGGCGCAGGGGCTGGTGGAGGGCAGCCGTCAGCATCGACCTGTACGCCTTTAGGCGTGCCCGGGCACTTGTCGCGACTGTCCGGCACACCATCGCCGTCTTCATCGCCATCACCGTGAACCCAGCAATAGGCTGCTGCCGTACCGCCGACGAGTAACGCGCCATACCCCGCCCATGCGGAGCTTTCGGTCGCACCGAGACCCGCACCGACGACACCACCGACTGCCGCACAGGTCGGCCAGTCGGTTTTCTGCAAACCTGCGCAACCAGTCAACACACTGGTTAGCAGAACCAAGGGTAATGCTGTCCGAACTATGCTCATCTAGTTTTCTCCTGAGGGATCGGCTTAGAACCGATTCAGGGAGTAAAGACCGGAGTTTTAATCTCCGCCAGCAATAGGCCATTGCTGTTTGTGCGCCTGTTCACGGGACTTCGACGAATTTGCCGCAAACCCGCAGAACAGAGATCTAGGCCTTGGCGTCCGGGCAGGCTAGTCTTGGCGCTCTGATTGAGGAGCTTCGATGAACGTCGCCATTTCTTCCCGCACGCCGCAGCAGGCATTGGCCGCCCTGCTCGACCGCTACGCTCCGGCACGTCTGCTGCTGATCGGCGCCAGCGAGTTCCCGGCGCTGGCTGCCTTTAAGGAAGCGCACCCGGACACCTGCGTCGCGCACGCCGCGCCCGGTGCGTTGCCAGCGGAACTGGCGGCCCGCCGTTTCGACCTGGCGCTGGTGGTCGATTGCCTGGAACATTTGCCCAAGCGCGACGGCCTGAACCTGTTGGGCGGGATCCGCAACCTCAACGCCAGCCGCATCGCGGTGCTGGCGGATCTGCCGGCCAGCGGCTGGCAGGAAACCGATTTTTATTCCCTGGCCCTGCAAGCCCGCGAACGCTTCGCCCGGGATGAACAGGTGCTGACCCTGTTCACCTACGATCTGCTTGACTACAAACAAGTCCCCGACTGGCTCAACTCGCGGTTCTGGGCCAATCCGGAAAACTTCGGGAAATACTGGTGGTAATGCAATGAGTACAGCCATTTGCCCTTGCGGCAGCGGCAACCTGCTGGATGCCTGCTGCGGTCACTATCACGCCGGCCACCCGGCCCCGTGCGCCGAAGCCCTGATGCGCTCGCGCTACAGCGCCTACGTACTGGGCCTGATCGATTATCTGGTGGCGACCACCCTGCCCGCCCAGCAAGCGGGGCTGGATCGCCAGTCGATCAGCGACTGGAGCGCCCAGAGCACCTGGCTCGGTCTGGACGTGGAAAGTTCGGAAGTGCTCGGCGGCCAGCCGGAACACGCGTTCGTCACGTTCACCGCGCGCTGGCATGACGGTCAGGGCGAGCACAGCCACCGCGAGCGCTCGTCGTTCGTACAGAACACCGGGCGCTGGTACTTCATCGACCCGACCGTGCAACTGAAGCTGGGCCGCAACGACGCCTGCCCGTGCGCCAGCGGCCAGAAGTTCAAGAAATGCTGCGCGGGGTATTTCGGCAGCTGAAGCTAGACTGGGCAGCAAAGGGAGTTAAACCATGCTCGGTCATTGGCGCACATTCCAGGTCTTTTCACTGCTCGTGTTTCTGGGGCTCGGCGGCTGTGCGTCGTGGTTCAGCGACGATTCCCTCGACCCCGCCGTGCACCTGGTGAAAGTCGAAGTGGTGCGCGCCAAGTTGCTGGAACAGAAATTCATCCTGCACTTTCGCATCGACAACCCCAACGACAGCGACCTGACCGTGCGCGGCCTGGAATACCGCATACACCTGGCCGACATGTTGCTGGCCGAAGGCGAGCACGAACACTGGATCACGGTGAACCCCAAAAGCAGTGCGTTTTACAACGTGCCGATCCGTACCAACCTGTGGCCGAAGGTGAAAGAGGTGGTGAAAATGCTGAAAAACCCGCATCAGCAGATTCCCTACCGACTGGAGGGCGAGATGGAAACCGGTTTATTCATCGCTCACTACGTGCACCTGGCGCGCAATGGCGTAATCGAACAACCGGTCAACCGTCAGTAATATTTTTACAATAAAAAGTACAACATAAAAACTTTAACTATCCGAAATCTGCGTCGGTATATTCAAGCCTAAACAATTTATCGGGAATACAGAGTACTGCCCACCCGCTTTGAGCACAATATCTTGCGCAGTAGACTTCCCAAAAATATTTATAATCTCTGTCAAGCCAGAAACTGAATGGGTAGAATTATCGGCAGATACAAGTACCGCAACCCACAGCCTAGACTTCTGCAAAATAATCGTAGAAGCATACATATAATACCAAAGAAAAATAAAACCTGTGGAACTCAAAATAAAACTTAGAGCCCCTTTCCAACTGAAGCCAACCTCATTCGTATTATCAATTTTTAGCGAAAGCCCTAGCAGCGAACGCCCAAATTCAGTTGAGGCGAGAAATGTCAACGCCACAGCTGCGCCCATAACCCCCAAGGAGCAACGCCTAAAGTACCGATTATGCAATAACGCAATTATAATTAATTTAAAGCGCCTGAAAAACAAAACTGGACGACGCACTCCAACTATTATATCAAATGCAGGAAGAGCCACGCCTGAAGCCCCATGAAGCTGACGGAGATGAAAAACTATAAACTCCGAGAGAAAGTTAAGCATTTCAGGTGTCTTTGTGCTTACTGACTCCACCTCCCCATCCATCGCATGCTTGATGGACCGATAGAACATGGGCTCTCTATCTAAAAGACTGTAAGCCTGGGCCTTTGCAGCAAGCATCTCATAAAATGATTTATGCGCAAACCTAAACGCCCCCCGCTGCCCTAGATCATTAACTAAAATGCCGTGAGTTCTTACATCTGCAAGTACAGCTTCAATTGTATTATCATCCTCTGGAAATCTTACCCGCAGAGGAGGACGATCCGTTTCCCCCATTATGAGCTCAGATATATGAGCCCTCTCTGGATAGGATTTATACAGCCGTTCAATTGCGGCCCTAAGATCTGGAGCTGTAACTTGATTGGTCGACCCTTTAGACGCCATATAAACTGCGACACCCTCATGAAAGTATCGCCGTTCTGTCTTCGTTAGCCTCATGAATCCAAGCTCGGATTCCTTCGCCTCTTGCCGTGCATAGCTATGCATGACAAACCTATCGATTACTTGTGCTGAGGCCACGCCATCTTGCTTTAGTAGGGCACGCATCTCCTCCCACAAGGACGCCACAATATAAAGAAGAGCAGGGCGGGAAACGATGTCAAAAATCTGCGGATTGGAATGTGCAGCTTCGACAATTTCCTCTGCATCAATTGAAGGCAACCAGCGTAAACTTAAATTTATTTTCTCACTATCAAATGGGCACAAATGCAAAATTTCGCACAGAGGACCTGACGCACGTTCTGCCGTTCCTCGAAAAACCACATGCAACTCAGAATCTTCGAAGAACAAATTTCTCCTACCCGTAAAAACAATCTTACTTTTTGGATAAGAAAATCGCCACAGAGATCTAAAATGGGCCATGCGTATCTCAGAACTGGCAATGTTAGCCATTTCATCAAAACCTTCAAATATAACTATCAACCGCCCCGCAATAAGCAGCTTCATTAGAGCAGATGCCTGCAATTGATACTGTTGCCCCCAAGCCCCTAATAGCTCCGCTGGTGATAAATTAGCAGGACTTTTTCCTCTTAGCTCGATCAATACAGGAATACGTCCACCGGAGCTTTCAAAGTTAGAATTAAACGCATCATAAACGTACATTAACGCACCAGTACTCTTCCCCTGGCCATACTCACCCATTACTGCGATCTGTTTACCGGCCGGACGCTTTGCCCACTCAGATAGATATCCTCCAAAGTCGGTGGAGACAACCTTAGACCCATTAGCCTCACAAGAAAGACTCGAGGGCGTATAGATATCCTTAATAACCCTATCACTATCAGCAAATGTATCTTTTTCAACCCGCCTAAATACATCTCTACAATAGTCTGAAAAATCTACAATTCGCTCAAACAAGAACTCTTCAGAAACCCATGTCACCTCTCCCTGAACCGCATAACCGTCCAATAGCTGCAAACCAATGGGATACTGCTTAACAATTACATAAAGCAGCGCACTCTCACTGGTAACACTGCGCACATAGGCCTTGAACGCATCAATTCTTTTTGAGTCAAAATGGACATCATCACACAATAGAAAAACTTCTTTTTTTGTAGCTCTATCCCTCCCATGCCAACATTTTTCACGTTGATTCCAAGCAACAGGAGAATCTCTATTGAAGATCGATGTTGGCATCCAAAGCTCAAACAGCTCTCTCGACTGATCATGCCAAACAAGATTGGGCTCATTCGGAATCGCGACGGGATCAACCCTTTTATCTACCACATAAACTTTTCTCTCGGGCTTTCGTTGAACCAACCGAGAAATCTCATCTGCTGCTTGGAAAAATAGCCCCGTAGACCGCTTCATTCTTCTACGTTCTTCTTCATCAACAGAAATTTTCCCCTCCCAACTTTCGTGAGAGGCCCAAACAAACACAACGACAACTAGAAAAACTATAAATAGCAGTATATGCTCACTAATCGGAACGGGGGGCGCATCGGGAATAGGGCTCCCTACTAGCCTAGCTCCAAGCGCCAGCATTTGATCCATAATGCTTTGCTTAGACGAAATAGTTGTAATACAAAGAGCAGCCAGAGTTACTATCGCCCCTAAACACTTGAACGCATACTGTTCTCGAGTATTCTCTTCTGACTTTGATGCAGAAAAATACAAATACCCTAATAAAGCCAATGATGCGAATAGCAAAACTGCAAGTATTGTTGCTAGCATAAGCGTCCTTGATTTATTTAATTCCTGAATTCAAATGCTAATCCAGACGACATCATTACGCCAGCATTCAGTTATGATTTTATGAGCGGATCGAGAACCCAAGCAGACTCTTTGCTCATCGCCCCATAGCTAACAGAACAAAGCAATGAACGCTCGAGTTTTGGGTTTTGGGGTTGGTTTACCTGAGGAAACTGCTTGATAATCCCCGCCGATTTGATTACGGAGTGACCCCGATGACCCAGCAACCTCATGTCCATGGCCCAGACTGCAACCACGATCATGACCATCACCACCATGATCACGACCATGGCCATGTCCACGGCCCGAACTGCGGCCACGCCCACCAGGAACCGGTGCGCAACGCCCTGAAAGACGTTGGCCGCAACGACCCTTGCCCATGCGGCAACGGCAAGAAATTCAAGAAGTGCCACGGCGCTTGATGTTTCGGGCGAAAACCTACTTCGCCTGACATACCGCTTTCGCGAGCAAGCTCGCTCCCACAGGGATCGCGCTCCATCAGGAGTAACTCGGTCGAATGTGGGAGCTGGCTTGCCAGCGATGAGGCCGGCGCATTCCCCGATCAGTATCAGGCTGCCCCGAGAATCTCGGCACTGCCGACCACCGTCGCATACTCCCCGTGCAAGTTCCCCAGCGACATGGCATGCACCTCTTCAGCCGAACGCAACGTGCCGAAATAGTCGGCCTTGTCGAAGGTAAAGCACGCATCCTCCGCCACCCACGCGTCAAACCCCAGATTGCCCGCCGTGCGTGCCGTGGACTCCACGGAGTTGTTCGTCGCCACGCCGACAATGATCAACTGCCCGATCCCCGCCTCACGCAACTTCGCCTCAAGCCCCGTCGCACAAAACGCGTCCGGCACTTGCTTCTGGATCAGCCACTCGCCGTCCTGCGGCAAAAACCTTTCCTGAAACTCCACGCCTGACTGCTCGGGCCAGAACACCGAATCCGGTGAGCGCGACAGGTGCTGCACATGGATCACCGGCCGACCGCTGCGCCGCCAGAAGCCCAGCAAATCAAGAATCCGCTCTTCGGCCGACGGATTGTTCCGCCGCCCCAGACGCGGTTCCAGAATGCCTTTTTGCTGATCGATGATGATCAGTGCAGCGTTGGCCTTGAGCTCCATGGCGATTTTTCTCACGCGGGGTCATTGAATTTCCCGTACTTGAGCATCACCTCCTGTGACTAAGCAAGCTATCGAACGCACACAGGACAACCTGAAGCCGGCGTTTGCTGTCCGCACGTAAGCCATTTTCCTGATTTGGAGCTTTCCATGATCGACCTGTATTACTGGACCACGCCCAACGGCCACAAGATTTCCCTGTTCCTCGAAGAAGCGGGCCTGCGCTACGACGTGCACCCGATCAATATCAGCCAGGGCGAGCAGTTCCAGCCGCACTTTCTGAAAATCGCCCCGAACAACCGCATCCCGGCGATCGTCGACCATGAGCCGGCCGATGGCGGCGAACCGTTGTCGCTGTTCGAGTCCGGGGCGATCCTGCTGTACCTCGCGGAAAAGACCGGCAAGTTCCTGCCTAAGGATCTGCGTGGCCGCCAAGTGGCGCTGCAATGGCTGTTCTGGCAAATGGGCGGGCTGGGGCCGATGGCCGGGCAGAATCATCATTTCAGCCAGTTCGCGCCGGAAAAAATCCCCTACGCGATCAAGCGCTACATCGATGAAACCGCGCGTCTGTACGGGGTGCTGGACAAGCAACTGGCCAACAACGAGTTCGTGGCCGGCAGCGAATACAGCATCGCCGACATGGCGATCTACCCGTGGATCGTCTCCCACAAGTGGCAGAGCCAGAACCTGGAAGACTTCCCGAACGTGCAACGCTGGTTCAACCACATCAAAGATCGCCCGGCGACCGTGAAGGCCTACGCGCTGGTGCAGAAGATCAATCCGCCGAAGTCCTGACCTGCCTTGATCGTTCCCATGTAGAGGCGTCGAACCGTCCGCGTGGGAATGCCTCGACGCGCGCTCCGCGTTCGGCTTTGAGAAGGGCCGCGGAGCGACCCGGGCTGCATTCCCACGCGGAGCGTGGGAACGATCTGCGTGAGCGGTAAGAAATAACCGCTCGCCCCGCTTGCGCGGCCCCCTCCTGCTCACTAACGTAGCGGCTTTATTGCGCCCCCAGCCTCTACACCCCCGCAGGAGCTTTGCCATGGCCTCGCCAGCCCTTTCACATTTTCTTCCCCGGTTCGGCGTTGCCGCAGCAGTGGCCGGTGTTCTGAGCCTGACCGGTTGTCAGACCTGGAACGCCCAGGACACCCTCCCGCCGACCTCCGGTGTGCAGCCGCTCAAGGGCCTGGCGCAGAACGTTTCGGTACGCCGCAATGCCATGGGCATGCCGCTGATCGAAAGCAACAGCTTCCACGACGCACTGTTCGCACTCGGTTACGTGCACGCCAGCGACCGGATCAATCAGATGGTCACTCTGCGCCTGCTGGCTCAGGGCCGCCTGGCGGAAATGTCCGGTTCTTCGATGCTCGACGCCGACCGCTACATGCGCGCCGTCAACCTGAAGAAAAGCGCCGGCGAGCTGTACAAGGCTTCGTCGCCACGGCTCAAGCGCTTCTTCGAAGTCTATGCCCGGGGCGTCAACGCCTACCTGTTCCGGTATGCCGACAAGTTGCCGGGGGATCTGGCTTCCAGCGGCTACAAACCTGAATACTGGAAACCGGAAGATTCGGCGCTGATCTTCTGCCTGCTGAACTTCAGCCAGTCGGCCAACCTGCCGGAAGAAATCGCTTCGCTGGTGCTGGCGCAGACTGTGACCAACGACAAACTGGCGTGGCTGACCCCGTCCGCTCCCGACGAAAACCTGCCGCTTGCCGAGGCCGACAAGCTGCAAGGCATCAAGCTCAACGGGCAGATTCCGGGGCTGACGGAGCTGAGCAACGCCAGCGAACAACTGGCCGCCATCAACCTGCTGGGCACTCAGTCGTCGAACAACTGGGCCATCGCCCCGCAACGCAGCCGCAGCGGCAAGAGCCTGCTGGCCAGCGACAGCCATGGCCCGCTGGCCGCGCCGTCGTTGTGGAGTTTCGTGCAGATCCGCGCTCCGAAATACCAGGCCGCTGGCGTGACCGTGGCCGGTCTGCCGATGGTGCTCGGCGGTTTCAACGGCAAGGTGGCGTGGAGCCTGACCAGCGTGCTCGGCGATAACCAGGACCTGTTCCTGGAAAAGATCCGTCGTCAGGGCAGCACGTTGTCCTACGAGGTCAACGGCAAGTGGCAACCGGTTGCGGTGCGCAACGAAACCTACTTCGTCAAAGGCCAGCGGCCGATTCGCGAAGCGGTGTACGAAACCCGCCATGGCGCGCTGCTCAACAGCACCCAGGCTGTCGCTCAGGGCGCAGGTTTTGGCCTGGCCTTGCAGACGCCGAACTTCACCGACGACAAATCCCTCGATGCATTTTTCGATCTGAGCCGCGCGCAGAACGTTGAACGCGCCTCGGACGCCAGCCGGGAAATCCGCGCCATCGCGCTGAATCTGGTGTTTGCCGACGCCAGCAATATCGGCTGGCAAGTCACCGGGCGTTTCCCGAACCGCCGTGAAGGCGAAGGCCTGCTGCCGTCGCCAGGCTGGGAAGGTCGCTACGACTGGGACGGTTACGCCGACCCGATGCTGCACCCCTACGATCAGGATCCGGCCCAGGGCTGGCTCGGCACCGCCAACCAGCGGGTCATTCCTCACGGCTATGGCATGCAACTGTCCAATTCCTGGGCGGCGCCGGAACGCGGCGAGCGCCTGGCCGAACTGGCCGGCAGCGGTAAACACGACGGTCGCAGCGTGATCGCCATGCAGTACGACCAGACCACCACCTTCGCCGCCAAACTGAAGAAAATGTTCGAGGCACCGGGCATGGCGCAGCCGCTGAAACAGGCGATCGACGGGCTGCCGGAAGCCGAGCGTAGCAAGGCCCGCGAAGCCTATACCCGCTTGATGGCCTTCGACGGCAAGCTCAGCCCGACTTCCGCCGACGCGGCGATCTACGAGCTGTTCCTGCAGGAGAGCATGAAGCAGATCTTCCTCGACGAGCTCGGCCCGCAAGGCAGCCCGGCGTGGAAAGCGTTTATCGCCAATGGCGATCTGTCCTACGCCGCCCAGGCCGATCATTTGCTGGGCCGCGAAGACAGTCCGTTCTGGGACGACGCCCGCACCCCGCAAAAAGAAGACAAACCGGCGATCCTCGCCCGCAGTCTGGCGGCAGCGATCAGCGCCGGCGACAGCCAGTTGGGCGGCGACCGCCGGGCCTGGCAGTGGGGCAAACTGCACCGTTACGAGTGGAAGAATGCCAGCGGCCAGACCGTTCGCGGCCCGATCGCGGCGGGCGGCGACCACACCACGCTCAATACGGCGGCCTTTGCCTGGGGTCAGGACTTCAACACCACGCGTGCGCCGTCGATGCGCTTTATCGTCGACTTCGGTCAGAGCGAGCCGTTGATGGGGCAGAACGGGACGGGGCAGTCCGGGAATCCGGTGAGCCCGAACTACCTGAACGGCATCGATCCGTGGCTCAAGGGCCAGTACATCGGCCTGCCGATGCAGCCGCAGAACTTTGACCGGGTGTATGGCAAGACGCGGTTGACGCTTACCCCCGGCAAGTAACCCCCCATGATCGTTCCCACGCTCTGCGTGGGAATGCAGCCCGTGACGCTCCGCGTCACTGGACGCAGAGCGTCCCTTGAGGCATTCCCACGCAGAGCGTGGGAACGATCATGCGACAGTTCAGAAAATCAATAGAACTTCTGACTTCGCGCCAACCTCATAGCTAACAAGTCCCTCCATTCCGGTAACGCCATGGACCTTGTTATCGCCCGCCCCGAAGGCCTCTACTGCCCCGCCGGGGATTTCTACATTGACCCGTGGCGGCCCGTCGAGCGCTCGGTGATCACCCATGCCCACGGCGATCATGCCCGTGGCGGCAACCAGCATTACCTGGCCGCCAGCGCCGGCGAAGGGATTTTGCGCGCGCGTCTGGGCCAGGACATCAACCTGCAAACCCTCGACTACGGCCAGCGCCTGACCCATCACGGTGTCACCCTGAGTTTTCATCCCGCCGGCCATGTGCTCGGCTCGGCCCAGGTGCGGCTGGAATACGGCGGCGAAGTCTGGGTCGCGTCCGGCGACTACAAGATCGAACCCGACGGCACCTGTGCGCCGTTCGAACCGGTGCGTTGCCACACCTTCATCACCGAATCGACCTTCGGCCTGCCGATCTACCGCTGGCAGCCGCAGGCGCAGGTGTTCGCCGAGATCAATCAGTGGTGGCAGGCCAACATCGAAGCCGGTAAGGCCAGCGTGCTGTTCTGTTATTCGTTCGGCAAGGCCCAGCGGATTTTGCACGGCATCGACGAAACCCTCGGGCCGATCCTCAGCCACGGAGCGGTCGAGCCACTGAACCGCGTGTACCGCGAAGCCGGCGTTTACCTGCCGCCAACCATCTACGCCAGCGACGTGAAAAAGAACGATCCGATGATGCGCCAGGCGCTGGTCATCGCCCCGCCGTCGGCCGGCGGCAGCAGCTGGATGCGCCGTTTCGGCGATTACAGCGACAGCTTCGCCAGTGGCTGGATGCGCCTGCGCGGCACCCGTCGGCGGCGCGGGGTCGATCGCGGTTTCGTGCTTTCGGATCACGCCGACTGGCCCGGCCTGTTGTGGGCCATCGAACAGACCGGCGCCGAGCGAGTGATGGTCACCCACGGCTCGATTGGCGTACTGGTGCGGCATTTGCGCGAGCAGGGACTGGACGCACAAGGTTTCAACACCGAATACGGTGACGATGAAGAAGAGCTTTCCACCGCCACGCCCGCCGTTGCCGAGGTGCAACCATGAAAGACTTTGCCGGGTTGTACGCCGAACTCGACGCCACCACCTCCAGCAACGCCAAACTGGCGGCCATGCAGACTTATTTCGCCCAGGCGCAACCGCAAGATGCCGCGTGGGCGGTGTACTTTTTGTCCGGTGGCCGGCCTCGGCAGCTGGTGCCGGTGCGGATCCTGCGAGAACTCGCGGTCGAGATGTCCGGGCTTTCGCCATGGCTGTTCGAGGAGAGCTATCAGGCGGTGGGCGATCTGGCGGAAACCATCTCGCTGGTGCTGCCGGAACACCCGCACACTTCCGAGGCCGGCCTAGCCGAGTGGATCGAAGACAAACTGCTGCCCCTGCGCGGTGAAACCCCGGAATACCTCGCTCACCAGTTACCCGCACTGTGGGCGCAAATGGATCGGCCGAGCCTGATGCTGTGCATCAAACTGATCACCGGCAGCTTCCGGGTCGGCGTGTCCAAACTGCTGGTGACCCGCGCCCTGGCTTCGATGGCCGGGCTCGACAGCAAACGCGTGGCGCAACGATTGGTGGGTTATACCGACCTGTCCAACCGGCCGAACGCCGCCAGTTACCTGAAACTGATCGCCCCCGAATCCAGCGACGAACACGCCCAGCGCGGCGGCCAGCCTTACCCGTTCTTCCTCGCCCACGCGTTGGCGCAACCGGTGGAAACCTTCGACGCACTGCTCGGGCCGGCCAGCAACTGGCAGGTGGAATGGAAGTGGGATGGCATCCGCGCGCAAGTGGTCAAGCGTGACGGAAAACTCTGGATCTGGTCCCGGGGCGAAGAACTGGTGACCGAGCGCTTTCCCGAACTCGACACGCTGGTGCACGGTTTGCCCGACGGTACGGTGATCGATGGCGAGATCGTGGTATGGAAAAACCAGCGCCCTGTCACCGAAGACGCCTTCGATCCGCGGTCGACAGAAGCCCCGGCGGTGCAACCGTTCGCGCTGTTGCAACAACGGATCGGCCGCAAGTCGCTGGACCGGAAAATCCTTGAAGACGCGCCGGTGGTGGTACTCGCCTACGACCTGCTCGAATGGCAGGGCGAAGACTGGCGCAACCAGCCCCAGGCCAGGCGTCGTGAGCAACTGGAACAGGTCATCGCCCGCTGCAACAACCCGGTGCTGCTGCCTTCGCCGATCCTGACGGGTGACGACTGGTTCGACCTCGCGCGCCAGCGCGAGGCCTCCAGGCGCCTGGGGGTCGAGGGCATGATGCTCAAGGCCCGGGACGCGATGTACGGCGTCGGCCGGACCAAGGACATGGGCGTGTGGTGGAAATGGAAGGTCGACCCGTTCAGCGTCGACGCGGTGCTGATCTACGCCCAGCGCGGGCATGGTCGTCGCGCCAGTCTCTACAGTGATTACACCTTTGCGGTGTGGGACGGCCCGCCCGGTTCCAGTGCGCGGGCGCTGGTGCCGTTCGCCAAGGCCTATTCCGGGCTGACGGACGCGGAAATGCGCGAAGTCGACAGCATCGTGCGCAAGACCACCGTCGAAAAGTTCGGCCCGGTCAGCAGCGTGAAACCGAGTCTGGTATTCGAACTGGGCTTCGAAGGCATCGCCCTCTCCCGCCGGCACAAGAGCGGCATCGCCGTGCGCTTCCCGCGCATGCTGCGCTGGCGCCAGGACAAGACCGTGGACGAGGCCGACAGCCTGGCGACCTTGCAAAACCTTTTGATCTGATTCCCTTCCCCTGACGCCCGGAAATCCCTGCACCGAACCAACCTGGTGCAGCATTTCCGGCGCGCCCGTTTTCGTGCACTGACCGGCCCCGGCATGCACTTCCTACACCTTTTAAAACACTTGTTCGGGACTCTGGTTCGGAAATTGCTACTTTCTATAAGTCGTAAGCGCTCCAGTAACAATCATTCCGCGCCACAAGCGCTCATATTGGTTTTTAGGGATTGAATAATGAAAAAAGCATTGCTGACCCTTTCTGCACTGGCGTTGTGCATGGCCGCCGGCTCCGCGCTGGCCAAGGAATACAAAGAACTGCGGTTTGGCGTTGACCCTTCCTACGCACCGTTCGAGTCGAAAGCGGCAGACGGCAGCCTGGTTGGCTTCGACATCGATCTGGGCAACGCGATCTGCGCCGAGCTGAAGGTCAAGTGCAAATGGGTCGAAAGTGACTTCGACGGTATGATTCCGGGCCTCAAGGCCAATAAATTCGACGGTGTGATCTCGTCGATGACCGTTACCGAAGCCCGCGAAAAAGTCATCGACTTCTCCAGCGAGCTGTTCTCCGGCCCGACTGCATACGTGTCGAAAAAAGGCTCGGGCATCACCGACGACGTCGCCTCCCTGAAAGGCAAAACCGTCGGTTACGAGCAAGGCACCATCCAGGAAGCCTATGCCAAAGCCGTGCTGGACAAGGCTGGCGTGAAAACCCAGGCCTATCAGAACCAGGACCAGGTGTATTCCGACCTGACTTCCGGCCGTCTCGATGCGGGCATTCAGGACATGTTGCAGGCCGAACTGGGCTTTCTGAAGTCGCCGCAGGGCGCCGACTATGCGGTCAGCGAGCCGGTCGACAACCACTTGCTGCCAGCCAAGACCGCTGTCGGTATTAAGAAAGGTAACACCGAGCTGAAAGCGCTTTTGGATAAAGGTATCAAAGCGTTACACGATGATGGCAAATACGCCGAGATTCAAAAGAAACACTTTGGCGATCTGAATCTGTACAGCGGCAAATAATGCCCCGGCGCCCATCCTCGATGGGCGCCTTTTTCATTCAGTCAGGTTGCTGATTTATGTTCGAAAACCTCTTACAAAATCTGGGGCTCTCCGCCTTCAGCCTCAAGGGTTTTGGCCCTTTGCTGTTGGAAGGCACCTGGATGACCATCAAATTGTCGGCGTTGTCGCTGCTGGTGGCCGTGTTGCTCGGCCTGCTCGGCGCCAGTGCCAAGCTGTCAAAAGTCAAACTGCTGCGCCTGCCCGCCCAGCTCTACACCACGCTGATTCGCGGGGTGCCGGACCTGGTGCTGATGCTGCTGATCTTCTACAGCCTGCAAACCTGGCTGACGACGCTCACCGATTACATGGAATGGGAATACATCGAGATCGACCCGTTCAGCGCCGGGGTCCTGACCCTGGGCTTCATTTATGGCGCGTATTTCACTGAAACCTTTCGCGGGGCGATTCTCGCCGTGCCGCGCGGTCAGGTCGAAGCCGCCACCGCCTATGGCCTCAAACGTGGCCAGCGCTTTCGTTTCGTGGTGTTCCCGCAAATGATGCGCTTCGCCCTGCCGGGCATCGGCAACAACTGGATGGTGATGCTCAAGGCCACCGCGCTGGTGTCGATCATCGGCCTGGCCGATCTGGTCAAGGCCGCGCAGGACGCCGGTAAAAGCACCTATCAACTGTTTTACTTCCTGGTCCTCGCCGCGTTGATCTACCTGCTGATCACCAGTGCTTCGAACATCATCCTGCGCTGGCTCGAACGTCGATACGCCGCCGGTACCCGGGAGGCCGTACGATGATCGAACTCCTGCAGGAATACTGGAAAGCCTTCCTTTATACCGACGGCCAAAACATCACTGGCCTTGCGATGACGATGTGGCTGCTCAGCGCCTCGATCTTCTTCGGTTTCCTCGTGTCGATTCCGCTGTCGATCGCCCGCGTCTCACCGCACTTCTACATTCGCTGGCCGGTGCAGTTCTACACCTACCTGTTCCGTGGCACGCCGCTCTATATCCAGTTGTTGATCTGCTACACCGGGATCTACAGCCTGGCCGCCGTGCGCGCACAACCGGTGCTCGACAGTTTCTTCCGCGATGCGATGAACTGCACGATCCTGGCCTTCGCCCTCAACACCTGCGCCTACACCACGGAGATTTTCGCCGGGGCGATCCGCAGCATGAACCACGGCGAAGTCGAAGCGGCCAAGGCCTACGGCCTGACCGGCTGGAAGCTGTATGCCTACGTGATCATGCCGTCGGCGCTGCGCCGTTCGTTGCCGTACTACAGCAACGAAGTGATCCTGATGCTGCACTCGACCACCGTGGCTTTCACCGCGACCATCCCCGATATCCTGAAAGTCGCGCGGGACGCCAACTCGGCGACCTTCCTGACCTTCCAGTCGTTCGGCATCGCCGCGCTGATCTACCTGACCATCACCTTTGCGCTGGTCGGCCTGTTCCGCCTTGCCGAACGCCGATGGCTGGCCTTCCTCGGCCCGACCCACTAGGACCCTTTTGAGATGCGCCACCAGATACACGACCTGCTGGCCCCGCTGCCGGGGACCGCACGACAGATCCACAGCTTTCACTTCGGCCCGGACAAGGCCCAGGGCAAGATTTACATCCAGTCCTCGCTGCACGCCGACGAACTGCCCGGCATGCTCGTGGCTTGGCACCTCAAACAGCGTCTGGCGGAGCTGGAAGCCGCCGGCCGCCTGCGCAGCGAAATCGTGCTGGTGCCGGTGGCCAACCCGGTCGGCCTCGAACAGGTGCTGATGGATGTGCCGCTGGGCCGCTACGAGCTGGAGAGCGGGCAGAATTTCAACCGCTGGTTCGTCGACCTCAGCGAAGAAATCGGCAACGAAATCGAAGCACAACTAAGCGATGACCCGCAGCGCAACCTCGAACTGATCCGGTCCAGCCTGCGCAACGCCCTCGCCCGCCACACCGCCACGACTCAGCTGCAATCCCAGCGCCTGACCCTGCAACGGCTGGCCTGCGATGCGGACATGGTGCTCGACCTGCATTGCGATTTCGAATCCGTGGTTCACCTGTACACCACGCCCGAGGCCTGGCCGCAGGTCGAGCCGCTGGCGCGTTATATCGAATCCCAGGCGAGCCTGTTGGCCACCGACTCCGGCGGCCAGTCGTTCGACGAGTGCTTCACCCTGCTTTGGTGGCAATTGAAGGAGCGCTTCGGCGAACACTTCGAGATTCCACTGGGCAGTTTCTCGGTCACCGTCGAGTTGCGCGGCCAGGGGGATGTCACCCATCCGCTGGCCAGTCGCGATTGCCAGGCGCTGATCGATTACCTGATCCATTTCGGCGCCATCGTCGGCGAACCCAAAGCCTTGCCGGCGCTGCCACATCCCGCCACACCGCTGGCCGGCGTGGAACCGGTGGCCACTCCCGTCGGCGGGCTGCTGGTGTACAGCGCCACGCCCGGCCAATGGCTGGAAGCCGGGCAGAAAATCGCCGAAATCATCGACCCGATCAGCGACCGGGTCACGCCAGTCCATTGCACCGCTTCCGGTCTGCTCTATGCCCGCTCGCTGCGGCGCATGGCCACGGCCGGGATGGTGATCGCCCACGTCGCGGGCGCCGAAGCCTATCGCAGCGGCTATCTACTTTCGCCTTGAGGATGCCTGTCCCATGTACAAATTGACCGTTGAAGGCCTGCACAAAAGCTATGGCGACCATCAGGTGCTCAAAGGCGTCTCGCTCAAGGCCAAGACCGGCGACGTGATCAGCCTGATCGGCGCCAGCGG
This sequence comes from Pseudomonas sp. GW823-FHT04A03, assembly GCF_058796615.1. NCBI lineage: Bacteria > Pseudomonadati > Pseudomonadota > Gammaproteobacteria > Pseudomonadales > Pseudomonadaceae > Pseudomonas > Pseudomonas sp. GW823-FHT04A03. The sequence goes on from NZ_JBXAIV010000002.1 coordinate 271,866, forward strand.
CTCGGGCAAAAGCACCTTTTTGCGCTGCATCAACTTTCTCGAACAACCCAACGACGGCGCGATGAGCCTCGATGGCCAGGCGATCCGCATGGTCACCGACCGCCACGGCATGCACGTCGCCGACGCCGATGAACTGCAACGCTTGCGCACCCGGCTGGCGATGGTGTTCCAGCACTTCAACCTGTGGAGCCACATGACCGTGCTGGAAAACATCACCATGGCCCCGCGCCGGGTGCTCGGTTGCAGCAAACAGGAAGCCGACGACCGCGCCCGGCGCTATCTGGAAAAGGTCGGATTGCCGGCGCGGGTGGCGGATCAATACCCGGCGTTCCTCTCCGGCGGCCAGCAACAGCGGGTGGCGATTGCCCGGGCCCTGGCCATGGAGCCGGAAGTCATGCTGTTCGACGAACCGACTTCGGCACTCGACCCGGAACTGGTCGGCGAAGTGCTCAAAGTGATTCAGGGCCTGGCCGAAGAAGGCCGGACCATGATTATGGTCACCCACGAAATGAGCTTTGCGCGCAAGGTCTCGAGCCAGGTGCTGTTCCTGCATCAGGGGCTGGTAGAAGAAGAAGGCGCGCCCGAAGAAGTGCTGGGCAATCCGAAAAGCGAACGCCTGAAGCAATTCCTCAGCGGCAATCTCAAGTAAAACTATTGCCCGGCCGGCGCGGTCACTGAAGGAACACCTTCAGAGCAAACGTCGCCGGCATGGGCACTTCCACCGACTTCGCCAAACACTGGTTCAGCGCCCGCGACTGGAAGCCGTTCGCCTTTCAGAAACAAGTGTGGGCGGCGGTCAAACGGGGCGAATCCGGCCTACTGCACGCCAGCACCGGTGCCGGTAAAACCTACGCGGTGTGGTTTGCTGCGCTCAATCGTTTTGCCCGCTCCGGGCCCGTGGCTGCAACCACCCGCAAACGCCCACCACCCGCCGAACCGCTGACTGTCTTGTGGATCACACCGATGCGGGCGCTGGCCGCCGACACTGCGCGCGCCCTGCAAACGCCGCTGGACGATCTGCAGATTCCCTGGAGCGTCGGCCTGCGCACCGGCGACACCGGCAGCAGCGAGCGCGCCCGGCAGAACCGGCGCCTGCCGACCACGCTGATCACCACCCCGGAAAGCCTTACCCTGATGCTCGCCCGCGCCGACGCGCAAACGGCGCTGTCGACGTTGCGCATGGTTGTGGTGGACGAGTGGCACGAATTGCTCGGCAACAAGCGCGGCGTGCAATTGCAGCTGGCCCTCGCCCGGTTGCGCCGCTGGCACCCGGGGCTGATCGTCTGGGGCGTTTCCGCGACGCTCGGCAATCAGTCCCACGCCGAACAGGTGCTGATCCCACAGGGCAGTGGCGTCAGTATTCAGGGGCAAAGCGAAAAGTCGCTCAAGGTCGACACCCTGCTCCCACCAGCGATCGAACGTTTTCCCTGGGCCGGGCACATCGGTCTGAAAATGTTGCCGCAAGTGGTCGCCGAACTGGACGTCTGCGCCAGCAGCCTGGTGTTCACCAATACCCGGGCGCAATCGGAAATCTGGTATCAGGCCTTGCTGGAAGCGCGGCCGGACTGGGCCGGCTTGATCGCCCTGCACCACAGTTCGCTGTCCCGTGACACCCGCGACTGGGTCGAGCAAGCGCTGAAGAACGGCCAACTCAAAGCCGTGGTCTGCACTTCAAGTCTCGATCTGGGGGTGGATTTCCTGCCGGTGGAGCGAGTGCTGCAGATTGGCTCGGCCAAAGGCGTCGCGCGGCTGATGCAGCGTGCGGGGCGTTCGGGGCATGCGCCCGGCAGAACGTCGCGGGTGACCCTGGTGCCGACCCACAGTCTGGAACTGATCGAAGCCGCGGCCGCCCGCGATGCCGTGGCGCAGCGGCGGATCGAACCTCGATTGTCACCGCATAAACCGCTGGATGTACTGGTGCAGCATCTGGTCAGCATGGCCCTGGGCGGTGGCTTTATTCCCGATGAGCTGTACGAAGAAGTCCGTGGCGCCTGGGCCTATCGTGACCTGACGCTCGCGGACTGGGCCTGGGCGCTGGCGTTCGTACGCCACGGCGGGATGTCGCTGACGGCGTACCCGGATTACCGCCGGGTCGAGCCGGATGAGCACGGGATCTGGCGCGTCCCCGATGCCCGTTTGGCGCGCCGCCATCGCATGAGCATCGGCACCATCGTCAGCGATGCCGCGATCCATTTGAAGTTCTGGAGCAAGGGCGGGGGCGGCAAACAACTGGGCAGCGTTGAAGAAGGCTTCATCGCCCGCCTCAAACCGGGCGACGGCTTCCTGTTCGCCGGGCGCTTGCTGGAGTTGGTGCGGGTGGAAAACATGACCGCCTACGTCAAACGCAGCACCGCGAAAAAAGCCGCCGTACCGCGCTGGAATGGCGGGCGCATGCCGCTCTCCAATGAATTGGCCGAAGCAGTGGTCACCCGATTCAGCGTGGCGGCGCAAGGCGAGTTTGCCGGCCCGGAAATGCAGGCCTTGCGACCGTTGCTGGAAACGCAGATGCGCTGGTCGGGCCTGCCGACGGTCAATAATCTGCTGGCCGAAGTGCTGAAATCCCGCGAAGGCTGGCACCTTTTCCTATACCCGTTTGCGGGACGTCAGGTGCATCTGGGGCTGGCCAGCCTGCTGGCGTGGCGGGTCAGTCAGCGTCTGCCTGTGACCTTCTCGATTGCGGTCAACGATTACGGACTGGAATTGCTCAGCGCCACCCCCGTTGACTGGTCTGTGCAACTGGATGATGCCCTGCTCAGTCCCGAGGACTTATTGAGGGATGTGCTGGCCAGCCTCAACGCAGGGGAGCTGGCGCTGCGCAGGTTTCGGGAAATCGCGCGGATTGCCGGACTGGTGTTCGCCGGTTACCCCGGCGCGCCGAAAAGTACGCGTCAGGTGCAGGCCTCCAGCGGGCTGTTCTTCGAAGTGTTCAAACAATACGACGCCGACAACCTGCTATTGGCGCAGGCCGGGGAAGAAGTCCTGCGGGAAGAACTGGATATTCGTCGACTGGAACAGACACTGGAGCGAATCAACCAGATGAAACTGGACATGCATTTGATCAAACGTCCTACACCGCTCGGCTTTCCGTTGCTGGTGGAACGCATGCGCGAAAGCATGAGTTCGGAAAAACTCGCCGACCGCATCCGCCGAATGGTCGGCGATCTGGAGAAAACCGCCGACAAGGGCCAATCCTGATGAACGCGCCCTACCCGGTGCGTCTGGCAGGCGAAGACCTCTGGTTGCTGCCGGAAAAGGCGTTGTACTGGCCGGCGCAACAGGCGCTGCTGATTGCCGATGTGCATTTCGGCAAGGCTGCCGCTTACCGGCGCCTGGGGCAGCCGGTGCCGCAGGGCACGACGGCGAGCAACATCGCCGTGATCGAGCAGTTGCTGGCGAAACTGCCGTGTCGGCAACTGATCTTTCTTGGGGATTTTCTGCACGGACCCGGCTCCCATGCCTCGGGCACTTTGAGTGCATTGGCTGAGTGGCGCTCACGCCACGTCGATCTGCCGATAACACTGATTCGCGGCAATCACGATAAACGCGCCGGTGATCCGCCAGCGACGCTGAACATTCGGGTGGTGCCGGAGCCGTTGCTGCTCGGGCCCTTCGCGTTGCAGCACGAACCCGATCCGCACCCTGAGCGTCACGTCCTCGCAGGCCACGTTCATCCGGTTTATCGGTTGAACGGCAAGGGGCGTCAGCGTTTGCGGCTGGCGTGTTTCAGGCTGGGAGAACGCATCAGCCTGCTGCCGGCCTTCGGTGCGTTCACCGGCGGTTATCCGGTGGAGAAGGAAGACAGCTGTCGGATCTTTGTCATTGGCGACAACGAAATATGGCCCGTCGGCTGAAGTCCTGTTCAGGATTCAGCCGACGGGCCATGCATTCAATCAAGCGACGGGCGCAGGTGGTGGTTTGTCCGGCAACGTAGGCTCGCCGGGCTCGGTCGGTTCTTCGTTGGGGGTATCGGGATCGGGCTGGTGAGGAATTCCGCCAGCCATGGCGATGGGCGGGTGTGCCAACAAGGACCAGGCCAATACGCCAATCTGATTGGGCTCGAGCCTTGCCAGTTCGGCAGTGATTTGCGGATCGATCTTCATGGAGCACTCCTCGGCGAAGGCCCGTCCCGCTGTTCGCGAAACGGGCAGTACACCCCATAGAGTGTCTACCCGCCGAAGAATTCCCGGTAACTGCCGGATGGACGGATCAGGTGCGAGGCAGGGTCACGCCACGCTGGCCCTGGTACTTGCCCGCTCGGTCCTTATAGGAGACTTCGCATTCCTCGTCGGATTCGAGGAACAGCATCTGCGCCACGCCTTCGTTGGCGTAGATTTTCGCCGGCAGGTTGGTGGTGTTCGAGAACTCGAGGGTCACCTGGCCTTCCCACTCGGGCTCGAGCGGGGTGACGTTGACGATGATGCCGCAGCGAGCGTAGGTGCTTTTGCCCAGGCAGATGGTCAGGACGTTGCGTGGAATACGGAAGTATTCAACGGTCGTGGCCAGGGCGAAGGAGTTCGGCGGAATGATGCAGACGTCGCTGTGGACATCGACGAAGCTGCCGGCGTCGAAGTTTTTCGGATCGACGATGGCCGAATTGATGTTAGTGAACACCTTGAAATGATTGGTGCAACGCACATCGTAGCCATAGCTCGACACACCGTAGGAGATCACACGGCTGTCGTCGCTGCCGCGAACCTGGCGCTCGACGAACGGCTCGATCATGCCGTGTTCCTGCGCCATGCGGCGAATCCACTTGTCCGATTTGATGCTCATGGCGGGTGTCCTGAATAGCGAGGTGGAAAAAATCTGTCCGGCATCTTACCGGGCGCGCCGCCGGGTTCAAAGTCCGGGCTGCAATTCTCGCCGAACGTGCAGGAATTACGCGGCCTGGCGACGAACCGTCACACCGCCGATCCTTAAAACAGAGAAACCTTCGCAAGAAGCATTGGCACGTTCCGGAAAAAGGGTTAAGGTGGCGCCACTGTGCTGCTTGTGTCACTGAGAATCTCTACACGATATGTTGAATTTCGATCCAACCATCTACAAGAATTTTTCCTGCTCTTTGCACTCAGTCTCGGCCAGGGTTCTTCCTGAGTCGCAGTTATCTTTGTCCAAGGAGTTACACCATGTCTAATCGCCAAACCGGTACCGTTAAGTGGTTCAACGATGAAAAAGGCTTCGGCTTCATCACTCCACAATCCGGTGACGACCTGTTCGTTCACTTCAAAGCTATCCAATCCGACGGCTTCAAAAGCCTGAAAGAAGGCCAACAGGTTTCTTTCATCGCTACCCGCGGTCAGAAAGGCATGCAAGCTGAAGAAGTACAAGTTATCTAACTTGTAGCTTCTTTAGTAAAAGGCCCCGCCCTCAAAAGCGGGGCTTTTTTGTGGGCGTCTGTTTTTCCGGGCGCAAAAAAAAGATCGCAGCCTGCGAAGGCTGCGATCTTTTTTGTTGTTTACCAGGCGACGCCGAAACCGGCGGTGTAGCGGGTCTTGCTCAGATCCGCGTCCTCGGTGCCGCTGATGATGTCGCGTTCAGCCTTGAGGTTGAGCGACGCCCAGTCGGTGACCTTGTAGCGCAGACCCATTTCCGCATCCAGCGCATAATCGGCCACGCCGGACAGCGGCTTTCCGACTTCGCCACTGGTGAAGAACTCGACCTTCTTGCCGATCAGGTAGCGGTTGTAGTCCCACTTGACGGCGACCGAATAGAAATTGTCCTTGCTGCCATCGCGATACTGGTAGTCGGTACGGTTGAGCAGCGAGCCCAGGGAGAACGCCCCCAGCTCGTCATCCCAGAACTGGTAACCCGGACCGGTACCGACCACGCGCTGGCGCGCCAGCTCTTCGATGTGGTCGCGCTTATAGTTCAAGCGCCCCTGCCAGAACCACTTGTCCGTCAGGAAGCGGTCGAGTGCGTATTCGGCGCGCCAGTTGTCGGTGGTGGTTACGTCGTCCTGCACTTCGCGGTTGTACTCGCCCTCGGCGGTGTGCCGCCAACGGCCGTGGCGAGCGGACGTCTTGAAGCCGATGTCGTAATCGTCGGTGTCCTTTTCCGCACGCTGATAATCCAGTGCCAGGTCGACGTTGCCTTTCCACACCAGATCCTCGACCACCGGTTTGGGCTTGAGAATCTGCTGAATGCTCGCCAGCTCCACAGTTTTTGGCGCTTCGCCATTGGCCAGGGTGACCTTGCCGTCTTCGGCGGCGCTCAGCGACTTGGCCTTCTCGCCGTTGTAGGCATCCTGCTTGACCAGCAACTCCTGATCGCTCTCCAGGGTCTTGACCTGCTTCCAGTCGATGGTCACGGCACCCGCATACTGGGTCTGGACCAGCAACTTGCCACCGTCGAACAGCGTGATTTTGCCGCTCAGCTTGTCACCGTTCTTCAACCAGACGGTGTCGGCAAGCAGGGGGGTGGACGCACTGAAGACAGCAAGGCACAGCAGGGTTCTGGACAACATAAGCGAATCGGGGACTCAAGATTGCGAAAAAGGGGTCGGCATTATCCGTAGGAATAATTCCCTGACAAGGAGTGACCCGGCTATTTCTGTTGAGTTCATTTCTCAATTGCCCATCCACCGATTACGCTTAGAGACATAACGCGATCTAGTTCAGGAACCGCGCACGTGACAGACCCGATGCATGCCTGCGAAAACGATCCGCAAATCCGACGCACGGCACTCTATTCCACCCTCGCCCAAGTGCCTGAGGGCAAAGTCGTCAGCTATGGTCAGTTGGCCGAACTGGCGGGGTTGGGGCGCGCCGCCCGCTGGGTCGGCCGGACCCTGAGTCAATTGCCCGGCGACACCAAGCTGCCCTGGCACCGCGTACTCGGCGCCGGCGGTCGGATCAGCCTGCCGGCGGGCAGCTCGTCAGGGGACGAACAGCGGGCCCGATTGCGCATGGAAGGCATCACCGTCCTGAACAATCGTGTGGATATTCGGCGCCATGGCTGGCGTCCGGTAGAGCACAGCGGTTAGAGTGCGCGCTTTGTTTTCGCAATCTTGAGGCAGACTTCAGCCCATGCCCCGTAAAACCTGGCGCGCCGCGCTCGCCGCCTATGCCAGTCCTTCGACGCTCGTGCTGTTGTTGCTGGGTTTCGCCGCCGGCCTGCCGTACATGCTGGTGTTCTCGACACTTTCGGTCTGGCTGCGTGAAGCCGGTGTGGCCCGCGAGACGATCGGCTACGCCAGCCTGATCGGTCTGGCCTACGCCTTCAAATGGGTCTGGTCGCCCCTGCTCGACCAATGGCGCCTGCCGCTGCTGGGCAAGTTGGGGCGTCGCCGCTCGTGGCTGGTGCTTTCACAGACGCTGGTGATCCTTGGTCTGATCGGCATGGGCTTTTGCGACCCGCAGAAGCACCTGTCCTGGCTGATCGCTATCGCGGTGGTTGTCGCCTTCGCTTCCGCCACCCAGGATATCGCCGTCGACGCCTATCGCCTGGAAATCGCCGAGGACAACCGTCAGGCCGCATTGGCCGCCAGTTACATGTCCGGTTATCGGGTTGCCGCGCTTCTGGCGACCGCCGGTGCACTGTTCTTCGCCGAGGGCTTCGGCTCCACCGGCTTCAACTACCAGCACTCCGCCTGGACCGGCACCTACGTGCTGTTCGGCGCCCTGATGGTCCCCGCCCTGCTCACCACCCTGCTGATGCGCGAGCCGCCGGTGCCGTTGCGCACCCAGTTGCAGGCCGGGCGATATACCTTCATGCATCAGTTGATGTCGGTGTTTGTGCTGATCATTTTGCTGGTGTCTGTGCCGGCGATGTTCACCCAGCTCTACAACACCGATTTCGCCAGCGTACTGTTTGGTGACATGAGCCCGCTGGACCTGCTGCTGGAAGACCGGGCGTTCCTTCGCGCGATTCTCTACACCACCCTGACCTGCCTGTGCCTCTCGACCATGGGTCGTCGCGGTCTGGCGCCGGTGCTGACGCCGGTCAACGACTTCATCCTGCGTTACCGCTGGCAGGCACTGTTGCTGCTCGGTCTGATCGCCACCTATCGGATGTCCGACACGGTGATGGGCGTGATGGCCAACGTGTTCTACATCGATCAGGGCTTCACCAAGGATCAGATCGCCAGCGTCAGCAAGATCTTCGGCCTGATCATGACCCTCGTCGGCGCCGGCATGGGCGGCCTGCTGATCGTGCGTTTCGGCATCCTGCCGATTCTGCTCATCGGCGGCGCTGCATCGGCGGCCACCAACCTGCTGTTCCTGATGCTGGCCGACATGGGCCCGAACCTGCAGATGCTGGTGGTGACGATATCCCTCGACAACTTCAGTTCTGGCCTGGCCACCTCGGCGTTCGTCGCCTACCTGTCGAGCCTGACCAACCTGAAGTTCTCCGCCACCCAGTACGCCCTGCTCAGCTCGATCATGCTCCTGCTGCCACGTCTGATCGGCGGCTACTCCGGGGTGATGGTGGAGAAATTCGGTTACCACAACTTCTTCCTGATCACCGCGCTGCTCGGCGTTCCGACCCTGGTGCTGATCGCCCTGCACTGGTTCCAGGAAAGCCGCCGTGAAGGACCGACGCCGACGCCGGAACCTGCACCGACCTCCGTCGTGGAAGAATCGTAAGACATCTCGCACCCGGCGAGAGGGGTTGCGCCGGGGCTGCACTTCTGTACGTCGGCGGATCTCGCCGTTACACTGCTCCGTCATTTCCAGTCATAGCAACCGACAACGGCCAACCATGCGCACCAGTCAATTTTTGCTCGCCACACAGAAAGAAACGCCTTCCGACGCGGTCGTGATCAGCCACCAGCTGATGCTGCGCGCCGGCATGATCCGCAAACTCGCCTCGGGCCTGTACACCTGGCTGCCGATGGGCTTGCGAGTGATGCGCAAGGTGGAAGCCATCGTTCGCCAAGAAATGGACGCCGCCGGCTCTCTGGAAGTGTTGATGCCGAGCACCCAACCGGCCGAGCTGTGGCAGGAATCGGGGCGCTGGGAAGAATACGGCCCTGAGCTGCTGCGCATCAAAGACCGCCACGGTCGTGATTTCTGCGCGGGCCCGACTCACGAAGAAGTGATCACCGATCTGATGCGCAACGAGTTGAGCAGCTACAAACAGCTGCCGATCAACCTGTACCAGATTCAGACCAAATTCCGTGACGAAATCCGTCCACGCTTCGGCCTGATGCGCGGTCGCGAATTCATCATGAAGGACTCGTACTCCTTCCATGCGGATCAGGCGTCGCTGCAGATCACCTATGACCGCATGCACGAAGCGTACTGCAACATCTTCACCCGCCTGGGCCTGAAGTTCCGTCCGGTGGAAGCCGACAACGGTTCGATCGGCGGCGCCGGCTCCCATGAGTTCCACGTGCTGGCCGAGTCCGGCGAAGACGACATCGTCTTCAGCAACGGTTCCGACTACGCGGCGAACATCGAGAAGGCCGAAGCCGTGCCGCGTGAAACCTCGCGCGCCGCACCAAGCGAAGAGTTGCGCCTGGTCGACACGCCAGACACCAAGACCATCGCGGCCTTGGTGGAGAAATTCAATCTGCCGATTGAAAAGACCATCAAGACCCTGATCGTGCACGCCGAAGAAGAAGGCAAGCTGATTGCGCTGATCATCCGTGGCGACCACGAGCTGAACGAAATCAAGGCTGCCAACCAGCCAGGCGTTGCCAGCCCGCTGGTCATGGCCTCCGATGCCGAACTGCGTGACGCCATCGGCGCCGGCGCCGGTTCCCTCGGCCCGCTGAACCTGCCGCTGCCAATCATCATCGACCGTTCGGTCGAGCTGATGAGCGACTTCGGCATCGGTGCCAACATCGACGACAAGCACTACTTCGGCGTGAACTGGGAGCGTGATCTGCCGGTTCCGACCGTGGCCGACCTGCGCAACGTCGTGGCCGGCGACCCGAGCCCGGACGGCAAGGGCACCCTGGAAATCAAGCGCGGCATCGAAGTCGGGCACATCTTCCAGCTGGGGAACAAGTACAGCAAGGCGATGAAGTGCGAAGTGCTGGGCGAGAACGGCAAGCCGGTAACCCTGGAAATGGGTTGCTACGGCATCGGTGTTTCCCGCGTGGTGGCTGCCGCCATCGAGCAGAACAACGACGAGAACGGCATCATCTGGAGCGACACCCTGGCGCCGTTCCAGATCGCCCTGGTGCCGCTGCGCTATGAAACCGAGCTGGTGCGCGAAGCCACCGACAAGCTGTACGCGGAACTGACCGCGGCCGGCTTCGAAGTGCTGCTGGACGACCGCGACAAGAAAACCAGCCCGGGCATCAAGTTCGCGGACATGGAACTGATCGGCATTCCGCACCGGATCGTGGTCAGCGACCGCGGCCTCGCCGAAGGCAACCTGGAATACAAGAGCCGTACCGAAGGCCAGGCGCAAGCGCTGCCGGTTGCCGACGTGCTGTCCTTCCTTCAGGCCCGTATCCGCCGCTGAAACCAGATAGAGACGTCATGTTCAAGCGAAACACCTTAGGCCTCGGTGGTGCCGCCCTGTGCGGCACCCTGCTGGTCAGCGGCTGTGCCAATCACATGTCACAACGCAGCGAGCACGAGGAACGTGTCGAGCGCAAACTGTTCGATCACAGCCTGCAGATCGATGTCGGCGAGCCCAAGGTGCTTGAGCTGCCGCAACGGCGCGTGAAGATCAACGAACAGAAGACCTTCGAAGTCACCGAGTTCGAGGTCACGCGCCATTACGACCGTTACACGCCTTACCAGCCTTGGCGGGAGATCTACGAGATTCCGCTGGGCGCGGTGGCGGTGGTCGGCGGCGTCGGCGCAAACGTGGTCAACGTGTTTGCCCTCGGCAATCTGCCCGACAGCGTGACACGGGACTGGCTCAGCTACGGTTTCGCCGGGCTCAACCCGTTCATGAACGTGCAATCCAACGGTCGTGCGCAGCAGAACCTGGCCGGCATCGACGAAGTCCAGCGCGACAAGCGCACGGAATATTCGAGCCTGCCGTGGAGCGAGCGGCCGGTTCAGGTCAAGGCTGGCAAGCAGACCTTCGACATGACCACCGATCGCAACGGCGTGCTGCGTCTGAACCTGCTCGACAGCCCGTTCGCCGAAAACGACCTCAATCATGTAGGCAAACTGCAGATCAGCGTCGAAGACAGCAACGATGACGTGCATTCCGACTCGTCCCTGGCGATCAGCACTCACCTGCGCGGCAAGCTGCTGGAAGCTCACGGGCTGATCTACGACGATCTGGAAGACGACGAAGTGAGCCAGTGGGTGCACCGGGTCAAGCGCCTGTCGGAACTGGGTCTGGAAGAAGAAGCCAGTGAACTGGAACAAAGCCTGATCGAACTGACCCGCAACGATCCTGAGTTGCAGGCCGAATTCCTCAAGTCCCTGACCCGGGATGCGGGGCGTCTGGTGGCGGATCCGGGGCCGAACTGAAAACCCCTGAAAAATGCCCGAACCTGTTTCGGGCATTTTTTTGTCCGCTTATCGCTCGAACAACTCCATTTGTTCGAACCCGCCGCGTAAATCCTCCAACCGCACACCCACTCCTAATAGCCGCACCGGCTTGCCACCTCGGTTGAACGCCTGCGTCAGCATCAACTGGTAACTACCCAGATCCCGCCCTGCCCCGGCCTGCTCCAGTGTGGTCTGGGTGAAATCGTGAAACTTCACTTTGACGAACGGCTTGCCCGGCCGGTAGCTGCTGTCGATTCGCGCCATGCGGGTTTTCAGGGTTTCCAGCAGTTCTGGAAGCTTGTCGAGGCAACTGCGCAGATCCGGTAGATCGACGTCGTAGGTGTTTTCCACACTGATCGACTGACGGCGACTGTCGTTGTGCACTAATCGCTCATCGATCCCACGGGCCAGACTCCACAAGCGCTCGCCGAAACTGCCGAATTCCCGCACCAGCGCCAGCTTGTCCCACTCGCGCAATTGCAGACAGTCACTGATGCCGAGCTTGCTCAACTTGTCTGCCGTGACCTTGCCTACCCCGTGCAACTTGCTCACCGGCAGGCCACTGACAAAGTCTTCGACCTGATCCGGGGTGATCACGAACAAGCCGTTGGGCTTTTTCCAGTCGCTGGCGATCTTGGCCAGAAACTTGTTCGGCGCCACGCCGGCGGAGACGGTGATGTGCAACTGGTTGGAAACCCGGCGGCGAATGTCCTGGGCGATCCGCGTGGCGCTGCCGCCGAAATGCGCGCTGTCCGAGACATCGAGGTACGCCTCGTCCAGGGAAAGCGGCTCGATGAGGTCGGTGTAATCGCTGAAGATCGTGTGAATTTCCTTCGACGCCTCGCGATAGGCGTCCATTCGCGGCTTGACGATGGTCAGGTCCGGGCACAGTTTCAAGGCGTGTCCGGAGGACATCGCCGAGCGAACGCCGTAAGCCCGCGCCTCATAGTTGCAGGTGGCGATCACCCCGCGCCTGTCCGCCGAGCCACCCACCGCCAACGGCTTGCCGGCGAGGCTCGGGTCATCCCGCATCTCGATGGCGGCGTAGAAACAGTCACAGTCGACGTGGATGATTTTTCGCTGAGTCATGACAGAAAAGGAAACATGGCGAGCCGGACCGGCAGTATCTCACTGACACCTGTATATAGCACCAGTGGTATGAATGTTCTTTTCAGTTTGTAGGAAACGGACTTTGAATTTATTTTCTCAATCGAAAACCAGCCTCCAATAGAGCTGGAACCCTTGCTGCGCCTGACCTGCAGCCTCTGAAAAGACCGTCCGTCAGCGCTAACCGATTGAAGCTGAAGAGGTTTTATCCAAATTGAAGGTTGACACCCCGGCGTTCCTCTGTAGAATGCCGCCACACAGACGCGGGAGGATGGAGCAGTCTGGTAGCTCGTCGGGCTCATAACCCGAAGGTCGTCGGTTCAAATCCGGCTCCCGCAACCAAACATCAGAAAAGGCCAATCGAAAGATTGGCCTTTTTTGTGCGCGTCTGTTTTTCACGACGATGCACGGCGCTCTGCAAACAGGAATCCGTTTCAATTCCGAAACTTAAGCAGCCACCTGCGACCGTTTGCCGCGATTGCACACTTATTTGACCCTTCTCGGGATTATCGGTTGACACCCCGCCGTTCGCCTGTAGAATGCCGCCACACAGACGCGGGATGGAGCAGTCTGGTAGCTCGTCGGGCTCATAACCCGAAGGTCGTCGGTTCAAATCCGGCTCCCGCAACCAAACATCAAAAAAGGCTACTCGAAAGAGTGGCCTTTTTTGTATCTGTGGAAAAAGTCCTTTCGCAACAATGATCTGTCACTGTGCAGTGAACCGTTCAGGATCTTCAGACCCGCCGAGTTGCGACTATGCTTGAAGTCGCAGGCAAGGCGTCTGCAATCCAGGAGCTGCCCTCGCCGATACCCGGTGAGAGGCGTAGTATTTTGTGATTATTTTTTTCTACAGGGATTGGTAACTTGGCTGGATACCTCCATCCTGTCGCGCACAATCCAAGAGGTGATTGATGCGCGCCAACTCGTCTGATTCACAAGACACCGTCACAGCGAATCCACCGATCAAGCCTGAGCGCCTGCGCCTGCTGGATCGGATCAGCAAATACCGGCAACCGATCGGTCTGGCGGTCACTTTGCTGCTGTTCGCCATCGCGCTGATTGCCTGTCGCCATCTGCTCAGCGAACTCGATCTCGACGCACTGCACGACTCGATTCTCGACGTGCCGAAACCGGCCCTGCTCGGCGCCCTCGGTGCGACGGTCGTCGGCTTCATCATTCTGCTCGGCTACGAATGGTCAGCCAGTCGTTATGCCCGCGTGACGCTGACTCCGAAAACCCTGGCCCTCGGTGGTTTCACCGCGTTTGCCATCGGCAATGCCATTGGCCTGTCGATGCTGTCCGGTGGCTCCGTGCGTTACCGTCTATATGCACGGCATGGACTGGGCGCGTCCGAAGTCGCGCACATGACCCTGTTCGCCAGTTTGTCGCTGGGCTGCGCCCTGCCGCCGCTGGCTGCGCTTGCGACCCTGAGCAACCTGCCCGCTGCGTCGCAGGCACTGGGCTTGTCCGAGACCTTGTTAGGTACGATTGCCGGCGTGGTGCTGCTACTCGGCGCGATCCTGGCCATCGGTATCTATCGCCGTCGCCTGCCGGAACAACCTTATCCGGACAACCTGCTGGTCCGGGCCGGTCGTCGCACCCTGCGCCTGCCGGGTCGCCGTCTGACGTTCCTGCAACTGGTCATCACCGCCCTCGACGTCGCCGCCGCTGCAACCGTCCTTTATCTGTTGCTGCCGGAAGCGCCACCCTTCGGTGCCTTCCTGCTGGTGTATCTGCTGGCGCTGGCCGCCGGTGTACTCAGTCACGTTCCGGGTGGCGTGGGCGTCTTCGAAGCCATTCTGCTCGCGGCGTTCGCCGACAAGCTCGGCGCCGCTCCACTGGCGGCCGCCCTGCTCCTGTATCGCCTGATCTATGTGGTGCTGCCGTTGCTGGTGGCCTGCGTGCTGTTGCTGATCAACGAAGGCCAGCGCCTGTTTCAGTCGCAGACCATGCGTGCGGCTTCCGGTCTGGCAGCACCGATTCTTGCGGTGCTGGTGTTCCTGTCCGGCGTGGTGCTGCTGTTTTCCGGCGCGACGCCAGAGATCGACACCCGACTGGAACACATCGGTTTTCTGATTCCACATCGTCTGGTAGATGCTTCGCACTTTGGCGCCAGCCTGATCGGCGTGCTGTGCCTGATGCTCGCCCAGGGCCTGCGTCGCCGGTTGTCGGCGGCGTGGATGCTGACCACCATTCTGTTGCTGGTGGGCGCCCTGCTCTCGCTACTCAAGGGTTTCGACTGGGAAGAAGCGACCCTGATGACCCTTACCGCCGCGCTGCTGGGGGTGTTCCGTCGCTCGTTCTACCGCCCGAGCCGCCTGACCGAACTGCCGTTCTCGCCGCTGTATCTGGTGGCCAGCCTGTGCGTACTCGGCGCTTCGACCTGGCTTTTGCTGTTCGCTTATCAGGACGTTCCGTACAGCCATCAACTGTGGTGGCAGTTCACCCTCGACGCCGACGCCCCGCGCGGCCTGCGCTCGCTGCTCGGCGCCGCCGTGTTGCTGCTGGTGATCGCCCTGACCTGGCTGCTGCGCACCGCTCGCCCGGTGATCCATCTGCCGACACCCGATGAGCTGGAGCGCGCCTCGAAGATTCTGATGGCCTCCTCGCAACCGGACGGCGGCCTGGCCCTGACCGGCGACAAGGCGCTGCTGTTTCATCCCAACGACGAAGCCTTCCTGATGTACGCCCGTCGCGGCCGCAGTCTGGTGGCCCTGTACGACCCGATCGGCCCCGGCCAGCAACGCGCCGAGATGATCTGGCAGTTCCGCGACCTTTGCGACATCCATCACGCCCGCCCCGTGTTCTATCAGGTGCGCGCCGAGAACCTGCCGTACTACATGGACATCGGCCTGACTGCGATCAAGCTGGGCGAGGAAGCCCGGGTCGATCTGCATCGCTTTGACCTGGAAGCCAAGGGCAAGGAGATGAAGGACCTGCGCTACACCTGGAACCGTGGCACCCGCGACGGCCTGTCGCTGGAAATCCATGAGCCGGGCCAGGCGCCGATGGATGAGCTCAAGGTGATTTCCGATGCCTGGCTGACCGGCAAGAACGTGCGCGAGAAAGGCTTCTCCCTCGGCCGTTTCAGCGATGATTACCTGAAGCATTTCCGCATCGCGGTGATTCGCTTCGAAGGTCGCCCGGTGGCGTTCGCCAACCTGCTCGAGACCTACAGCCATGACCTGGCCAGTCTCGACCTGATGCGCGCGCACCCGGACGCCCCCAAGCTGACCATGGAATTCATGATGGTCGGTCTGATTCAACACTATAAGAGTCACGGATACGCGCGCTTCAGCCTGGGCATGGTGCCGCTGTCGGGGTTGCAACCCCGGCGCGGGGCACCGCTGACCCAACGTCTGGGCTCGATGGTTTTCCGCCGTGGTGAGCAGCTGTACAACTTCCAAGGCTTGCGCCGCTTCAAAGACAAGTTCCAGCCTGACTGGGAACCCCGTTATATGGCCGTGCCCGCCGGACTCGATCCGCTGGTGGCGCTGGCCGACACTGCTGCCCTGATCGCGGGCGGCTTGACTGGATTGGTGAAACGCTGATGATTCAACGCTCCCTGAAGTACATCCTGGTCGCACTGCTGGTGCTGGCCGCGATTGCCGGTGGCGGTTTCTGGTACCTCAAACGCCCGGCACCGGAACCGACCCTCGAACAGCTCACCCCGGCCGATGGCGCCGCCATGACCCGGGTCATCCCCGGTACCAAGCCCAAGGCGCAGGTGCTGGTGGCGGTCAACGACGACCAGAAACTCAGCGACAAGCAACTGAGCACCCTGAGCCGCAGCGCCTCGGCGCAGATCGTTCAGGTAATTCTGCCCAAGGACTGCCTGCTGCAAAGCCGTGCCCTGCAAGCCGGCCTGCGCGAACTGAACGGCCCGGCGACGCTGGTCAGCGGTATCGGCCCTGGCGCCGTGCTGGCGTGGCGCTGGTTGTCCGAGCAGAAGGACGACAAGGCTCAGGCCGTCTCGGTCGACCTGGCCCTGGAAAAACCCGGCTGCACTCACCTGCTGCCAAAATCCGCCGCCCACGGCCACTGGCTGGTGGCGTGGAACGACAACCCGGACGACACCAGCGCCGGTTTCGTGCGCGATCAACCGAACGCCGAAACCAGCATCAGCGACTACGACATCAACCTGCCGCAAGTGCTGAACAACGAACTGCGCAAGATCCTCGTCGGTGGCGACAAGGCCAACGGTGGTCTGCAGATTCCAGTGGTGGAAGTCCCGGCCGGCCAGGCCAAGGACACCGTGACCCTGTTCCTGTCCGGTGACGGCGGCTGGCGCGATCTGGACCGCGATGTGGCCGGTGAAATGGCCAAGATCGGCTACCCGGTCGTCGGCATCGACACCCTGCGCTACTACTGGCAGCACAAAAGCCCGGAACAGAGCGCCCTCGACTTGACCGAACTGATGCAGCACTACCGCCAGAAATGGGGCACCAAGCGCTTCATCCTGACCGGTTACTCGTTCGGCGCCGATGTCCTGCCGGCCATCTACAACCGCCTGCCGGACACCGAGCAGCAACGCGTTGACGCAATCATCCTTCTGGCTTTCGCCCGCACCGGCAGCTTCGAAATCGAAGTCGAAGGCTGGCTCGGCAACGCCGGCAAAGAAGCCGCCACCGGCCCGGAAATGGCCAAGCTGCCACCGGCCAAGGTCGTGTGCATCTACGGTGAAGAAGAAACCGACGAAAGCGGTTGCACCGACAAGACCGCGGTGGGCGAAGCAGTGAAACTGCCAGGCGGTCACCACTTCGACGAGAACTACCCGGCGCTGGCCAAGCGTCTTGTGGATCTGATCGAAAAGCGTCAGAACACGGCGCAGGTGGCGGAAGAGTGATCTGAAGCGCCATACCAAAAAGCCCCCGCAACCTTATGGTTGCGGGGGCTTTTTCATTCCGAGGACTCCCACGGTAAGCACAGGACTCAGTTAGATGTCAGCGCTTCCTGGCCATACCTCGCCCGCATGTCGTCGTGACTGATCGCTTGAGCCGGATCGAAATTACTCAATCGCGCCTCGACTGCCGCTTGAACCCGAAGACTCTCAAGTTCATCCAGCCTTTCTTGCTCCGGTAACTCCGTCATGCAAATCGTCCTCGCGCACCGTAATGACTCCATGAGAAGCAGCCTACCAGCTACCAGAGAGGATGGGCACCTGGAACACGTTTGGACACGGATACAAAAAAGCCCCCGCCAGTCGCAAAACTGACGGGGGCTTTTCAGTTGTTGCGGAACCTACATCTCCACCTGCGTCCCCAACTCAATCACCCTATTCAGCGGCAGATTGAAGAATCGCAGGTTCCCGTTGGCATTCTTCAACATGAACGCAAACAGCGCTTCACGCCAACGCGCCATGCCTTCGAGTTTCGAGGCGATCACCGTTTCGCGGCTGAGGAAGTAGGTGGTGCGCATCGGGCTGAAGTCGAGGTCGTCCAGATGGCACAGCTTCAGCGCCTGCGGCACGTCCGGCTCGTCAGTGAAGCCGAAGTGCAGGATCACCCGGAAGAAGCCTTCGCCATGGGCTTCGACTTCGAAGCGTCGGGATGGCGGAACGCGTGGGATGTCTTCGTAGACCACCGTCAGCAACACCACTTGCTCATGCAGAACCTGGTTGTGCAGCAGGTTGTGCAACAGCGCATGCGGCACCGCGTCGGAGCGGGCGGTGAGGAACACGGCGGTGCCCTGCACGCGGTGCGGCGGCTGGACGCGGATACTGCTGATGAAGATCGGCAGGGGCAGCGCGCCTTCGTCGAGGCGCTCGACCAGCAACTGCTTGCCGCGTTTCCAGGTAGTCATCAGCACGAACAGCGCGATACCGGCGATCACCGGGAAGGCACCGCCCTGCACGATCTTCGGCACGTTGGCGGCGAAGTACAGGCCGTCCACCAGCAGGAAGCCGAGCAGCACCGGCACCGCCAGAATCGGTGGCCATTTCCACAGCAGCAGCATGACCGCGGACACCAGAATCGTGGTCATCAGCATCGTGCCGGTCACCGCCACACCGTAGGCCGAAGCCAGCGCGCCGGAGGATTCGAAGCCGATCACCAGCAACACGACGCCGACCATCAGCGACCAGTTCACGGCCCCGATGTAGATCTGGCCCTGCTCGTCGCTGGAGGTGTGCTGGATGTACATGCGCGGGATGTAACCGAGCTGGATCGCCTGACGGGTCAGGGAGAACGCACCGGAAATCACCGCCTGGGAGGCGATCACCGTGGCCAGGGTCGACAGACCGACCAGCGGAATCAGCGCCCAGCTCGGGGCCAGCAGGTAGAACGGGTTGCGCGCCGCTTCCGGGTTGTCCAGCAGCAAGGCGCCCTGACCGAAGTAGTTGAGCACCAGCGCCGGCAGCACCAGCAGGAACCATGCACGGGCAATCGGCTTGCGTCCGAAGTGGCCCATGTCGGCGTACAGCGCTTCGGCACCGGTCAGCGCCAGCACCACGGCACCGAGGATCGCCACGCCCATGCCCGGATGAACGGTAAAGAACCGCACCGCCCACGCCGGATTCATCGCATGCAGCACTTCCGGGGTATGGCTGATGCCGTACACGCCGAGGGCGCCGAGGACCAGGAACCAGGTGACCATGATCGGCCCGAACAGGATGCCGATCCGCGCCGTACCGTGTTTCTGGATCAGAAACAGCCCGACCAGCACCACCAGCGACAGCGGCACCACCCAGTGGTCGATGCCGTCAAAGGCCAGGCCCAAACCTTCGATGGCCGAGAGCACCGAAATCGCCGGAGTGATCATGCTGTCGCCATAGAACAGCGCCGCACCGATCAGTCCGCAGACCACCAGCAACGTACGCAACCGCTTGCGCCCCGCCGCTGCCCGACGGGCCAGCGCGGTGAGCGCCATGATCCCGCCTTCGCCCTGGTTGTCGGCGCGCAGGACGAACATCATGTACTTGATTGAAACGACCCAGATCAGCGACCAGAAAATCAGCGACAGAATGCCGAGCACTCCGTCGTGATTGACGGGCACACCGTAAGCGCCGGAAAACACTTCTTTGAGGGTGTACAACGGGCTCGTGCCGATGTCGCCGTAAACTACCCCGACCGCCGCGACCAGCATGCTCAGCGGCTTGGTGGCCGAACCTTCGGCGCCCGCCGCGTGACTACTTGCCTGACCCATCCAACACTCCTGATTCCCAGACCGGCTTCTTATATGAAGCACTATGCTTTGTGTGCAGCATGCGCGTTTTTACGCCCTGTAACAGACGTTTTCTTGACTGTAAAAATTCAGTAAAGCGCAACGGCGCGAAGCATAGCGCAGCACTCGTCGTATTTCCCTGCATAAAGCTGGTCAAGTGCGCTGCTCGTCGCTAGAATTGCGCACTTTTTGATCAGAGGCGCACTTCAAGCGCCCGTCCGTCGGCTTCTGCCATCAGGCAAGCGACGTCACAAAACACCGAGGTTAGACATGTCCACCACTCCTGCGCCGGCCAATCCAAAGGTTGGCTTCGTTTCTCTGGGTTGCCCGAAAGCACTGGTCGACTCCGAGCGCATCCTGACCCAGCTGCGCATGGAAGGCTATGACGTGGTGTCCACCTATCAGGACGCCGACGTGGTCGTGGTCAACACCTGCGGCTTCATCGACTCGGCCAAGGCCGAATCGCTGGAAGTCATCGGCGAAGCGATCAAGGAAAACGGCAAGGTCATCGTGACCGGCTGCATGGGCGTGGAAGAAGGCAACATCCGTGACGTGCACCCGAGCGTGCTGGCCGTCACCGGTCCGCAGCAGTACGAGCAAGTGGTCAACGCCGTGCACGAAGTCGTGCCGCCGAAGCAGGATCACAACCCGCTGATCGACCTGGTGCCGCCGCAAGGCATCAAGCTGACCCCGCGCCACTACGCGTACCTGAAGATTTCCGAAGGCTGCAACCACAGCTGCAGCTTCTGCATCATCCCGTCGATGCGCGGCAAACTGGTCAGCCGTCCGGTTGGCGACGTGCTCGACGAAGCCCAGCGTCTGGTCAAGTCCGGCGTGAAGGAACTGCTGGTGATTTCCCAGGACACCAGCGCCTATGGCGTTGACGTCAAATACCGCACCGGTTTCTGGAACGGCGCGCCGGTGAAAACCCGTATGACCGAACTGTGCGAAGCGCTGAGCACCCTCGGCGTCTGGGTCCGTCTGCACTACGTTTACCCGTACCCGCACGTCGACGAGCTGATCCCGCTGATGGCCGCCGGCAAGATCCTGCCGTACCTGGACATCCCGTTCCAGCACGCCAGCCCGAAAGTCCTGAAGTCGATGAAACGCCCGGCATTCGAAGACAAGACCCTGGCGCGGATCAAGAACTGGCGCGAAATCTGCCCGGACCTGATCATCCGTTCGACCTTCATCGTCGGCTTCCCCGGCGAAACCGAAGAAGACTTCCAGTACCTGCTGGACTGGCTGACCGAAGCCCAGCTCGACCGCGTCGGCTGCTTCCAGTACTCGCCGGTCGAAGGTGCACCGGCCAATGACCTGAACCTCGACATCGTTCCGGACGACGTCAAGCAGGATCGCTGGGAGCGTTTCATGGCGCACCAGCAGGCCATCAGCTCGGCGCGCCTGCAAATGCGCATCGGCCGTGAAATCGAAGTGCTGGTGGACGAAGTCGACGAGCAAGGCGCGGTCGGCCGCTGCTTCTTCGATGCCCCGGAAATCGACGGCAACGTGTTCATCGACAACGGCAGCAACCTCAAGCCGGGCGATAAGGTCTGGTGCAAGGTGACCGACGCCGACGAATACGACCTCTGGGCCGAACAGATCTAAGCGCGAAAAATACAGAAAGCCCCGCTCTCTTTTACGAGATGCGGGGCTTTTTTACGGCTATCGTTTGGGGTGGGAAGGACTCCCTCATCCATGACAAAGAGGCTATCGGGCATGCGTCACCACTCGGTCATCCACACGCCGAAACTCAGCGATTATCAGGAACTGACCCGGGTCTGGGAGGCCTCGGTCCGCGCGACTCATGATTTCCTGCCGGAATCCTACATCGAGCTGTTGAAGAATCTGGTGCTGACCCGTTACCTCGATGCGGTGATGCTGATCTGTACCCGGGACAGCCATCAGCGCATCACCGGGTTTGCCGGGGTCGCGGCGGGCAAGATCGAAATGCTGTTCATCGACCCGGCCCATCGTGGCCAGGGCCTTGGCAAGAAACTGCTGAAGTACGCGATGGAACACCTGAACGCCGACGAACTGGACGTCAACGAACAGAACCCGCAGGCCCTGGGGTTTTACTTCAAGCAAGGGTTCGAGGTGATCGGCCGCTCGGAAGTCGATGGCATGGGCCAGCCGTATCCGCTGTTGCACATGCGTCTGAAACAACCGGAGCAGCGTGCGGTACGCGGCTAAAAGCCACACGGCGCAAATGCAATCGGGCTTAACCGGCCCCAGGCAGGTACAATGCCCACCCCTTTTTTGTTACGGCCCCTGTCATGACTGACCCGATTCGCCTCTCCAAACGCCTCATCGAGCTGGTCGGTTGCTCCCGCCGGGAGGCCGAGCTGTTCATCGAGGGCGGCTGGGTCACCGTGGACGGCGAAGTCATCGACGAGCCGCAATTCAAGGTCGGCGACCAGAAAGTCGAGCTCGACAAGGACGCCAAGGCCACCGCGCCGGAGCCGGTGACCATCCTGCTCAACGTGCCGGCGGGCATGGATGTCGACAGCGCCATGCAGTCGCTGAACGCCGAAACCCTCAGCGAAGAACACCGCTACGGCAAGCGTCCGCTGCGCGGGCACTTCCTGCGCCTGACCGCCAGCGCCGACCTGCAACCCAAGGCCAGCGGCCTGCTGGTGTTCACCCAGGACTGGAAGGTGTTGCGCAAGCTCACCGCCGACGCGGCCAAGATCGAGCAGGAATACGTGGTCGAAGTCGAAGGCGACATGGTTGCCCACGGCCTCAACCGTCTGCAGCACGGCCTCACCCACAAGGGCAAGGAGCTGCCGCCGGTCAAGGCCAGCTGGCAGAACGAGAACCGTCTGCGCTTCGCCATGAAAAACCCGCAGCCGGGGATCATCGCCCAGTTCTGCGAAGCGGTCGGCCTGAAGGTGATCGGCATTCGCCGCATCCGCATCGGCGGCGTGTCCATCGGCAAGGTGCCGGTCGGCCAGTGGCGCTACCTGTCCGGCAAAGAGAAATTCTAAGGCTCGCAAGCCACCCTACATTTCCGGCATCGCGCCCGCGCGATGCCCACAGCGAACAATCAGGATTGCACACATGGTTCACAACGACGTTCTGCGCAGCGTGCGCTACATGCTCGACATCAGCGACAAGAAAGTGGTCGAGATCATCAAACTCGGCGGCCTGGACGTCACGCTTGCTGATGTCGTGACGTACCTCGACAAGAAGGAAGAAGACGAAGAAGGTTTCGTGCGCTGCCCGGACGAAGTCATCGCGCACTTCCTCGACGGTCTGGTGATCTTCAAGCGCGGCAAAGACGAAAGCCGTCCGCCGCTGCCGATCGAACTCCCGGTGACCAACAACATCATCCTGAAAAAGCTGCGCGTGGCCTTCGAACTGAAGGAAGACGACATGCACGCGATCCTCAAGGCTGCCGAGTTCCCGGTCTCCAAGCCTGAGCTGAGCGCATTGTTCCGCAAGGTCGGCCACACCAACTACCGTCCGTGCGGTGATCAGTTGCTGCGCAATTTCCTCAAGGGCCTGACCCTTCGCGTTCGCGGTTGATCCACTTGAACACGGCGACTTCGGTCGCCGTTTTCATGCATGCCCCTCCATTCCTTCCAAAAATAGTGGCTCCGCTTTTCGCGGCCGGCGTCTAGGGTGTACTGAACCCTAGCCCTCAGGATTCGCCATGCACCCGTATTTCTCCCTGCAAGGCCGCACCGCCCTGGTGACCGGCGGCACCCGTGGTATCGGCAAAATGATCGCCAAGGCCTTTGTCGAGGCCGGCGCCCGCGTGTACGTCTGTTCCCGCGACGCTGAAGCCTGTCATCAAACCGCTGAAGAACTCAGTGCTCTGGGCACGTGTCATGGCGTGGCGGCGAATCTGGCGACGGAAGAAGGCGTAAAAGAGCTGGCCGCGCGACTGGGCGAGCAGATCACTCATCTGGACATTCTGGTGAACAACGCCGGCACCACCTGGGGCGCGCCGCTGGAGAGCTACCCGGTCAAGGGCTGGGAGAAAGTCATGCAGCTCAACGTGACTTCGGTGTTCAGTTGCATCCAGCAGTTTCTGCCGTTGCTGCGCCAATCCGGGTCAGCGGCCAATCCGGCGCGGATCATCAACATCGGCTCGGTGGCGGGGATTTCCTCCTTCGGTGAACAGGCCTACGCCTACGGGCCAAGCAAGGCGGCTCTGCATCAGCTGTCGCGGATTCTCGCCCGGGAACTGGTGAGCCAGCACATCAACGTCAATGTCATCGCGCCGGGGCGTTTCCCGAGCAAGATGACCCAGCACATCGGCAGCGACCAGCAGGCGCTGGCCGAAGACACTGCGCTGATCCCCATGAAACGCTGGGGCCGCGAGGAGGAGATGGCAGCGCTGGCGATCAGCCTGGCGAGTACCGCCGGGGCGTACATGACCGGGAATATCATTCCGCTGGATGGCGGGTTCAGTCTTTAGGTCGGCGACGTGGCCTTCGCGAGCAAGCTCGCTCCCACATTTGGAATGCGTTTCCCTGTGGGAGCGAGCTTGCTCGCGAAGAGGCCAGGCCTGACACCACCAGTCTTGAAGCCTGCCGGGTTATCATGCCCGCCCTGCTCCGCTTCGAATGCACACCATGACTTACAGCGTTTCCCCCATCGGCTTCGTCCGCTCCTGCTTCAAGGAGAAGTTCGCCATCCCGCGCCAGCCGCAACTGGCTCCCGCCGCCCGTGGTGTGCTGGAACTGGTGGCGCCGTTCGATCAGGGCGACGCGGTGCAAGGATTGGAGCAGGTCAGCCATGTCTGGCTGCTGTTCCTGTTCCATCAGGCGCTGGAAGACAAACCGCGCCTCAAAGTCCGACCTCCGCGCCTCGGAGGCAACAAGTCCATGGGCGTGTTCGCCACCCGCGCCACGCACCGGCCGAACGGCATCGGCCAGTCAGTGGTGAAGCTGGACAAGGTCGAGGGCAATCGCCTGTTCATCTCCGGCATCGACCTGCTGGACGGCACGCCGATTCTCGACATCAAACCCTACGTGCCGTACGCCGACATCATTGCTGACGCCTCCAACAGCATCGCCAGTGCCGCGCCACAACTGATCGACGTGCAATGGGCGGACGCGGCGTTGCAACAGGCGCACACGCACGCTCAGCGCCTGGCCGAGCCGCTGGTCGAGCTGATAGAGCAGTGCCTGGCTCAGGATCCGCGTCCGGCGTATCAGACGCCCGCGCCAGAGCGCGAATACGGCGCGCAGTTCTGGGATCTGGATGTGCGCTGGCATTACCCGACGCAAGAACAAATCCGCGTCCTGGAAGTCATCCCCGCCGCTGACTGAATCGCGAAAACGAAAAAGCCCGCGCTGCCTTCTCAGGCAACGCGGGCTTCTTTGTGTGGGAGCGAGCTTGCTCGCGAAGGCGGCGTGTCAGTCAACATAACTGCTGAATGTTCCACCTTATTCGCGAGCAAGCTCGCTCCCACAGATTTGAATGTGCTTATTTCTCGACGAATGCGCGCTCGATCAGGTAATCACCCGGCTCGCGCATCCGCGCCGAGATCTTCAGGCCGAAGCTGTCGAGCACTTCGCTGGTCTCGTCGAGCATGCTCGGGCTGCCGCAGATCATCGCGCGGTCGTCCTGCGGGTTGATCGGTGGCAGGCCGATGTCGCTGAACAGCTTGCCGCTGCGCATCAGGTCGGTCAGACGGCCCTGATTCTCGAACGGTTCGCGGGTCACGGTCGGGTAGTAGATCAGCTTGTCACGCAGCGCCTCGCCGAAGAATTCGTTCTGCGGCAGGTGCTCGGTGATGAATTCGCGGTAGGCGACTTCGTTGACGTAACGAACACCGTGAACCAGGATCACTTTCTCGAAGCGCTCGTAGGTTTCCGGGTCCTGGATCACGCTCATGAACGGCGCCAGACCGGTGCCGGTGCTCAGCAGGTACAGGTGCTTGCCCGGGTTCAGGTCGTCCAGCACCAGGGTGCCGGTCGGTTTTTTCGAGATGATGATCTCGTCGCCTTCCTTCAGGTGCTGCAGCTGGGAGGTCAGCGGACCGTCCTGCACCTTGATGCTGAAGAACTCGAGATGCTCTTCCCAGTTCGGGCTGGCGATCGAGTAAGCGCGCATAAGCGGGCGGCCGTTTGGCTGTTGCAGGCCGATCATCACGAACTGACCGTTCTCGAAGCGCAGGCCCGGATCGCGGGTGCACTTGAAGCTGAACAGAGTGTCGTTCCAGTGATGAACACTGAGGACACGCTCGTGGTTCATGTTGCTCATGTACGTGGGACTCCTGGAGATTGATCTGCGCCTGCCCGGCTCGTGTTGAAGAATGCCGACGGTGCGCAATTGCATCGCATTCTAATAGCGCCGACAATATCTGTTAACTGGATTATTAAGATAAGGGTTATCGGTTATATCGATATGCGATTTACTCTTCGTCAACTGCAAGTCTTCGTCGCTGTCGCCCAGCAGGAAAGCGTGTCCCGTGCTGCGGGTCTGCTCAACCTGTCGCAATCGGCCGCCAGCACTTCCATCACCGAACTGGAGCGCCAGTCCAGCTGCCAGCTGTTCGACCGCGCCGGCAAACGCCTGAGCCTCAACGCCCTCGGCAAACAGTTGTTGCCGCAAGCGGTGGCCATGCTCGATCAGGCCAAGGAAATCGAAGACCTGCTCAACGGCAAATCGGGTTTCGGCTCGCTGTCGGTGGGCGCGACCCTGACCATCGGCAATTACCTGGCGACGCTGCTGATCGGCGGTTTCATGCAGCGCCACCCCGAAAGCCAGGTGAAGCTGCATGTGCAGAACACTGCCAATATCGTGCAACAGGTTGCTCACTACGAAATTGATCTGGGTCTAATCGAAGGCGATTGCAGCCACCCGGACATCGAAGTACAGAGCTGGGTCGAGGATGAACTGGTGGTGTTCTGCGCCCCGCAGCATCCGTTGGCCAAGCGCGGCAGCGCGACCATGGAAGAATTGACGCACGAAGCGTGGATTTTGCGGGAACAGGGTTCGGGGACGCGTCTGACCTTCGATCAGGCGATGCGGCATCACCGTAGTGCGCTGAACATCCGGCTGGAGCTGGAACACACCGAAGCGATCAAACGCGCGGTGGAATCAGGTCTGGGGATCGGCTGCATTTCGCGTCTGGCGCTGCGTGACGCCTTCCGCCGCGGCAGCCTGGTGCCGGTGGAGACGCCGGATCTGGATCTGGCGCGGCAGTTCTACTTCATCTGGCACAAACAGAAGTACCAGACCTCCGCCATGCGCGAATTCCTCGATCTGTGCCGCGCCTTCACCGCCGGGGTGCAGCGCAGCGACGAGATCGTTCTGCCGAGCATCGCTTAAAGCAGAATCACCGCCCACACCAGGGCGATCATGCTCAGTGCCACGAATTGCGCGGCGCTGCCCATGTCCTTGGCGTTCTTGGACAGCGGGTGCAACTCCAGCGAGATGCGGTCAATGGCCGCCTCCACCGCCGAATTCAACAGCTCGACGATCAGCGCCAGCAGGCACACGGCGATCAGCAGCGCCTGCTCGACCCGGCTGACATTGAGGAAAAACGTCAGCGGAATCAGCACTACGTTGAGCAGCACCAGTTGGCGGAAAGCCGCTTCGCCGGTGAAGGCGGCGCGCAAGCCGTCCAGCGAGTAACCGGAAGCGTTGAGGATGCGTTTCAGGCCCGTCTGGCCCTTGAAAGGTGACATAAAGTAGATAACCGACCGAAAGGAAGTGGGGAAGCTAGATCAACCAAAGTCAAAAAAGCGTGAAGACGCCAGTGCTTACTGGCTCGGAATTGACTCAAGTTGTTGCAGCAGTAAAGCTGCCTGGGTCCGGGTCCGCACGTTCAGCTTGCGAAAAATCGCCGTGACGTGGGCCTTGATGGTCGCTTCGGACACGCTCAGCTCGTAGGCAATCTGCTTGTTCAGCAAACCTTCGCAGACCATGGTCAACACCCGGAACTGCTGCGGCGTCAGGCTCGCAAGACCATCGCTGGCGGCTTTGGCTTCATCCGAAACGCTGACCGCTTCGAACGCCTGGGGCGGCCAGAACACGTCGCCATCCAGCACTTTGCGCACCGCTTCCTGAATCACGCTCAGGTCGCTGGATTTGGGAATGAAGCCACTGGCGCCGAATTCCCGGGACTTGACCATCACCGAGGCTTCTTCCTGGGCCGAAACCATCACCACCGGAATCTGCGGGTACTGGCCGCGCAGCATCACCAGCCCGGAAAACCCGAAAGCGCCCGGCATGTTCAGGTCCAGCAGCACCAGATCCCAGTCAGCCTTTTCAGTCAGGCGGGTTTCCAGCTCGGCGATGCTCGCCACCTCCACCATGCGTACGTCCGGGCCAAGGCCCATCGTCACCGCTTGATGCAGTGCGCTACGAAAAAGAGGGTGATCATCGGCAATCAGGATGTCGTATGTGGCCATTTTTCAAATGATCCTGTTTTTGATGGCAGGCCCGCGCATTCGAGCCATGCCAAAGCAAATCCAGACACCGCCCGGCAGCGGCATCCACAGGGGCACGTTCAACGCCAATCACGAACAAAAACGGCGTTTCAAACCTTGGCCGCACCCCAATCGGCGCCAAGCATGACCAGCGAAGCCGGGGTGGTCAAGCCGCACGGCCACTGCTTTAGCAGTATGGGCCAGGATCAGGCCGGTACTGGCGCCGCGTTTCGGATATAGGGCAGCAATTCGGCGTGGGCCGGCGTCGACACATTGACGTCCAGTTGCTGCTTGGCCCCCAGGTAATGCTGGCTGAACACATCGAAATAGGCATCCAGCGCCGACGCCGCGTCCGAATCACCGGCCAGTTCCAGGCACAGCGCCGCCACTTCGGCGGTGCACAGGTGCTCGCTGCGGGTCGAGCGGCGCAGGCGATAGCGCGAGAGTTTGTCGGGCAACAGGCTGAGGATCGGCAAGCGGTCGAAATACGGGCTCTTGCGGAAAATCTTCCGGGCTTCGGTCCACGTCGCGTCCAGCAGGATGAACAGCGGACGCTTGCTGCTATCGAGATCCACGGTGTTGGTCACCCGCGAAGGTTCGACGTACTCGCCAGGGAACACCAGATACGGCTGCCATTGCGGGTCGTTCAGCAGTGTCAGCAATTGCTCGTCGGGCTCGGTCCGCGACCAGATGAAGGCATGGTTGTCGCGCACGATGTCGGCGATCAGCCAGCCGGTATTGCTGGGCTTGAACACTTCCTTGCCGGTCATGATCAGGCAAACACCCGAACGCGCATCGACGGTGGGCCGCCAGGCGCACAGGCAATGGCTGATGATCACCCGGCAATCACGGCAACGCGGGGAGCGAAAACCACGGGCCTGGATCGGCTTGATGCCTTCGTCCTCGCGCTGATCGCGCAGGCGGGCCACGGCGTTGGGGGCATGATTCATCGCAGGCGGCACCGGCAGACAGGGAAACTCGACACGAACGACACTCGGCAGGGCAATAAAGGGCGGCAGTTTACCAGAGCGACGGGCACAAGCCTGTACCCTCCCGACCGGCTCCCCTATAATTCGCCGCCACTGAACGCACAGTCACGTGGCTGGTCGAACCACCAGTCACTGAACCAGGAGAGTTTCATGCTGCGCCTTATCGTTCCCACCGCTGCCATTCTGCTGGCCTCGTCCTTCAGCGCTCAGGCTGCATCCCTGAGTGAGCAGAATCTGAACCGAGAGCTGCGCAATGTCGCCGCACAAAGCAGCGTCGGCACGCCACGGGCGATCAACGAAGACATTCTTGATCAGGGCTACACCGTCGAAGGCACCACGCTGGTCAATCACCTGAGCGTGCAAAAGAGCCACGCCGACAAAATGCGTGCTGACCCCAAAGCCGTGTATTTCCAGCTGGGCGCCTCGGTCTGCAACAACCCGTCGTACCGCAAGCTGATGGCCAAGGGCGCCGTGATGCGTTACGACTTCACCGAAGTGAAAAGCAACAAGGCGATCGGCTCCGCCAGCTACCAGGAATCGGATTGCCCGAAAGCGGCTCCTGCGAAGAAGAAGTAATCATCGCGACGTGGCGCGCCGCTGTTCATCCTCGGCGCGCAGTTCGGCCAGCAAGGCCTGCAAGTAACGCGAGCGGCGATCGCCTCCCGCCAGGCGTCGGCAGCACTCCTCTTCGAGACTCACATGGTTGGTCTCGGCCGATGCTTTCAACAACCGATACAGCTGCGTATCGATCTCCAGAATGACTCTCGTCATGTGTCCCGCCTCCTTGCCACCTGCAAATCCTTGAATAGCGTGCACCTTGCGTTCGGTCGTTGACGCAAAGTTGTCGTACGGCGCCTTTAACTTAGTAAATCAGAGCATTCAGCCCTCGACGTGGCATCGGACGAGCGGTGAAAACACTTCGCAAAGCAGCAATAAGCAGTTGCCAGGAAAGACTTTGCGGCGTAATGCTCAATGAGCGAAAAATGCATTGAGGGTCTAGATTCAACGTATTCCCGATCATTTCATTAACGGCAGGAAAGGAGCTGCCGGCTGTTTGTTTTCTTGCAGCGCGGCACTGACGCCGCACGTCAGGGCCGAAAGCTCTGTGCAGAAGGAGAAGTTGCATGCCTTACCAACCGAATGACCTGCTCAGCCGTCATTTTCAGGAAAGCGGCCACGACCTCATCAGCAAGGTCGAAGAACAGCTCAACCTGGTATCACCCAACAGCCCGAATTCCCCCATCTACCGCGACATGATCCTGACCGTGCTGCGCATGGCCCAGGAAGACCACAACCGCTGGAACGCCAAGATCACCCTGCAAGCCCTGCGCGAACTGGAGCAGGCCTTTCGCACCCTTGAACAGTTCAAGGGGCGACGCAAGGTCACAGTGTTCGGCTCGGCCCGCACACCTGTCGAACATCCCCTTTACGCCATGGCTCGCGAACTCGGAGCCTCGCTGGCCCGCTCGAACATGATGGTCATTACCGGTGCCGGCGGCGGAATCATGGCCGCCGCCCATGAAGGTGCCGGCCGCGATCACAGCCTGGGGTTCAACATCACCCTGCCCTTCGAACAACATGCCAACCCCACCGTGGACGGCACCAATAACCTGCTGCCGTTCCATTTCTTCTTCACCCGCAAGCTGTTCTTCGTCAAGGAAGCCGATGCGCTGGTACTGTGCCCCGGCGGGTTTGGCACGCTGGACGAAGCACTCGAAGTGCTGACATTGATCCAGACCGGCAAAAGCCCTCTGGTGCCGGTGGTGCTGTTGGACGCACCGGGCGGGACGTTCTGGCAAGGCGCGCTGGACTTCATCCGTCAGCAACTGGAGGAAAACCGCTACATCCTGCCGACCGACCTGAAGCTGATGCGCCTGGTCTACAACGTTGAAGAGGCAGTGGAGCAGATCAACCAGTTCTACGGCAACTTCCACTCCAGCCGCTGGCTCAAGCGCCAGTTTGTCATTCGCATGAACCACAAACTGAGCGATCAGGCCCTCGACCATATGCAGGAAGCGTTTGCCGATCTGTGCCTGAGCGACCAGTTCCATCAACACGCCTACGCTGGCGAAGAACATGACGAAGCTCAGTTCAGCCACCTCACGCGTCTGGCATTCGCCTTCAATGCCCGGGATCACGGGCGTTTGCGGGAGCTGGTGGACTACATCAACCTGCCGGAAAACTGGGCCCAGTCAAAACCCCAGACCGCGCAACGCACCCGCGAACCGTCGAAGGTAACGTGAAGGCAAAAAAAAACGGCCCGCTATCGAAATAGCGGGCCGTTTTTTTAGTTGAAGCTGAGGCGATTTAATCGTCCATTCCTCTGCCGCTGAACAAGCGGTTGATCATCTCCATCGAGAATCCCCTGTACGCCAGGAATCGACCTTGCCTGGCGCGTTCCTTGGCATCGCCGGGAAGCTGTCCGGAGAACTTCCGTTGCCACGTGTCCGTTAGCTGCTCCTGCCAGTTGATACCGCTCTCGCGCAAGGCGAGTTCGATATCGGCGCGTTGCAAACCGCGCTGGCTCAGTTCTTCGCGAATCCGCAGTGGGCCGTAACCGGAGCGGGCGCGATAGGAAACAAAGCTTTCAAGATAACGGGCTTCGGAAAGCAGCCCTTCTTCCGTCAAACGGTCGAGGGCTGTTTCGATCATCTCGGGGGGAGCGCCACGCTGACGCAGTTTGCGCGTCAGCTCAACTCGACCATGCTCGCGGCGTGCGAGCAGGTCCATGGCGGTTCGCCGCACCGCGACGAGGGTATCGAGTACGGCGGTTGTCATCGGTGCAATCAGATATCAGCGTCAGCCAGGTCGTCTTCGGTCTCTTTGACCGCAGAAGCCTTGGAGTCAGCGATCACTGCTGGCGACAGCAGTTTGTCACGCAGTTGCTTCTCGAGCTTGGCCGCGACTTCCGGGTTGTCCGCCAGGAACTTGGCCGAGTTGGCCTTGCCCTGACCGATCTTGGTGCCTTCGTAGGCATACCAGGCGCCGGACTTCTCGACGAAACCGTGCAGCACGCCCAGGTCGATCATCTCGCCGTTCAGGTAAATACCCTTGCCGTAGAGAATCTGGAACTCGGCCTGACGGAACGGCGAAGCCACCTTGTTCTTCACAACCTTGACGCGGGTTTCGCTACCCACCACTTCGTCGCCTTCCTTCACCGCGCCAGTACGGCGGATGTCGAGACGAACCGAGGCGTAGAACTTCAGCGCGTTACCACCGGTGGTGGTTTCCGGGCTGCCGAACATCACGCCGATCTTCATGCGGATCTGGTTGATGAAGATCACCAGGCAGTTGGCGTTCTTGATGTTACCGGTGATTTTACGCAGCGCCTGGGACATCAGACGGGCTTGCAGGCCCACGTGCATGTCACCCATTTCGCCTTCGATTTCAGCCTTCGGTACCAGAGCGGCCACGGAGTCGACGATGATCACGTCAACGGCGTTGGAGCGCACCAGCATGTCGGTGATTTCCAGGGCCTGCTCGCCGGTGTCCGGCTGGGAAACCAGCAGGTCGTCGACGTTGACGCCCAGTTTGCCGGCGTACTCAGGGTCGAGGGCGTGTTCGGCGTCGACGAAGGCGCAGGTCGCACCGGCTTTTTGAGCCTGGGCGATCACGGACAGCGTCAGTGTGGTTTTACCGGAAGATTCAGGACCGTAGATTTCAACGATACGGCCTTTTGGCAGGCCGCCGATGCCGAGTGCGATGTCCAGACCCAGAGAGCCGGTGGAAATGGCCGGGATCGCCTGACGGTCCTGATCGCCCATACGCATTACGGCACCCTTGCCGAATTGACGTTCGATCTGACCCAGGGCCGCAGCCAAGGCTTTCTTCTTGTTGTCGTCCATTAAAGTCCTCACGTAATCAATAAGGCCTGACGGCCAACACCTGTATAAGTAGCCAGTATTATTCCACAGCGTTCACGGATCGCCTACCCCTGATTTTCGATTTCTCGTGCCGCTAGTCGCAGCAAGCCCTCTAGCGCGGCCTTCACCGTTTGTCGGCGGACTTCGTCGCGGTTGCCGGGGAAGTGCTGGACCTCGCTGGAAACCTGGTCGCCCACGCCCCACGCCAGCCAGACAGTGCCCACCGGTTTGTTCGGCGAACCGCCGTCCGGCCCCGCCACGCCGCTGACCGCCACGGCGAACCGCGCCAGGCTTTTGTCCTGGGCGCCGCGCACCATGGCCTCGACCACTTCGCGACTGACCGCACCCACGGTGCCGAACAGCTCCGTCGGTACATTCAGCTGCTGGGTTTTCTGGCGGTTGGAGTAGGTCACGTAACCCGCCTCGAACCACGCCGAACTCCCCGGAATGCGGGTAATCGCTTCGGCAATCCCGCCGCCGGTGCAGGACTCGGCCGTCGTGACGTGGGCATTGAGCAATTGCAGACGTCGGCCAAGTTCGGCAGCCAATTGGGTGATTTCTTTCACGGCGCGCTCCGGATCGGATGGAATGGGTACCACCGTACACGAGCCGGTTGCGCTTTCAATACACAAGCTTATTCAAAATGTGCAGGCGCCAGCGCTCTGATATAGGCCTGACAGGCCTGCAAGGCGATCAGTCCGCGGTCGCCTTCGCCGGTGATGGCGACAATTCGTCGAGCATGCGCCGGGTCAAGTCGGGCGCGTACGGCTGCATGATCCACGCCGCTGGCGCCGGAGGCGGCTGGCACACCGCAGCCTTGGGCAGCGTCGCCTGCGTCGATGAGGACTGACAGGCGCAGATCAGCAGTGGCAAGGCGATCGCGCAGGCGATCCTGATCACGTTGGGCATCGTTCAGTGCTCGGTAATGGGTTTGTTCGCTGGCCGCGAGCCGTTGCTCCAGGGCCAGGCGTTTGTCCTGCTCGGCCTGCTGCGCGGTAGCGGCGGCCGAAGTCAGTTGATTGAGGGTTTCGGCGTGCAACCGCGCCTGTTCGGCCATTTGGCGGCCGTAGCGCCAGTCCTGAAACTGCCACGCCAGCGCCGCCGCCCCTGCGGCGAGCAGCATCAGACCGATCAGCCGCCAGACGCTCAGACCGAAGGCAGGCATAACACCGCCCTCGCCCGCCCCCAAAGCTCCAGTCGATCCTGCAAACCGTTCAACCCGCCGTTGATCCGCCGGGTGATGCTGTTGAACTGATCCTGATCCGCCAGTTCGTTCAAGCCATTCTTCTCCCAGAACCACGCCGCGGACTCTGCCGCCCATTGCGGCTGTTCGAGCAGCTCAGGCAAGGCCAGCAGGCGCTCGTCACCGAAAAGTCCGAGACTGCACTGGCGATAATTGCTGCGCCCGGTGATCTGGATCAGCCCGCGCCCGCGATACTTCTGCCCGTCGCCATCGGCTTCCGGGGTGTTGCCCAGACGCAAGGCCAGCGTACCGGTGTCGTATTTGCTCAGATACTGGTTGTTGCCCAGTTCACGCACGTACTGCAATTGCCCGGACTCGTGTCCGATCTGGGCGAGAAACGCAGCGATGCGTTTCGGTGTATCGATACGATGGCGGGCCATGGCCGTGTTGAGCGCCGAAACAAAAACGCCCGCTTGGGAGCGGGCGTTGGGCATGATGGTTAAAAGGTTGTTTTCAGTTATTTGCATAATGCGTGATCCTCCCTGGATGCTCCGATTGAACCATGGCTGCAGGCTGAAGCCTGCCAGCCATTTTTTGCCAGAATTTTCAGGGGTGCTGTCGGGGACTGTTCGCCGAAGCGATCAGTAGTCCCCGATGGTAGACATCAGAACTTGATGACATACAACAGAGCCGTGTTCATCGGACGCGCCTCGTTGCCACCCGACGCAGCGACAGACATCGTGTGCGTGTGTTGACCCGCGGCATCCACACCCACGTTGTGCGCATGGTTACCGTCCGCCACGATGCCGTGGGAGTGCGCCGGAGCGTTGGTAGTAAAGTTGCGGTTGACGAAGGGGGCCGAACTGGAGCCCATGATCGACCCCGCCGTGTTCCCGCCGTTGATGACACCCTGCCCGCCCATGACGACATCAATGTTGAACGCGCCACCGCCGACTACAGCACCACCGTGTGCGTGGACGCCGGCAGCATCCGTGCGCGCCGTGTGAGCGTGGTTGCCCGCAGCGGCCGCCGAAACATCGTGAATGTGCGAGGCGTTCTGTCCTGCCTGTTTGCTGCCCAGTACACGACCGGGATCGACGCCGCGACCATCGTCCAGACCTCGAACGAACTCGCCACGCAGATCCGGCACATTGAAGGTGTTGGTACCATCCCCGGCACCAAACCGGGTACCGATCGCGGCAAACAGATTGGCGTACTGAGTCCGCGATACAGGCTGTCCGCTGCACTTGAGCCAGCCGCTTGGAGCGTCGACGGTAGCGACCGTTTTCACGTCGCCGACGTCGGCTCCCAGTTGCCGCGCCACACCGGTACTCGCAATCAGAATCCAGGCTCCGCTTCCCACAGAACTGTTCCATTGCACCCATGCATCGCCCGTCGCGACGATTTCACCGGAGCGAAGCGGGGAATGATCGACGCCGACAATAGGTTTGGCGATTGATCCCGCCACGGAAAAGGTACTGGCGCCGGTGTTGGTATTAAGTGCCTTGAAACGCAGCACCATACCGTCGACCAGAGTAGTTGGTGCCGGCGAGTAGGTGGCGGCATAGGCATTGACCGCGCCGGTGTCGAGGGCGAAATCGATGAGACCCGCCTGATTGATCTTGCGGATGGCCACGAGCAATTGACCGACGTTGGCTTCGTCAGGAACCAGCGCACCGGCCTTGATGACGCCGAGCAACTCTTCGGTGACGGAATTGCCCCAAACCGCCGGGATCAGCGATCCAGGAGTACCGGCCACCGGGTTTTCATCGACAAACTTGCCATTGACCAGCCCAACGCTGGGCACACTCTTTGGATAATCCATTATTCATTCCTTAGTCATAGTTGATGTACACCTGGGTATGAGCCGGTGTGCTGCGGTGAATGAGGCATTCCAGAGCCGAGCCTGGATTCATGCCGAAACGCTCCCCCCAGTAACTGGCACCAAAACGGCGCCCGCTGGACAGGCGTCCGCCGGTATTGAGGATCCACATGAATTGCGCTCTCCAGGTGCCGAAATGCGCCTGGCCAAATCGCGAGCGCCCCATGCGCGGAACCCGGAGTTCGGAGACCGTTGCCTGTGGATACCCCTGGCTTCGTGCGACCTCGACGAAATAGGATGCCGTCTGGCTGCCTACCGCCAGCAGGCGCCGGCGTACGGCCAGTCGCCGATCGTCAAAGAGCGGTGTGGCGCCCAGGCACGGATCCGGCAGGTTCATCACTGCCTCCCAATCCGGCACCAACTCGCTGACAGTGACCGGATCCATCTCGTTGAGGACGTCGATCGCACGGGCGTCAAGCCGCGCCAGTTC
This sequence comes from Pseudomonas sp. GW823-FHT04A03, assembly GCF_058796615.1. Classification (NCBI taxonomy): domain Bacteria; kingdom Pseudomonadati; phylum Pseudomonadota; class Gammaproteobacteria; order Pseudomonadales; family Pseudomonadaceae; genus Pseudomonas; species Pseudomonas sp. GW823-FHT04A03. Next base: position 308,282 of record NZ_JBXAIV010000002.1, read on the forward strand.
CTGGGCGATGCCCTCAAGCACCTGGTCGAGCTCCGGAACTCGCCCCGGCTCCCAGGCCGGGCCACTGGGCAACAGGTTGCGCAACTGATCGCGGTATTGCGTGGCACTTCTCAAGACAGCCATTCGCACCCCCCAAAAGCCAGGAGCTGGTTACTGGCGGCCGTGACATTGGCCGAGGGTAATGAGAGGGAGTGATCCGTCTCACCCGTTGCACTGCTGATGGCTTCATTGATGTGACTGAGCAACAGCGTCTCGCCCAGACCCGCCTCACGGTTATGCAAATCGCGCAGCTGACTTTCGATAGCGGCACGCACGGCACTGGTGTCAGGCGTGATGCGCAGCTTGTAAGGCACTAACACTTTCACTGGCGCCATCACGCTCACATCCGCCGTCACCGGCCGCAACTGTTCGATATAGGCCTGTACTTCAGCGAGCTGCTCGTCATTGGGAATGGGCTGGGCATCGTCGTCCCGCATGACGAATACGCCGACCGTGCCCGGACCGAGGAAGTTGCCGCGACACCATGCCCGGGTAATCCCGGGGCACTCCAGCGCCCATGTCTCATAGTCCTGAGCGGAACCGCCGTGAGGAATGAGGCGGTAGGAGCGGATCACCCGCGAACGCAGGGACTCCAGACTTTCCCGGGCGATGCCGCCCGTCAGCCCGGGTGCCAGGACGGCAAAGCTGTTGCCGGTAATGCCCAGAATCGGTTGCACCGGCACCAGCGTCAGACCGGCGTCGGCATTGCCCTGGCTACCGGGGTCCAGGGCCGCAATGGTCGTGCTGTTGATGCCGTTGCTGGTGGTGCGTGCGGCAGTGACCCGGTAAGTCCGGCCGTCATTCGATTGCAGCAACGTATCGACATCCAGCACCGCCCCGGCGCTGGCACTGAAGCTGACGCTGCCGGTGGCAACCTGCGCGGATTTGCGCGGCTGGTTCAGGCGCAGGGCGGCGATCCGTTCGAGGGTCGACTCATCGGCCGTGTCGGGCAGGATCTGCTCGGCGATCCAATCGAGATAGCCATACAGTCCATAGACCGCACCACCGAGGGTGCGGGCCAGGACTTGCGCATCGGACTGGCGCAGCGAATCGCCGGCCAGGTCGCTTTGGGTGCGTTTGATCAGCACCGGCAGCGAAGGGGTTTCAAACGGCATAGATCACCTGCCAACTGTTTTCGGGATTGATGTCCAGGCGCTCGCCGTCGGCCAGGGTCAGGACCGTGCGCAGGTTCAGGCGCTGGGCGTCGAGGCGTTCGCTGATGATGTCGATGGCGCTGCAGTGACCGTCATCAATCAGCCATTGCAAGGCTTCACGGGCGTAGAACTCGGCGTCCATCTGGGTCTGGCGGGTCAGCTTGACCCGCCGCAGCAGCCACAGCCGTGAACCGATGCGGTCATTGGCCACGGTGGGAAAAGTGTCGCCCCACCAGCCGTAACGTTCCTCGTCGTCGAGGGCGTCGTCGTCGGCGGCGCGGCGCCAGGTGTATAAGCTGATCAACACCGCGCGAGTCAGCGCGGCGTGCAGGTTTTGACTGATAAACATCACTGGCCTCCCGCCGGCGCGCCGGTCTGGCCGCTGCCGGCCTGCACGCCGACGTGCACGTGCTTGATCTGGCTGATGCCGCCAGCCACCTGATCGCCGGTGGACACGATCTTGCCGGTCTGGTTGATCACCGGCGTGTCGAAGTTCACGGCACTGCTGGCGCGGATATTGAGCGTGGCGGTTTCGATGTCGATGATCCGCCCGCGCTTGAAGTGGATTTTGTCGCCCTCGTCGGTGTAGATCGCCACCTCGCCGGCCGCCAGCGACTGCAGGCGATAGCGACGGTCGGCGACCACCAGAGCGATGGCATGAGAGCGGTCACCGCCGAGAAACGTGACGACGCCTTCGGCACCGGCCAGCGGATGGCTGGTGAAGCCGTAGGGTTCGAAGTGCTCCATGTCGTCGTTTACTTCACCGGCGGTGAGGCGCATTTGCAGCGATTGCAGCTTGGAGGCCGAACTGGCGAGCACGACAGTGCCGCGCGCCAGCAGGCGTGTCAGTAGGCTCATAGGGTTTCCTTGGAGGGCGGTGTCGGGCTCAGGTTTGTTTCGGCGGCGAAGGATTGGCGTCGAAGGTATGCGGCGGCGCCACTTGCAGGGTGGTCACCGAGCCTTGCGCCGACAGCGAGTACGTCACCTTGGAGATCAGCATGTCTTCATCGAAGCCGAGCACCGGATCCTTGACCTTCACCAGCGTGTTGTGGCGCCACAGATCGCCGTTGGACTGGCGCCAGCCCTGCACCTGATAAGTGGTGGTCAGCGCACGGCCCATGCGCGTGGCGCTTTCCCACTGGGCCCGTTGCTGGGCCAATTCGAACGTCAGTTGCGAGCCTTCGTTGATGATCGTGGTGCGCCGACGCTTGAAGCTCAGGTCGGTCGCGCTGGATTCAACCTCGCTGACCGCCGCCCCGCTCTTCTTGTCGTTGCCCTTTTGCTGGCCGATCACCCGGTATTCGGAGAACACCTGGCTGTAATCCATCGGCGCATTGGCCGAGAGAATGTTCTTGCCCAGCTCCAGCGCATCGCTGGCGCGGCCACCGCTGCCTGGCCTTGCCAGCACCAACCGGCCTTCCGCGTCATCGGTGGAAAACACCCGGTACAGCGAGAGCAGACGGTCGATCGACTGAAACACCGTTTCACCCGGAACGATGGTGTGTTTGCTCAGGCGTGCGGTCTCCGGAATTTCGTTGACCACCATCAACGCGTACTCCATGGCCAGGGCCTGGACGATGTTCAACAGCGATTGATCCTGCCATTGGCCGGGGTTGTTTCGCGCCGCACAATCCACCAGATCCTGGGTCTTGGAACTACCTTCGATACTCAGGCTGATCTGCCGCCCGTCATAGCTGATCGGGGCTTTGAAGACGTACCCGGTGAGAACCAGATCCTTGCCGATCCTCACCTCGCACGGGTCCCCGGCATTGATCCTCTGATCGGCGGTCTGGCCCGGCCATTGCCAGGTGATATCGAGTTTGAAGGTACGGAACTGGCGCTCCAGATCGGCGCTGATTTCCACGCTTTTCCAGCCGCCATATTCCATGTTGCCGACCGTCAGCGTGACGTGGTTGTCCATCTCGTCCATGGCTCACTCCCTGGAGACTTTCACATCGTTGGGTGAGAACACCGGATGAGAGATGCCGTTGCGCTGGGTCACTTCCGTGACCCGGGTCGCATCGGCAAATTGCTTGTAGGCCACGACCAGCGCCGGCAGGCTCTCCTGAAACGACTTGCTGACCAGTCGCACACCGGACGACGCCACAGCCTTGAGGTGCGCGATCAGCGCTTCCTTCACATCGCTGATGGCTTGATAGTGCGCGGGATCGGCCTTGTTCTGCGCCAGCTGGAGCGCCTCGATCAGCTCTTTTTGCAGCAGTTGCAGATCGTCGGTGACCGGTACTTCCTGGCGGGTAACCGGCTGGATCGCCTGCTGGGCCACGGTGGGCGTCGACGTCAGTTTCACCGGTGTCGAAGCCACCGGCATCGAGGCAACCCACTGCGCCACTTTGACGATCAGCGTGTCCTGCACCAGGTCGGCCATGGCCTGCGCCGCTGCCGTGGTGTCCTTGCCGGTGGTGATTTTCGGCGCATCGGCCTTGCGGATGGCTTCGATCTGTCCGGACACGTCGGCAATCACGCCACGGTAACCTTCCTTCGCGAATTCCTTCAGTGACTTGATGTCGCCCAGCAAGCCCTTGAACTCCGCCGCCACTTCCTTGGGCAACTCCTTGACGGCCTTGACCAGCTCGGTGATCTCTTTGTACTGCTCGATCAATGGCTTGAGCTGTTCCTTGATCACGTCAAAGACCCCGGTCAGGCTGTTGCGAAGATTATTGATGCCGATTCGCGCAGCCTGAATACGGATCATGACTTCTTCGAAACGCCCGACCGCCGACCCCAGCAAGGTATCAGCCTTGGCCAGCAGCACCTTCTGCGTGCTGACGGTGGCGGTCGGAAACGGCAGGGGGCGGTCGGGATAGAACTTCAGTGCGAAAGTCACCAGCCCGCCATCCTGGCGGGTGTGGGTCATGTCGCACTCACCGACCTTGACCTGCAGGCGTCCCAGCCAAGGATGCACCAGTTCGCCGCTGCCCTGCTCCAGCGCCTTGAGCAGCTTGTCGCGCTGTTCAAGGCAATCGGGGCCGACGATGAAAGCCGTCAGGTCGTGGGTCTTGGCCTGTTGGCCGAGATCCTCGAAAAACGGCAGGTCGCGTTGCGGATATTCGTGCAACTGCCCGTTGCGGCCGACCGGGGTTTTCGCCTGGTCGACCCAAAAACCGACCCCACGAAAGGACGCCGGCACCAAACGGTCACGCCAGTTCATTGGAACCTCCCATGGACAGCGAGCGATAGCCGATGCGCGAAGACAGCGCCAGGCCCGGCTGATTGGTTTGCGGTTGATCGGTACGCAGCCCGGCCGGCGCATTTTCGAAGCGCACCGTCAGGCCGCCTTCGAGTTGCGTGCGGCTGTTGGCGGCACTTTGCTGGATCAGGGCGCTGGAGGACTGTGTCAACGGACTGTTCAACCCGGCCGCACCCGCAGGTGTCGTAGCGCTGCCGGTTACGGTTTCGAAGAATCCGGAGAAATGGCCACCCAACAGTTCCTTGACCTGTCCGAAGAGGCTCTGCAGCTTCGTCCACATATCACTTAACCAGACAATGACGGGCTCCCACTTCTGTTTGATCGAGTCCAGCGGAGACTGGCCGAAAAGGTCACCGAACACGCCCTTCACCGATTGCGCATCCGTGGTCAACGATGCCCACAAACCGGAAAAGTACCCTGTCACGCCACCCCATGCCGCCGTTGCGGACTCCACAGGCAAGACGTCGAACACGCGGCGCAAGCTGTCCTGCAACGAGGCCATGGAAGCCCCGACGACATCCCGCAGCGCCGAGAACACATCAGTGACCGGCTGCCAGGCTTCGTTGATCGTCTGGATCGGCGACCAACTGAACCGCGCCTTGAGCGATTCCACACCCGCCCCTGCGCTGGCTACCACGCCGTTGTAAAAATCACCGACCACGCCACTGGCAGTGGCCAGTGCCTGGCTCAACACTTCACGGGGTGAAAACGAGAACGTGGCCTTGAGTTTTTCGATGCCAGTCGTTGCATTGGCGACCGCACTGGCCCAGAAATCACTGACGACCGTACTGGCGGTTTTCAGCGCCTTGTCCATCACCTCGCGAGGCGAGAAAGAGAACTTCGCACTGAGTGCTTCGATACCCGCCTTCGCACTGGCGATCGTACTGTCAAAGAAATCGCTGATGACCGTACCGGTGGTTGCCAGCGCCTTGTCCATCACCTCACGCGGCGAGAAAGAGAACTTCGCACTGAGTGCTTCGATACCCGCCGTCGCACTCGCCACGGTCTCGTCGAAGAACTTCGTGACGCTGTCGACGCCCGCAGAGAACAGCTCACCTGTCTCATCCCACGTTTTGCCGATCGAGGCGCCCATCGAAGCCAGCCCCTCCGTCACGGATGTGACTCCGCTATCGAAGGCTTCACGGGTGAAAGCCCACACCTTGTTGAAGACCCCGGAAATCGAAGACCAGTGTTTGGTGATCAGGCGCGCGCCAATCACGATCAGCGCCACAGCCCCGGCGATGATCGCAGCAGCAATGCCGATCGGTGAAGCCAGGATACCCAGCACCGAGACGAGGCCCATTGCACCGACCGTCACCACCGTGAACGCCACCGCCGCGGCTGCCAGTCCCTCGACGAGGTACGGATTGTTCGCGAGGAACTGGCCAATCGAGGTGATCACCGGCGTGATAGCGGTGACGATACTGTTGACTGCCGGCAACAGCGCCTGACCGATCTTCAGCGAAACCTTGTCCAGTGCCTTGTTGAACTTCTCAAGGTTGGCCGAGGTTTCTCCGTGGACAACCTTGGGCACTTTCAGTCCCTTGTTCGCCCGGACTTTTTTCGCCAGTGCATCCTGCGCTTCAATGGCCTTCTTGATGCCGTCCTGAAACGGCTTGAGCAGGCCACCTTCGGAGATGAACCCGGCGACATCCAGCGGCTCGAGGCCGCTGTCTTCCATACTTTTCTTGAATGCTGCGACCTTGCCGCGCAGCCCCTTCATCCCGGTCTCCACTTTCTCGGTGCCCTTGAGCACCGCGAGCATGTCAGCCGAGACAGGAAGTTTCTGCGCGCTCTGGCTCGTATTTTTTTTAGCCATCACTGCACCTGCTGCATCGCATTGATCCGTTGCGCGTGCTCCAGCGATTCGCGAAGCACATCCAGTGGCCTGGCCATCATCTGTTCGGGGTCAACCTTCCAGAACCAGGCCAGGTCATAGGCGACCGAAATCAGGTCGGTGATGGTTCCGACGCCGCACTCATGAAAAAACCTGCAACGGCCCAGCTCAGCGCGTTGAGGTCAGCCAGATCCAGCTGGTTGACCGACGACGGCGGAATGCCGGCGCACACCGCGATGTATTTGGCCGCCACGTCCATGTCGAGGCTGACCTCTTCGCTCTTGTCGATCTTGTACGGCAGCGCCTTGATCGCTCGCACTTCCTGCACCGTAGGACGGCGCAGGACGAGTTCGGTCAGGGGCTCGCCGTGAGCTTCGATCGCAACTTGAAGCTTCACGGCGCCGCTCATTGCCAGGTCCCCTTGATGCCTTCGAATTTCAGTTCGATGGTGGCGTCATCGCCTTTGGAGACTGGCTCTTCGACCAGGTATGCACCGGCCAGTACGTAGACTTTGCCGTTGCTGAATTCGCAGGTGACGGTGATGTCGGTGCCTTCGATCAGCTTCTTCAGCGGGAAGTCGGCGGTGTGCAGCGCGGTCACCTTGAACGACGGCGCGACGTCGGTTTCCTTGTAGAAACCCGGCACGACGGTTTCGCGTTTGACGGCCATCAGCGGGGCTTCGCAGCCGCCGTTGATAGTCAGTTGTGCACCGTCGACCTTGACGTAGCAGGTGCCTGCAATCAGTTGACCCATGGTGTTACTCCCTTCAAATAAAAAGCCCACGCAAGGTGGGCTGAAATCACAGTGTCAAACGGGCCGATCAGGCGACGTCGTCGTACTGCAGACGGAACTGGTTGAGCAGTGCGAACACGCGCAGACCGTTGATGTAATCCGGCGGGAACAGCACGTTCACACGGCTCGGGTCCTGCACGTCGCGCTCGACGATCAGGTGCTCGGCGAACAGCTCGGCGTTTTCCACGTGGCCTTCGAGTTCGAGCTTGGCGTACTGGGCGATCAGCTCACCGCGAATGGTCGCCGGGGTGACGATCGGCTGGCCGGCGCCGAAGCGGGTGCCATCCGAGGCCAGTTTGTGGCGACCGTATTTGCTGGTGATCACGCTTTGCAGACGACGCACGATGAACGCCGACTGGTGCATGGTTTCGCTGTCCAGGTACGAGTTGTCGGCCTGGCCGTAGGCGTTCTTCTGGTAGGTGGTGATCGAGCGCTGGATGCGCACGTAACCGCCTTCGTAGTACGCGGTGGCGATGCCGTAGTTGAGCAGCGACTGACGCTCGGTCAGGGTGAAGCGCTCACTGGCCGGGGCCGGATCGACACCCGGCAGGCTGCCGCTCTGGGTCGGACGGCTGGCGTCGGCGGAAATGAACACGGCGGTGCGCGCAGTCAATGCGGCGGCTTGCACCCAGACCGGTTGCGGAACGCCCTGCTCCAGTGCCTGAATGGTCACGTGCTGGTCGTTGCGCGCCTGACCGGCTGCCACCAGAGTGCCGACGGTGCCGCGCTTGGCGCTGTACACATGACCGAACAGTTGCTTGGCCCACGACCAGCGACCGGTGCTGTCATCCATCACCGCTTGCCAGGTGTTGAGGGTGGCCAGGTCGGACCATGGTAGCGCGATGAATTCGAACGGCTCGTCACCCAGCGCAGCAACCGCTGCCACCTGATCCGGCACGCCGACACCACCGATCATCGGCGTGATCGCGGTGACCAGGCCGGCCGGCGTTTCTTCGCCGTTGCTCTTGCCCAGGCGATTGAATTGCAGACTGATGTCATTACCGCTGTCGCCAGTCCATTTGGCGTTGAGCGTTACGACACCCTCTGCGACGGTCGCGCTCACCGGCAGATCGGCGGTGGCATTGACTTTCTGCGCCAGCGAAGTGGCCGCTTGCGCAGCGGTGGCACCGTTGGCGATGGTGGCCTGTACGCGAACACCGCCGACATACAGGTTGAGCACGCCAGCCTGGGTCGCGGTGCCGGTCAGGGTCACTACGCCTTTGGCGATGGCGCCGGTAGCGTTGTGCAGCGGCAGGCACCAGATCTCGCCGATCGGGTCAGCCTTGCGGAAGGTTTCGTACATGGACGCGAGCATCGAGCCTTGGCCGCCAATGCTCTTGGCCAGCGCCACGCTGGAAACCAGCACCAGTTTGCCGACTTCGCCCGGAGCGATGTCGTCGTTGACCTGCGCCACGATCAGGCGACGCATGGACGAGGTCGCGCTATTGGCGGCCGAGTTGTCCATTTCGGCATAGAACAGCGGTACACGAATGTCCGCAGGGATGTTGCTGAATCCGATCGCCATTATTTGGCTCCCTTTTGTTTAGCTGTTGCGGTTTTGAGGGTGATATCGCCGTCGGCCAGACGCCGGCGCCACCAGGCGCTGTCCAGCACTTCACGGCCTTCCAGTGGCAGCAGGTCGCCTGCTTCCGGGTCCGGCACGGCACGGCCGGCGCCCGGCACTACGGTGATGCGGTTGCTCATGGGGTTACGTCTCCAGAGAAAGTCAGTTCCACGCGCCCGTCAGGGCCCGGGTGTTTCAGGTTGGGGTCGGCCGGGTCGATCGCATCGACCTGCACGGTGACCCCGGTAAAGGACGACAAACCGTCCAGTTCGCGTTCGTGCCAACTCTCCGCAGGCTGACTTGGCAGATTGCGGCCCAGCTGGAACTCGGCAAAAAAGCGCAGCCGGTAGAACGCGCGGCTGCTGTTGATCGAGACCATTTCGCCGCCGTCATAAACGATGGCGCTGTAGCTGGAATCGGGCTTGAACCCCACCAGTGCACGCCACAGTTCGGCGCGCAGGTCGTGCAACAGATCCAGCGCTTTTGTAGCGTCCGTGGCATCAAGCACCAGGACGATTTCGAAGCGGTCGCGGATCGGCTGGCGGGCGGCGTTCTGAGCGGTGCTGGCGCTGGCTTCATCAGCCAGCGGTAAAACATGGGCCGAGGGCATCGGCAGGTTCGGGTCGCCTTGCAGGAGCGCCAGGTCGACACCTGTCGCGATATGGCCGGCAAGGCTTGGGCATTGCGCACGCAGCTGCGTGAGGATCGGGGAGATCTTCATTGGGAGCGTTCCAGGATGTGTGAGTGGCCACAGTGATGCGTGTGGCGGTGAGATCGGGGGGATCAGTCCCTGGCTTTTGCCTCGGGATCCTGGCCGGTCGCTTCGATCAGGCAGCGATAGCTTTCTTCGCGCTTGCCACTGGCGGTGACTTTTTCAATCGACCAGCGACCGCGCATGAAGTCGGGCCAGGTGTCATCGAGCACCAGCAGACCTTCGGCCACCAACAGCGGGTCGCCCGGGCAGGTGACCTTCAGCTTGTATTTCTCGCGCAGCATCTTGCGCACTTCGGCTTCGCCGATGGTTTTGGCTTCTTCTTCGCTGGCCAGTCTCTGGCGAATGACCTTGTAGGGCTCGGAACCGGTAATCACCTCCCGCAGCTTGCCAAGAGCACTGTCCCAAAAGCTGGTCTTGCAACCCTGATTCTGGGTGCGGGCGGTCTCTTCCAGCGTGGCGCTGATGAAGGCGTGTTCGCCCGGCCGATTGTTGTGGGTCACCGACAGCCTGACGTCCGGTATCACCTGGCCCGACAGGTTTTTGAGTTGCGCCGGTTTCGCCAGTACGTAGAGGTCGTTGAACGGCTTGGCCACCGCGTCGTACTTTTTCGCCAGCCGCGTGATGAAGCTCATGTCGGTTTCGTTCGACTGGTCGACATGAGCGATCCTGATCAGCGCCAGTTCGGGATCGACCCGCGGCGAGAAACCGTGCGACTCAACCAGTTGGCTAAACAGCCCGCCAAGTGTTGTGGGGCCATGACTGGCCGTGCGCCGTTCCTTGAATCCGGTTTCGTCCTTGCCGCTGAAAGGGGCTGCGGTTGCGACCAGCGTCAGGCGCAGCGGGAACAGCGTGGGTGTCAGTCGAGTGACCTTGAACTGGCCCTTGTCGACCAGCCTGGATTCCAGATAACCGACCCGCAAACCAATTTTTCCGCCCAGGGTCGGCAAGCCTTCAAGGCCTTCCAGATCGAGCACCAACGTCAGTTGGTCGGATTCCATGCCGGCGGCATCGATGTGCTCCCAACTGATCAGGCGCTGGTTCAGCAAGTCTTTGTTGGCGCCGTAGATTTCGATCGCCGGCGTAAATCCCTGTGCCATGCAGCCTCCTTAATCCCAGGCCAGAACCGGTTTGATTGCAGCCGGTCTGCTGTCGAGCTCCGGCAGCGTCACCCAGACACCTGCCGGCAGGATCGGGCCGTGCTCGGCCAGGGTCGGGTTGAGTGTCCAGAGGGCTTCTTCGGCGCTGTCATCGCTGCGACCGGTTTCGCGGTACAGCAGAAGATTCACCGAATCACCGGCCACGCTTCGTACCTTACGCATTGTTGAACTCCGTCAATACGATCACCCACTTGATCACCATCGCGGTGCCGTCATCGATGACCTCGCTCTGGTTTTCGTCGATGCTGGTGATCCGCCACAAACCCCAGTTGCGGCCAATGCCGTCAATCAACGGCAGCGGCGCTCTCAACGCTTGCAGCGCCCGCAGCTCATCGAGCCGGTCCATCGCCACGGCGTACATCGAGGTGCCGCCGATGGTCAGGGTTTCGGGCTTCTGCCCTATCTGATGGGCTTTGGGCTTGCTGTTGAGGATCTGCAGCTCGGTCCAGCCGCCATCGGACTTTCGCGCCAGCGTGCTGTACGCAAAATTCCGGGACAGGCCAAAGATGAAACTGCCCAGTGCCATTTGTTGTTTCATGTACCGGCTCCGTCAGTCAGGGCTGCATCACGACGCGTCCCGAGTGGGTTAGCGCCCATCAGCAGCGGCATGAATTGGCCATGGAATTGACCGGAAATCTGTTGCTCGATGATCGACTGAATCTGTTGGGCAGTGTCGGGGGCAGGACAATTGACCTGGATCGTCGGAGAGAAGGAAACCTGCTGGTTTTGCGTCTGTGCGCCAGCCAGGTCTTTGGCGACTTCGGCCGGCGGGGCGAGTTTGTCCGGTGCGCTGGACATCAGTTTCTCACCTAAAAACTCCCCTCCTTCAGCGCCCAGCCATCCCCCGACCAGTCCACCAATCAGACCGCCAAGTGCAATGCCCGGCGCCAGCCCCACACTTCCTATGGAGGCGCCGATCGAGCTGCCGGCGACCGCACCGGCCCAGGCGCCACCAGCGGCACCGAGACCTTGCGCGATCTGCTGTTTGTCACCGCTGGCAATACCTGCGGCAACAGCCGAAGCCCCCATCGCCGCCTTCGCCTGCCAAGGCATCCAGCGCGAGGCCGGCTGTACCGATGCGAGCATAGGCTCCAGCCGCGGAGCAGCAACCCTTGCAGTCTGTTCGAGTATTTTCAGACCGTTGCCAGCGCTGGCACTGCGACTGGCCAGAGCCAGGCCCTGAGTTTCAGCCACGGCCGTCGCAGAGGTTGCTGCAGACAAGCCGAGCTTTGAACGACCGGGAAGGTAACTGGCAGCTTTATCAACGATCCATTTGCCTCCCCGGTCTTTCAGCTCACCGACCACCGCATCGGTCACGGCGTCGAACACCGGTTTGATCCAGGCCGTCGCCGTCAGAACAGCACCCGTGGTTTTCGGGTAGGTTTCGGCCAGATCGCTCAGCGTGTCTATCGAATGGCTCTCACCGGGTTTTTCGATATCCGGCGCCAGTGCATTGCCTTTGGCGACCGACAAACGCTCCTCGCGGGCATTCTTGATGTTCCACTGCCCCTGCTGAGTGTTGGCAAGTGCCAGTGCAGACTCTTTCACCGAGCTTTTATCACCCAGCTTCGATGTCGCGTATCGGCTTTTGTCGCTCACCAGGTAAAAGGCTTCGTTCACCTTGCCCAGGTCCTGGGACAGCGACAACGCGGCGTCTCCACTGTCAGCGAACAATGTCCGGGCCAATGTCGAACGCTGCTCCGCCGGTTTGGCATTCAGCGCTGCAAGTACCGATAGAACGGCGCCTTGGGCATTCTGTTTGTCAGGATCCCGCATGGCTTCGGCCACGGCCTTGGGATCCAGGCCCAATTGCTTCCATGCACCCTTCTCGGCAATGGATGCTTGATCGCCCTTGCCCAATGCATTGGAAATGTTCTTCAAAGCATTCCCGGCATCGTCTTTTTTCGCGCCGCTGTTCAGCAGCGCTGCCGACAACGCCGCTGCCTGTTCAGGCTGCAAGCCTGCGCTGACCGCCGCCTCGCCCGACTGTTGCAGAACAGAACCGATATCAGCGGCCTGGACATCTCCGGGCATTTTGCCGAGATGATTGGCCGCATCCGCCAGATCAAGGGCTTGATCGCGCGAGAGTTTCATCGAGGTGCGCCAGACCTTCAACATTTCACCGGCGTCCAGCCCGGTCACCTTGAATGCCGATGCAGTAATGGCAGCATCGCTGGCAAAAGTGAGCAATTCGCGCTTCTTGCCCTCGGCGTTTACCGCTTCGCTACCGATTCCCGCCTTGGCTGCCAGGGTTTCAATCCTGACCAGTTCGACCCCGGTAGTGCCCCCAGCAGCCACCAGCGTGGCACTGGCCATTTTCAGGCTGGTGAGGGCCATTTCTTTCCCGTCATCGCGGGAAAGCTGCGCCACGCTTGCAAGAGTGGCCGCTGCCGAATCCATGGCCATCGCGGCCTTGCGCACCTCGGGGAGGTCAGCGCCTCCCGACAATTTTTCCGGCGTTTTCTGTCCGCCGGAGGACTCACTCTTCGCTCCGGCACTCGCAGCCTGTGGCAACGCACGCAAGGCGGACAGGGTCACGCTCAATGCATCGATTGCCGAAGTCAGCAGCACGATTTTTCCGCTGGCCGTCAGCAGTGCCTGACGCAGGTCGCTGGTCTGATCAACAGCAAATTGCCCGGCACCTGCGAGTGCAGCAGTGCTCAGAGCGATACTGCCGAACCCTGCGCCGGCGCTGTCACCGGCATTCATGAGCGAAATCTTGCTCTCTGCCATGCCGCTCTACTCCTGTTTAACGCCAAGGCGAGTGATCGCTATGTCGTAGCGGCGCAACGCCTTTTCGGCGTCCCACTCCAGAATCTCCGCCTCACTTACCGGGTAAATGAGCGGCACGATATCGAGGATTACTTCGATGTCGCGTTCTGAAAGAAGGCCGCCGGCTGGTTTAAAAAATCGTCGATGCGCACCTGCAGTTGCGTCCAGTCCGGGACGGTCATCAGGGCCAGATCGGGGATCATCAGGCCGGTGCAATGGGCGGTGATGAACTCGGCGCGTTCCTTGGCCGTTTTCAGTTTCTTCATCACTTTGGTAGCACGCAGCGCCGGCATTTCCAGGCTCAGCGAGGTCACGGTGCGGCCGGTGACGGCGAGCGGTTGCAGCAGTTGCATCTGGTCGGGATCGTCGGACTGTTCCGCGTCTTCGACCTGGTCGAGAAAGTACGACGCCGGGCGGGTCGACATCTCGTGCACGTACTGCGCAATGGTCACGTAGTCCGGTCGCTTGAGCTGGTCGAGTTCCTTGACCGACAGCCCGGTGGCCAGCAGCGCCAGTTCGAAGAACTGATCGTCTTCATCGTCGCCGGCGCGTTCCAGCGCTTCTTTCTGGGCGGCGTAGAGCAGCGGCTTGAGCTGGATCGATTCGATCTGCGAGCCGTCGTCACCGGCAATCGGCGACAGCAGGTCATGCTTGGGTGGCATCCACGACATGAAAGGAATTCCTTGGGTGTTCTTGAAGATTCCTGTGGGCAGGAACGCCCACAGGTTTTGTGCCTGATCTGCCGATTGGCTTACGGCATCAGCACCGCACGACGGGCATCACCGAGGATGTCGACGCCGTTGAGCACGAACTTCTGGGTGCGCACGTCGATGTCGATCACCGGAATGCCGTTTTCCAGCCGGTTGTAGGTGCGGCAGGAGAAGTCCAGCGTCGTCACGGCTTTGCCACCCATCTTGATTGCGTCTTCACCCATGGTTTTGAGCTTGCCGCCGATGGTGTGATAGGTGAACCAGGTATTGCCGTCCTGATCCTGACCGGCTTCACGCACGTTCAGCAGAATGTCGTCGCCCAGTTTCACACCCATGGCGAGCAACACCTCTGCGCCCGTGCCCTGCAGTTTGATCTGAGCATTCAGCGGCTTGGCACTCTTGGCCATTTCCTCGACGATGAAGCGCCCGCCCGTCATGTTTTCCATGTCGAAATCGATCTTCGGCGGAGTGAACTCTTCCACGGTCGCCGACAGCGGCAAACCTTGCAGAGTGGCCGCGATGGCCTGTCTTACGCGGTTGGTAAACATTAGAGAACGTCCTCCAGGAACTGCTCGATGATTTCATCGCGGGCGTTGAGTTGATAAACCATATGTTCGTTCGGCGCGTAGCGGCCGTAGTCGATGACCACGTACCAAGTGCCGTTCTTGTACTTCTCGACGCTGTTGAGTTCCGGGTGCAGGTACACGCTGCCGCCGGGAATGGTTTCGTCGGCGACCAGGGTTTGCAGCCAGTCGTTGATGCGTTTGACTTCCTGATCCATGAACGACTTGGTCAGGTTTTTCGCCATGGCTTTCTGGCCGGCCTTCACCAGCTTGCGGCTGATGGCGTCCTCAAGACCGACGTAACTGATGAACTTGCCGGTGATCGAGCGGTTGCCCAGCAGCGAGAAGCCGCCAAGGATGGTGCGAGCGTAGTAGCTGACGCCGTAGCGGTTGAGCAGATCGCCTTCGGTGGAGGTGTCGAGGATGTTGTATTCAACGACGCGGGACACGTCCTCGGCGTAGGTGACCTGGTTGCCCGGGCTTTCCCATTGCTTGACCTTGGCCAGCGCGGCAATCGCCAGACTGGATGGCGCGAGGAACACGTTTTTCTTCGCGGCTTTCGAGTACACGGCCGGCATGTTGTGCACCACCAGGCAACGGTCGAAACCGAGGTCGGCACCGCCCAGTTCCTGGCTGTACAGCACCTGATCGGCGACCGAGACGTCCTTGCCGTCCAGCACCACCCGGGCCTTGATGCGCTTGCCGAACGAGGCGAACTCGCTGGCCACCGCTTTGGTGCCGGTGAAGCCCGGCGCGCCGATGATGGTCAGGTCTTCCGGGACGCTGCCCAGTGCCGCCAGACCGAGCTTGCGGCCGGTGGCTGGCTCGACGCCGCCGATCACTGCGTTGACGGTGTCGGTCGGGGTTGCGCCCGCTTCGACGATCACCACGTATACCGGCACCTTGACCACTTTGAGGATCTGGTAAACGGCGTGGTACAGGGTGCCCTCTTCCGAGCCGGTCGGATCGAGCAGCGCGTGGGTGGTGAAGCTGTTGATGCGAAACGGTGCGTTGCGCGGAATCAGCGGATCGGCCTTCGGCGCGGTGCCGACCAGACCGATGACGTTGTCGCCCAGGCCACCCATGGCCTCGGGGGATTCGGTGGCATTGACGGTAATGCCGTTGTGCTCGAAGTTCAGAACCTCAGCCATAGTCAGTCAGCCTTCTTGGCAGCGGCCTTCACGGCCTTGGTGGTAGGTGTTTTCAGCTCCAGTCGACCGGCGCTGTGCAGGGCACTGGCCTCGACATCGAGCAGATCGAGTTCCTGGCCGACGCTCGACCAGTGCCCACCGCCGGTGGGGAATGGAACGAGCACGGTGTAGGTTTGGCGGATTGCCATTTTTCGTTTCTCCATAAACGGGAAAGCCCCTCGGTTTAAGAGAGGGGCTCTATTGCTGATCGGCGGACAAGAAAACGCCCCGACGGTGCGGGGCGTTTTTATTGAGGCAGGCTGGCGAGCCACGACGGTGCTGGCGGCCGGTGTTCGCTCAGGGGCAACTCACCGCCCACTGGCCAGATACGCAGCGTGCGACGATAGGTTTGCAGCTCGAGGTATTGCGCCGGAGTCAGCAGAGTAGGCCAGCGCTCCACCTCGTCACGGTACTGGTCAACGACCCGATCAGTGACTGTAAGCTGCTGGGTGCGCCACACACGTTCATAATACTCGAGCTCCTCAGGGGTCGGTCCCGGCCGGTCAGCCAGCACCGGATAGCCTTGATCGTTCATGACAATAATCTTGCCCATGGACAGTCCATTCAAGAGCTCCGTCCGGTACTCACTTGAGATCTCAACGACATCGCCGGGCATTTCCGTGTTAATGGAAGGATCGTAAAAACCGCCAGTGGAGGGTGAATAAAACATAAGGTTCTTCCTTGTTTGATGGACAACGACTTTCAACCCACCCTCTTGGATGGGTTGATATGAAAACGCCCCGTTGAGCGGGGCGTTTATTGAAGGGTTGGGTCTGATGTGCCTGGCGGGGAATCCGGCCAGCCATCCTTGAGCATTTCATCGGTGTAGGTGCCGGCCTCAAGTGCTTCCAGCAGGATCAGTTCACGGTCGAAGCAAGCCTGCACATGAGCCCGGACAGCCTTGGCAATGGCGAGAATCTGTTCGGCGCCTACTTCGATAAAACCGTTAAGGGTTTTAAAGTTGCAACGGTACTGCGGGTCTAGAAGCGCGGAGAGACCTGTGCTTGCGATCAAGGCCTGACTCTCACGAGTGGTTTCGATGCGCAATCCTTCTACGGCAATACCTGATGCTTCCCGGGTGAAACGCTCAGCCGCAAACAGGGCCGCATAATCGGGTTCGATGTGAGGGAAAGGTAACTTGACCACGTCACCGTCAACCAACTTCCAGACACCGTCCCTCTCTGTTCTGGTCGCCAGAAACACCGCGTCACTGAGTTCAATTGCCTGCTCAGGAATAACGCTATGAATATCGGAGTCATACCGACCGGTCAGGTCTCCGTGCTCATCAAATGTTGCGAATTTCATATATAGCCTCGTCACTCCGTTGTATTAGCGACCCACTGCAAAGTAGTAAAACTGTGCAGATGCCTGACCCAGGTTACGAATGGTCACGTTCGCTTTACTGATCCCTTTGATTTGCCCGATGTAGGTCGATCCGACGGGAGCGTCTACGGCCGTATTGGGATAAGTGATGAAAACCGATGGGTTGACCAGCGGGTAGGCAACCGGAAAGGCTTGTAAGTAGTTGGCTCCGGATGCGATGGCGTTCGTCATGCCCCACTGGAGGATCAAGCCCCCGAGCCAGGTTGGGAATACGACATAGCTGCCGCTCATGTCGCCGGAAACACTGATGGAGAAACCCCATCGCATTTTTTTCGGGCTCACGAAGGTTTTGTCGTCAGCACCTGCATCGGCCTGTGCCTGGGTCGCCACCTTCGCGGTGCCTTGGTTGAGTTCGGTAGCCTGCTGCGCCAGGTCGGACAACGCGGCGACATCAATACTTCCCTGATTGACCGGGGCGTTCCAGGCTTTGATGCACCACATGACGGCGAGGTTGCGAGGACGAGTGACCCCTAAAGCACCAGCACTTACAGGACCCGCGCCCGTCGTGAAAACAGCGTTACTTACGGAATAGTCCGACGTCGAATGAACATCGAGACCATGGGCCTGAGCGATACCTGCGTTAGACGCCGTGTTATGCCACAAGCCGGAAACGGCGAGGCTATCGTTAGAAGGGTCAAAGGATTGCAAACTGCCTTTTTGCCAACTTCCCATCGCCCGTCCAGCATCTACCCCACGCCCATGGTCCCAGCCACGCAGAAACTCGCCGCGCGACTCAGGCAAGCGGAAATTACCCGCTCCCTCATCGCCTTTGTTATAGGTGGTCCCAAGATAAGCGGCCAGATCCGGATAGGTCGCAATGCTCTGCAGACTGCCGTCCAGCTCCAGATAACCGACAGGAACGACACCCGTTGGAAACGACAGAACAGCGCCGACCGGAACGGAGGATTTGAGCTGTGCGACTTCATTGGCAAGTGCGGCGACGTCGATGTTTCCCTGATTGATCGGCGCGTTCCAAGCCTTGATGCACCACATGACTGCAATGCTGCGCGGACGGGTTTCCGAACCGCCAGTGGCAGTCGTCTGTGGTGTTCCGTTGCTGTCGGAGCGGTTGCCACGAGCGACCTTGTCCTGGCCAAATCCGCTCGGATTGGCAGGCGCGTCAACTTGGTGAACGTGAGACTTCAGCTCATCAGGTGCCCAACTGCCAATCGCCCGACCCGGGTCTACACCACGACCATGATCCCAGCCCCGCAGGAACTCGCCGCGAGACTCCGGCAAGCGGAAATTGCCGGTGCCCTCATCACCCTTGTTGAATTTCGTACCGAGATACGCCGCCAGATCCGGGTAGGTCGACATGCTTTGCATGCTGCCATCCAGCTCAAGAAAGCCGGGAGGCACGATTCCCGTTGGAAACGCCATGACGGCACCCACCGGAACGGCAGATCCCAGTCGGGAAACCTCCTTGACCAGTGCCGCTACGTCGATGTTTCCCTGATTGATCGGAGCGTTCCAGGCTTTGATGCACCACATGACGGCGATGTTGCGGGGACGGGTTTCAGAGCCACCGACAAACCCGGTCACATTACCGCCATCGGTCACTGCATATTGCCCTGAACCCGCTACAGTCCCGACCGCAATATTCGAAATGCCCTTTGAGTTGTCGGGAATATGGGTATGGCTGTGGGAGCCGAAGAGGTCACTCTGCAAGGTGCCTATCGCCCGGCCCGGGTCAACTCCGCGGCCATGATCCCAACCCCGCAAGAATTCCCCACGCGCCTCCGGCAAACGGAAATTCCCGACGCCCTCATCCCCCTTGTTGAACTTGCCACCCAGATAGGCGCTCAAGTCCGGGTAGGTCGCGCTGCTCTTGACGCTGTTGTCCAGCTCCAGGAAACCCGGCGGTGGCGAGTCAACCGGGAACGCAACAATCGACCCCACCGGCAACGCCGATGCCTTGGCAATCAGCGCCTCGACTTCAGCCTTGGTGTACGAATCCTTGATGCCAAACCCGGACAACGTGTCGGGATTCGACCCGGCCGTCGCACGGCCATATTCGTCGACGCTCAGACTCTTGTAAGTACCGGCAGCAATCCCGGTACGCCCTGCCAGCATCTTGAATGTCAGCGCAGTGGTGCCGAGGGTGATCGGCGCATTGGTGGTCAGGTGCCACAGCGAATCACCGTTGAGCGTGCCCTCCTCCACCATCACCGTCAGGCCCGGTGTGACCTTGGCGCTGACGTTGGCATCGTTGGCCCGAACCCAGTCACCATTAGCGACGATCCAAAGACCGTTGTCCTTGGCCAGGGTCTGGTTCGGCAGCAGCACGCGATCACCGGAAATCACGGCAACGCCGTCAATCTGCTGCGCTCCGTTCAACACCAAGTTGGCGGTGGCGGCGACGCGAACCGATTGTTTGCCGTCGAGTTTGCCGAGTTCTTCGGCGAGGTAGCTCATGACCCAGGCGCGAGTGGCCTTGACCACCGTGTCATCGATCAGCAGCGTCACCAGCGAGGCATTGCTGGTCTCGAAAATCGAGCGGATGTAGAACTCTTTGCCCGAGCCGGACGTGGCCAGCACCGGCTTGAACGACTCCGGGTATTTGACGATGGCGTAGAGAATCCCGGTGTCGGTCCACAGTCCGGCTTCACGCACATACCAGCCGCCGACGTCCGGCGGGATGGTGACTTCGGCGAGCAGCCAGCTCGGGTTTTTCTCGTCCTGGAACAACGCGTTGAGCGGACCACGCCAGACTTCGCGCTTCAGCGCGGTAGCCGTCGCGGCCGGGTTGTAAACCGAGCCATTGCCATCGCCGACGGAAATCTGCGTCAGCTTGATCGGCACGCCCGCCGCCTTGCAGGCGGTTTCGTAGGCAATCCCTGCGTTGGTGAGCAGGGTGTAGTAGTCAGCCATTCAGGCCCCCTGAGGATAAATAATGGATGTTTCGACGGTGTACAGCGCCGCCGCCATGAAGGCCTCGCCGGATGTCTCGAGCCCTTCGAGGAACACCGGATAAACCGTGGTCAGCTCACCGCAAAAGGTCGCGGCGCCGATGACGTGACTGCCGAAGGCGCTGAGGCCGACCGACACCGACAGCACGTCCCGTTCGCTCTTGGCATCGGCCAGGCGTCGGTCGAGACGGGCGTCAATGGCTTCGCTGTAGGGTTGTTCGGTGAAGGCCCGCACGGAAAAACTGTAGGGCGCGCCGGGCGGTGTCTGTTCATACCAGGCGCGGATTTCCGGCCTGAGTTGCAAACCCTTGGCGGCGTTCTCCAGTGCCTTGCGAGTGCCGGCCTGGCGCGCGGTGGGCCAGGCCAGTTCGACGGTCAGGCGCTTTTCCGCTTCCGGTGCGTCGGTGCTCCATTCGGCCACCCCGCGATCCGCTGCGAGATACGGCAGGAACGCGACGGGTGTGGAGGCCGGATTCATCAGTTCGGGAAACGGCGGTGCGATGCGGTCAAGCAACGCGCCAAAGCCGATGTCGAGTGCCCGTTCCAGCGCCGAGCTGTTGGCCGGCAGCAGAGTCGGACGCGGTGTCTGATCCGTCATAGTGTCTGCACCTCGACTTTAACTTCGGTGCAGTACGGTGCTTGAAATGCGCTGCAGACGATCGGCGTCAGCGGTTCAAGAATCTGCAATTGCACGGCGCCGGCGCTGTGCAGCGTGTAGTCGATCCAGCTCGGGTCGACCCGGCCTTCCAGGCGATGGCAGCTGTCGGCGTAGGCCTGCAAATGCTGTTGCGCGGCGACTTTGGTCAGGCCCGAATCGGGGCCGGAATTGATCTTTGCCACGACGCGGATTCTGTAGCGCTGAATCTCGGCGCCTTTGACCGTGACCTTGTCGGTTTCCGGACAGACGTCGGGCCGGGAAAAGTGTTGGCGCACGCCTTCAAGCAAGGTCGGGGACGGCGTACCGTCGCCCTCGCGGGCAAGCACGGTGACTTGCACTTCGCCAGGCGCCGTGCGGCGACCGTTGCCGTCCTTGACCTGCGCGGCGAGACCGTCCCGGGCGAAGGAATAAGTGACGTTCACGACACCGGCATCGGTGGATTCGACTTTCACCACCGGCCGTTCGCCGAGGGTGAACACCTCGCGGCGATACTGCATCCGCGAACCCGCTGCCGGTGCATGGGGTGCCAGGTAATAGCGCAGCCGGGCGTCATCGTCGCTTTCGTAAATTGCTGACACCGGCGGGAATGCCGCCGGATCGCCCGGATCGAGCAACTGCCGCTCCAGGCCCATGTCCGCCAGCCGCGCATCAAGGTTGCTGCCCGTGGCCCACCACGCCAGCATCTGCTTGATCCGGGCGTTGTATTTGCGTTCATGGGTTTGCAACCGAACGCAGAAAGCCTCAAGCGCCAGGGTCAGCAGTTCGCTTTCGTTTTCCAGGCTGGCCTTGAGTTTGGCCGCACTCTGCGGCGAGCGCGCGCCAACGTACTCGACCACGAACGTCTTGAACTCGGCGAGCAAGTCTTCGAAAACGTCGACGGTGATCAGCGACGGTTCGGCCAACTGGTTCTGGCCAGGGATCAACATGCTCATGTCACGACCTCGAAAGTCTGTTGGCGGTTTTTCCAGGTGCCGGCAAATCGCAGCAGCAAACCCGCGCCCTGTCGGGTGGCGACGATCACGCCGGGCTGAAAATCGCTGATGCCGTTTTGCGGGTTGTAGAACGCCTGGGCTGCGTGACTCTGGGCAAGCAACAGGACGTCGTCGCCCAGGTTTTGCCCCAGCAGCGTGGGGATCAACGAACCATAAAGGGGCCTTTTTTGCCGGGTGCCCAGCGGCGTGGTCAGGGCCCGTGTCGCGCGCTGCACGAACTGCAGCCAGTCGTCGACCGTGGCCCCGCTGTCTCTATCGATTCCGATCATGGAAGGCTCTTGATTCAGGGGCTGATGACGCGACCCTGGTGATCCACCAACGGGCCGCTGAAGTGCACGCCCGAGGCGTCGATGGTCAGGCCGACGGCGCCCAGTTGCAGGTTGATCAACTGGGGCGTCATCGCCAGCCGCGCCGGGCCGATGCTCAGTTCAAGCGACTCGCGAGAACCGTTGAAGGCGGCCGGCCCGTTCTGCCAGTGCAGGGTGTGCGTGGCGTCGTCGTAGCCGCTTTCACTGCCGTCCTGATGAACCCGTCGCGTCAGCGTCGGCACGGTGGAGGTCGGAGGAAAACGGTCACTGTTCAGACCGAACAGCGCCACGCTTTGCGCGCCGCTTTCGCCACTGCCGTAGTTGAACAGCAGACACTGCTCGCCCACCGTCGGGATCCGCGATTCGCTCTGTGCACCGGCGCTGGGGTTGAAGAACTTGATGGCCGGCGTCAGCAGACCACCGTGGCTGACTCGGCAAGTATTGCTGCCCGCATCAACCTCCTGACAGATGCCGATGCGGCAATAACTCTCGCCGCGCCGATGCAAGTCTTCGATCTCCGCTTCCATCTCCGCCAGGCGTTCGATGATCGGGCCCAAGTGCATTCGCAGTAATGCGTCGAACATCGATCAGGCCTCCAGCGCGGTGTATTGGTCGGGATCGTCGATGTCGACGACTTCCCAGGTGCGGGCGAATTTCGGTGTACCGAGCGGGTCATCCAGCAGGGTCGGGCCCAGGTAGAGGGTCTGGTTGAACGACAGGGTCCAGGCTTTGCTCGGCTGATCGGCGCGGATGAGCACTGACGGCAATCCATCAATGTTCATCGGCAGATCGCATTGCTCGCCGGGCAAACCCCAGCGGTTGTCGGTGACCAGATTCTTCAGGGCGGCAATGAGATCGCACGCGGCAAACGCCGTAGCGGAAACCGCTGGAATGACCTGCAGCGACAACGTCAGTACATGAGCGATGCGCCCGTTGGCGGCACGCTCTCCCGGTGCATTGCGTTCGATGTCGATCAACACCCAGGCCTTGTCGCCGGGTGCAGTGAAGTCATCGTGTCTGCCAACCTGCACATTCAGGTCGGCGTTATTGCGCAAAGCGGTCGCCATTGCCGTGAACAGCTGCGACGGCTGCAAGACCAGTGCAGGCATGCATGACCTCCTTTTCGAATGTCCACGCGCAGTCCCGCCACACGGCGTGCAGCGAGACAGGAAAGTGAAAGGGTTATTGCGGGTCGCGCGGCGGAACTTCGCAGACGCCGATGCGCTTGGCAGCCCAGCGTTCGTAAAGGCCGATGGCGACGTCGGCACCGGCCATTGCAGTGAGGCAACCAAATGCCCCGGCGGCCCAGATCGACATGCCGGCGGCGTACAGCAGCATGATTGCCGACACGCCGCAGATCATGCAGGCACCGGAGCGCAAGGCAAGCCGCCGCAGCAGCGGCCAGCCGCGGGCGCCCTCCTTGTCGGCGCGCCACATTTCGCCGGACACCCCGCCCGCCACGGCAAGGAGGATGACCAGCCAGATTGGCATGTCCAGCAACGCTTGTTGCTCGTTTGTCATGTCACGCCTCCTGAAAGCGTTGATGAATGAAGAGAAAGTGAAGAGGCGACACCGGACGGGTATCGCCTCTGACGCGGGGAAGAACAGCGACAGATTCCGCGCATTCAGCAGTTACAGGCGCTCGACAATGACGTTGTCGATGAAGGCGTAGTTGGCGTATGGGTTCTGCTCGTTGGAAAACGCCAGAGTCGTCTGCGCGGTAATCGCGGTGAACTCGTAAGTGACGGTGCTCCACTCGACCGCGACGCCTTTGGCTGTCGGTGTGTTGAACGTAGCGGTCTGCCCGGCCACTTTCACCTGAATGACACCGTCGCCGGAGCGGCTGGCGTAACGCGAGTTGCCCGCGCTGAAGGTCAATCGGTATCGGGCGCCCGGGGTGGTGGCGAAATTTTGCTGAATCCCGCCACCATTGCCGTAAACGTAGTTGGCCAGGTCAACGATCATCACGCCATCTGCTGCTACCGAACCGCCGATGGCATTGGGCATGTTGAAGTATTCGGCACCGGACAGGAACGTCGTCCAGCCTGTAATGGCATTGGTTTTTGCCGGAGTGTCCAGAATGCAGCCACCACCGCATGTCGATTGTTCAAAGCTGCCGTTCACCAGGAGGTTGGCGGCAATTGCGCTGCCGCCATTGCCCAGCAGTGCAACAGCGAGAAACGGAGCTACGTATTTCTTGAGAATGTTCATGTCTTTACCTATGAGGAGATTGATCAGGTTGTGCTGACGATGCAGCACGCATGTCGCTCACAGGCGATCGCTCGGGGCTCGCGGCCTTCACGTGATTCAACGTTCCGCAGCGGGAACATTTGATCTGGAGTTCTGTGTACTCGCCCATCCGGGCGAGCAGTCGTTTGCAATGGCCGCAGCGGCACTCTTTCAACATCGACAAATCCTTTTGATTCTCTGCCTGGCCTTGCTCATGCCGCGAAACCTTGTTGAAGCGCCTGCCTGAGGCAGGCATTTCAGAACGCCCGGCGCGGAGGCCGGGCTTTTCGGTCATACAGACCAGAACAATCGGGTCGTCGAATCAAACCAGCGAAAAAGGCTCTGTCGGCCAAATCATGGTGTACGGGTAACCCGGTTGATTCTTGTAATCGCACACGGCGATGACGTATTGCTTGTAAGCCAGCAACACCGCTTCTTCCTCTGGCGTTGCAATGCCCAAATCCTGCTTGTAATCCAGCGGGTTGAACGTCAGCCAGCCTTTGGCATTCGATAGCTTCTCAGTTGCGAGGAACTTGACCTGACTTGCCACCTCTTCGAAAGTGGGTGCATGCAACTCCCACTGGTTGTTGACCAGTCTGGCATTCCATCCGACCACAACTTCCGTGTTTCCTGTGGCATCCACCCATTCCCCCCACAATCCGTCAGGAGGATTGAGCGGCTTCCCTTCCTCGGTATCAAGCACCCGATAAACCTTGGAACTGGGCATCGAGATAAAGACGTATCGATTCATGCTTATCATCCTTTTTTGATTGCCGGGATCCCGGCCTTCTGTTCCTGCCAAAAAGGCATTCCAAAAAGCCCGGCAGCTCGCCGGGCTTTTCAGCAATGCGCTCCTTCGCCTTCCTTCGATCCTGTGTACGTGAAGGAAGCTGACTTTTCGGCGCTACTGGCGCGGTACGAGTCTGTTCAGATTGTTTTTCCGACCGCGGTCCCTGCCCGCCGGATAACTGCTTCTGGTGCTTTACGCTGCACACCCGGGTCAGTTGCCAACCCTCTGAACCGTTAAGGCCGGTTCATCGCTGCCTGTTCTTGTGGAACTAAAGAGCCGTTGTTGCCAGCCGCTTTGTCGAGCGGCTTGGTGGCAAGAATATGCATGAATGCATATACAGTCAATGCATAAATGCATTTATTTATGCGCAAGAAATGCGCGGATGCATGAAAGCCCCGCCATTCAAGGGTCAGACGGTTTTGCGCAGGCGAAAAAAAACCCGCCGAAGCGGGTTTTGTCTGAAGGAGATCAGATTATCGAGCGTACATGCCCCACCAGAAAACGTGACCGAGGATGACGATCTGCTCTTCCTGCATATCCTGGAAGCTGTAGTCCTCGTCGGGATGCTCGTCGCGGTTGAAGCTGCGCAGACGGATGCCCGTCGGCAGGCGATAAAGCTGTTTCACCCGCAACTGGCCATTGTGATTGATCGCATAAAGGTCGCCGTCAATGATGTCGCCGATCCCGCACTTGCCCGCGTTGACGCCAACCGTGGCGCCGTCACGCAAGACCGGCAACATGCTGTTGCCCCGCACGGTCACGCATTTGGCCTGGTCGAACTGCACGCCATTATGGCGCAGGCTGCGCTTGCCGAAGCGCAGGCTGGAGCGTTCGCTCTCTTCAATGACGAATCTTCCTGATCCAGCAGCCAATTCAACCTCACGAAGAAAGGGCACCGACACCTCGTCATCATCGACGGGAGTGTCGTCGTCCCACAGGCTTATGTCCTTGAGTTCGGAATGCAACTCCTCGCGCCCGCCACCGACGAGCGGCGCAACGTCCGCGCGCCCGCGCAGTTGATCGGTACTCACGGCGAAGTACTCGGCAATCTTCGAGATGTGCTTATCCGAAGGATCGACGATCTTCCCGCTGAGAATCCGCGAGAGAGTGGATTGAGGCACGCCGGTGCGACGGTGAAGCTCCGTGGGGGAGATCCCGTGCTGATCGAGCAGTGCTCTTAAGACGGAGGATACGTTGCGTTTTTGCATAACGCGCATAGTGCTTGAAGTTTTTCGGGAAGACAAATGCTGTTTTGCATAAATCATGCATAAAGCATCCGCTCGATCAGCATCGCCCCCCACACGACCGACCACCGAACCCATACAATTCATCAAATGCCATTGTCCGCAGGGCGAGCGGGAATCGAGCGTAAAAACGGGTATACTCGCTCGCGCGAAATTGATAGTGCAGTAACTG
This sequence comes from Pseudomonas sp. GW823-FHT04A03, assembly GCF_058796615.1. Taxonomy (NCBI): domain Bacteria; kingdom Pseudomonadati; phylum Pseudomonadota; class Gammaproteobacteria; order Pseudomonadales; family Pseudomonadaceae; genus Pseudomonas; species Pseudomonas sp. GW823-FHT04A03. The sequence continues at coordinate 334,668 of NZ_JBXAIV010000002.1, forward strand.
GTTTAAAAGTCATGAAATTAAAACAAATGCCATTACCAAGCATATTCAGAACACTATGAAATTCACTGCCTTACAAGTACGCACGAAGCAAAATAAAATCGAACTCTATATTTCACGAAAAAAAAGACCATAAAAATTCCAACAACCACATCACTGTAGAAAATCAACTCAACCGCTCACGAGTACAGGCAGGAGCCCATGACCCAAAACAACCAAGGTACACTACTAGAACAGCCGAAAGTTTCATGGAACCTTGTTTCGTACGGCCTCCTGCTTGCCATAAGCATCGTCATCTTCGCCCCTATAATCCGTGAGCTGTCGGCTGTCGGAAACGATTATATCGCTCACTTGATGTGGGCACGCGAAATGGAAGAAACGCAGAAGCTGATGTTGCCGCATCCGCTGTATCATCTTCTTGTTATTCTCGCAAAAAACATTTTCTCTCTGAATTACATAGACTCTTCCACCGTGGTCATCGTGCTGTCCACTTTTCTTCTGGCTGTCCTTAACTACAGAATTCTGCTGAAACATACATCCAGAGCAGTCGCCATTCTGTTTTCGACGTGCCTGCTAATCGTCACGCCGTTGCAACTATTCTATTTTGTAGACCAGCATCTTTATTTTGGCTATGTTGGAATCAACGTTTATCACAGCCCTACAATGCTGCTGTTGAAACCTCTGTCGCTTATCGTATTTTGTTATGCATTGAAATCAGCTACCAGCCCATCAAAAAACGAGCTGCCCAGCGCGATCGCCTTTGCTGCCTCCTTATTCCTGTGCGGAATTGCAAAACCCAATTTCTTAATGATAGTACTACCCGCCTTTGTAGTATTTCTATTCCTGATCGGCAAGCTGAAGCCCATGCTCAGCCACACTTATATTTACCGTGCCTTCTTCCTCCCGATATTCATGCTGCTAAGCCTTCAGTTCTTTCAGACGTATTTCTTCCAGGAACTTTCGAAAGGAACAAGCAACGAAGAAAGCAACATTACGGTTTTGCCATTCGAAACAATGGCACACTACTCCGGCTATCTGATACCGAAGTTTCTGCTGTCCATAGCATTCCCGTTATTCGTTTTCATGTGCTATCCAAAAACCTTCATCAAAGACAAGGCAGTTGTTTTTTCCTCCTGCTGCTTCTTGATGGGAATTATCCTGATGTACTTCTTCGCAGAGACCGGATACAGAATGTATTCCGGAAACTTCTGGTGGAGCGGACAGATTGGTTTGTATCTGGTTTTCTTGTTTTCCGTAGCATTTCTGTTCGAGAACCATGCAAAGCTGACGAGCAATACAACTGGTAAAATAAAATACGCTATTTGCATTTTGTTGTTTTTCATGCATACCGCCGCTGGAATATTCTACTACCGGCAGGAACTTCTCTTTAACTCAAGATTCTGGTAACCCGTGATCCTCTCCATATTACCGACATGACATACAAGACTATGACAACCAAAGCATCGACTCCGCATATTTCAGTCATTGTCCCGGTCTACAAGGCCGAGAAGTCTCTTGACGAACTTTACTCCAGATTAAAAAAATCCCTGGAAGAGATCACTGTGAACTTCGAAATATTGCTGGTCGAGGACTGCGGCGGTGATAGTTCCTGGAAAATCATAGAACGTCTGGCGAACGATGATCCACGTGTATTGGGTATTCAGTTAAGTCGTAATTTTGGTCAACATTATGGTATTACCGCCGGCCTCGATGCCTGTCGCGGAGAATGGGTTGTAGTAATGGATTGCGATCTTCAGGATCGTCCGGAGGAAATTCCACGCTTGTACGCCAAAGCACAAGAGGGCTACGACATTGTTCTGGCATTGCGAGGCAAGCGTAGCCATCCTTTGCTCAAACGATTCACTTCATGGATGTTCTACAAGCTTTTCAGCTATCTGGCAGATTTTGAATACGATGGAGACAGCGGAAACTTCCGTATCATTTCAAGAAAAGTCGTCGACAACCTGTGTCAAATGAGAGAGCGTCTCCGCTTCTTCGGTGCATTGGTACACTGGACAGGCTTTAATACCACTGGAGTCGAGATTACACACGCTGAGCGATCAGAGGGGAAAAGTACTTACACGTATTCCAAGCTTTGGAACCTGGCCATGGAAACGATAATTGCGTATTCAGACAAACCGCTCCGACTTGCAGTGAAGCTTGGATTTACCATGGCATTGCTATCATTTCTATATGGTTCGTATCTCCTGTTTACCACAATGCTTCATGGAGCAGTTGTACAAGGCTGGACCAGTCTTATGGTGTCTATATTTTTCATTGGCGGGGTAGTAATCTCGATTCAGGGCATCGTAGGCATATACGTCGGAAAAACCTTCGACGAAACAAAAAAACGCCCCCTGTACATTGTAGGTCGTCAGACTTTCGAAACTCGCAGAAAAACGAAAGACACGCCGCAAAACAGAGAATCCGAAATATACGTTGATGAAGAAAGGTTTTAACTGATCCAGATGAAATCTCTCCGGAACCCTGCCTTTTACCAATTAATCCGCTATGGCATAGTCGGCATATTGAACAACATCTTCCTTTACATTGGATATTTGCTCATAACGTATGCCGGCGGCAACGAAAAAATTGCAATGACAACAATGTACGCAACAGGGGTCGTCATTGGTTATATCGCCAGCTACAGATGGACATTTTCCCAAGCCTCAAACCGAAGAGCTTTGTTTCGCTATGTGCAGATGCATGTCTCGGGCTACCTTATAAACCTGTTCATGCTTTACTCACTTGTCGACCTTCTTGGCTACCCCCATCAACTGGTGCAAGTCGCAGCCATAATTGTAGTTGCTCTTTTTGGGTTCTTTACCTGCAAATACTATGTCTTTCAGCAAACTTCCAGCTGAACCTCATTCAATTCATCATTTATAGAACTCGTAAATATCAATCGTATCCATGCCGGGCTAGCGCAGAACCACCAACTCGGCATGCGCGTAATCAGTCGCCTTGCCGTTGCCTGTCATCCAATGAGAGTGAGCGCGCCGGCTCCGTGTGTTAACCTCTGCCCCACATTTCCAACCGTGCCGGTGCATGTGACATTCATTGATTTCTCAAAAATGAATTGACCCATTTTGGCCCCCCGCACTTTTGAACAGATAGCACTAATCCACTGATGAATAAAGCAATTAGCGACCTATCCAGTCACACCCCGATGATGCAGCAGTACTGGCGCCTGAAAAATCAGCACCCGGACCAGCTGATGTTCTACCGCATGGGCGACTTCTACGAGATCTTCTACGAAGACGCGAAGAAGGCAGCCAAGTTGCTGGACATCACCCTGACCGCGCGCGGGCAGTCGGCGGGTCAGGCGATTCCGATGTGCGGGATTCCGTATCACGCGGCGGAAGGTTATCTGGCGAAGCTGGTCAAGCTAGGCGAGTCAGTCGTGATCTGCGAACAGGTCGGTGATCCAGCCACGAGCAAAGGCCCGGTGGAACGCCAGGTGGTGCGGATCATCACCCCCGGTACGGTCAGCGACGAGGCGTTGCTGGATGAACGTCGCGACAACCTGATCGCAGCGGTGCTGGGCGACGAGCGCCTGTTCGGTCTGGCCGTACTGGACATCACCAGCGGCAACTTCACCGTCCTTGAGATCAAGGGCTGGGAGAACCTGCTGGCGGAGCTTGAGCGGGTCAACCCGGTCGAGCTGTTGATCCCGGATGATTGGCCAAAAGACTTGCCGGCAGAAAAACGCCGGGGCGTACGTCGTCGTGCACCGTGGGATTTCGAGCGCGACTCGGCGCTGAAAAGTCTCTGTCAGCAATTCTCCACCCAGGACCTGAAAGGCTTCGGCTGCGAAACCCTGACCCTGGCGATCGGCGCCGCCGGTTGCCTGCTGGCATATGCCAAGGAAACCCAGCGCACCGCCCTGCCCCATCTGCGCAGCCTGCGCCATGAACGTCTGGACGACACCGTGGTGCTGGACGGCGCCAGCCGCCGTAACCTCGAACTCGATACCAACCTGGCCGGCGGCCGCGACAACACTCTGCAATCGGTGGTCGACCGTTGCCAGACCGCCATGGGCAGCCGCTTGCTGACCCGTTGGCTGAACCGCCCACTGCGCGATCTGACCGTGCTGCTGGCTCGCCAGACCTCGATCACTTGCCTGCTCGACCGCTATCGCTTTGAAAACCTGCAACCGCAGCTCAAGGAAATCGGCGACATCGAGCGGATCCTGGCGCGGATCGGCCTGCGCAACGCCCGCCCTCGCGACCTCGCCCGCCTGCGTGATGCACTCGGTGCCCTGCCTGAACTGCAAGTGGCGATGACCGATCTCGAGGCCCCGCACCTGCAACGCCTGGCGACCACCACCAGCACCTACCCGGAACTGGCGGCGCTGCTGGAAAAGGCCATCATCGACAACCCGCCGGCGGTCATCCGTGACGGCGGCGTGCTGAAAACCGGTTACGACAGTGAACTCGACGAACTGCAATCGCTGAGCGAGAACGCCGGCCAGTTCCTGATCGATCTGGAAGCACGGGAAAAGGCCCGTACCGGCCTCGCCAACCTGAAAGTCGGCTACAACCGCATTCATGGCTACTTCATCGAATTGCCGAGCAAGCAGGCTGAATCGGCGCCGGCAGATTACATCCGCCGCCAGACCCTCAAAGGCGCAGAACGCTTCATCACGCCTGAGCTGAAAGAGTTCGAGGACAAGGCGCTGTCGGCCAAGAGCCGCGCCCTGGCTCGCGAGAAGATGCTCTACGAGGCGTTGCTGGAGGATCTGATCAGCCAGTTGCCGCCGCTGCAGGACACCGCTGGCGCGCTGGCCGAACTGGACGTGCTGAGTAACCTCGCCGAACGCGCGCTGAATCTCGACCTGAATTGCCCGACGTTCGTCAGCGAACCGTGCATGCGCATCTCCCAGGGCCGTCACCCGGTGGTCGAGCAAGTGCTGACCACACCGTTCGTGGCCAACGACCTGAGCCTGGACGACAACACCCGCATGCTGGTGATCACCGGCCCGAACATGGGCGGTAAATCCACCTATATGCGCCAGACTGCACTGATCGTATTGCTGGCGCATATCGGCAGCTTCGTGCCGGCGGCCAGTTGCGAACTGTCGCTGGTGGACCGGATTTTCACCCGGATCGGTTCCAGCGATGACCTCGCTGGCGGGCGCTCGACCTTCATGGTGGAAATGAGCGAAACGGCCAACATTCTGCACAACGCCACCGAACGCAGCCTGGTGCTGATGGACGAAGTCGGTCGCGGCACCAGCACCTTCGACGGTCTGTCCCTGGCGTGGGCCGCAGCCGAGCGCCTCGCGCACCTGCGCGCCTATACTCTCTTTGCGACGCACTATTTCGAACTGACCGTGCTGCCGGAAGCCGAACCGCTGGTAGCCAACGTGCACCTCAACGCTACCGAGCACAACGAGCGCATCGTGTTCCTGCACCATGTGTTGCCGGGGCCGGCGAGCCAGAGTTATGGCCTTGCGGTTGCCCAGCTGGCCGGCGTGCCGAGCGAGGTGATCGTGCGTGCTCGTGAGCACCTGAGCCGCCTGGAAGATACCGCGCTGCCGCATGAGGCGCCAAAACCGGCCGCCAAGGGCAAACCGGCGACACCGCAGCAGAGCGACATGTTTGCCAGCCTCCCGCATCCGGTGCTCGATGAGTTGGCGAAACTGGATCTGGATGACGTGACACCGCGTCGTGCACTCGAAATGCTCTATGCACTAAAGAACCGGATCTAAGCACCGACGAACCGGATATAACGCAAACGGCTTCAAGCTGTTAGAATCTCGCGCGGTTTGGGATGCTGCTGGCTAATAGCCTGGCTGGCAGACATCGCTCCCGAACCTGGCGACCCCAACCGTGAAGGGGCAACGCTGCCGCCGCCTGAGGAGAAAATTAGAAATGACCTTCGTCGTCACCGACAACTGCATCAAGTGCAAGTACACCGACTGCGTAGAAGTCTGTCCGGTGGACTGCTTCTACGAAGGCCCGAACTTCCTGGTGATTCACCCGGATGAGTGCATCGACTGCGCCCTGTGCGAACCGGAATGCCCGGCCGTAGCCATTTTCTCCGAGGACGAAGTTCCGGAAGAGATGCAGGAGTTCATTCAGCTGAACGTCGAGCTGGCCGAGATCTGGCCGAACATCACCGAGAAGAAAGAATCGCTGCCGGATGCCGAAGAGTGGGATGGCGTCAAAGGCAAGATCAAAGACCTCGAACGCTGATCTGTCTCGCGTTTGAACAAAAGGCCCCTCGCGGGCCTTTTTTGTTTTTCCGGGTTGCCTTTTTTCAGGCAAAAAAAAGGGGCGGTTTGACCCGCCCACATTTTTTCCCTATTCCCTGTGTTCCTTTTCATCGTCCTGATGAATCGCTTCCTGCGATGTCCGTTCCCCTCTTCCTTGAAGGGCGTGTCTATCCGTCGACACAACCCAGATACTAGAGATTTCCCCGCCGGGGGCAACTGGCCTCCAGCGCACGAACCTGTTGTCATAAGCCCTTAACATTGAAAAATAACCATATAAATCATTACGTTACTAATATCCGATGAGCACAATCGCCTTGAGCGGCCGTGTAAAAATAACGAACACTTACGATACAGTCAGCAAAGGCTTACAACGCAAACCTACAAGGCGGGAATGCCTCCCGCTTTCAGTGCGCCAACAAAAAGCCCCGAACCAGTCGGGGCTTTCTGCATAGCGGTCATGCGGGTGGCTTATTGAAACAGCGACTCGCTCGACAGGCCGTTTTTCTCAAGAATTTCACGAAGGCGCTTGAGGCCTTCCACCTGGATCTGTCTCACCCGCTCCCGGGTCAGGCCGATCTCCAGGCCTACATCTTCCAGCGTACTGCTCTCATGGCCGCGCAGGCCGAAGCGGCGCACGACCACCTCGCGTTGCTTGTCGGTCAGTTCCGAGAGCCATTGATCGATGCTCTGCGACAGGTCGTCATCCTGCAGCAGTTCGCACGGATCGGTCGGACGGTCATCCGTCAGGGTGTCCAGCAGGGTTTTATCCGAATCCGGACCCAGCGAGACGTCGACCGAAGAAACCCGCTCGTTCAGGCCCAGCATGCGCTTGACCTCGCCCACCGGTTTTTCCAGCAGGTTGGCAATTTCTTCGGGTGAAGGTTCGTGGTCGAGCTTTTGCGTCAGCTCCCGTGCAGCCCGCAGGTACACGTTGAGCTCCTTGACCACATGGATCGGCAACCGGATGGTCCGGGTCTGATTCATGATCGCGCGCTCGATGGTCTGACGAATCCACCAGGTTGCGTAGGTCGAGAAGCGAAAGCCGCGCTCGGGATCGAACTTTTCCACCGCGCGGATCAGTCCGAGGTTGCCCTCTTCGATCAGATCCAGCAGCGACAGCCCCCGATTGACGTAACGCCGGGCGATTTTGACCACCAGCCGCAGGTTACTTTCGATCATGCGCTTGCGCCCGGCAGGATCGCCACTTTGCGACAAGCGCGCAAAATGAACTTCTTCTTCCGGGGAGAGCAGTGGGGAAAAGCCGATTTCGTTGAGGTACAGCTGCGTGGCATCGAGTGCCCGAGTGTAATCGATGTACTTGTGTTGTTTAAGTGAAGCGGAGTGTTTGGATTTGGCACGAACGGAAGGTGGAGCAGCCCCTTCATCATTCGACATCGAATCCGAATCGATGCCGGTCTCCATCAGGAGAACCTCATCGTCGATGTCAAACTCCGGCACTTCTTTACTGAGAGCCATTGTTATAGTCCTTTGGTGAGTTCGACCCCAAGCTCAAGCGGCGCCTTTATCCTTGGCAACGCTGGAGCCTGTCCCCTCTACGCGACGGAACAGGCTGGTCTGCAAATCAACGTCTTGGCAGGAACTGCAGCGGATCTACAGGTTTACCTTGTCGGCGAATCTCAAAATGCAGTTTCACCCGGTCTGTACCCGTTGACCCCATTTCGGCAATTGTCTGTCCGACCTTGACCTGCTGCCCCTCCCGTACCAACAGCCGACGGTTGTGTCCGTAAGCACTGACGTAGGTTTCGCTGTGTTTGATGATGACTAATTCGCCGTAGCCCCTTAAGCCACTCCCGGCGTAAACCACCGTCCCATCAGACGCAGCTAAAACAGGCTGTCCCAAATCTCCGGCGATATCAATTCCTTTATTCAAACTACCGTTTGAAGAGAATTTACCAATCAGAATGCCATTAGATGGCCATCCCCAGCCGGTCGGGGCCGGGCCCGGTGGAGGCAATGGTGCGGGTGTTTGCTTGTTGGCGACGGACGGTACAACCGTCGTCGAAGCCGCACCGGAACCCGTGGTTGTGGTGGTGGTTGTGCCATTTGCCTGGCGCCGGATAACCGTGGTTTTACTGGACGAAGACGCTGAAGAACCGGAGTTGCTCACGACCGCAGTCGACGTTGAACCGGTGCGCCCATCGAAGCGAATCGTCTGACCTGGATGGATCGTATATGGCGTAGGAATGTTGTTCCGGGCAGCGAGGGCTTTGTAGTCCCAGCCGTAGCGAAAAGCGATGGAAAACAAAGTATCGCCCGGACGGACTACATACTGCCCGGTCGTCACGACCGGACGCTGGGCCACCGCATTGTTGCGATCGACGACCCGAACGTTGCTCGATTTTGTGCTGGAGCAACCGACCAGCAAGGTGCTCAAGACAAGGCCAGTCACCAGGCGCTGAAAGCTCGTGTTACCCATACGCTGCGCAATGACTGTGAGACTCACCCGCCGCTCCCTTTGTGGTGGCTGAAAAATGTGGAATGCCGATTCCGGCATGAAACTTCGCAAGTATAACGGGCGCAACCGGCTTTACCTTTATAGAAGCGCTATCGCTTGGCGCACACGTTTGCTTGTAGACGATCCATCCTGTTTAAACATTCGCTGCCGCTGTAAGACAGGCGCACTCGACAGGAATTCAGCATCCTGAAACAAATGCTCAGGCCAGCGGACCGTTCAGCAATGGCACGAAACGCACCGCCCCCAGAACGTGTCGGGAGAAGCCGTTTTCTTCGCGCACGATCAACATCAATTGCTGCACTTCACCCGAACCGACCGGAATCACCATCCGCCCGCCCGGTGCCAGTTGATCAAGCAAAGCCTGAGGCACGTCGGTGGCGACTGCCGTGACGATAATGCCGTTGTAAGGCGCCAGCGCCGGCCAGCCTTCCCAGCCATCGCCCCAGCGAAACACCACGTTGCGCAGATTGAGCTCGACCAGGCGTTCCTTGGCCCGATCCTGCAGCACCTTGATGCGCTCCACCGAGAACACCCGCTCGACCAGTTGCGACAGCACTGCCGTCTGGTAACCTGAACCGGTGCCGATCTCCAGCACTTTATCCAGCGGCCCGGCCTCCAGCAGCAGCTCGCTCATGCGCGCCACCATATACGGCTGGGAAATGGTCTGGTTGTTGCCGATCGGCAGCGCGGTGTCTTCATAGGCACGGTGCGCCAGCGCTTCATCGACGAACAGGTGTCGCGGGGTGCGGCGGATCACTTCCAGCACGCTGGCGTTGGAAACGCCCTCTTCGTACAGACGCTGGATCAGCCGCTCACGGGTTCGTTGGGACGTCATCCCGATGCCGCTGCGCAGCCTGTCGTCTTGTTCACGAGCCATCAGTTGAGCCCCTCCAGCCAGCCGTCGAGACTTCTGAAGGCATCATTGAAGGTGCGATCGAGCTGCAACGGAGTGATGGATACGTAACCTTGCATCACGGCATGGAAATCGGTGCCCGGCCCGCCGTCTTCCGCGTCGCCTGCCGCCGCGATCCAGTAACCGGCCTTGCCGCGCGGGTCCACGACTTTCATCGGTGCCGCCGCACGGGCGCGATGGCCGAGACGGGTCAGTTGAATGCCGCGAATGTGATCGATCGGCAAGTTCGGAATGTTCACGTTCAACACCGTGCGCGGTGGCAGGTCGAGCCCGGCATGGGCTTCGATCAGTTTGCGCGCAAAGTAGGCGGCCGTGGGCAAGTTGTCGACCTGCCGCGAAACCAGCGAGAAGGCAAACGACGGGCGTTCGAGAAAGCGGCCCTCGAGAGCGGCTGCCACCGTCCCGGAATACAGCACGTCATCCCCCAGGTTGGCGCCCAGGTTGATACCCGAAACCACCATGTCCGGCTCGCGTTCGAGCAACCCGTTGAGCCCCAGATGGACGCAGTCGGTCGGTGTGCCATTGAGGCTGATAAAGCCGTTGGCCAGGTATTGCGGGTGCAGCGGACGGTCGAGTGTCAGCGAACTGCTGGCACCGCTCTTGTCCTGTTCCGGGGCGATAACCACGCACTCGGTGTAATCCGCCAGCGCAGCATAAAGCGCGGCAAGACCGGGCGCAGTCACCCCATCGTCGTTAGAAATCAGAATACGCATGGGCTGTCCGTCTGCCCCACCGGCACCAGATCAACGAGTTCGCGCACCAATACGGTGGCGAAGCATCCGGCCGGGAGGACGAATTCCAGTTGCAGAATGTCAGGCTCGGGATAATGCCACGTCAACCCGCCAATGGGCAGCCGCAGGATGCGACGTTCGTGGCTCATACCGGCATTAATCAACCAATCGCGCAGATCCGCCTCGCGTGCGGCAATCCCCTGCTCCAGATCATGGACAACCCCGGCCGCCGGCGAGTCACCTTCGCCCCACTGCGGACCGGTCGGATGCAGATCAAGGATGGCCAGTCGCGGGTCGCTGCACTCGGCTTCACCGGCCGGGAAAAAGCTGCGGCTGTCGGTGAAGGCCAGCAGATCGCCGACCTGGGCGCGCTGCCAGGAGCCATCGGCGACCCGCGCCGCGAGTACCTGATTGAAGAGAAAACTGCGCGCGGTCGACAGCAGGCGCGAGCGTACATTGCGCTGTTCCGGCAGTGCCTTGCGTGCAGCCCACGAGCGGGCATCGACCACGTTGCCGCCGTCATGGCCGAAACGCTGGGCGCCGAAGTAATTCGGGATACCTTGTTTGGCGATCAGTTGCAGACGCTCGTCGATGGCAGCCTTGTCGCCATTGAACTGAGTCAGGCGCAGGGTGAATCCGTTGGCCGAATGCGCACCGCGTTGCAGCTTGCGTTTGTGGCGGGTGGTCTTGAGGATCTTCAGCGTGTCGTTTTCCGCCGCCGACAGATCCGGATCAGCCTTGCCCGGCAATTGCACGCTGAACCACTGGCGGGTCAGCGCCTGACGATCCTTGAGCCCGGCGTAACTCACCGTACGCAACGGCACACCGGCCGCCTTGGCGATACGGCGCGCGGCTTCTTCAGTATTCAGGCCGCGCTTTTCCACCCAGATCCACAGGTGCTCGCCGTCACCGCTGAACGGAATGTCGAGGACTTCATCGACCTGGAAATCTTCGGCGATGGCTTTGAGTACCGCGGTGCCAAGGGCGTCGCCATAGACACGCGGGCCGAGCAGTTGCAGTTCGTTCATGCGCGCAGCAACAAGGCAACGGAATGCACGGCAATGCCTTCTTCGCGACCGACGAAGCCAAGCTTCTCGGTGGTGGTGGCTTTCACGTTCACTTGATCCAGTTCTACTTGCAGATCCGCGGCAATCAGCGCGCGCATCGATTCGATATGAGGTGCCATCTTCGGTGCCTGGGCAACGATGGTGTTGTCGACGTTGCCGATCTTCCAGCCTTTGGCGTGGATCAGACCGACCACGTGACGCAGCAGCACTCGGCTGTCGGCGCCCTTGAATTGCGGATCGGTGTCCGGGAAATGCTTGCCGATATCACCCAGCGCCGCCGCGCCGAGCAAGGCGTCGCTCAAGGCATGCAGCAGGACGTCACCGTCGGAGTGAGCGAGCAGCCCGAAGCCGTGTGCGATTCGCACGCCGCCCAGAGTAATGAAATCGCCTTCAGCGAAACGGTGCACATCATAGCCGTGGCCAATACGCATAAAAAAACGCCCCGAATTTTGTCAGGGCGTGATTCTACCTGCATTAGCCCTTGAGGGCGCGTGCGTGATGCTGCAAGTGGTCGTCAATGAAGCTCGCGATGAAGAAATAGCTGTGGTCGTAGCCCGGTTGCAAGCGCAGCGTCAGCGGGTGGCCCGCCTGTTTTGCCGCTTGTTGCAGGGCTTCGGGTTTGAGCTGGGTGGCGAGGAAATCGTCGCGATCACCCTGATCGACCAGCAGTGGCAGTTTCTCGTCCGCTTCGGCGATCAGTGCACAGGCATCCCACTCGCGCCACTTCGAACGGTCTTCGCCCAGATAGCGGGTGAATGCCTTCTGGCCCCACGGGCAGTCGATCGGATTGTTGATTGGTGAAAACGCCGATACCGACTGGTAACGACCCGGATTGCGCAACGCACAGACCAGCGCACCGTGACCGCCCATGGAATGGCCGCTGATGCTGCGCTTGTCCGACGCCGGGAAATGCGCTTCAACCAGTGAAGGCAATTCCTGCACGACGTAGTCATGCATCCGATAGTGCCGCGACCAGGGTTCCTGCGTGGCATTCAGATAAAACCCGGCACCGAGGCCGAAATCCCAGGCCCCATCAGGATCACCCGGCACATCCGGGCCGCGCGGACTGGTGTCCGGCGCCACGATGATCAGGCCGAGCTCTGCCGCCATGCGCATCGCGCCGGCCTTCTGCATGAAGTTCTCGTCCGTGCAGGTCAGGCCCGACAGCCAGTACAGCACCGGCAACTTGCCGCCCTGCTCTGCCTGCGGCGGCAGATACACGGCAAACACCATGTCGCAGCCCAGCACTTCGGAGCGATGGCGATAACGCTTGTGCCAACCGCCGAAACTTTTCTGACAGGAGATGTTTTCCAGACTCATGTAGAACTCCTACGCAACCACAGCTGCCCATTGGCAGCCGTGGCATCGCGATTGATCAGAAATGAATGACGGTGCGGATGCTCTTGCCTTCGTGCATCAGGTCGAAGGCTTTGTTGATGTCTTCCAGGCCCATGGTGTGGGTGATGAAAGTATCCAGCGGGATTTCGCCGCTTTGTGCCATATCGACATAGCTTGGCAGTTCGGTACGACCACGCACGCCACCGAACGCCGAACCACGCCAGACGCGACCGGTCACCAACTGGAATGGACGGGTGGCGATTTCCTGGCCGGCACCGGCCACGCCGATGATGACCGACTCGCCCCAACCCTTGTGGCAACACTCGAGGGCTGCGCGCATCAGTTGCACGTTGCCGATGCATTCGAAGGAGAAGTCGACGCCGCCATCGGTCATGTCGACGATCACTTCCTGAATCGGACGATCGAAATCTTTCGGGTTCACGCAATCGGTGGCACCCAGTTGCTTGGCGATTTCGAACTTGGCCGGGTTGATGTCGATGGCGATGATGCGCGAGGCCTTGGCCTTCACCGCGCCAATCACGGCCGACAGACCGATGCCGCCGAGACCGAAGATGGCCACGGTGTCACCCGGTTTGACCTTGGCGGTGTTGATTACTGCGCCGATACCGGTGGTCACGCCGCAGCCGAGCAGGCAGACCTTTTCCAGCGGGGCATCCTTGGAGATCTTGGCCACGGAGATTTCCGGCAGCACGGTGTACTCGGAGAACGTCGAAGTACCCATGTAGTGGAAAATCGTTTGGCCCTTGTAGGAAAAGCGCGAAGTACCGTCCGGCATCAGCCCTTTGCCCTGAGTGGCGCGAATGGCCTGACACAGGTTGGTCTTGCCCGACTTACAGAATTTGCACTGGCCGCATTCCGGGGTGTACAGCGGAATCACGTGGTCGCCGACGGCCACCGAGGTCACGCCTTCGCCAATTGCTTCAACGATGGCGCCACCTTCGTGGCCGAGGATCGACGGAAAGATGCCTTCCGGGTCAGCACCGGACAGGGTGTAGGCGTCAGTGTGGCAAACGCCGGAAGCCACCACGCGCAACAACACTTCACCGGCCTTGGGCATGGCGACATCGACTTCTACGATTTCCAGCGGCTTCTTGGCCTCGAAGGCAACGGCGGCGCGCGATTTGATCATGCTGACTCTCCAGTGAATCCATTGAATAAAAAACCAGACAAGGAGTGTAGTCCAGCGCTGCTTGATGAATAATCCGGGCAAAAGCAAAACATTATTGCCATACAGGGATAATCCCCATGTCCGAAAACCGCTGGGAAGGTATCGACGAGTTCGTCGCCGTTGCCGAATGCAGCCAGTTCACCGCCGCCGCCGAACGCCTGGGCGTTTCTTCCTCGCACATCAGTCGACAAATCGTACGACTGGAAGAGCGTTTGCAGACGCGATTGCTGTATCGCAGTACCCGACGCGTCACGCTGACCGAGGCCGGCCAGACCTTTCTGCAACATTGCCAGCGCTTGCAGGACGGTCGCGAAGAAGCGTTGCGTGCGGTCGGCGACCTGACCAGCGAACCCAAAGGCATGCTGCGCATGACCTGCGCCGTGGCTTACGGCGAGCGCTTCATCGTGCCGCTGGTGACCCGGTTCATGGGGCACTACCCGCAACTGCGCATCGACATTGAACTGACTAACCGGCAACTCGATCTGGTGCACGAAGGCCTGGACCTGGCGATCCGCCTCGGTCGTCTTCAGGACTCCCGGCTGGTGGCGACTCGCCTGGCACCGAGACGCATGTATCTGTGCGCATCGCCTTCCTACCTTGAACGGTACGGACGTCCACACAGTTTGTCGGAACTGGGTCGACACAATTGCCTGATCGGCAGCTCGGACATCTGGCAGCTTGAACAAAACGGGCGGGAATTTTCCCAGCGGGTACAGGGAAACTGGCGCTGCAACAGTGGGCAAGCAGTGCTGGATGCGGCACTACAAGGCGTCGGCTTGTGTCAGTTGCCGGACTATTACGTGCTGGAGCATCTGCACAGCGGTGCGTTGATTTCTTTGCTGGAGGCGCATCAACCGCCGAATACGGCGGTGTGGGCGTTGTATCCGCAGCAGCGGCACTTGTCGCCGAAGGTGCGCAAACTGGTAGATTTTCTCAGGGAAGGTTTGGCCGAGCGGCCGGAATATCGAGCTTAACGGCGGTTGGCCCAGCGCTGGCGCAACCATTCGAGGTCTTCGGGGCGGGTGACTTTCAGGTTATCCGCACGGCCTTCGATCAGGCGTGGCGCCATGCCGGCCCACTCCATCGCCGAGGCTTCATCGGTAATCACCGCATCGGCCACCAGACTGTCCGCCAGCGCGCGGTGCAGTGCACCGAGGCGGAACATCTGCGGCGTATAGGCTTGCCAGATCACACTGCGATCGACGGTTTCCACCACCCGACCGTGCTTGTCGACCCGTTTCAAGGTGTCCTTCGCTGGCACGGCCAACAGGCCGCCGACCGGATCGTTCGCCAGCTCAGCGAGCAATTTGTCGAGATCGTCACGGCTCAGATTGGGCCGCGCCGCATCGTGCACCAGCACCCAGTCCTCGTCGTCCGCACCTTGCGCATGCAGGTGCAACAAGGCGTTGAGCACCGAGCCGGAACGTTCGACACCACCGTCAACCCGTTGAATTCGCGGATCGCGGGCGCTGGCCAGGTTCGGCCAATAAGGATCATCAACGGCAAGACTGACCACCAGGCCCTTGAGGCTCGGGTGATCGAGGAAACAGCCGAGGCTGTGTTCGAGCATTGTGCGCCCGCCCAGTTGCAGGTATTGCTTGGGACGGTCCGCGGCCATACGGGCACCGACGCCCGCGGCAGGAATCACGGCCCAGAAGGCCGGCAGGGAATAGATCATTGGGCCAACTGGTAAAGGGTTTCGCCGTCCTTGACCATGCCCAGTTCGTGACGAGCCCGCTCTTCAACGGTCTCCATGCCTTTTTTCAACTCGCTGACTTCAGCG
Source organism: Pseudomonas sp. GW823-FHT04A03 (assembly GCF_058796615.1). Classification (NCBI taxonomy): domain Bacteria; kingdom Pseudomonadati; phylum Pseudomonadota; class Gammaproteobacteria; order Pseudomonadales; family Pseudomonadaceae; genus Pseudomonas; species Pseudomonas sp. GW823-FHT04A03. The sequence continues at coordinate 350,382 of NZ_JBXAIV010000002.1, forward strand.
TCCATCACCCGGTTGCGCTCCAGCAGGGCTTCGTTCTCGGCGTGTTGATCAGCAATCTGCTGATTCAGTTCGGCGACTTGCGCCAGACTGCCATTGCCCACCCACAGGCGGTACTGCAGACCGGCCAGCAGCAAGAGCAAAACGAGAAACAACCAGTAAGGACTGCGCATCGAATATCAGGTATCCAGTGAAAAAAGACAGCCACGCCAAAACTTTGAAGCATCTGATAGCACGAAGCCTGGAATATCCAGGCTTGTGCATACAAGGCATCAGATTAGTGGCAAATCCATCGCTGTCACGACTTTTCCGACACAATCCGGTGTCTTTTTACCATGTAGCAATCAGCCGCGGAACTCGCTGCGACCGTTGTACTTGGCCTTGCCATTCAACTGCTCTTCGATACGCAGCAGTTGGTTGTACTTGGACACGCGGTCGGAACGGCACAGCGAACCGGTCTTGATCTGGCCAGCCGCAGTACCCACGGCCAGGTCGGCAATGGTCGAATCTTCGGTTTCGCCCGAACGGTGCGAGATCACAGCGGTGTAACCGGCAGCCTTGGCCATCTGGATGGCTTCCAGGGTTTCGGTCAGGGTGCCGATCTGGTTGAACTTGATCAGGATCGAGTTGGCGATCTTTTTATCGATGCCTTCTTTCAGGATCTTGGTGTTGGTCACGAACAGGTCGTCGCCTACCAGCTGGGTCTTCTCGCCGATCTTGTCGGTGAGGATCTTCCAGCCAGCCCAGTCGGACTCGTCCAGGCCGTCTTCGATCGAGATGATCGGGTAACGCTCGGTCAGACCTTTCAGGTAGTCGGCGAAACCTTCAGCGGTGAACACCTGGCCTTCGCCAGACAGGTTGTACTTGCCGTCTTCGAAGAATTCGCTGGCCGCGCAGTCCAGAGCCAGGGTCACGTCGGTGCCCAGCTTGTAACCGGCGTTGGCGACGGCTTCGGAGATCACTTTCAGTGCGTCTTCGTTGGAAGCCAGGTTCGGCGCGAAACCGCCTTCGTCACCGACAGCAGTGCTCAGGCCACGGGCCTTCAGAACGGCTTTCAGGTGATGGAAAATCTCGGTGCCCATGCGCAGACCTTCCGAGAAAGACTTGGCGCCAACCGGCTGAACCATGAATTCCTGGATGTCGACGTTGTTGTCGGCGTGTTCGCCACCGTTGATGATGTTCATCATCGGAACCGGCATCGAGTACACACCCGGGGTGCCGTTCAGGTTGGCGATGTGAGCGTACAGCGGCAGGTCCTGATCCTGTGCAGCTGCCTTGGCCGCAGCCAGGGACACGGCGAGGATGGCGTTGGCGCCCAGGGTCGCTTTGTTTTCAGTACCGTCCAGCTTGATCATCGCGTGATCCAGGGCTTTCTGGTCGCTTGGGTCGGTGCCCAGCAGCAGATCGCGGATCGGACCGTTGATGTTTGCTACCGCCTTGAGCACGCCCTTGCCCAGGTAACGGCTCTTGTCGCCATCACGCAGCTCGAGCGCTTCACGCGAGCCAGTGGATGCACCGGACGGCGCGCAAGCGCTGCCGATGATGCCGTTGTCGAGAAGCACGTCCGCTTCCACGGTGGGATTGCCACGGGAGTCGAGAACTTCACGACCTTTGATGTCGACGATTTTTGCCATTGTTGTAAACACTCCAAAGTTGACGAAAACGACGCAGCTAGAGGAAATCTTTTTACCGTCGGCAAGTGGTGTGCAGCGGGCAGCTTGCAGACGACAACGCTCATACCCGAGGGCATGAGCGACAAATCGTGCGGTACTTTACCGGAGAATTGAGGTTTACGCGGTTTCTACCGTCGGAAAACTCTTCACCAGTTCGTCCAGGGCTTTGAGCTGGGCCAGGAATGGCTCCAGTTTGTCCAGACGCAAGGCGCAAGGGCCGTCGCATTTGGCGTTGTCCGGATCCGGGTGCGCTTCGAGGAACAGCCCCGCCAGCGACTGGCTCATGCCAGCCTTAGCCAGGTCGGTGACCTGGGCGCGGCGACCGCCGGCGGAGTCGGAACGACCGCCAGGCATTTGCAGCGAATGGGTCACGTCGAAGAATACCGGGTACTCGAACTGCTTCATGATGCCGAAGCCGAGCATGTCGACCACGAGGTTGTTGTAGCCGAAGCTCGAACCGCGCTCGCAGAGGATCAACTGATCGTTACCCGCTTCCACGCACTTGTTCAGGATGTGTTTCATTTCCTGAGGCGCGAGGAACTGGGCTTTCTTGATGTTGATCACAGCGTTGGTCTTGGCCATCGCGACGACCAGATCGGTCTGGCGCGACAGGAAGGCCGGCAGCTGGATGATGTCGCAGACCTCGGCGACGACCGCGGCCTGGTCAGGCTCGTGGACGTCGGTGATGATCGGCACGCCGAAGGCTTGTTTGATGTCCTGGAAGATGCGCATGCCCTCTTCCAGGCCAGGACCGCGATAAGAGGTCACAGAAGAACGGTTGGCCTTGTCGAAGCTGGCCTTGAACACGTAAGGGATGCCGAGTTTTTCGGTGACCTTCACGTACTCTTCGCAAACCTGCATGGCCATGTCACGGCTTTCCAGCACGTTCATGCCGCCGAACAGCACCATGGGTTTGTCGTTGGCAATCTCGATGTCGCCGACGCGGATGATCTTCTGTGCCATCGGGGTTACGCCTTCTTCTGGTGTTGAGCCAATGCCGCTTTGACGAAGCCGCTGAACAGCGGATGGCCATCGCGTGGCGTCGAGGTGAACTCAGGGTGGAACTGGCAAGCGACGAACCATGGATGATCCGGAGCTTCAACCACTTCAACCAGCGCGGCATCGGAAGAACGACCGGAAATCTTCAGGCCGGCTTCGATGATTTGCGGCAGCAGGTTGTTGTTCACTTCGTAACGGTGACGGTGACGCTCGACAATCACATCCTTGCCGTAGCAGTCGTGCACCTTGGAGCCGGCTTCGAGCAGGCATTCCTGAGCACCGAGACGCATGGTGCCGCCCAGATCGGATGCTTCGGTACGGGTTTCGACTGCACCGGTAGCGTCTTCCCACTCGGTGATCAGACCGACAACCGGATGGCCGCTGGCACGATCGAACTCGGTGGAGTTGGCGTCTTTCCAGCCCAGCACGTTACGGGCGAACTCGATGACCGCCACTTGCATGCCCAGGCAGATACCCAGGTAAGGAACCTTGTTCTCGCGAGCGTATTGAACGGCAGTGATCTTGCCTTCCACGCCGCGCAGACCGAAGCCGCCCGGTACGAGGATCGCGTCGACGCCTTCCAGCAGCGCAGTGCCCTGGTTCTCGATGTCTTCGGAATCGATGTAGCGCAGGTTGACCTTGGTACGGTTGGTGATGCCGGCGTGACTCATCGCTTCGATCAGCGACTTGTAGGCGTCCAGCAGCTCCATGTATTTGCCGACCATCGCGATGGTGACTTCGTGCTCCGGGTTCAGCTTGGCATCGACGACCTTTTCCCATTCGGACAGGTCGGCGCCATTGCATTGCAGGCCGAAACGCTCGACGACGAAATCGTCCAGACCCTGGGCGTGCAGCACGGCCGGGATCTTGTAGATGGTGTCGACGTCTTCCAGGGAAATCACCGCACGCTCTTCAACGTTGGTGAACAGCGCGATCTTGCGACGCGACGATACATCCACTGGATGGTCGGAGCGGCAGATCAGCACGTCTGGCTGCAGGCCGATCGAACGCAGTTCCTTCACGGAGTGCTGGGTCGGCTTGGTCTTGGTCTCGCCTGCGGTGGCGATGTACGGAACCAGGGTCAGGTGCATCAGCATCGCGCGTTTGGAACCGACTTCCACACGCAGCTGGCGGATGGCTTCGAGGAACGGTTGCGACTCGATATCGCCAACGGTACCGCCGATTTCCACCAGGGCCACGTCGGCATCGCCGGCGCCCTTGATGATGCGACGCTTGATTTCGTCGGTGATGTGCGGAATCACCTGGATGGTTGCACCCAGGTAGTCACCACGGCGCTCTTTGCGCAGCACGTGCTCGTAGACACGGCCGGTGGTGAAGTTGTTGTTCTGGGTCATGGTCGTGCGGATGAACCGCTCGTAGTGGCCCAGGTCCAGGTCGGTCTCGGCGCCGTCGTGGGTGACGAACACTTCACCGTGCTGGAACGGGCTCATGGTGCCCGGGTCGACGTTGATGTACGGATCCAGCTTCAGCATGGTGACCTTAAGCCCCCGCGCCTCCAGGATGGCCGCCAATGAAGCCGATGCAATGCCTTTCCCCAAAGAAGAAACAACACCGCCCGTGACGAATATGTAGCGCGTCATGAAAAACCCTAGAAGTCTGCGTTAAAGCGGTCCGAGCCGCCGGGGAAAGCGAAGGAAGGCCGAAGCCCCCGATCACCTGCATTAATCACAGTGCACCTTTCAAAAAAACCGCCGCGTTGGGACAGACCGGAAGTGAAAACACCGGTACGTTGCTCGCTACACATTTTTTGGAATCGCCCAGCAAAGACTGCTTGGTAATCGGCAACTCCTGCAATTCAGGCGAATCCACAGAAGTTGTATCAAGAAGGGAGCGTAGTCTACCGGAATGCCCCCTTCATCTCAAACCTTGATCTTCGTCCAAAGGCTGCCAATGCAATCGCCAGCCTTCCAGCGCATTGCCGTCGAGCCCCGGCAGGTTCGCCACGGCGAGCAATTCTTCACCGCGAAACAGCAGCGGCAATCTGCCACGCACGAAGCCCGGCACCGCGCGCTCATTGAGCAGGCGCTTGAGATCGCGATGACCGCGATCTGCCAGATGCATCAGCTCGCCGCCCTGCCGATAGCGGATTTGCAGCGGCCCGGCGGGAGTCTGGCCGATGAACATGACACGTCCGTTATCGGGCAAGCGTAGCGCTGACGACAGGTCATGCCAGTCGCCGCTGACCACCGGTGCGCGTAGCCATTGCCCGCTGAGCCACCACAAACGACCGGCGCTTCGATGCAGCTCGCCATCCGCCAGACGCCAGATCGGCGAGGCACCGTCGCCGGCATCGCGCAGGTCCGCCCAACCCGACCAATGGTCGGTATCCGGCAGTCGGGTCAGCGGTTCGAGCCAGTGACCGAGCGCGTTTCGCTGACGGGCATCGGACAAGTTCGCGATGGCCGTAAACTCCAGTGATGGCAATCCTGACCATTCGAACTCGGCGGGCAAGCTTGCTTGAGCCAGATCGATTTGTGCCAGCTCATCGAGCAAACCTTGCGCCTCACGCAGATGCGCCGCACTGCGGGCCATGCTGGCGTGCGCCTGCGGCCAGCGACCGGTCAGCAGCGGCATCACCTGATGGCGCAGGTAGTTGCGCGAAAACTGTCGATCCTGATTCGACGGGTCCTCGACCCAATGCAGGCCATGGTCCCGCGCATAAGCTTCGAGCTCGGCACGCGTGACGTCGAGCAACGGCCGAACCAGACTGCCCTGCCCCAGTGCTCTTGTGGCCGGCATTCCGGACAGCCCACGCACACCGGCGCCACGCAGCAGGCGGAACAACAGCGTTTCAGCCTGATCGTCGCGGTGCTGCCCGGTCAGCAGCACATCATTGGACTGGGTCGCCGCACTGAACGCTGCATAGCGCGCATCCCGCGCAGCTCGCTCCAGACTCGCCCCCGGCTGCACCTGCACACGCACCACTTGCAATGGCACCGCCAGCTCATGGCAGACAGCCTGACAATGCGCCGGCCACGCGTCGGCCGCAGCCTGAAGGCCGTGATGGACATGGATGGCACTTAGCACCGGAATGGATTGGGTTTTGGCGAGATGTGCCAAGATGTGCAGCAGAACGGTGGAATCGAGACCACCGGAGAAGGCGATGCGCCAATGGGAAGCGCTGAACCAAGGCTTGAGATTGCGCAGAAGCCTGGAAGGCAAATCAATCGAGGGCTGACCCATTTTTCTACCTTTTCACAAACCAAAAGTGGGAGCGGGCTTGCTCGCGAATGCGGTGAAACAGCCAACACGGTTGTTGAATGTTACATCGCATTCGCGGGCAAGCCCGCTCCCACAGTGTTTTGCATTGTCAGCCAAAACGGCGTTCGATCAGAGGCCGTAGCTCATCAGACGATCGTAACGGCGCTTGAGCAGCGCTTCGTTGTCGAACTTCTTCAGCATCGCCAGTTGCGAGCTCAGCTCGGCGCGGATCGAGGCAGCGGCAGCAGCCGGATCGCGGTGGGCGCCACCCAGAGGCTCGCCGATCACCTTGTCGACGATGCCCAGGCCTTTCAGGCGCTCGGCGGTGATGCCCATCGCTTCAGCCGCATCCGGCGCCTTCTCTGCGGTTTTCCACAGAATCGAAGCGCAACCTTCCGGCGAGATCACCGCGTAGGTCGAGTACTGCAGCATGTTCAGCTGGTCGCACACGCCGATCGCCAGTGCACCGCCGGAACCACCTTCACCAATCACGGTGGCGATGATCGGGGTTTTCAGGCGAGCCATGACGCGCAGGTTCCAGGCGATCGCTTCGCTCTGGTTGCGCTCTTCGGCGTCGATGCCCGGGTAGGCACCCGGAGTGTCGATGAAGGTCAGGATCGGCATCTTGAAACGCTCGGCCATTTCCATCAGGCGGCAAGCCTTGCGGTAGCCTTCCGGACGCGGCATGCCGAAGTTGCGGCGTACCTTTTCACGCACTTCACGGCCCTTCTGGTGACCGATCACCATCACTGGCTGGTCTTCCAGACGTGCCACGCCGCCCACAATGGCCGCGTCGTCGGAGAAGTGACGGTCACCGTGCAGCTCGTCGAACTCGGTGAAGATGTGGTCGATGTAGTCCAGGGTGTAAGGACGTTTCGGGTGACGCGCCAGACGAGCGATCTGCCAGCTGGTCAGCTTGCCGAAAATGTCTTCGGTCAGCGTCTTGCTCTTGTCCTGCAGGCGGGAGATCTCATCGCCGATATTCAGCGAATTGTCATTACCGACCAAGCGCAACTCTTCGATCTTGGCTTGCAGGTCGGCGATCGGCTGTTCGAAATCTAGAAAATTCGGGTTCATAGGCGTCCGTCTTGGGTCGTGTCCCAAATGAGCTTGGGCCGGCCGGTTGTCTATTCGCGCCCTACCTTAAGGGAGAGGCGCGCTGAGGTCGAGATTAAAAATTCAGGTTGTGGGCAGGCGCTTTGATGGCACCTGCCGGTCAACGGTATTGGAGGAAGACGTTGTCTCGCCCGAACTGGTCACGCAGGGCTTGAATCAAGGCATCCGCCGGGTCGATCCGCCAGGTCTCGCCAAACTGCAGCAAGGTCTTCGCATCGGGACTGGTGTATTCCATGGTGATCGGGCACGCCCCGCGATGACGCTTGAGCAAATCACCCAACCAGCGTAGCTGATCGCCTTTCAGGTCCTGGGTCTGCAACTTCAGGCGCAGGCTCTCGGCCAGGTTGGTGCGCGCATCTTCCATGCTCATCACCCGCTTGACCCGCAGGCGCAGGCCGCCGGAGAAGTCATCGTTGCTGACCTCGCCTTCGACCACCACCATCGCATCGGTCTGAAGCAGCGACTGCGCGGAGTGGAACGCATCGGCGAACAGCGACGCCTCGATCCGCCCGGAGCGGTCGTCGAGGGTGATGAAGCCCATCTTGTCGCCCTTTTTGTTCTTCATCACCCGCAGGGCGATGATCATCCCCGCCACGGTCTGGGTATCCCGGGCCGGTTTCAGGTCGATGATACGCTGGCGGGCGAAACGGCGGATTTCACCTTCGTACTCGTCAATCGGGTGACCGGTCAGGTACAGACCCAAGGTGTCTTTTTCACCTTTGAGGCGTTCCTTGAGGGTCAGCTCTTTCGCCTTGCGGTGGATCGCATAAACGTCCGCATCTTCCTCGACGAACAGCCCGCCAAACAGGTCGGCGTGGCCACTGTCACGGGTGCGCGCGGTCTGCTCGGCCGACTTGATCGCCTCTTCCATCGCCGCCAGCAGCACCGCGCGGTTGCGGTCGATGTTGGCCTGATAAGCCTTTTGCTCGTCGTGGAAGTACGGGCCGAGGCGATCCAGCGCGCCGCTGCGGATCAGACCGTCCAGCGTGCGCTTGTTGATGCGCTTGAGGTCGACCCGGGCGCAGAAGTCGAACAGGTCCTTGAACGGGCCGGCCTGACGGGCCTCGGTGATCGCTTCCACCGGGCCTTCGCCGACGCCTTTGATCGCGCCCAGGCCGTACACGATGCGGCCTTCGTCGTTCACCGTGAACTTGAACTCCGAAGTGTTCACGTCCGGCGCGTCGAGGCGCAGCTTCATCGTGCGCACTTCCTCGATCAAGGTCACGACCTTGTCGGTGTTGTGCATGTCCGCCGACAGTACCGCGGCCATGAACGGCGCCGGGTAGTGAGCTTTCAGCCAGGCAGTCTGGTACGACACCAGACCATAGGCGGCAGAGTGGGATTTGTTGAAGCCGTAACCGGCGAATTTCTCTACCAGGTCGAATATGTTACCCGCCAGATCTGCGTCGATATTGTTCGACGCACAACCCTCAATGAAACCGCCGCGCTGCTTGGCCATTTCCTCGGGTTTCTTCTTGCCCATCGCCCGCCGCAGCATGTCCGCACCCCCGAGGGTGTAACCGGCCATGACCTGGGCGATCTGCATCACCTGTTCCTGATAAAGGATGATGCCGTACGTCGGTGCCAGTACCGGCTGCAGGCCTTCGTATTGGTAATCCGGGTGCGGATAAGCAAGTTCTGCGCGACCGTGCTTACGGTTGATGAAGTCATCCACCATGCCGGACTGCAGCGGGCCCGGACGGAACAGGGCTACCAGTGCGATCAAGTCTTCGAGGCAGTCAGGCTTGAGCTTTTTGATCAGCTCTTTCATGCCGCGGGATTCGAGCTGGAATACCGCGGTGGTTTCAGCTTTTTGCAGCAGCTGATAGGTCGGCTTGTCATCCAGCGGGATGAACGCGATGTCCAGCGGCGGTTCGTTGACCTTGGCGCGGTCGCGGTTGATGGTTTTCAGCGCCCAGTCGATGATCGTCAGGGTCCGCAGGCCGAGGAAGTCGAACTTCACCAGACCGGCCGCCTCGACGTCGTCCTTGTCGAACTGGGTTACCAGACCGTCGCCGGCCTCGTCGCAATAGATCGGCGAGAAGTCGGTCAGCTTGGTCGGCGCGATCACCACACCACCGGCGTGTTTACCGACGTTACGCACCACGCCTTCGAGCTTGCGCGCCATCTCCCAGATTTCCGCCGCTTCTTCATCGACCTTGATGAAGTCGCGCAGGATTTCTTCCTGCTCGTAGGCTTTTTCCAGGGTCATGCCGACTTCGAACGGAATCATCTTCGACAGGCGATCCGCCAGGCCGAACGACTTGCCCTGGGCCCGCGCCACGTCCCGCACCACAGCCTTCGCCGCCATGGAACCGAAAGTGATGATCTGGCTTACGGCGTTGCGGCCGTACTTTTCGGCCACGTAATCGATTACCCGGTCGCGACCGTCCATGCAGAAGTCGACGTCGAAGTCGGGCATCGATACCCGTTCCGGGTTAAGGAAACGTTCGAACAGCAGGTCATATTCCAGCGGATCGAGGTCGGTGATCTTCTGCACATAGGCCACCAGCGATCCGGCACCCGACCCCCGGCCAGGGCCTACCGGCACGCCGTTGTTCTTGGCCCACTGGATAAAGTCCATCACGATCAGGAAGTAACCGGGGAACCCCATCTGGATGATGATATCCAGCTCGAAATTCAACCGGTCGACGTAGACCTGACGCTTGGCCTCGTAGTCCTCGGTGGTGTCCTTGGGCAGCAGCACGCTGAGGCGATCATCCAGACCGTCGAACGACACCTTGCGGAAATATTCGTCGATGGTCATGCCATCGGGAATCGGGTAGTCGGGCAGGAAGTGCTTGCCCAGCTTCACGTCGATGTTGCAGCGCTTGGCGATCTCGACGGTGTTTTCCACCGCATCCGGCAAGTCGCTGAAAAGCTCGGCCATTTCCTCGGCGCTTTTCAGGTACTGCTGGTCGCTGTAGTTCTTCGAACGTCGCGGATCGTCGAGGGCCCGGCCCTCACCGATGCAGACGCGGGTTTCGTGAGCGGCGAAGTCTTCCTGCTTGATGAAACGCACATCGTTGGTCGCGACCAGCGGCGCACCGAGCTTGTCGGCCAGGGCCACAGCACCGTGCAATTGTTCTTCGTCGTTCGGACGGTTGGTGCGCTGGACTTCCAGATAGAAACGATCCGGGAACACCGCCATCCATTCGCGCGCCAGGGTTTCGGCTTCGGCGGGGTTACCGCCGATCATGGCCATGCCGATCTCGCCTTCTTTAGCGGCGGACAGCATGATCAGGCCTTCGTTGGCCTCGGCGACCCATTCGCGCTCGATTATGATCATGCCGTTGCGCTGACCTTCGATGAAGCCACGGGAAATCAGCTCGGTCAGGTTGCGATAGCCCTGGGCATTCATGACCAGCAGGCTGAGGCGGCTCAGCGGACCATCCGGGTCCTTGTTCGACAGCCACAGGTCGGCGCCGCAGATCGGCTTGATCCCGGCACCCATGGTGTTTTTATAGAATTTGACCAGCGAACACATGTTGTTCTGGTCGGTCACCGCAACAGCCGGCATGCCCATGCCGGTCAGGGCCTTGACCAGCGGTTTGATCCGCACCAGCCCGTCGACCAGGGAGTATTCAGTGTGCAGGCGTAGATGAACGAATGAAGCCGGCATAGTGATCCTGTCCAGTTACATAGAGACAACAAGGCCCGGATTGTACCGGGCCCCGAACAAAACATCAGCCTCGCCGCTAAACCGGCATCAGGCCTTCCAGCGCTTCGTAAGCCTGCCGCACCGGAGCGAACGAGCGCCGGTGAATCGGCGTCGGCCCGAGGCGCACCAGCGCTTCCAGATGAACGGGCGTCGGGTAGCCCTTGTGGCCACCGATGCCGTAACCCGGGTAGATCAATTCGAACGCCGCCATCTCGCGGTCGCGGCTGACCTTGGCCAGAATCGAGGCCGCGGCGATCGCCGGAACCTTGCTGTCGCCCTTGACCACCGCCTCGGAACGCATCGGCAGTTTCGGACAGCGGTTGCCATCGATCATCGCCAGTTTCGGCTGAATGTGCAGACCAGCAACCGCGCGCTGCATCGCCAGCATGGTGGCGTGAAGGATGTTCAGCTCGTCGATTTCTTCGACCTCGGCGCGGGCGATGCACCAGCTGAGCGCCTTCTCGCAGATTTCGTCGTAGAGCTTTTCGCGCTTGGCTTCGGTCAGCTTTTTCGAATCGTTGAGGCCGAGAATCGGCCGGTTCGGGTCGAGGATCACCGCTGCGGTGACGACCGCGCCGCACAACGGGCCGCGACCGACTTCATCGACGCCGGCCACCAGCTCTTCGACTTCGGCGACCAGGGTGAAATCCAGGCCCATCTGCATGCTTGTCTTGCTCATCGTGTTTGCCCGATCAGGCTCAGAACGGCATCAGCCGCCTGATTGGAAGCGTCCAGGCGCAAGGTGCGATGGATTTCGTCGAAGCCGCGGGTCTGCTCTTCCCCACCGTCGATCAACGGCGACAAGGTCTGGGCAAGCGCCTCGACCGTCGCATCATCCTGCAACAATTCCGGGACCAGCAATCGCTGGGCCAGCAGGTTTGGCAGGGACACGTACGGGCTCTTGACCATGCGCTTGAGAATCCAGAATGTCAGCGGCGCAAGACGATAGGCCACGACCATCGGACGCTTGTACAGCAGCGCTTCCAGAGTGGCAGTACCGGACGCAATCAGAACCGCGTTGCACGCTGCCAGCGCCAGATGGGATTTGCCATTGAGCAGGGTCACCGGCAGGTCGCGGCCGGCCAATAGTTCTTCGAGCTGGGCACGACGCTCGGGATTGGCGCAAGGGATGACGAAACGCACACCCGGGCGCATGGCACGCAGGCGCTGGGCGGTATCGAGGAACAATGCGCCCAGACGGCTGACTTCACCGCCCCGACTGCCGGGCATCAAAGCCACCAACGGACCGTCCGGAAGACCGAGTTCAGCACGCGCCGCGCTGCGGTCCGCCTCAAGTGGAATGGTGTCGGCCAGTGTATGGCCAACGAACCGCACCGGTACGCCCTTCTCTTCGTAGAATCTGGCTTCGAATGGCAACAGCGTGAGCATCAGGTCGCAGCCTTCGCGGATCTTCAGCACCCGCTTCTGCCGCCACGCCCATACCGAGGGGCTGACATAGTGCACGGTCTTGATTCCGGCCTGACGCAGCTTGAGTTCGATATTTAGGTTGAAATCCGGCGCATCGATGCCGATGAACACGTCCGGTTTTTCAGCTATAAGCGTGGCGATCAGGTCCTTGCGGCGCTTGAGCAATTCACGTAACCGCCCCAGGACCTCCACCAGCCCCATGACCGACAGACGCTCCATCGGAAAATAGGAGGTCAGGCCTTCGGCCTGCATCAGCGGACCGCCGACACCGATGAACTCCACCGCAGGATGCTGTGCCTTGAGAGCACGCATGAGACCAGCGCCCAGAATGTCACCGGAAGCCTCCCCCGCCACCAGTGCAATACGAAGATTGGCCATGATCAGCGGGTGATGCCGCGAGACGACGACTGAATGGAGTCACGGAACACCGCGACTTCCGGGAACTGGGCAGCAGGCTCGGCCAATTCGGCCAGCGCCTGCTCGACTGTCAGTCCCTGGCGATACACTGTCTTGTACGCACGGCGCAGGGCGTGAATGGCGTCTTCGCTGAAACCGCGACGGCGCATGCCTTCGAAGTTCATGCTGCGCGCTTCGGCCGGGTTGCCGAATACCGTGACGAACGCCGGAACATCCTTGCCGATGGCCGTGCCCATACCGGAAAAGCTGTGGGCGCCGATGTGGCAATACTGATGCACCAGGGTGAAACCGGACAGGATCGCCCAGTCATCTACGTGTACATGGCCGGCCAGCGCGGTGTTGTTGACCAGAATGCAATGATTGCCGATCACGCTGTCATGTCCGATATGGGCATAGGCCATGATCAGGTTGTGATCACCCAGGGTCGTTTCGGAACGATCCTGAACGGTGCCACGATGAATCGTCACGCCTTCGCGGATGACGTTGTGGTCACCGATCACCAGGCGGGTTTCCTCGCCCTTGTATTTCAAGTCCGGCGTGTCTTCGCCTACCGAGGAAAACTGGTAGATGCGGTTGTGCTTGCCGATTCGGGTCGGACCTTTGAGGATCACGTGTGGCCCGATGACCGTTCCCTCGCCGATTTCCACACCTGCACCGATGATCGACCACGGGCCGACCTCGACGCCATCAGCCAGAACGGCCGACGGATCGATGATTGCGCGAGGGTCAATCAAACTCATAGCTTGCGTTCCGCACAGATGATTTCAGCGGAGCAGACCGGTTTGCCATCGACCGACGCCTGGCATTCGAATTTCCAGATCTGACGCTTGCAGCTGATGAACTTGGCTTCAAGGATCAACTGATCACCCGGCAGTACCGGTTGACGGAAGCGCAGCTTGTCGGAACCGACGAAGTAGTAAAGGGTGCCGTCGGCCGGCTTGACGTCAAGCATCTTGAATCCAAGGATCCCGGCAGCCTGAGCCATGGCTTCGATGATCAATACGCCCGGCATGATCGGGTGCGCAGGGAAGTGACCATTGAAGAACGGTTCGTTGATGCTGACATTCTTGTAGGCGCGAATGCGCTTGCCTTCAGTATCCAGCTCCACTACCCGGTCCACCAGCAGGAACGGGTAACGGTGAGGCAGGTATTCGCGAATCTCGTTGATGTCCATCATTTCGGGGGGAAGCCTATGTAAAGATTGGGAGCGCGACTGACGCGCACTCCTCTAGCAAATCAAGGAGGCAGTCCAGAGGCTGTGCACACTTGATATGGAAATGGTATCAGCCTTCAGATGAAGCATTGCCGTCAGGGGTCACTTCCCCGGACCGCTTTTCCAGCTGTTTCAAACGTCGCGCGATGTCATCGAGCTGACGAATACGGGCCGCGCTTTTGCGCCATTCGGCCGCCGGTTGCATGGCTGTGCCGGAAGAATAGGCACCCGGCTCGGTAATCGAGTGGGTCACCATGGTCATCCCGGTCAGGAATACGTTGTCGCAAATATCGATATGCCCTACCAGGCCAACACCGCCGGCGAGCATGCAGTGCTTGCCGATTTTGGTGCTGCCGGAAATCCCCACGCACGCCGCCATGGCGGTGTGGTCACCGACCTGCACGTTATGGGCAATCTGAATCTGGTTGTCGAGCTTCACGCCATTGCCGATCACGGTATCGGCCAGCGCACCGCGGTCGATGGCGGTGTTCACGCCAATTTCCACATCGTCGCCGATGGTTACGCCACCGATCTGGGCGATTTTCTGCCAGATACCCTTCTCGTTGGCAAAGCCGAAGCCCTCACCGCCGAGCACGGCACCGGACTGGATCACCACACGCTTGCCGATCCGCACATCGTGATACAGCGTGACCCGCGGGGCCAGCCAGCCGCCCTCGCCGATTTCGCTGCGGGCACCGACGACACAATGCGCGCCAAGTGTCACGCCTGCACCGATTCGAGCACCGGCTTCGATCACCACGAAGGGACCGACACTGGCGCTCGGATCGACCACGGCATCCTCGGCAATCACTGCTGTTGGATGAACGCCGGCAGTTGCCTTGGGCTTCGGATCAAACAAATGGGAAATGCGCGCGTATGCCAGGTAAGGATCCGGTACCACCAGCGCATCACCGGCATAACTTTCGGCGTCGACAGCCTTGAGCAACAGGGCTGCGGCTTGCGAGTTAGCCAGGTATTTACGGTATTGGGGGTTTGCCAGAAAGCTCAACTGAGCTGGGCCAGCCTCCTGCAAGGTGGCTAGCCCAGTGATTTGCTTCTCGGGGTCGCCACTCAGGGTGGCGCCGAGGAACTCGGCCAACTGGCCGAGCTTGATAGTCACGGTCATGGGTTACTTCAGCTGATTCATGCGCTCGATAACCTGGCGCGTGATGTCGTACTGAGGTTTGACATCGATCACTGCGCCACGCTCGAACACCAGGTCAAAACCACCTTTCTTGATGACTTCTTCCACTGCGCTATCCAGTTTCGGCTTCAGTTGCTTGAGCATTTCGCGGTCGGCAACGGCCTTGGCTTCGTTCAGCTCCTTGGACTGGAACTGGAAGTCACGTGCCTTTTGCTTGAACTCAAGCTCCAGACGCTCGCGCTCGCCCTGCTGCATCTTGTCACCACCGGCCATCAGACGATCCTGAATGCCCTTGGCGCTGCTTTCGAGGGTCTTGAGCTTGGTCAGTTGCGGGCCGAATTTTTTCTCGGCATCCACGGCATACTTCTTGGCCGCGTCGGATTCCAGCAGAGCCATCTGATAGTTCAGAACGGCGATTTTCATGTCGGCAAATGCCGGGCCTGCCACCAGTACGGAGGCCAGGAGAACCAATTGAGTCAACTTACGCACGATGCACTCCTACAAAATCCATTGTCGTTATCTTGGGTCAGACGCTTAGAACGTCTGGCCGAGGGAGAATTGGAACACTTGAGTTTCAGCGTCATCCGGTTTCTTGATCGGCATCGCCAGTGCAAAACTCAGCGGGCCCAGTGCGGTGACCCAGGTCACGCCGACACCGACGGAGCTGGCCATGTTGCTGAGACTGATGTCGTTGCACTGAGTGTTCGACTTCGTACCGTTGGCGTTCGTAGTATCGGAACACTTGGAGTCGAACACGTTACCGACATCCCAGAATACCGAAGTTCGCAGAGAACGCTGATCCTTGACAAATGGCAGCGGGAACAGAACCTCGACACCGCCCTGGATCAGGACGTTACCACCGAACGGCAGCGGATCCTGGTCCGGGTCTCGCGCCGTACCAGGGTTGCTCCCCGTACTTGGCGTGCTTCGCGGGCCGAGGGTGCTGTCCTTGAAGCCACGCACCGAGTTGAAACCACCAGCATAGTAGTTTTCATAGAACGGCAAGCCGTCGGTCGAACCGTAACCGTCGCCATAACCCAGTTCCGTGTGCAGGCGCAGGGTGTAGTTATCGCTGATCGGCTGGAACAACTGACCGCGGTAATCAAGTTTGAAGAACGACAGATCGCTGCCTGGAACGGTAGTTTCCAGCGTCAGGCTCTGGGAGCGACCACGGGTCGGCAGTACACCTTTGTTCAAGGTGGACTCGGACCAGCCGGCCGAGGCCTTGAAGTTCAGGTACTTGTCGCCTTCCCTGTTAACGAAGTCGAAAATCTCGTCAACGGTGTAGGTACCGGTCTTGATCTCGTCCTGTTGAACGGACAGACCAAAGGTCAGACGCGAAGTCTCGCTGATCGGGTAGCCCACGTTCACGCCGGCGCCCAGGCTGTCTACCGCATAGCTCGCCACATCGACGTCGAGGTCTTTGTAGTCGGTGGTACGGTAGAACGCGTTGTAACCCAGGCTCACGCCATCGGCGGTCCAGTAGGGGTCAACGTAGCCAAAGTTGTAGCGGCTCTGGTATTCGCTGCGGGTCAGGCCGACGCTGACGCGGTTACCGGTACCGAGGAAGTTGTTCTGGGTGATCGAACCACCGAGGATCAGACCGGCGCTCTGGGCGAAACCGACGCTGGCGGTGATCGAACCGGAAGCTTGCTCTTCAACGCTGTAATTCACGTCAACCTGGTCATCGACACCTGGCACAGCCGGGGTCTCGACGTTGACTTCCTTGAAGAAGCCCAGACGTTCCAGACGGGTCTTGGACTGATCGATCAGGTAGGTCGAAGCCCAGCCACCTTCCATCTGACGCATCTCACGACGCAGCACTTCGTCCTCGGACTTGGTGTTGCCACGGAAATTGATGCGGTTGACGTAGGCACGCTTGCCTGGATCGACAGCAAAAAGAATATCGACGGTGTGATCTTCGTCGTGCGGTTGTGGCACGCCGTTGACGTTGGCGAAGGTGTAACCCTCGTTACCCAGACGGCGGGTGATCAGCTCGGAGGTGGTAGTCATCAGCTTGCGCGAGAACACCTGGCCTTTCTGCACCAGCAACAGCGACTTGACCTGATCCTCAGGAACCTTCAGGTCACCACTGAGTTTGACGTCACGAACGGTGTACTTCTCGCCTTCGTTGACGTTGACGGTGATGTAGACGTGCTTCTTGTCCGGAGTGATGGACACCTGGGTCGAAGCGATATCCATGTTGATATAGCCACGGTCCAGGTAGTAGGAGCGCAGACGCTCCAGGTCACCGGACAGCTTTTCACGGGCGTACTTGTCGTCGTTCTTGAAGAACGACAGCCAGTTGGTGGTCTTCAGCTCGAACAGGTCGGTCAGGTCTTCCTCGGGGAAAACCGTGTTGCCAACCACGTTGATGTGCTGAATGGCAGCAACGGTGCCTTCGTTGATCTTCACTTTCAGACCGACACGGTTGCGCGGCTGCGAGACCACTTCGGTATCGACGGTAGCCGAGTAACGACCTTGTGCAACGTATTGACGTTGCAGCTCGTTACGCACGCCTTCGAGGGTCGCGCGCTGGAAGATCTCGCCTTCGGCCAGACCGGATTGCTTGAGGCCTTTCATCAGGTCTTCGGTGGAGATCGCCTTGTTGCCTTCGATCTCGATGCTCGCGACCGATGGACGTTCGACGACCGTGATCACCAGGACGTTGCCTTCGCGGCCCAGCTGGATATCTTGAAAGAAACCGGTTTTGAACAACGCACGAGTGGATTCCACCAGGCGACGATCATCCGCCTGCTCGCCGACGTTCAACGGCAAGGCACCAAAGACGCTACCCGCGGAGACCCGCTGGAGGCCATTGACGCGAATATCAGAGATAGTGAAGGACTCGGCGTGAACTTCGGCGATCATCAATACGGTGAGAACCGCAGTTAGCAGCAGACGTTTCATGAAGTCCTTTCTTATTCCAACTGGCAATAAACAAACTGCCGCAAAATGCGGCAGATTCGCAATTCAGCGAAGCGTTACAGACGACCCAGATCGTTGACCAGAGCAAGCAACATCACCCCGACCACCAAACTGATACCGATCTGTATCCCCCAACCTTGCACCCGATCCGACAAGGGACGACCACGCGCCCACTCGATCAGATAAAACAACAAATGCCCCCCATCCAGTACAGGAATGGGCAGCAAATTCAGAACCCCCAGGCTAATACTCAGATAAGCAAGGAAATTCAGGAAATCAGCGACGCCCGACTGGGCAGAAGCGCCCGCCACTTTAGCAATGGTTATCGGTCCACTCAAGTTTTTTACCGAGAGCTCGCCGAAGAGCATTTTCTTCAGTGAATCCAGCGTCAGGACGCTCATGGTCCAGGTACGACGGGCACCCTCGCCAATCGCTGCCAAAGGCCCGTAGCTGACCTCGCGAATCATCTCCGGCGGCCAGTCGACAGCCTTCACACCCGCCCCCAGGTAACCGCTTGGAGACTTCTTCTCGCCACGTGCAGCCAGTGTGACAGGGACGTCGATTTGAACACCGTCGCGCTCGACGCGCAGCACGATTTTGGTATCAGGACGCGTACGAACGGTATCGACCACCTGCTGCCAATCATCCAGCGCCTTGCCATCCAGGGTCAGCAGACGATCGCCGGTTTTCAGCCCGGCTGCCTGGGCCGGACCTTTCGGATCGAGTTCGGCCAGCACCGGCGGCAATGCCGGGCGCCAAGGACGAATGCCAAGGGAGCGAATCGGATCCGGCTCGTCAGCCCCTTTAAGCCATTTATCAAGTGCCAGGACACGAGGCGAATCCACCGTGGAACCCTGATCGCGCACCAGCAATTGCAGAGAACCGCTCTCCCCCAGTCGGCGCACCAGCTGGAGGTTGACCGCAGCCCAGCCCGAGGTCGGCTCACCATCGATCGCGACGATTTCCTGACCGGCGCTCAGTCCGGCCGTTGCGGCGATGCTGCCGGATTCCACTGAACCGATGACCGGGCGAATCTGCTCGCTGCCGAGCATGGCCAGCACCCAGAAGAACACCAGCGCGAGCAGAAAGTTGGCCACAGGGCCGGCCGCGACGATGGCGATACGCTGACGAACGGACTTGCGATTGAATGACTGATGAAGCTGATCGGCCGGCACTTCGCCTTCGCGCTCATCGAGCATCTTGACGTAGCCACCCAGCGGAATGGCCGCTACCACAAACTCGGTGCCCTGCTTGTCATGCCAGCGCAGCAGCGGCATGCCGAAGCCCACGGAGAAACGCAGAACCTTGACGCCACAGCGACGCGCGACCCAGAAATGGCCGAATTCGTGAAAGGTGACCAGCACACCCAGAGCGATCAGGGTGCCGGCAATCATATAGAGCGCGCTCATCTACTTTCTCCGCAATCCTGTCCAGTGCCGCGTGAAGCCATGTATTGCAAGACCTATCGGCCGTGACGACTCAGCCACTGTCCGGCCAATGTCCGGGCTGTCGCGTCAGCGGTAAATACCGCTTCGAGATTATCCAGGGCCACCACAGGCTCGAGGCTCAAGACTTCCTCGATGATACTCGCGATTTCCAGGTAGCGAACCCGTCCGTCGAGAAACGCGGCGACCGCCACTTCATTCGCTGCATTGAGCATGGCCGGGGCACTGTTTCCCGCCTCGGCAGCCTGCCGCGCCAGACGCAGGCACGGAAAGCGCTCTTCGTCGGGAGCTTCGAAATCCAGGCGCGCGACAGCGAACAGATCCAGCGGCGCCACGCCCGAGTCAATGCGCTCAGGCCAGGCCAGGGCGTTGGCAATCGGGGTGCGCATATCGGGATTGCCCAACTGCGCCAGCACCGAACCGTCCACATAATCGACCAGCGAATGAATCACGCTCTGCGGATGAATCACCACTTCGACCTGCGATGGCTTGGCATCGAACAACCAGCAGGCCTCGATCAACTCGAGCCCCTTGTTCATCATGCTGGCCGAATCCACCGAGATCTTGCGACCCATGGACCAGTTCGGATGCGCACAGGCCTGATCGGGTGAAACATGCGCCAGCTCGACCATCGGCGTCTGCCGGAAAGGACCACCAGAGGCTGTCAGCAAAATCCGACGAACTCCAACGTTGCTCAACCCGCGAGCAAAGTCCTGCGGCATGCACTGGAAAATCGCATTGTGCTCGCTGTCGATCGGCAACAGGACCGAACCGCTCTTGCGCACGGCCTGCATGAACAAGGCGCCGGACATGACCAGCGCTTCCTTGTTGGCCAGTAGAATCTTCTTGCCCGCCTCGACAGCCGCGAGGGTCGGACGAAGGCCGGCGGCGCCGACGATGGCGGCCATGACAGCATCCACCTCGGGTGCAGCAGCGACCTGACACAAGCCTTCCTCGCCGACCAGCACCTGCGTCGACAGGCCTGCCGCACGCAAATCGTCCTGTAGGTTGCGGGCAGCGCCGGCTTCCGGCACTACCGCAAATTTCGGGTGATGACGAACGCACAGAGCAAAAAGCTCGCTCAGACGGGTAAAACCACTCAGGGCGAAAGCCTGATAACGCTCAGGATGCCGGGCGATGACATCCAGGGTGCTCAGACCGATCGAACCGGTCGCACCCAGGACGGTAATCTGCTGCGGGCGACTCACGATGCCGCCATCCACAGCAGCACCGCGAACACCGGGATTGCCGCCGTCAGGCTGTCGATGCGATCCAGTACACCACCATGACCGGGCAGCAGATTACTGCTGTCCTTGATGCCGGACTGACGCTTGAACATGCTTTCGGTCAGATCACCCACCACCGAGATGAAGACAATCACCGCGGCACCGATCAAGCCCTTGAACAATTGCGCCACCGTCCAGTCACGGAACAGCGCGACCAGGGTGGTGATGACCAGGCTCAGCGCCAGACCGCCATACACGCCTTCCCAGCTTTTGCCGGGACTGACTTGCGGCGCCAGCTTGCGCTTGCCGAACGCGCGACCGGAGAAATACGCCCCGATATCCGCGCCCCAGACCAGCACCATCACCGCCATGATCAGCCAGTTGCCGAGCGCGTACTGCTTGATCTGCACCAGCCCTTGCCAGGCAGGCAACAGAATCAGCAGACCGATCACCAGCTTGGCGGCCGCGCTGGACCAATGTTCGCTGGAGCGCGGGTAGGTCAGCACGAGCCAGGTCGCCAATGCCCACCAGATCACCGAAGCACCGAGCACCCACGGTGCCAGCCCCGGCAGGATGTACATGACGAACAGCATCAGCGCGACCACCGCCGCGTAGCCGACACGGAATGCCTGCGCGGTGAAGCCGGCCAGACGCGCCCATTCCCAGGCGCCCAGACTTACGACCAGCCCG
Source organism: Pseudomonas sp. GW823-FHT04A03 (assembly GCF_058796615.1). Lineage (NCBI taxonomy): Bacteria > Pseudomonadati > Pseudomonadota > Gammaproteobacteria > Pseudomonadales > Pseudomonadaceae > Pseudomonas > Pseudomonas sp. GW823-FHT04A03. The sequence continues at coordinate 371,541 of NZ_JBXAIV010000002.1, forward strand.
ATGAACAGGGCAAAACCGGAACCTTCGAGCAGGAAAAAACCGCCCAGGGCGATCGGCAGCAGAATCAGTGCAGTGATGATGCGTTGTTTGAGCATTAAACCCGGGCTCCAGCTTCGACCTGCTCGCTCGTTTTACCGAAACGACGCTGGCGTGAAGCGAAATCGGCCAGCGCATTGCGCATGGCTTCGTGTTTGAAGTCCGGCCAGAACAGGTCGGAGAAGTACAACTCGGCGTACGCCAACTGCCACAAGAGGAAATTGCTGATGCGATGCTCGCCACCGGTGCGGATGCACAAGTCGGGCAACGGCAGATCACCGGTGACCAGACAGGTCTGCAGCAGATCCGGTGTGATGTCTTCCGGTCGCAGATGACCGGCCTGAACCTCACGCGCCAGACGCTGCGCCGCTTGCGCAATATCCCACTGACCGCCGTAGTTGGCGGCGATCTGCAGAATGAAACGGTTGGCACCGGCGGTCATCGCTTCCGCTTCACGCATGGCGGCCTGAAGCTCCGGATGGAACCGCGTACGGTCACCGATGATGCGCAGACTGATGTTGTTGTCGTTCAGGCGCTTGGCCTCACGACGCAACGCCTTGAAGAACAGATCCATCAAGGCGCTGACCTCATCGGCCGGGCGCTGCCAGTTTTCACTGGAAAAAGCGAACAGGGTGAGCACTTCGACCTTGGCCTCGGCGCACACCTCGATCACCGCCCGCACAGCGTCCACGCCCGCTTTATGCCCGGCGACACCCGGCATGAAGCGCTTTTTCGCCCAGCGATTATTGCCATCCATGATGATCGCGACATGGCGCGGCACCGCGGACGGCGCAGTCTGCTTGGTCTTGTCCATTAAAAACTCGACCCTTATACGGCCATCAGGTCTTTTTCTTTCTCGTCCGTGGCCTTGGTGATCTGGGCCTCGGATTCTTTGGTCAGCTTATCGATATCAGCGATCGCACGACGCTCTTCGTCTTCGCTGATTTCCTTGTCCTTGACCAGCTTCTTGAGTTCGCCCAAGGCATCACGACGAATATTGCGTACGGCAACACGCGCGTCTTCAGCAGCGCTACGCGCCTGCTTGGTGAAGCCTTTACGCGTTTCCTCGGTGAGGGCCGGCATAGGGATCAACAGCAACTCACCCAGGTTGGTCGGGTTGAGGTTCAGACCGGCGCTTTGGATTGCCTTGTCGACGGCAGCGAGCATGTTGCGCTCGAACGCCACGACCTGCAGGGTGCGCGAGTCTTTCACGGTGACGTTGGCAACGCCGCTCAGCGGGGTGTCAGTGCCGTAGTAAGGCACCATGACACTGCCAAGGATGCTCGGGTGAGCCTTGCCGGTACGAATCTGGCCGAACGCGTGGTTCAGAGACTCCAGGGATTTCTGCATACGCGCTTGGGCGTCTTTCTTGATTTCGTTGATCATTGTTGGCCTTCCTCGATCAAAGTCCCTTCTGCGCCACCATGCACGATGTTCAGCAAGGCGCCGGGCTTGTTCATGTTAAATACGCGCAGCGGCATCTTGTGATCGCGGCACAGGCAGATGGCCGTCAGATCCATTACGCCCAGCTTGCGATCCAGTACTTCATCGTAAGTCAGATGATCGAACTTCTCGGCATGCGGGTCTTTGAACGGATCAGCGGTGTAGACGCCATCGACCTTGGTCGCCTTGAGCACGACATCGGCGTCGATTTCAATGGCACGCAGGCAGGCTGCCGAATCCGTGGTAAAGAACGGATTGCCGGTACCGGCCGCGAAAATCACCACATCCTTGGAGTTCAGGTGGCGCATGGCCTTGCGACGGTCATAGTGATCGGTCACACCAACCATGGAGATGGCCGACATCACGATCGCCGAGATATTGGCACGTTCCAGCGCGTCGCGCATGGCCAAGGCGTTCATCACAGTGGCCAGCATGCCCATGTGGTCGCCCGTGACCCGGTCCATGCCGGCCTTGCTCAGCGCCTCACCTCGGAACAGGTTGCCGCCACCGATCACCAGACCGACCTGAACGCCGATACCGACCAACTGGCCGACTTCCAGCGCCATGCGATCCAGAACTTTCGGATCGATCCCGAACTCTTCCGAGCCCATCAGGGCCTCGCCGCTAAGCTTGAGTAGAATGCGTTTATAGCGAGCCTGATAACCACTGCCCTGCTGAGCCATTGCGAATCTCTCCTGCGGCGTATTTTAAAAATTCTTTGCGAGCTGTTTTACAGCTGGCGTTCACTCTAGCTTGGCGCTGCTTCAGCGCCATCGGAACATGGCTTTGTAAGTCAGTTCCAAGGGGAAACCAATTAAAAATTGGTAACCCTATCTGAAAAGAGGCTGCGCGCGTGAGCGGGCAGCCTCTTTCGGGCGACAGTTGAAAAACCGTCTTATTGCTTGGCGGCAGCCAGCTGGGCAGCAACTTCTTCAGCGAAGTTGTCGACCGGCTTCTCGATGCCTTCGCCTACCTTGAAGTAGGTGAAGGAAACGATTTCAGCGCCGCCTTTCTTGGCCAGCTCGCCAACCTTGATTTCAGGGTTCTTGACGAACGCCTGCTCAACCAGGCTCGCTTCTGCCAGGAACTTGCTGATACGGCCTTTGACCATGTTCTCAACAATGTTTTCTGGCTTGCCTTTGATTTTTTCTTCGTTCAGCTGCAGGAACACAGCCTTTTCACGCTCGATCGCTTCGTCGGAGACTTGCGAAGGCAGCAGGAACTCAGGGTTGCTTGCAGCAACGTGCATCGCGATGTCTTTGGCCAGCTCGACGTCGCCGCCTTTCAGGACAACAGCAACACCGATCTTGTTGCCGTGCAGGTAGGTGCCGACTACGTCGCCCTCTACGCGCACCAGGCGACGGATGTTGACGTTCTCGCCTACTTTGGCAACCAGTGCTTCGCGAGCGGCTTCTTGAGCAGCGATCAGCGGAGCTGCGTCGGTCAGCTTGTCAGCGAATGCTTTGTCAACGCTGGCAGCAACGAAGTTTTTGAAGTCGTCCTGCAGAGCCAGGAAGTCGGTCTGCGAGTTGACTTCGATCAGAACGGCAGCCTTGCCGTCGTCCTTGATGGCGATAGCGCCTTCAGCGGCAACGTTGCCAGCTTTCTTGGCAGCCTTGATCGCGCCCGAAGCACGCATGTCATCAATGGCTTTTTCGATGTCGCCGCCAGCCTTTTCCAGGGCTTTCTTGCAATCCATCATGCCTTCGCCGGTACGCTCGCGCAGTTCTTTGACCAACGCTGCAGTAATTGCTGCCATTTTCAAATTCCTCTTGGATAGGTTTTCAACCATTCCACCCGATCGAACGGGCGTTCAATTCTTCCCGAGCCACCTTGTAGCCGCTGCACGTTACAGATGCTGTAGCTGCGCTGCCGACAAATGGTTTTCGAGGTGGCAAAAAGGGGGCCAAGCCCCCTTTTTGCTTACTGAGTCAACGCCAGGGCGTCAATTACTCAGCTGCAGCCTGAGTTTCTTCAGCTGCGAATTCTACAGTACCGCCAGCAACGTTGTTGCGACCGCGGATTACTGCGTCAGCCATCGAACCCATGTACAGCTGGATAGCGCGGATTGCGTCATCGTTGCCTGGGATGATGTAGTCAACGCCTTCCGGGCTGCTGTTGGTATCGACAACGCCGATAACCGGGATGCCCAGCTTGTTGGCTTCGGTGATCGCGATGCGCTCGTGGTCAACGTCGATCACGAACAGTGCGTCTGGCAGACCGCCCATGTCCTTGATGCCGCCCAGGGAGCGATCCAGCTTCTCAAGATCGCGAGTGCGCATCAGCGCTTCTTTCTTGGTCAGCTTGGCGAAAGTACCGTCTTCGGCTTGTACTTCAAGGTCACGCAGACGCTTGATGGAAGCACGAATGGTCTTGAAGTTGGTCAGCATGCCGCCCAACCAGCGGTGATCGACGTACGGCGAACCGCAACGTGCTGCTTCTTCAGCAACGATCTTGCCAGCGGAACGCTTGGTGCCGACGAACAGAATCTTGTTTTTGCCCTGGGCCAGACGCTCTACGAAAGTCAGAGCTTCGTTGAACATTGGCAGGGTTTTTTCAAGGTTGATGATGTGAATCTTGTTACGCGCGCCGAAAATGTATTTACCCATTTTCGGATTCCAGTAACGGGTTTGGTGACCGAAGTGCACACCGGCCTTCAGCATATCGCGCATGTTGACTTGGGACATGATAGTTCCTTGATAAGTCGGGTTGGGCCTCCACGCATCCCAATGACCAACCATTGATCCGAGGATCAAAGGCACCCAGGCCATCGTGTCGACACGTGTGTGGGTTAATGCTCTCGGGGCTATCCCCGGAAAGCGGCGCATTTTATACCACAGGGACGACGCAAACGGAACCCGGAATCTGCAATCGCGTCAGGGACATGCGCGCCAGCCCCTTGGAATCGGGACAATGCACCACATTGTATAGAGGGAAGCGATGCACGCAGGCGCGGATTTGCGCCTTTGGTCTGTTAGAATCGCGTTTTTCGGGGCCGCCAAATCAACAGCCGCGCCCCTGTTCGTATCAGCAAGCGCCGCCGAGCGCAGAGAGAGCCTGTATGACCGTCACCCTCAAAACCCCCGAGGACATCGCTGGCATGCGTGTCGCCGGCAAACTGGCCGCCGATGTGCTGGAAATGATTGCCGAGCACGTCAAGCCGGGCGTGACCACCGATGAGCTGAACCAGATCTGCCACGACTATATCGTCAACGTGCAGCAGGCCATCCCTGCCCCGCTCAACTACAAGGGCTACCCGAAGTCGATCTGCACCTCGATCAACCACGTGGTCTGTCACGGCATCCCGAACGACAAGCCGCTGAAAAACGGCGACACCCTGAACATCGACGTCACCGTGATCAAGGACGGCTACCACGGCGACACCAGCCGCATGTTCCACGTCGGCACCGTGCCGGTCTGGGCGGAGCGCCTGTCGCAGGTCACCCAGGAATGCATGTACAAGGCGATCGAGATCGTCAAACCCGGTTGCCGCCTCGGCGACATCGGTGAAATCATCCAGAAGCACGCGGAAAAGAACGGCTTCTCGGTGGTGCGCGAATTCTGCGGTCACGGCATCGGCAAGGTGTTCCACGAAGAGCCGCAGATACTTCACTACGGCCGCGCCGGCACGGGCATGGAACTGAAGGCCGGGATGACCTTCACCATCGAGCCGATGATCAACCAGGGCAAGGCCGACACCAAAGTACTGGGCGACGGCTGGACCGCGATCACCAAGGATCGCAAGCTGTCGGCACAGTGGGAACACACTTTGCTTGTCACCGACACCGGCTACGAGATCTTCACCCTGCGCAGCGACGACACCATCCCGCGCATCTCGGCCTGATCCAGACACCGTTCCCAGCCTATAGAAGGAAAGCCAATCGATGCCGCAGGTGGATCCCGAACTCTTCGACCGCGGTCAGTTCCAGGCTGAACTGGCCCTGAAAGCGAGTCCCATCGCGGCGTTCAAAAAGGCGATCCGCCAGGCCCGCGAAGTGCTCGATGCACGTTTTCGGGCCGGTCGCGATATCCGGCGGCTGATCGAAGACCGGGCCTGGTTCGTCGACAACATCCTGCAAAAGGCCTGGGACCAGTTCGACTGGAGCGAAGACGCCGACATCGCGCTGGTCGCGGTCGGCGGCTACGGTCGCGGCGAACTGCACCCTTACTCCGACATCGACCTGCTGATCCTGCTGGACAGCGCCGACCACGAAATCTTCCGCGATTCCATCGAGCGTTTTCTGACGCTGCTGTGGGACATCGGCCTGGAAGTCGGTCAGAGCGTTCGCTCCGTCGACGAATGCGCCGAAGAGGCCCGCGCCGACCTGACGGTGGTCACCAACCTGATGGAAAGCCGCACCATCTGCGGCCCCGAACGCCTGCGCCAGCGCATGCTCGACGTCACCAGCACCGCACACATGTGGCCGAGCAAGGATTTCTTCCTGGCAAAACGCGCCGAGCAGAAGGCTCGCCACCACAAATACAACGACACCGAATACAACCTGGAACCCAACGTCAAAGGCTCGCCCGGCGGACTACGGGATATTCAGACGATTCTGTGGGTAGCCCGTCGTCAGTACGGCACCCTGAACCTGCGCGCCCTGGCCGGAGAAGGATTCCTGGTCGAGAGTGAAAACGCCCTGCTGGCGTCCTCTCAGGAATTCCTCTGGAAAGTGCGTTACGCCCTGCACATGCTGGCCGGTCGCTCCGAAGACCGCCTGCTGTTCGATCACCAGCGCACCATCGCCGGGCTGCTGGGTTTTGAAGGTGACGACGCCAAACAGGCCGTCGAAAACTTCATGCAGCAGTACTTCCGCGTTGTGATGAGCATCGCCCAGCTCAGCGACCTGATCATCCAGCACTTCGAGGAAGTGATCCTAGCCCCGGAAGACGAAGCGCCACCGCAGCCGATCAACTCGCGCTTCCAGCTGCACGACGGCTACATCGAGGCACGCAACGACAACGTATTCCGCCGCACGCCGTTCGCCATGCTCGAGATCTTCGTGCTGATGGCCCAGCAGCCGGAAATCAAAGGTGTGCGCGCCGACACCATTCGTCTGCTGCGGGAAAACCGTCATCTGATCGACGACAACTTCCGCAACGACATCCGCAATACCAGCCTGTTCATCGAGCTGTTCAAGTGCAAGATCGGCATCCACCGCAACCTGCGGCGGATGAACCGTTACGGCATTCTCGGGCGCTATCTGCCGGAGTTCGGCTTCATCGTCGGGCAGATGCAACACGACCTGTTCCACATCTATACGGTCGATGCGCACACGCTGAACCTGATCAAACACCTGCGCAAATTGCAGTACACCCAGGTGTCGGAGAAATTCCCGCTAGCCGCCAAGCTCATGGCCAAACTGCCCAAGCCTGAACTCATTTATATGGCGGGCCTGTATCACGACATCGGCAAGGGCCGGCATGGCGACCACTCGGAGATCGGCGCGGTCGATGCCGAGGCGTTCTGCCAGCGTCACCAACTGCCGGTGTGGGACAGCCGCCTGATCGTCTGGCTGGTGCAGAACCACCTGGTAATGTCGACCACCGCCCAGCGCAAGGACTTGTCCGACCCGCAGGTAATCCATGACTTTGCGCTGGCGGTCGGTGACGAAACCCGTCTCGACTACCTGTACGTGCTGACCGTGGCCGACATCAACGCGACCAACCCGACCCTGTGGAACTCGTGGCGCGCCAGCCTCTTGCGCCAGCTCTATACCGAAACCAAGCGCGCCCTGCGCCGTGGTTTGGAAAATCCGGTGGATCGCGAAGAGCAGATCCGCCAGACCCAGAGTGCGGCGCTGGACATTCTGGTACGCGGCGGCACCGATCCGGATGACGTCGAGCAATTGTGGGCGCAACTGGGCGATGACTACTTCCTGCGCCACACCGCCGGCGACGTGGCCTGGCATACCGACGCGATCCTTCAGCAACCGGCCGACGGCGGTCCGCTGGTGCTGATCAAGGAAACCACCCAGCGCGAGTTCGAGGGCGGCACGCAGATCTTCATCTACGCGCCGGACCAGCACGACTTCTTCGCCGTGACCGTGGCAGCGATGGACCAGCTCAACCTGAACATTCACGACGCCCGGGTCATCACGTCCAGCAGCCAGTTCACCCTCGACACCTACATCGTGCTCGACACCGATGGCGATTCGATCGGCGACAATCCTGTCCGGGTCAAACAGATTCGCGACGGCCTGACCGAAGCCCTGCGCAACCCGGCCGACTACCCGACGATCATCCAGCGTCGGGTGCCGCGTCAGCTCAAGCATTTCGCGTTCGCCCCGCAGGTCACGATCCACAACGATGCCCAGCGCCCGGTAACGGTGCTGGAGCTCACGGCACCTGATCGCCCGGGCCTGCTGGCACGGGTCGGCGGGATTTTCCTCGAGTTCGACCTGTCGCTGCAGAACGCCAAGATCGCCACCCTGGGCGAGCGGGTGGAAGACGTGTTCTTCATCACCGACGCCCACAATCAACCGCTGTCCGACCCGCTGCTGTGCAGCCGTTTGCAGGATGCCATCGTCGAACAGCTGAGCGTCAATCAGGAACCCGATATCAAACTGTCGCGCATCAGCATTTGATTGCGCGCCCGGATTCAACCGCTTTGCACGAGATCCCGCACCGATGAACAACGCTCTGTCCCAGCTTCAGCCCTACCCGTTCGAAAAGCTCCGCGCCCTGCTCGGCAGCGTCACGCCAAACCCGGACAAGCGCCCGATCGCGCTGTCCATCGGCGAACCGAAGCACCGCTCGCCAAGCTTTGTCGCCGAGGCGCTGGCGAACAATCTGGATCAGATGGCGGTGTACCCGACCACCCTCGGCGTTCCGGCCCTGCGCGAAGCCATTGCCGCTTGGTGCGAGCGTCGCTTCAACGTGCCGGGCGACTGGATCGATCCGGCGCGCAACGTGCTGCCGGTCAACGGCACCCGTGAAGCGCTGTTCGCCTTCACCCAGACCGTGGTCAACCGTGGCGATGACGCGCTGGTCGTCAGCCCGAACCCGTTCTATCAGATCTACGAAGGCGCGGCGTTCCTCGCCGGGGCCAAGCCGCATTACCTGCCCTGCCTGGACGAGAACGGTTTCAACCCGGATTTCGACGCCGTATCGCCGGACATCTGGAAACGCTGCCAGATCCTGTTCCTGTGCTCGCCGGGCAACCCGACCGGCGCGCTGATTCCGGTCGACGTGCTGAAAAAGCTGATCGCCCTGGCCGACGAATACGACTTCGTAATCGCCGCCGACGAGTGCTACAGCGAACTGTACTTCGACGAACAGACTCCGCCGCCGGGCCTGCTCAGCGCCTGCGCCGAACTGGGTCGCAAGGACTTCAAGCGTTGCGTGGTGTTCCACAGTCTGTCCAAGCGCTCGAACCTGCCGGGCCTGCGCTCCGGTTTCGTCGCCGGCGATGCCGACATCCTCAAGGGCTTCCTGCTGTACCGCACTTACCACGGCTGCGCGATGCCGGTTCAGACCCAACTGGCCAGCGTCGCCGCGTGGAATGATGAAGTGCACGTACGCGCCAACCGTGCGCTGTACCGCGAGAAGTTCGATGCCGTGCTGGCGATCCTCAGCCCGGTGATGGACGTGCAGCGCCCCGATGGCAGCTTCTACCTGTGGCCGAATGTGCAAGGCGACGATGCCGCGTTCTGCCGCGATCTGTTTGCCGAAGAGCACGTGACCGTGGTGCCGGGTTCGTACCTGTCCCGTGACGTCGATGGCGTCAATCCGGGTGCCGGGCGCGTGCGCATGGCACTGGTTGCGCCGCTGGCGGAATGCGTCGAGGCTGCCGAACGCATCCGCGATTTCGTCCTGCGCCACAAGTAATGCCTGAACGCCCGTGCCGGGCAATCCGGCACGGGCGATCAAATATCACGTAACAGTTCCCCTCCTTTTCTACCCCACTCCCCTGCCCGCCAGACGTTAGTCTTGAGCGGCGCCGTTCGCTGCGCATCACTAAAAACCGACCTTTGACTTCATGGAAGAAGTGAAAAATGACAGAACTGCTCGATTGCCAACTCAATCAATGGCCCGACGATCAGGCGGCCTACACAGCCGCCATCAACGAAAACCCGGCCAATGCCGGCACCGCGACCGGCACTCGCCGCAAGCGCTCCGTCGTCAACTACTCAAAACTGTGGGCCAACGGCCGCACACTGAAAATCGCCTTCCTGGACGCGCCCGATACCGATCACAAGAAGAAGATCATCGACGCCGCCAGCCAGTGGCTGCCATACATCAACCTCACGTTCGAATTCGTCGATGACCTGATGGGCGACATCCGCATCGCCACTAAAAACAACGACAACAGTTCGATGCTCGGCACCGATGCGCTGCTGATTCATCCGGACTACCCGACCATGAACCTGGGCGTAAAGCCGGATCATCAGGACTTTGAAGTGATCGTGATGCACGAGTTCGGGCATGCGCTGGGCGCGCTGCATGAACACCAACACCCACAGGCCAGAATTCCGTGGGATAAACCGAAGGTGTACGAGTTCTACAAAAATCGCGAGATGAACCCGCTGACCGAGGAGCAGGTCGACAGAAACCTGTTCGCCTCCTTCGATACGCTGGACGCGATCTACACCGCCTACGACCGCAGGTCGATCATGCACCACCCCGTGGCCAACACTTTGACCGTGGGCAACTGGGAGGTGCCGATCAACCGCACGATCAGCAAGAAAGACAAACGCCTGATGAGACTGCTCTATCCTAGATAGCGCTTTGCCTATTTGACCTGCCCCAGATTCGCCTCACTCAAATCCAGCTCGCCCAACACTTCGCGCAGCACGTCATCGCCAATCTGGTGCTGACGGCTGAGGCTGTACAACTCAAGGCGTTGCGCACGCAGCGCCTTGAGTCGCAGACGGCGCTCCAGCAGATCCATCTGGAACGCCAGCGCCTGGGCTTCGGCCGAGTCGTTGAAGACCTCCAGTTGATGGCGATACTCGGACATGATCCGCGCCTTGAGCTCCGCTGCCAGCGCGGCTTGCGCGGCGTCCTGCGGGTTGACCTCTTCGGTTTCCAGCGCGTGAATCGCCGCTTCGGCGGTCTTGCGCCAGGCGTCGCGCACTTCCTGCCGGCGTTTGTCGTCAGGGCTCTTTTCGATGCCGCGCAACAGCAACGGCAGCGCGATACAGGCCGCTACCAGTGACAACAGGATCACCCCGGCGGCGATGAAGATCAGCAGATCACGCTCGGGGAAGGCCTCACTGCCCATCAGCATCGGCACCGACATCACGCCTGCCAAGGTCACCGCACCGCGTACGCCACCGACGGTCAGCAGCCAGCAGGAACGGGCGGTCGGCACTTGCGTCAGATCTCCCTTGCCGCGCAGGCGACGCAACAGCACCGACAGACGCCAGATGCTCTGCACCCAGATGAAACGCAACAGCACCAGCGCCAGGAAAATCGCCACTACATCGAGGCAGCGATAGAACAGCGTCGGCCATAACGAGGTCTCGTGGCTGACCACCGCTTTAATGATGTCCGGCAGTTGCAGGCCGAGCAGCAGGAAGATCAAACCGTTGAAGGCGAACTCAAGCAGCGACCAGACACTGCGGTTGAGCAACCGGGTGCTGGTCTGGCGTGGCAGCAGATCGAGCCAGCTCTGCATCATCCCCGCCGCCACTGCCGAGAGAATGCCCGACGCGCCGAGCCGTTCGGCCAGCACGTAAGCGGCGAATGGCAGCAGCAACATGAACACCACGTGAGTCGCCGGATCGTCCCAGCCCCGGGCGATCATCCAGGCGCGCAACCGGCCGACCAGCCAGCTCAGCGCCACACCCACCGCCAGCCCGCCGACCGCGACCAGTACGAAGGTCAGGCTGGCATTGGCCAGTGAAAATGCACCGGTGATCGCCGCGACCAGCGCGAACTTGAACGTCACCAGGCCTGACGCATCGTTCATCAACGCCTCGCCTTGCAACATATGCATCAGCGGCGTCGGTAAACGGTTTTGCGCGATGGCCGAAACCGCCACGGCGTCGGTCGGCGACAGCACCGCCGCCAGCGCAAAGGCCACCGGTAACGGAATCGTCGGCAGCAGCCAATGAATGAAGTAGCCGGCACCGACCACGGTAAACAGCACCAGCCCGACCGCGAGCGTCAGTACCGGCCCGCGCAGGCGCCACAATTCGCGCTTGGGCATGCGCCAGCCATCGGAAAACAGCAGCGGCGGCAGGAACAGAAACAGGAACAGTTCGGGATCGAGGGCCACGTGCAGGCCGAGGGTCGGCCAGGCCAGCAAGGCGCCAGCGGCGATCTGTACCAGCGGCAATGGCAGCGGAATCACCCGTCCCACCAGGCGCGAGACACTGACCAGCATCAGCAGGATCAGGACGGTATAAGCAGTTTGCATAAAGCGGAAATCCCGGACAATCGACAGCGTTGAACTGCCATATTAGCCGCTTAGGCTGTGGCTGACCGTTGCACCTATGTCGCAGGCGCCCACGGCAAAAGCAACCTCGGCGCCGCGAAACCGTCTGGTCATGGCATAATCTGACACCATTTTTTTCCAGCACCTGTAAAGGGGGCAATTCCTTGACCGTTTCAAGCAAAACGTTGCACCTTTTCGGCATCAAAGCCTGCGACACCATGAAAAAGGCGCGCACCTGGCTCGATGAACACGCTGTCAGCTATGACTTCCACGATTACAAGACCGCCGGCATTGACCGTGAGCACCTGACCCAATGGTGCGACGAGCATGGCTGGCAAACGGTGTTGAACCGCGCAGGCACGACCTTTCGCAAACTCGACGACGAACGCAAAGCCGATCTCGACCAGTCGAAAGCCATCGAACTGATGCTCGCTCAACCCTCGATGATCAAGCGCCCGGTGCTCGATCTCGGTGACCGAACCCTGATTGGCTTCAAGCCAGATATCTACGCGGCCGCCCTCAAGTAAGCAGCCCGTCACTTTTTGTAGAGGTATTCACATGTCCAACTCCCTGTTCAGTATTGCCTTCGGCGTCGGCACCCAGAACCGTCAAGGCGCGTGGCTGGAAGTGTTCTACGCTCAGCCGCTGCTCAACCCTTCGACCGAACTGGTTGCCGCTGTTGCACCGATCCTCGGCTACACCGAAGGCAATCAGGCGATCACCTTCACCACCGCACAAGCGGCCCAACTGGCTGAAGCCGTGAAAGGCATCGACGCGGTACAAGGCAAGTTGCTGACCCGTCTTGCCGAAAGCCACAAGCCGCTGGTCGCCACCCTGCTGGCCGAAGACGCTCAGTTGACCTCGACCCCTGAGGCTTACCTCAAGCTGCATCTGCTGTCCCATCGTCTGGTCAAGCCGCACGGCGTGAGCCTGGCCGGGATCTTCCCGCTGCTGCCAAACGTGGCCTGGACCAGCCAGGGCGCAATCGACCTGAGCGAACTGGCCGAGCTGCAACTCGAAGCCCGTCTGCGCGGCGAGCTGCTGGAAGTGTTCTCGGTGGACAAATTCCCGAAAATGACCGACTACGTGGTACCGGCCGGCGTGCGTATCGCTGACGCTGCGCGTCTGCGTCTGGGCGCCTACGTGGGCGAAGGCACCACCGTGATGCACGAAGGTTTCATCAACTTCAACGCCGGCACCGAAGGCCCGGGCATGATCGAAGGCCGCGTCTCCGCTGGCGTGTTCGTCGGCAAGGGTTCGGACCTGGGCGGCGGCTGCTCCACCATGGGTACCCTGTCGGGCGGCGGCAACATCGTGATCAAGGTCGGCGAAGGTTGCCTGATCGGCGCCAACGCCGGTATCGGTATCCCGTTGGGCGACCGCAACACCGTCGAGTCGGGCCTGTACGTGACCGCCGGCACCAAGGTGGCGCTACTGGACGAGCACAACAACCTGGTCAAAGTGGTGAAAGCCCGTGAACTGGCCGGTCAGACCGACCTGCTGTTCCGTCGCAATTCGGAAACCGGCGCCGTGGAATGCAAGACCCACAAGTCGGCGATCGAGCTGAACGAAGCGCTGCACGCTCACAACTAAGCAGCACATTGATAACCTGTGGGAGCGAGCTTGCTCGCGAAGCTTTTTGGCGTCCTCAAGGACGCCTTCGCGAGTAAGTCGAGTCGTCGAACCGTCGCTCCCACAGTGTTTTGTGTACACCCGCCCAAGTTCACAGGGCTGAACAGATGATGATTCCCTCCCCCTGGCGCGCCGATTTCCCGGCCATCGCCGCCCTGCAACGGCAAGACCAGACTTACCTGGACAACGCCGCCACCACGCAAAAACCCCAGGCCCTGCTCGACGCGCTGGCGCATTACTACGCCAATGGCGCGGCCAACGTGCATCGTGCCCAGCATCTGCCCGGCGCCCATGCTACGCAGGCGTTCGAGGACAGTCGCCTGAAGGTCGCCCAGTGGCTGAATGCCGGTGACAGCGGGCAGATCATCTTCACCCACGGCGCCACCAGCGCGCTGAATCTCCTGGCTTATGGCCTGGAACATCTTTTCCATCCGGGCGATGAAATTGTCATCAGCGCCCTGGAGCATCACGCCAACCTGCTGCCGTGGCAGCAACTGGCACAACGTCGCGACCTGAAGCTGGTGATCCTGCCGCTGGACGATGACGGCGTGATTGACCTCGCTGCTGCCGTTCACCTGATCGGCCCGCGCACCCGCTTGCTGGCGGTCAGCCAGTTGTCCAACGTGCTAGGTGCCTGGCAACCGTTGCCGGCGCTGCTGGCGATGGCCAAGGCGCACAACGCGCTGACCGTGGTCGATGGCGCTCAAGGCGTGGTCCATGGCCGGCATGACGTGCAGGCGCTCGGTTGCGACTTTTACGTGTTTTCCAGCCACAAGCTGTACGGACCGGACGGCCTCGGCGTGCTGTTCGGGCGCAACGAAGCGCTCGAACAACTGCGCCCGTGGCAGTTCGGCGGCGAGATGGTGCTGGAAGCCAACTATCACGAATCCCGTTTCCGTCCGGCGCCACTGGGCTTCGAGGCCGGAACGCCACCGATTGCCAGCGTGATCGGCCTCGGTGCGACCCTCGACTATCTGGCCGGTCTGGATCAGGACGCGGTGTCCGCCCACGAAGCTGCGCTGCACGATTACCTGTTACGTGGCCTCGCCGCCCGCAACGGCATCCGTCTGCTGGGCAAGCCGCAACTGGCGCTGGCCAGTTTTGTCGTGGAAGGTGTGCACAACGCCGATCTGGCGCACTTGCTGACCGAACAGGGCATCGCCGTGCGTGCCGGTCACCACTGCGCGATGCCGCTGCTCAAGCGTTTCGAACTGGCCGGGGCGATCCGCGTGTCGCTGGCGTTGTACAACGATTCCGAAGATCTGGAACGGTTCTTTGAAGCGCTGGATCAGGCGCTGGAGTTGTTGCGATGAGCCTGCCGGTCGAGGCCGCCGAGGCGCTGCAAACGTTTCAGAACGCTGCCGGCTGGGAACAGCGGGCGCGGCTGTTGATGCAGTTTGGTGATCGTCTGCTGCCGTTGAGCGATGCGGACAAGTGCGAGGCCAATCGGGTGCACGGCTGTGAAAGCCAGGTGTGGCTGGTCGGTGAATTGCGCGACGGCCACTGGCAGTTCGCGGCGAGCAGCGATGCGCGGATGATTCGCGGGTTGGTGGCGTTGCTGCTGTTGCGGGTCAACGGTTTGGCCACTGGCGAGTTGCAGTTGGTTGATCTGCCAGACTGGTTCAATCAGCTGGGACTGTCGCGGCAGTTGTCGCCTTCACGCAGCAATGGCTTGAATGCCGTGCTGCAGCGGATGAATGAATTGGCGCGATAAAAGGGCTGCTGCGCAGCCCTGGGCTTCAGGCCTGAGGTTTGACCCGATCCGCCGGGCGCCGAACGCCCGCCACAATCTTGTCCACGGCCTTGGTCGCCGCGACCATGCCGAACGTCGCCGTCACCATCATCACCGCGCCAAACCCGCCGGCGCAGTCCAGCTTCACGCCGTCGCCGACAAAACTCTTCTGCAGGCAAATGCTGCCGTCTGGTTTCGGATAGCGCAGTTGTTCGGTGGAGAACACGCACGGCACGCTGTAATGGCGGGTCACGGTGCGCGAGAAACCATAATCGCGGCGCAACGTCGAGCGCACTTTCGAGGCCAAAGGATCATTGAACGTACGGTTGAGGTCGCAGACCTGAATCAGCGTCGGATCGATCTGCCCGCCGGCGCCGCCGGTGGTGATGATCTGGATCTTGCGGCGCTTGCACCAGGCGATCAGCGCGGCCTTGGCGTTGACTGCGTCGATGCAGTCGATCACGCAGTCGATGTTCGGCGTGATGTATTCGGCCATGGTGTCGCGGGTGACGAAATCCGCCACGGCGTGCACCTTGCAGTCCGGGTTGATCCCGCGCAGACGCTCGGCCATCACCTCGACCTTGGGCTTGCCGACAGTGCTGTCCAGTGCGTGCAACTGACGGTTGGCGTTGCTGACGCAGACGTCGTCGAGGTCGAACAGCGAAATCTCGCCCACCCCGCAACGGGCCATGGCTTCCGCCGCCCAGGAACCGACGCCGCCAACGCCGACAATCGCCACATGGGCTGCGCGCAGACGCTTGAGGCCCTCGATGCCATACAAACGGGCGATGCCTGCAAACCGCGGATCTTCTGTACTCATGACCATTACCCTAAAAACCGGCGCGCATTATAGGGCCGTCGGCGGCCAAGAGCATCTTTGCGCTATGAACGGCGAACGCGCCTGCTTTAATTAAAGCTGCACGTAACAAAGATTTGTCTTACACGCTGAAACGAAAGAACTTAAGTCAGGTTGGATTGCCCAACGTCCGGCATTTCCCTGTCTCTTGTAGGACTCGGCGAACTGCCGGTGTAGGATGCGCGCCCTCTTGGCGTCAACCAGCCGACCCTTCGTTCCACAGCCTTTGGAACCCGACACAGCTATGTCATCGCGTAAATTTGGACTCAACCTGGTGGTGGTTCTGGCAATCGCCGCCCTGTTCACCGGTTTCTGGGCGCTGATCAACCGCCCCGTCTCCGCGCCGAACTGGCCGGAGCAGATCTCCGGTTTCTCCTATTCACCGTTCCAGCAGGGACAGTTCCCACAGAAGGATCAGTATCCGTCCGACGATGAAATGCGCCGCGATCTGGAGATCATGAGCAAGCTGACGGACAACATCCGCATCTACTCCGTCGACGGCTCCCTGCAGGACATCCCGAAACTGGCGGAAGAATTCGGCCTGCGCGTGACCCTCGGGATCTGGATCAGCCCCGACCAGGAGCGCAACGAGCGGGAAATTACCCGCGCCATCGAACTGGCCAACACTTCGCGCAGCGTGGTTCGCGTGGTCGTCGGCAACGAAGCGATCTTCCGCAAGGAAATCACCGCCGAACAACTCAGCGTGCTGCTCGACCGCGTGCGCGCGGCCGTGAAAGTGCCGGTGACCACCTCCGAACAGTGGCACGTCTGGGAAGAGCACCCGGAGCTGGCCAAGCACGTCGACCTGATCGCCGCGCACGTTCTGCCTTACTGGGAATTCATCCCGGTGGACAAGGCCGGGCAGTTCGTTTTCGACCGCGCCCGTGACCTGAAAAAGATGTTCCCGAAAAAGCCGCTGCTGCTGTCAGAAGTGGGCTGGCCGAGCAACGGCCGCATGCGCGGTGGCGCCGATGCGTCGCCGGCGGATCAGGCGATCTACCTGCGCACGCTGGTCAACAAACTCAACCGTCAGGGCTTCAACTACTTCGTGATCGAAGCGTTCGACCAGCCGTGGAAGGCGAGTGACGAAGGTTCGGTCGGCGCTTACTGGGGCGTGTTCAACGCCGCGCGTCAGCAGAAGTTCAACTTCGAAGGCCCGGTGGTGGCGATCCCGCAATGGCGCGTGCTGGCCATCGGTTCGGTGGTGCTGGCGCTGTTGTCGCTGACCCTGCTGATGATCGACGGCTCGGCCCTGCGTCAGCGCGGCCGTACCTTCCTGACCTTTATCGCGTTCCTCTGCGGTTCGGTGCTGGTGTGGATCGGTTACGACTACAGTCAGCAATACAGTACGTGGTTCAGCCTGACGGTGGGTTTCCTGCTGGCGCTCGGTGCGCTTGGGGTATTCATCGTGTTGCTGACCGAGGCCCACGAACTGGCCGAGGCGGTGTGGATTCACAAGCGTCGCCGTGAATTCCTGCCCGTGGTCGGCGATTCGGGCTACCGCCCGAAAGTCTCGATCCACGTGCCTTGCTACAACGAGCCGCCGGAGATGGTCAAACAGACCCTCAACGCCCTGGCCAACCTCGACTATCCGGACTTCGAAGTCCTGATCATCGACAACAACACCAAGGACCCGGCGGTCTGGGAACCGGTGCGCGACTACTGCGAAACCCTCGGCCCGCGCTTCAAGTTCTTCCACGTCTCGCCCCTGGCCGGTTTCAAGGGCGGCGCGCTGAACTACCTGATTCCGCACACCGCCAAGGATGCCGAAGTGATCGCGGTGATCGACTCCGACTACTGCGTGCACCCGAACTGGCTCAAGCACATGGTGCCGCACTTCGCCGACCCGAAAATCGCCGTGGTGCAGTCGCCACAGGACTACCGCGACCAGAACGAAAGCACCTTCAAGAAGCTCTGCTACGCCGAATACAAAGGCTTCTTCCATATCGGCATGGTCACCCGCAACGACCGCGACGCGATCATCCAGCACGGCACCATGACCATGACCCGTCGCTCGGTTCTGGAAGAACTGGGCTGGGCCGACTGGTGCATCTGTGAAGACGCCGAACTCGGTCTGCGGGTGTTCGAGAAAGGCCTGTCGGCGGCGTATTACCACGACAGTTACGGCAAGGGTCTGATGCCGGACACCTTCATCGACTTCAAGAAGCAGCGTTTCCGCTGGGCCTACGGTGCGATCCAGATCATCAAGCGCCACACCCGCAGCCTGCTGCGCGGCAAGGACACCGAACTGACTCGCGGCCAGCGTTACCACTTCCTCGCGGGCTGGCTGCCGTGGGTCGCGGACGGCATGAACATTTTCTTCACCGTCGGCGCGCTGTTGTGGTCGGCGGCGATGATCATCGTTCCGCAACGGGTCGATCCGCCGCTGCTGATCTTCGCGATCCCGCCGCTGGCGCTGTTCGTGTTCAAGGTCGGCAAGATCATCTTCCTGTACCGTCGCGCCGTGGGCGTGAACCTGAAGGATGCGTTCTGCGCGGCACTGGCCGGCCTGGCGTTGTCGCACACCATCGCCAAAGCGGTGCTGTACGGCTTCTTCACCAGCAGCATTCCGTTCTTCCGCACCCCGAAAAACGCCGACAACCATGGCTTCTGGGTGGCGATTTCCGAGGCCCGGGAAGAGCTGTTCATCATGCTGCTGTTGTGGGGCGCGGCGCTGGGGATCTTCCTGGTGCAGGGCATTCCGAGCAACGACATGCGCTTCTGGGTGGCCATGCTGCTGGTGCAGTCGCTGCCGTACGTGGCGGCGCTGATCATGGCGTTCCTGTCGTCGCTGCCAAAACCATCGGCGGCGCCTGAACCGGCACCGGTGGTCTAAATCCTTCCGGATGCACTAAACGGCGGCCAATGGTCGCCGTTTTGCTTTAAGATAACCGCCATTTTGCGCGCCTTGCCCCCCAGCTTTCGGAGTTTTCCATGACGGCCCACGCCGACCTTTCGCCGACCCTCCAACTCGCCATCGACCTGATCCGCCGTCCGTCCGTGACGCCGGTCGACGCCGATTGCCAGAAGCAGATGATGCAGCGCCTGGGCGATGCCGGTTTCCAGCTGGAACCGATGCGCATCGAAGATGTGGATAACTTCTGGGCGACTCACGGTAAAGGCGACGGCCCGGTGCTGTGCTTCGCCGGCCACACCGACGTGGTGCCGACCGGTCCGGTGACCGCCTGGCAGATCGACCCGTTCAACGCGGTGATCGACGAGCACGGCATGCTCTGCGGCCGTGGCGCGGCGGACATGAAAGGCAGCCTGGCTTCGATGACCGTCGCCGCCGAGCGCTTTGTCGCCGACTACCCGGATCACAAGGGCAAGGTCGCGTTCCTGATCACCAGCGACGAAGAAGGCCCGGCGCATCACGGCACCAAGGCTGTGGTCGAGCGTCTGGCAGCCCGTAACGAGCGTCTGGACTGGTGCATCGTCGGCGAACCGTCGAGCACCACGCTGGTGGGCGACGTGGTGAAGAACGGTCGTCGCGGCTCCCTCGGCGCCAAATTGACCGTGCGCGGTGTGCAGGGCCACGTGGCCTACCCGCACCTGGCGAAGAACCCGATCCACCTCGCTGCCCCGGCTCTGGCCGAGCTGGCCGCCGAGCACTGGGATCACGGCAACGACTTCTTCCCGCCGACCAGTTTCCAGATTTCCAACGTCAACTCCGGCACCGGCGCGACCAATGTGATTCCGGGCGATCTGGTGGCGTTGTTCAACTTCCGCTTCTCCACCGAATCGACGGTCGAAGGCCTGCAGAAACGCGTCGCCGACATCCTCGACAAGCACGGCCTGGACTGGCACATCGACTGGGCGCTGTCCGGTCTGCCGTTCCTCACCGAGCCGGGCGCGCTGCTCGACGCGGTGTCTTCGAGCATCAAGCAGATCACCGGCCGCGAGACCAAGGCGTCCACCAGCGGCGGCACCTCCGATGGCCGTTTCATCGCGACCATGGGTACGCAGGTTGTTGAGCTGGGCCCGGTCAACGCGACCATCCACCAGGTCAACGAGCGCGTGCTGGCGGCCGATCTCGACGTGTTGACCGAGATCTACTACCAGACCCTGATCAAGTTGCTCGCCTGATGCTCGCGTGCCCGATCTGCAGTGAACCGCTGAACGCGGTGGACAACGGCGTGGTCTGCCCTGCCGGCCACCGCTTTGACCGCGCGCGTCAGGGTTATCTGAACCTGCTTCCGGTACAGCACAAGAACAGCCGCGATCCCGGCGACAATCAGGCGATGGTCGAGGCCCGCCGCGACTTCCTGAACGCCGGCCACTATGCGCCGGTGGCCAAACGTCTCGCGGAGCTGGCGGCGAGTTATACGCCGGCGCGCTGGGTCGATATCGGTTGTGGCGAGGGTTACTACACCGCGCAGATCGCCGAGGCCTTGCCGGACGCTGACGGTTACGCACTGGACATCTCAAAGGAAGCGGTCAAACGCGCCTGCAAACGCAATCCGGCGCTGACCTGGTTGATTGCGAGCATGGCCCGGGTGCCACTGGCTTCCGGCAGTTGCCAGTTTCTGGCCAGCGTTTTCAGTCCATTGGACTGGGAAGAAGCCAAGCGTCTGCTCAGCGTTGGCGGTGGTCTGATGAAAGTCGGCCCGACCAGCGGCCACCTGATGGAACTGCGCGAACGCCTGTACGACGAAGTGCGCGAATACACCGACGACAAGCACCTGGCCCTGGTGCCGGAAGGCATGGCGTTGGCGCACAGTGAAACCCTGGAATTCAAACTGACGCTGGACAAGCCCGAGGATCGCGCCAATCTGCTGGCGATGACGCCCCACGGCTGGCGCGCCAGTGCCGAGCGCCGCGCGGCGGTCATCGAACAGCCCGAGCCGTTCGTGACCACTGTCTCGATGCGCTACGATTATTTCGTTCTTCAATAACTTTTGGTCTCGGGCAACGACCCGGGGCCGGCTAAATCCGCGAATGGATTTTTCAGACCCGCAGTGAGGACATCCATGCGCCAACCGGACATCGAGATTTACCTGAAAGACGCCGACGTCGACCACAAGGCCATTTCCGCCTGGCTGGGCGCCGCCCTCGGCCCGTGCAGCGACTGGGTACAGAAAGGCCAGACTTACAAGTGCAAGGCCGGCAACATCCCGGTGACCTGGCTGCCGAAAGCCGTGGGCAAGTGGAACAGCCTGTACCTTGAAAGCGATGCGACCCCATGGGACGACGACATCGCCTGCGCCCGCGCAGCCTTTGCCGCGCTGAACGTCGAAGTGCGTTGCGCGCCGGGGACGTGGGTCGAGGAAGAAGGTGAGGAAACGGCGGATCGCTGGATTCGCATCAGCGAAGATGGTGAAGAAGAAATCACCTGGAAAACTGCGTAACAGACAATGCACAAAACCTGTGGGAGCGAGCTTGCTCGCGATTGCGGTCGGACATTCAACATCAATGTTGACTGAAATGGTCCCATCGCGAGCAAGCTCGCTCCCACAGTGCTTTTGGTGTTCTGAAGATTTGCGTTACAGGCCTACAACGTCTTCAGCCTGCAACCCCTTCTGCCCTTCCACCACCGCGTATTCAACCTGCTGACCCTCGGTCAGCGAACGGTGGCCTTCGCCGCGGATCGCGCGGTAGTGCACGAACACGTCCACCCCGTCTTCGCGCTGAATGAAGCCATAGCCCTTGGCGTCGTTGAACCACTTCACGTTGCCGGTTTCACGTGTTGCCATCTGTTCATACTCCTTTTTTATTATTGAACAGGCTTTTCGCAGGAAAGCCTTTGAGGAACGTCAGCCTGCATCCGACGTCCATAAAAGGGCCCCGGCGACAGATCGCCGAGTATATGACAGGCGGCAAAACTCTCAACAGGAGATTACTTCGCCGCTTTTTTGCCGATTTTCGAGTAATCCGGCAAACTAAGGGGGCGTTCTTCATGAGTTTTCGCGCCGCGTTGTCGCCTTAAAGCGGACCAGGCAAGGCGCAAGCCGCTGGAAATGGTTGTTCCCTTTCCAAGGCCTGCAACGCAGCCTGGTCCGCTTTAAGGCACAACCCGAAGGGCCGAGCCTGCTGTTGTGCAGGGCTGCGTTGCTCGAAGCTTATTTGGAATGACCAAACCACGCTTCTCGCGCCTTGCCCTGCACAACAGCAGGCGCGGCGCGGCACGAAAACTCATGAAGAACGCCCCCCTGACCGCCCGAGCAAACGCTCGGTTTATCCACTCACGCAGAAGCCGTATGACCCGTTCCCCGTTCCGCCGTCTTGTGTTTGGCACCTTGCGCCGACTGTTGTATCTCTGGGTTCGCTCCGAGACGATCAACCAGTCGTCGTTCACCCTCAACCTCGACCGCAGTCGTCCGGTGTTCTACGTCCTGCAAAATCCATCGCTGACCGATCTGGCGGTGGTCGACACCGAGTGCACCAAGGCCGGCCTGCCGCGCCCGGTGCTGCCGGTGTCCGTGGGTTCGCTGATCGAACCGGCAGCGTTCTTCTACCTGACGCCGGACCCGGACTGGCTCGGCCGCCAGGACAAGCGCGGTGCGCCACCGACCCTGACCCGACTGGTCAGCGCCCTCAGCCAGAATGCCGCCGAAGACGCGCAGATCATTCCGGTCAGCGTGTTCTGGGGCCAGTCGCCGGACAGCGAAAACAGCCCGTGGAAACTACTGTTCGCCGACAGCTGGGCGGTCACCGGGCGCCTGCGTCGTCTGCTGAGCATCATGATTCTGGGCCGCAAGACCCGCGTGCAATTCTCCGCACCGATCCACCTGCGCGAACTGATCGAACACAACAAGGGCCACGAACGCACCGTGCGCATGGCCCAGCGGATCCTGCGGGTGCACTTCCGCAATCTGAAAGCTGCGGTGATCGGCCCGGACATTTCCCACCGCCGCAACCTGGTTAAAGGCCTGCTCAACCAGCCACTGGTCAAGCAAGCGATCCTCGACGAAGCCGAGCGCGAAAACATCTCCCCGGAAAAAGCCAAGGCCCAGGCCCTGCGCTACGGCAACGAGATCGCCTCGGACTACACCTACACCGCGATCCGTTTTCTGGAAGTGGTGCTGAGCTGGTTCTGGAACAAGATCTACGACGGGATCAAGGTCAACCACATCGAAGGCGTGCAGAAGGTCGCCCAGGGTCACGAAGTGATCTATGTGCCGTGCCACCGCAGCCACATCGACTACTTGCTGCTGTCGTACTTGCTGTTCCGCAACGGCCTGACCCCGCCGCACATCGCCGCCGGCATCAACCTGAACATGCCGGTGATCGGCAGCCTGCTGCGCCGGGGCGGCGCGTTCTTCATGCGCCGCACGTTCAAGGGCAACCCGCTGTACACCTCGGTGTTCAACGAATACCTGCACACCCTGTTTACCAAAGGCTTCCCGGTCGAATACTTCGTCGAGGGCGGGCGCTCGCGTACGGGGCGCATGCTGCAACCGAAAACCGGGATGCTGGCGATCACGATGCGCAGCTTCCTGCGTTCGTCGCGGATGCCAATCGTGTTCGTGCCGGTGTACATCGGTTACGAGCGCGTGCTCGAAGGCCGCACCTACCTCGGCGAACTGCGTGGCGCGAGCAAGAAGAAAGAATCGATCTTCGACATCTTCAAAGTCATCGGCGCGCTCAAGCAGCGCTTCGGCCAGGTGGCGGTGAACTTCGGCGAGCCGATCAAACTCGCGGAATTCCTCGACAGCGAGCAGCCGGACTGGCGCCAGCAGGAACTCGGCCCGCAGTACAAACCGGCCTGGCTCAACGAAACCACCAACCGCCTCGGCGAGAAAGTCGCGCAGCACCTGAACGAAGCAGCGGCGATCAACCCGGTCAACCTGGTGGCGCTGGCCCTTCTGTCGACCACCCGTCTGGCACTGGACGATCGAGCCATGGCGCGAGTGCTGGATCTGTATCTGGCGCTGCTGCGCAAGGTTCCGTACTCGCCGCACACCACGTTGCCGGAAGGCGATGGCCGGGCGCTGATCGAGCATGTGAAGGACATGGATCTGCTGTCCGAGCAGAACGATGCGCTGGGCAAGATTCTGTACCTGGACGAGCAAAACGCCGTCCTGATGACCTACTACCGCAACAACGTGCTGCACATCTTCGCGTTGCCGGCGCTGCTGGCGAGTTTCTTCCAGAGTGCATCGCGCATGAGCCGCGAACAGATCCTGCGCTACACCCGCGCACTGTATCCGTACCTGCAATCGGAACTGTTCATCCGTTGGACTCTGGACGAACTGGATGCAGTGATCGATCAGTGGCTGGAAGCGTTCGTCGAACAGGGCCTGCTGCGTTTCGAAAAAGACGTGTACCTGCGCCCGGCGCCAAGCTCGCGGCATTTCGTGCTGTTGACCCTGCTGTCGAAGAGCATCGCCCAGACCCTGCAACGCTTCTACATGACTGTGTCGTTGCTGCTCAACGCAGGCCAGAACACGATCAGCGCCGAAGAGCTGGAAGACCTGTGCACGGTCATGGCCCAGCGCCTGTCGATCCTGCACGGTCTGAACGCACCAGAGTTCTTCGACAAGAGCCTGTTCCGCCACTTCATCCAGACCCTGCTCGACCTCGACGTGTTGCGTCGCGATGAAGCTGGCAAGTTGAGCTACCACGAACTGCTCGGCGAACTGGCCGAAGGCGCAGCCAAACGGGTGCTGCCGGCGGAGATTCGCTTGTCGATCCGTCAGGTGGCACTGCATCGCAGTGAAGATGCGGCCGATCAGCCCGCCGCCCCTGTGCAAAACGACTAAATTCCTACAGGCGCCAGGCTTCTTCTGGCGCCGTCGATACGGAGATCTCCGATGAAAAAACTTTCCCTGCTTGCCGCCGCCACGCTGCTTAGCGCCTGCCAGTCGACCTCACCGGCCGGCAAAGTCAGCCTCGATGGCGAAGTGTTCTACCTGCAGCGCATCGCCCTGCCGCCAAGTGCGACCTTGAGCGTGAGCCTGCAGGACGTCTCGCTGGCCGACGCTCCAGCCGTGGTACTCGACGAACAGAAAGGCCCGGTCAAAGGCCAGGTGCCGCTGCCGTTCCACTTGAGCTACGATCCGGCCCAGGTCAAACCCGGCCACCGCTATTCGGTCAGCGCGCGCATCGAAGTCAACGGCGAGCTGATGTTCATCACCACCGAAAACCATGCCGTGCAACTCGATGGCAAGGATCCGCAGCCGCTGAAGATCCGCGTCGACGCTGCCCGCTAACTCTCTCCGAACAAGGAAGCCGCCATGCTCCGCCCTACCCTTCGCTTCGCCGGCCTGTGCGCGGGCCTGATGATCTCCGCCAACGCACTGGCCCTGTCCCTCAGCGACCTGTCGCAAGGCGACGCCACCGGCGGCCTCAAGGATGCCCTGACCCAAGGCGCGCAACTGGCCGTCAAACAACTCGGCACCCCGGGCGGCTTCAGCAATAACCCGGACGTGAAGATCGAACTGCCGGGCAAACTCGGCAAAGTCGCCGGCAAGATGAAAGCCTTCGGCATGGGCGCCCAGGTCGACGAGCTGGAAACCGCCATGAACAAGGCCGCGGAAACCGCCGTCACCCAGGCCCAGCCGATCCTCGTCGACGCCGTTAAGAAAATGAGCGTGGCCGACGCCAAAGGCATCCTCAGCGGCGGCAACGACTCCGCCACCCAATACTTGGACAAATCCAGCCGCGAACAGATCCGCACCAAATTCCTGCCCATCGTCAAACAGGCAACCGACAAAGTCGGCGTAGCCCAGAAATACAACGCCTTCGCCGGCCAGGCCGCGACCTTCGGCGTGGTGGACGCGAAGAGCGCCAACATCGAAAGCTACGTGACCGAACAAGCGCTCAACGGCCTGTTCGAAATGATCGGCAAACAGGAAGAAACCATCCGCAAGAACCCGGCCGCTGCGGCGACGAGTCTGGCGAAAAAAGTGTTTGGTACGCTCTAAGCCGACACGACACGGGAGTGAGCTGTCTCACTCCCGGCATTCAATCCGCCACCAGCAGATACACGTAAAAAGTACACCCACTCGCGCCCCATTTTCTTCTTCTCGAAAACCTGCAGCTCAACCAACCCGCTCAACGCCGACACCGCTGTGTTGTAGGCACAGCCAAGATGCTCCTTGACGTTCCCCGCCGTGAACTCCTTCGCCACCCCGCTTCTGGCCACCTGATAAATCGCTCGCTGCCGCTCTGTCAGCCGATCAAAAAAACCCGAACAGGTCAGCCAGTGCTCGAAGTCTTCGCTGTACGCCACACTCTTGCGATACACATCGGTAAACCCCTCCACCGCCCGCAGAATCACCGAACACTGAAACTCGATGAAATACGTCAGATCGAGCTCATCGGCCTCGCTGTGCAAATACGACCGCCCGTACTTCACCGGCGCGTTGCGCAGTAAAAGACTGATCGCGATATAGCGGAACGCCGAAAACTCATGCTTGAACATGAACCAGTAAAACAGCGCTCTGGCGACCCGCCCGTTACCGTCACGAAACGGATGTTCATAGCCCAGGGCAAAGTGCAGCGTGATCGCCTTGATCAGCGGATGCAGGTAGTTTTTTTGCCGAGGTGAACCCTGTGGTTGATTGATCCACTGCGAGAGCAAATCCAGTCGCCTCACCAATCCAGCGGCAGGCGGTGGCGTGTGCACGGTATTCCCTTCGCCGTCCTGCACCACGACTTCATCGTTGGTCCTGAAAAGCCCCGGGTCGTACTGCTCGTCATCAATACCTTCGACACCGACTCGATGGATCGACGCAATCAACTCCACGCTCAATGGCTCGTAACGTTTTTCCCAGGCGAAATTCATCATCCGGTAATTACCCATGACCATCCGCTCATCCGGCGTACGCGGCTGACGCCGTTGCTTGAGCATGTCCTTGGCAACACGGGTAGTGGTCGCGGCGCCCTCAAGCTGACTGCTGCTGATCGCCTCATCCTCGATCAGATCGTTAAGCAAATAACTGAAATGCGCCCGCTCGCCTATCTGGCTGGTCATGTACTCCAGCGACGCCGTCGTGGTTTGCCGATCAACCACTGAAAGGGCCTTCTGCGCGGTGGGCGTCGGCACAAACTTCCCCCACTGCGCCGGCTCCCCCAAAGGCAGAAGATGAATGTACTGAGCAACCCGCGCCTTCTTGACCAACGCCCAACACAAACGCGAATCCAGCCCGCTGGCCCAGCGATACCGCAAATCCTCAAAAGGCAGATACCGCCCCTGATCATCCAGCGGCTTGAGCAGCGCAAGATAATCCGCCAGACGCTGCTTGTGAGGTGCGCGCATCAACAACTCAAAGACCGGATCGGCCCGACCCTTCAATACCGGCGGTTTCTTCATCAACGCTGACTCAAACAAGGCTGAAAAACAGCCTCGAGTACAGCATCGCCAACACAGCGACTCAATATCGGAGGCGTCTGAAAAACATGTAGGAGGCGACGCAGGGTCCTACACCATTGTTTTGCTCAGCTGTCAGGCTGACATCACTAGCAGGCCAGCTCCGACAAGATTGAGTCCAACCGATAGAGCATGGTCGGCAGACAGGCCGCCTTCGCGAGCAAGCTCGCTCCCACAGAAAAGCGCAAACCTTACACTCCGATGCGCTTCGCCTCTCACCACTCAACACGATGAGCGTTAGCTCGAGCAAAGCTTTTGACGTGCCGGCCCCTTCGGCCGGCTGAGTGGAGGGATTTATCCGGGGGTAGGCGCGCAGCGCCGTTCGACGAAGTCGAACACATCGAGAGGAGGTGCAGCGAAGCAAACCGGAGGCGATGCCCCCGGATGAATCCCGGAACGAAGGAACCCCGAGCCCCAGCGAGGGGCCGAACGCCGGGGCCCAGCGTTTTGCTTACTTTTGGGCGCTTGCAAAAGTGAGCCGCTGTAAGAGCGGAACCGCCAGCCGCAACACCCAAAGAAACGGATATTCACCCAAAACCCCAAGAGCCTGGCCGGCCCAAAGGCCGCCACGCTCAAACAGCCTCAAGACTCCTTGCGAACCCTGAACCAAGCCGCATACAACGCCGGCAAAAACAAAAGCGTCAAAGCAGTAGCAACAATCAACCCCCCCATAATCGCCACCGCCATCGGCCCGAAAAACACACTGCGAGAAAGCGGAATCATCGCCAGCACCGCCGCCAGCGCCGTCAACACAATCGGCCGAAACCGCCGCACGGTCGCCTCGATAATCGCCTGCCAGGGCTTGAGCCCCGCCGCAATATCCTGCTCGATCTGGTCCACCAGAATCACCGAGTTACGCATGATCATCCCCGACAGCGCGATCGTCCCGAGCATCGCCACAAACCCGAACGGCTGACGGAACACCAGCAGAAACAGCGTCACCCCGATCAACCCCAGCGGCGCCGTCAGAAACACCATCGCCGTGCGTGAGAAACTGCGCAACTGCACCATCAGCAACGTCAGCACCACGACAATGAACATCGGCACCCCGGCGTTCACCGACTTCTGCCCACGCTCCGAATCCTCCACCGTACCGCCGACATCCAGCAGATAGCCGTCCGGCAATTCGGCACGGATCGGATCAAGCGTCGGCATGATCTGCTTCACCAGCGTCGCCGGTTGCTCCTTGCCATAGATGTCGGCGCGCACGGTCACGTTCGGCAGGCGATTGCGGTGCCAGATGATGCCTTCCTCGAAGCCATATTCCAGCGTGGCGATCTGCGACAGCGCGACGCTGCGACCGTTGTCGGTCGGCACCGCCAGACTCGGCAGCAACGACAGTTCGGTGCGCTCGTGCACGGTGCCGCGCAGGAGGATTTCGATCAACTCGTTGTCCTCGCGGTACTGGCTGACGCTGGAACCGGTCAGCGAACTCTGGAGGAATTTCGCCAGATTCGCCGTGCTCACACCCAACGCTCGGGCGCGATCCTGATCGATGTTCAGGTACACAACCTTGCTCGGCTCTTCCCAGTCCAGATGCACGTTCACCACATGCGGGTTCTCGCGCACTTTGGCTGCGACTTTCCGGGCCAGTGCACGGACTTCCTCGATGTGCTCGCCGGTGACGCGGAACTGCACCGGATAGCCAACCGGCGGCCCGTTTTCAAGGCGCGTGACCCGCGAGCGCAGGGACGGGAACTGCTCGTTCAACGTGTCGATCAGCCACGTGCGCAGCGCTTCACGTTCCTCAATGGTTTTCGCCAGCACGACAAACTGGGCGAAACTCGCCGCCGGCAGTTGTTGATCCAGCGGCAGGTAGAAACGCGGCGAACCGGTGCCGACGTAAGCGACATAGTTGTCGATGCCGGCGTGATCCTTGAGCATCGCTTCCAAGCGTTTGACCTCGCCCGTGGTATTGGCCAGCGATGCGCCCTCGGCAAGCTTCAGATCGACCATCAATTCCAGTCGCCCGGAGGCCGGGAAGAACTGCTGCGGCACGAACCGGAACAACGCTACCGACGCCACGAACAGCAGCACGGTGAGCACGATCACGGTTTTGCGCCGACGCACGCACCACTCCACCAGACGCCGCACCCGTTGATAGAACGGCGTGCCATAGGGATCAGTCTGACCGTCAGCCGTGCCGTGTTTGGCCGCGTGAATTTTCGCCAGATCCGGCAGGAGCTTTTCCCCCAGATATGGCACGAACACCACGGCTGCCACCCAGGATGCGAGCAAGGCGATGGTCACCACCTGGAAGATCGAGCGGGTGTATTCGCCGGTGCCGGACTGCGCCGTGGCAATCGGCAGAAAGCCTGCGGCGGTGATCAGCGTACCGGTGAGCATCGGGAACGCGGTGCTGGTCCAGGCATAACTGGCAGCCTTGATCCGGTCGAAACCCTGCTCCATTTTGATCGCCATCATTTCCACGGCGATGATCGCGTCGTCCACCAGCAAGCCCAGCGCCAGCACCAGCGCACCGAGGGAAATCTTGTGCAGGCCGATGCCGAGGTAATACATGCAGGCGAAGGTCATCGCCAGCACCAGCGGAATGGTCAGCGCCACCACCATGCCGGTGCGCACGCCGAGGGAGAAGAAGCTCACCAGCAACACGATGGCCAGCGCTTCGACCAGCACCTGGACGAACTCGCCTACGCCGGTTTTCACTGCGGCGGGCTGGTCGGAGACCTTGCGCAACTGCATGCCGGCCGGCAGGTTTTTCTGGATCCGGGCGAACTCGATTTCCAGGGCCTTGCCCAGCACCAGAATGTCGCCGCCGTCCTTCATCGCCACCGCGAGACCGATGGCGTCTTCGCCCATAAAGCGCATGCGCGGGGCCGGAGGATCGTTGAAACCGCGCCTCACGTCAGCGACATCGGAGATGCGGAACGTACGATCACCGACCCGGATCGGGAAGTTCTTGATCTCGTCGACTGTCTGAAAATTCCCCGAAACCCGTAGCTGCAATCGCTCACTGCCGGTTTCGAAGAAGCCGGCGGTGGACACCGCGTTCTGCTCTTCCAACGCCTGCTGCACGGCTGCCAGCGGCAAGCCGAGGGTGGCGAGTTTGACGTTGGACAGCTCGACCCAGATTTTCTCGTCCTGCAAACCAAGCAGATCGACCTTGCCCACATCCTTGACCCGTTGCAGCTGGATCTGGATGCGGTCGGCGTAATCCTTGAGCACCGCGTAGTCGAAACCGTCGCCGGTCAGCGCATAGATATTGCCGAAGGTGGTGCCGAACTCATCGTTGAAAAACGGTCCCTGAATCCCCGGCGGCAGGGTCTGGCGAATGTCGCTGACCTTCTTGCGCACCTGATACCAGAGGTCCGGAATCTCTACCGAATGCATGGAGTCGCGGGCAATGAACGTGACCTGGGATTCACCGGGGCGCGAGAACGAAACGATGCGTTCGTACTCGCCGGTTTCCATGAGTTTCTTTTCGATGCGCTCCGTGACCTGACGCGAGACTTCCTGGGCCGTTGCGCCGGGCCAGCGGGTCTGGATGACCATCGCCTTGAAGGTGAACGGCGGGTCTTCACTCTGGCCGAGCTTGGTGTAGGACAAGGCGCCGACGATCGCCAGCAAAAGCATCAGGAACAGTACGATCTGGCGATTGCGCAGCGCCCAGGCGGAAAGATTGAAACCCATCGGGGATTACTCCTTGTCCGCCAGATTGACCACGCGGTTGGAGCGATCCACCGGACGCACCTGCTGCCCTTCCAGCAGCACGTGGACGCCAGCGGCGACCACCCAGTCGCTGGCGTTCAGGCCTTCGAGCACCGGCACGGTTTTCTCACCGAACGGGCCGGTGCGCACCGGAGTCTTTCTCAGGGTGTTGTTGGCGCTGACGACCCAGACGTAAGTCGCGCCGTTTTCGGCCGTCAGCGCCGAGAGCGGCACCGACAGCGGGATGACATCGGCGGTCTGCACGAAAACCCGGGCGCTCTGGCCCAGTTCTGCCGGGACCTTGCCGGAGGTGAACGAAATGCGTGCGGCGAAGGTGCGGGATTTCGGGTCGGCGGCCGGCGACAGCTCGCGGATCTGCCCGGCGAAGCGCTGGTTCTGTTGCGTCCATAGCTCCACCGAGACCGGCTGGCCGACCTTGAAGCGACCGAAGCTCTGCTCCGGCAGGCTGATCAGCACTTCCCGTTCGCCATCAGTGGCGAGGGTGAAAACGGTTTGCCCGGCGGCGACCACTTGCCCGACTTCCACCGCACGCTTGGCCACCACGCCATCCTGGGGCGCACGCAACACGGCGTAACTGGCCTGATTGGTCGAGACGTTGAATTCGGCCTTGATCTGTTTGAGGCGGGCTTCGCCGGAGCGATAAAGGTTTTCGGCATTGTCGTAGGCCGAGCGGCTGACCATCTGCCGTTCCATCAAGGTCTTGTAGCGGTCACGCTCGGCGCGCACCAGATTCAGGTTGGCCTCGGCGGCCGCGACCTGGGCCCGGGTGGCTTCCAGTTGCAGGCGTACATCCTGCGGATCGAGTTCGGCGAGCGGCTGATCGGCCTTCACGCGCTGGCCTTCCTCGACCAGTCGTCGGCTGACTTTGCCGCCGATGCGGAACGCCAGATCGGGTTCGTAGCGGGCGCGAACCTCGCCCGGATAACTTTCCATCGCCTGCGCCGAAGGCTCTGGCTGCACCACCATGGCCGGTCGCACGCTGACTTGCGTCACCTCTTCCTTGCCACATGCCGACAATAAAAACGCCAGACTGACTGGCACCGCAAAGGACAACGCATGGCGGAACATGGTGAAGGACCTTTCGCTAAGGAGGCTTGGAATAATTATACTGGCCGGTATGTTATTAATAGCAAACTCACCAGTCCAGTATTAAAAGCGAAGAATGTCGAACAATCTTTCAGCTCCAAACGGCCCGGGCCGACCGAAGGATCCGGCCAAGCGCCAGGCGATTCTCGAGGCGGCGAAAATCCTGTTTCTGAGTCACGGCTATGCCAACACCAGCATGGACGCGGTGGCCGCCGAGGCTGGCGTGTCGAAGCTGACGGTCTACAGCCATTTCAACGACAAGGAGACGCTGTTCTCTGCCGCCGTGGTGGCCAAATGCGAGGAGCAACTACCGCCGCTGTTCTTCGAATTGCCGGACGGCATCGCGGTGGAAAATGTGTTGCTGAACATTGCGCGAGGCTTTCACCACCTGATCAATAGCGATGAATCGGTGAACCTGCATCGCCTGATCATGGCGCTGGGCAGTCAGGATCCGAAACTGTCGCTGATCTTCTTCGAGGCCGGCCCGCAGCGCATGGTGCAGGGGATGGAACGTTTGCTGCGGCGGATTCACGAAACCGGCGTGCTGAGCATCGACAACCCGCACAACGCCGCCGAGCACTTCTTTTGCCTGATCAAGGGCGCCGGGAATTTCCGCCTGTTGTACGGCTGCGGTGAACCGCTGACCGACGAGGCGGCGGAAAGCCATGTGCAGGAAGTGGTCGGGCTGTTCATGCGGGCCTATCGACCCTGAAAACAAAAATCCCACGCCATGCGTGGGATTTTCTTATGCGACGGCTCAGGCCTTGAGCGCTTTCTTCGGGTAGATGTCGTAACGGCTGGATTTGCCATCCAGCGCATGACTCGGTTTCGGCCCTTCGATGCAAGGTGCCTTGCGCGGGCGCTTGACCACCACCCGGTGCGTGGCCAGTGCCAACGCCGCTTCCAGCAACGCCGGTGCATCCGGATCATCGCCTACCAGCGGACGGAACAGGCGCATTTCCTTCTTCACCAGCGCGGTTTTCTCACGATGCGGGAACATCGGGTCGAGGTAGATCACCTGCGGCGGCTCGCCCTCCCAATTGCGCATCACCTCGATGGAGTTGCCCTTGAGCAGCTTCATCCGCGCCACGATCGGCGCCACGTCGAAGTCTTCCGCCGCACGGGCCAGACCATCCTCCAACAAGGCGCCGATCAATGGCTGACGTTCGATCAGGCTCATCTCGCAACCTAGACTGGCCAGTACGAACGCATCCTTCCCGAGCCCCGCCGTCGCATCCAGCACCCGAGGACGCACGCCCTGGGCGATGCCGACCGCCTTGGCGATCATCTGCCCGCTGCCACCGCCGTACAACCGGCGATGGGCCGCGCCACCCTCGACGAAGTCGACCCGCACCGGCCCCGGCGCATCCGGCCCCAGTTGTTGCAGCTGCAAACCCTGCTCTCCGACCTGCAAGGCGAACTCGCCGTCGGCCACCTGCAACGGCAGGTTCAGGCGCTGCGCCCACTGCTCGGCCTGCGCTTCGAACGTCGGGCCGAGGGCCTCGACATGGATGCGGCAGGCCGCGGGTTGCTCAATCATGGAAAACACGCTCAAAAAAGTTAAGGATCGGCAAAAACCGCCGATAACCCAATCAACGCGCATTTTGCCAGAGCTGAGCGTCAACCGAAAAAAATGTCAGGCATTCTTCCCACATCGATTGGCTACATTTCGCCCACAGGCGACTTCAGCCGTCATAACACTCAAGCATTGGGCGGCGTCAGCCACCTGTGGCAGGATTTCTTTGCCCAGGCACTGGCCGAACAATCGAGTGATGTGGTGCCGGCCTGCGGCACTTTCCCGCCGGTCGACCTGCAAAGCCCTGAAGAACCGACCGTCGGCAGCGAACTGCACGCGCACATCGTCAGCCAGCGTGAATGCGATGTGGTGGAAACCGAGGTGCGTCCGCCGGAGCCGCTGTTCCTGCCGATCGCCGAAATCGACATGACACTGGCCGAGCCGTACCCTCCGTTCCCGGCAGAAGAAATCAAGACTCAGCAAAAGCAGCAGGATTTCGACAGCAGCTGGGTTCGTCCGGTCGTGATCAACAACGGCCAGCCGATTCCGGAACCGGGCCCTGCCCCGCAGAAAAAGCCGCTGTACCTGCCGATTGCCGAGTTCGACCTGGACCTGCTGCAGCCTTACCCGCCGTTCCCGCCGGAAGAAATCGTCGAGCAGCAGAAAGCCCTGGACTTCGATAACGGCTGGGTGCGCCCAATCGTTCAGCAGAACCTGCGCATCGCCGCCTGATCCCTCAGCGACACACGCTCCAGCGCCCGACATCGACATGAAAGTGATTGCGATGAGCGGCGTTGTAATCCGGACTCAACACCACACTGAACACCTCGCAGGCACCGTCGCGCACCTGACGTAGAAACTGCGCGTCCTGGTTTTGCTTCGGCCAGTCTTTGAGCACGCTGATCGTACGACCATCCGCCAGACGGAAGCCGGCGATGTCCAGCGCATCGGCGCTGGCATGGCGACTGAGAGCGCCGTTCTCGCGGTTGTAGACGTTGCGGCAGGCGAAGCTGCCGAGGTGATCGACCCGAGCCACCGACTGTCCGTAGGTCTGCTGCGCCGCCGGTTGCAGCGTGTGGCGCTCGAACATCGCAAACGCCACGGCCAAGGGACAACTGGCGAGAAAGCTGCTGCTGAGCCCCACCCCGCCGCCCTGCACGCGCAAAGCGCCGATCAGCGGGCATTTGGCATCGGGGCTGTCGGCCTGTGGCGAAACCCGCAGACCGGAGCTGCCCAGCGCTTGCTCGCACAAGGCCGGATCGCTGCGCAGGCGCATCAACTTGTAGCCCGTGAGCCAGTTGGGCATCGCCTGCACGTCCAGCGGCGCCCACGGGTTCCACTGCGGTGGCACATCGAGCCAGCCGCGCCACACGCCGATCAGGCTGCCACCGAGGATCAGCAGCCCCGCCAAGAGCAGTCAGCGCCCCATGCTCATCCCTTGAAGAATTGATTGGCCTTGGCGTACGGCATCGAACGAGAGGTGAAGGTGAACGTGCCGGATTGCTGGATTTCTTCCGCCGCGCGGAAAAACTCGCCGAACGCCGCCAGTGCCAGCGCCGAACCGGTGCTGATCCGCTTCACGCCCATATCTTCCAGCTGCTGCACCGTCAGTTTCAAGCCGCCGGACATCAACACATTGACCGGTTTCGGCGCCACCGCGCGTACCACCGCCAGGACTTCTTCGGCGGTGCGCAGGCCCGGCGCGTACAGCACGTCGGCGCCGGCTTCGGCAAAGGCCTGCAAGCGGCGGATGGTGTCGTTGATATCGGGATTGCCGTGCAGGTAATTTTCCGCACGGGCGGTCAGGATGAAGGGAAACGGCAAGGTGCGAACGGCAGCGACGGCGGCTTCGATCCGCGCCACCGCGTGTTCGAAGCAGTAGATCGGCGAGTCTTCCCGGCCGGTGGCATCTTCGATCGAACCACCCACGGCGCCCGCCTCGGCTGCGCGGATCAGACTCTGCGTCGATTCGGCTGGGGCGTCGGCGAAGCCGTTTTCCAGATCCACCGCCACCGGCAGATCGGTGGCCGCGACAATCGCCCGGACATTGGCCAGCGTATCGTCGAGACTCAGGCCGCCATCGGGCTTGCCTTGGGAAAACGCATAACCGGCGCTGGTGGTCGCCAGCGCCTGATAGCCGAGACTGGCGAGCATCTTCGCGGAACCGGCATCCCATGGATTGGGAATCACGAAAATCCCGGGGCGTTCGTGCAGGGCTTTGAAGGTTTCGGCTTTACGGGCTTGTTGTTGACGGGCTTGAGCGTCCATCGGCAGGCTCCTGGGCAGGAAAGAAATCCGCCTCAGAGCAGGCCAAGTTGCTCGGCGGCGGGTTCTCTGTATAGCTCAGGCAAGGATCGCAGGCCAGGCAAACGTTGCCTCAGTTGTGCGTGAAAACGTTGTGCCAGCTTCGCGGCAAGAATGTTATCGGCGGTGTGCAGGAAGATGTACGGCGTGCGGCCCTCTTCGATCCACTCGGCGATCTTCGCCACCCACGGCACCAGGAACGGATCGTTGGCCTCAAGCTCCGGATGGCCGATGAAGCGCACCTGCGGGAATTGAGTGAACGCTGCCGGACGCGTCGGTACGCGGGGCTTTTTCGATTGGGCGTGGATCACCGACGACTCGGTGGACAGGCAACTGAACAACGCGCGGGGATCAAGACAGATGCGCTCCACGCCACGATCCAGCAACAGCCGGTTGAGCAGTCGCTCACTCTCACCCTTGGCGAAGAACTGTTCGTGGCGCACTTCCACCGCCAGCGGACAATCCAGCGCATCGATGAACGCGGCGAGCTCCGGCAAGCGGTGCGGTGTGAAGCTTTTCGACAGTTGCAGCCACATGGGCGAGACGCGCTCACCGAGCGGCTTGAGTAGCTGGAGGAAGGTTTCGGCGGCGGTCAGTTGATCGCGCAAGTCGCCGCTGTGGCTGATGTCACCGGGGAACTTGGCGGTGAAGCGAAAGTGCTCCGGCATCACCTCGGCCCAGCGCTGCACGGTGGCAGGCGACGGGCTGGCGTAGAAGGTCGTGTTGCCTTCAACAGCGTTGAACACTTGTGAATAGAGTCCGAGGAAATCGGAGGTCTTGGCGTCTACCGGATACAGGTACTCGCGCCAGGCGTTTTCGCTCCAGGACGGGCAACCGAGGTAGTAAGGCAGATCCATCAGATGTACAGGTCGAGGCCCAGCACGTCTGCATCCCAATCGACAAAACCGGCGGTGCTCAGGTAGCTGGCCAGGGCCATGGCCACGCTTTTCTTCATCGCGCGGTGATAAATCATGTCTTGTTGGCGGGCGGGCAGATTGCTCAGGCGTTGCGCGGTGGCTTTGGCGGCACGGGCAGCCAGTTGCTCTTCGGTCGGGAATTCCAGCTCGCCGTCGATATCGTCGACGGACTCATCCAGCGCCGGATTGCCTTTGCGAGGCTTGCGCTTGATGGGGTAGGAATGAGTGGAAACGCCGTCTATACGCATAAAGTCATGCTCGGTATCGATGATGGCAATTTAGCGGCACCTGACCGACTTAGCAAATCGCCGAGTGATAACTAGAACACATAAAAGACAAAAGGTTTAAAGCGCGGGGTTAGAAACGGACGATTGGCAGGAATGGGAGAACCCTGTGGCGAATGCCACAGGGTAAATGGCCTCATCGGGCTTTGGGGGTGGCCACTTTGTCGCGCAGATAAACCGGCTGGGCATCGTCTGCCGGAATCGCTTCACCGCGTTCCCAGGCAAATCGTGCCAGGGTCAGCAAGTCTTCGGCGTGTGGGAGCATGCCAGCGTCGGATCCGCTCAGGTTTACAGCGATGCGCTCGCCATAACCCCAGCCAGTGCCAGCACCGAACCAGTCACCCGAAGCATCGTCCGGCAACGCGGCGACTTCCGGCGGCAGCACCGCCTCAGCGCCGACCAGACGCATCTCCCCGGCCGTCTCGCGATAGCAGCCCCAATACACCTCATCCATCCGCGCATCGATGGCGGCCGCGACCTGGCTCACGCCGTGTTCGCGATAAGCCCGTTGCGCCAGCACGGCCAGGTTCGACACCGGCAACACCGGACGATCCAGCGCAAAGGCCAGGCCTTGCACCACGCCGATGGCAATCCGCACGCCGGTGAATGCGCCTGGGCCACGGCCGAAGGCGATGGCATCCACCGCTTGCAGGGTGATGCCGGCGTCGGCGAGCAGTTGCTGGATCATCGGCAGCAGTTTCTGCGCATGCAGGCGCGGGATCACCTCGTAATGGCTCGTGACCTTGCCGTCATGCAGCAAGGCAACGGAGCAAGCTTCAGTCGCGGTGTCCAGGGCCAGCAAGGTGCTCATCGATGTGTCCGTAAATCAGGTGGGGAAAAAGTGCGCCAGTATAAACAACTACGGCCCGCAAGCGGGCCGTGGATGATGCAGCGGATCAGGTTTTTCAGCTCAGGGCTTCAAGCACCTTGGCGGTGATCGCTTCAACCGAACCGACGCCAGGGATATGGCTGTACTTCGGCTTGCCACCGTTCTTGGTGGACAGGTTCTGGTAGAACTCCACCAGCGGCTTGGTCTGCGAGTGGTAGACCGACAGGCGATGACGCACGGTTTCTTCGGTGTCGTCCTTGCGCTGTACCAGCTCTTCGCCAGTGATGTCGTCTTTACCGGCAATTTTCGGCGGGTTGTAGACGATGTGGTAAACGCGGCCGCTGGCCTCGTGAACGCGACGACCGGCGATACGCTGAACGATTTCTTCGTCTTCAACGGCGATTTCGACCACGGCGTCCAGCTCGACACCGGCAGTCACCAGTGCTTCAGCCTGAGGAATGGTGCGCGGGAAGCCATCGAACAGGAAACCCTTGGCGCAATCGGCTTGAGCGATACGGTCCTTGACCAGCGCGATGATCAGGTCATCCGACACCAGGCCGCCGGCATCCATGATGCTCTTGGCCTTGATGCCCAGCTCGGTGCCGGCCTTGACCGCAGCACGCAGCATGTCGCCGGTGGAGATTTGCGGAATGCCGAATTTCTCGGTGATGAACTTAGCCTGAGTACCTTTACCGGCCCCGGGAGCTCCCAGCAGAATGACGCGCATCGATGTGCTCCTCAATTTTTTATATAAAAAACAACGGATTCGCCTCGTGGGGCCAATCTCATAAAACGGGTCGTGGCCGCCCAAACGGCCAAAGGCTGATCAAGATACACAGCAGGCTGCGCCCACACAAGACGCCAAAAGTCGGAGAAACCGGCGCCCGCCGCGACCTTGCGACGCGGTTCCCCAAGTCGCAACCCCATCATTAACTGTCGCCTGACCGCATTTTTCCCACGGCCAATAAACGGCACCCGAGGTTCGCCCCGGGTGCCCCGCCTTACGCAGAAAACCTTAGCCGGTATTTCGCAAACCGGCGGCAATCCCCGCCACAGACACCAGCAACGCCTGTTCCACCGGGCTGCCCTGCTCGACATTCTGTTGCCGAGAGCGCGCCAGCAACTCGGCCTGCAATAGATGCAGCGGGTCGAGGTAGGTGTTGCGCAGACGGATGAATTCCAGGGTGTCCGGGCTATGTGCCAGTAGCTGCGACTGACCGGTCAGGCCGAGGACTACGGAACACGCCTGCGACAATAGGTCGCGTAAGTGCGCACCCAAAGGCAGCAAGTCAGACTCCACCAGACGCTCGTCGTAGGACAGCGCAATGTCGGCGTCGGCCTTGGCCAGCACCATCTCCAGCATGTCGATGCGCGTGCGGAAAAATGGCCACTGCTCGCGCATCTGCCCCAGCAGTTCGCCTTCACCGCGCTCCAGCGCTTTGCTCAGCGCGGTTTCCCAGCCGAGCCAGGCCGGCAGCATCAGGCGGGTCTGGGTCCAGCCGAAGATCCACGGAATCGCCCGCAGGCTTTCGATCCCGCCGGCGCGGCGCTTGGCCGGACGGCTGCCCAATGGCAAGCGGCCCAACTCCTGCTCCGGTGTGGACTGGCGGAAATACTCGACGAATTGCGAGTTTTCACGCACCACGGCGCGGTAAGCAGCCACACCGTCGGCGGCCAGTTCATCCATCAGATGCCGCCATTCAGGCGTCGGTGGCGGCGGTGGCAACAGGGTCGCTTCGAGCACGGCGGCCAGATACAGATTGAGGTTTTGTTCAGCGATGTCCGGCAGGCCGAATTTGAATCGAATCATTTCCCCCTGCTCGGTGGTGCGGAAACGTCCGGCCACCGAACCCGGCGGTTGCGACAGAATCGCCGCGTGCGCCGGGCCGCCGCCACGCCCCACGGTGCCACCGCGACCGTGGAACAGCAGCAGTTCGACTTGCTGCTCACGGCAGATTTCCACCAGCCGTTCCTGCGCCCGGTATTGCGCCCAGGCCGCGGCGGTGGTGCCGGCGTCCTTGGCCGAGTCGGAATAGCCGATCATCACTTCCTGCGGGCCCTGCAGGCGCGCGCGGTAACCCGGCAGCAGCAACAGACGCTCGATCACAGGTCCGGCGTTATCGAGGTCGGCGAGGGTTTCGAACAGCGGCACCACGCGCATCGGCCGCAAAACGCCGGACTCTTTCAGCAGCAGTTGCACCGCCAGCACATCGGAAGCGGCGCCGGCCATGGAGATCACGTAGGAGCCCAGCGAAGCGCCCGGCGCGGCGGCGATTTCCTTGCAGGTGGCGAGCACTTCGGCGGTGTCGGCCGAGGGTTTGAAATGCGCCGGCAGCAATGGCCGACGGTTTTGCAGTTCGCGGGTCAGGAAACTGATGCGCTGTTCTTCGTCCCACTCCTCGTACTTGCCGAGGCCAAGGTAATCGGTGATTTCGGTCATGGCTGCACTGTGGCGGGACGAGTCCTGACGCACATCGAGGCGCACCAGGAACAGGCCGAAGGTCACGGCCCGACGCAGGCAATCGAGCAAGGGCCCGTCGGCGATCACACCCATGCCACATTCGTGCAGCGAGTTGAAACACAGCTCCAGCGGATCGAGCAGATCGCGATTGTTGTGCAGCACATCCGCCGGGGCCGGCGTGGTCGCAGTCAGCGAGGCATGGGCCCAGTTGCGCGTGGCGCGCAGCCGTTCACGCAATTGCTTGAGCACCGTACGATAGGGTTCAGCACTGTCACCGGCCCGGGCCTTGAGCGCTTCGCTGGCCTGCTGCATCGATAATTCGGCAGCCAAGTGATCGACGTCACGCAGGTATAGATCCGCCGCCATCCAGCGCGCCAGCAACAGCACTTCGCGGGTGACCGAAGCCGTCACGTTTGGGTTGCCGTCACGGTCGCCACCCATCCACGAAGCGAAGCGGATAGGCGCAGCTTCCAGCGGCAAACGCAGGCCAGTGGAGGCGAACAGCGCCTGATCGGCCTTGCGCATGTGGTTGGGAATCGCCTGCCACAGCGAGTGTTCGATCACCGCAAAACCCCACTTCGCTTCGTCCACCGGAGTCGGCCGGGTGCGACGGATTTCTTCGGTGTGCCAGGCTTCGGCGATCAGGCGTTGCAGAGTGTTATGGATCTGCTCGCGCTCGGCCGTGGTCAGGTCGCGATGATCCTGAGCCGCTAGTTGCGCGGCGATCGCGTCGTACTTCTGGATCAGTG
Organism: Pseudomonas sp. GW823-FHT04A03; assembly: GCF_058796615.1. Lineage (NCBI taxonomy): Bacteria > Pseudomonadati > Pseudomonadota > Gammaproteobacteria > Pseudomonadales > Pseudomonadaceae > Pseudomonas > Pseudomonas sp. GW823-FHT04A03. The sequence continues at coordinate 412,774 of NZ_JBXAIV010000002.1, forward strand.
TGCGGCGGGCCACTTCGGTCGGGTGCGCGGTGAGCACCAGTTCGATTTCCAGCCGCGCCAGTTGCCGGGCCAGGGATTCGGCGCTGTGCCCTTCGTTGCGCAGGCGGGCGAGCAATTCCGGCAGTACGCGGGATTCGAACGGCGCGGCCTGAGTCTCTTCGCGGCGATGGATGAGCTGGTACTGCTCGGCGATGTTCGCCAGGTTGAGAAACTGGTTGAAGGCCCGCGCTACGGGCAGCAGTTCGTCTTCGCTCAATTGATTGAGGCTGGCGCTGAGTTCGGCGTCCATCGAGCCACGCCGGTCGGCCTTGGCGCCCTTGCGGATCTGCTCGATCTTGTCGAGAAACGCCTCGCCGTACTGGTCACGAATGGTGTTGCCCAGCAGCTCACCGAGCAGGTGAACGTCTTCGCGCAAGCGTGCATCAATATCGGTCATCAGCATCTCTCCAGCAGTAATCGGTGACGGATCGCAAGTGAGTGGATGAACAGAGAGTGCCGCTCTGGGACGCTTCTTACAAGCAGACGACGAAGGGACTTTAAACCTTGAGGGTTGAAGCTAGTCTCAACAGTAAGCCCCACAACGGCTTGCCGCCGGCTGACGCCGGACACTCACCAAGACCTGCCATGAGCAGGTGCGACATGAGGTTTTTATGAAAATCCGTGAACTCGCCCAGCATTGGGAAGAAACCGCCAAGGGTCGCCTGACCGATACCGGCTACACGATTCATCTGGATGTGGAAGCTGCCGCACGGCTGGCGGCAATAACCGAGATGTACCCCAAACGCCACGCCGAAGAACTGCTCGGCGAGCTGATCGGCGCCGCCCTCGAAGAGTTCGAAGCGAGCCTGCCGTATGTGAAAGGTTCGACCGTGGTCGCCACCGACGAGGAAGGCGATCCGCTGTATGAAGACGTTGGCCCGACACCGCGTTTTCTCGCGTTGTCGCGGCGTCATCTGCACGATTTGTCGGCTGCTGCCGGCAAACAAAAACACTGATCCCTGACCCTTCAAAACTGTGGGAAACGGTTTGCCCTCGATGGCGTCAGTTCAGCCGCAAACAGGTTGAGTCTGATGGCCTCATCGCTGGCAAGCCAGCTCCCACAGGGACTGTATTTTCCCTCCGCCTTTACGCCATTTTTCACCCGCGCGTACCACTCTCCCCCGCCAAAGTTCCCGGTTTAGAGCCTTGTCCAATTGGTCAGAATATTTTTTGGCGATGAGCCATCTTTTCTGAACTTTTGAAAAATGCCTTCGGTCGGAACAGGTAACCACGCCTGGAACGAGCGTTTCAAAACGCACTTGCACATGACGGTTGCGGCTCCGCTACCAGGATGGATTTCGAAGCTTTCAAGGAGTTAACCAATGGAGTTGAAGACCATGAAGACCCAAACCTCGTTTTCCCACCTGCGCGGTCTGAAACTGGCCGCTCTCGCCATCGGCACCAGCTTCGTGCTGGCCGGTTGCGCCGGCAATCCACCGACCGAGCAATACGCCGTGACTCAATCGGCGGTCAACAGTGCGGTCAGCGCCGGCGGTACCGAATTCGCCGCCGTCGAGATGAAGCAAGCGCAAGACAAACTGAAACAAGCCGAAATCGCCATGCACGACAAGAAGTATGACGAGGCTCGCACATTGTCCGAACAGGCCGAGTGGGACGCCCGCGTCGCTGAACGCAAGGCTCAGGCGATGAAAGCCGAACAAGCTGTGAAGGATTCCCAGAAAGGTGTTCAGGAACTGCGTCAGGAAAGTCAGCGCACCGTGCAGTAAGCGCGCATCCCGACCGCAAGGCTGAAACTCTTATCGATAGAAAGGACGAACGATTATGCGTAAACAACTGATGATCCCCGCTCTCCTGGCCGCAAGCGTTGCCCTGGCTGCCTGCTCGACGCCGCCGAACCCGAACCTGGAACAGGCGCGCACCAACTACGCCGGCCTGCAGGCCAACCCGCAGGCGAGCAAAGTCGCGGCGCTGGAAACCAAGGATGCCAGTGATTACCTGGACAAGGCCGACAAGGCTTATCTGGACAAGGAAGACCAGCACAAGGTCGACCAACTGGCCTACCTGACCAACCAACGCGTGGAAGTGGCCAAGCAGACCATCGCCCTGCGTACCGCTGAAAACAACCTGAAGAACGCCGCCGCCCAACGTGCCCAGGCCCGTCTGGACGCTCGTGATCAGCAGATCAAGCAGCTGCAGGACAGCCTCAACGCCAAGCAGACCGATCGCGGTACTTTGGTGACCTTCGGTGACGTGCTGTTCGCCACCAACAAGGCCGACCTGAAATCCAGCGGTCTGGTGAACATCAACAAACTGGCGCAGTTCCTCCAGGAAAACCCTGATCGCAAAGTGATCGTCGAGGGCTACACCGACAGCACTGGCGCGGCGAACTACAACCAGTCGCTGTCCGAGCGTCGCGCGACTTCGGTGCAGGTTGCACTGATCAAAATGGGTGTCGACCCATCGCGCATCGTTGCCCAGGGTTACGGCAAGGAATACCCGGTAGCGGATAACACCTCCGTCTCGGGCCGTGCGATGAACCGTCGGGTGGAAGTGACCATTTCCAACGACAACCAGCCAGTGGTGCCGCGTTCGGCCGTGAGCTCGACCGCGCACTGATTCGCTGAGCGGTAAATGAAAAGCCCCGCCTGAGTGTTCAGGCGGGGCTTTTTGTCCGTCGCAGTTTTATTCTTCGAGCTTCTGCGGGGTCTCCTGGCCCATGCAGCGCACGGCCTTTTTCTGGCTGTTGACCAGCACCCCGGTCAGGCCTTTCTGTTCGGTGTCGAACAGCACCAGCACGCCATCGATGCACTGCGCCACTTGCGGCGCCGGGGTCAGGGAGACTTTGTAGTCTTCGCCGGGAATGGTCTTGAGCATGGTGAATTCGTTGAGCAGCAACGCATCCTCGGGTTTGGCGAAGTGCAGGTAGCCGTAGTACCACAGGGCGCCGACGGTGCCGAGGATGCTGCAGATGCCGGTGATGATCAGCGGGATGGCGTTACGTTCTTCACTCATTGCGGGCTCTCTGGTGGTTCGTCTTCAGAATTCGAGGGTGTTGGATAATTCGGGATCTCGCCGAGACGGCGCAGGCCGTTGAAGTGTTCGGGATCGTCGAGGTAGCGCAGCATCACCTGACGCCAGACCGGATCGCCGAAGGTCTGCACATGGCCGCCACGGGTCAGCTGCAGCACGCGCGGTGGCGGCGCAGCTTGATACAGACGGATGCCGTTGGAAAGGGGCACCAGCGGATCGTCGAGGCTGTGGAAGATCAGTTTCGGCACGCCGTTGAGCTGCGGCATCGCGTTGATCGCACTGTCGCCATCCGGCACCAGCCACGACAGCGGCACCTGAAATGGCCACGTCAGCCATGAGGTGCTGAGGGCGTATTGGCCGACGCTGCGGTAACTGGCGGGCACGCCGTCGAGCACCAGGGCCTTGAGCTGTTTTTGTCTTTCCGGATGTTGCACCAGCCAGTGCACGGCCATTGCACCACCCAAGCTCTGGCCCAACAGCACCAGCGGTTTGCCTTTGACCTCAGGCGCCGTGTCCAGCCAGGCGAAGGCAGCATCGATGTCCTGATAGATCGCCGGCAGGCTCGGCTCGCCCTCGGACAAGCCGTAACCGCGATAGTCCACCAACAGCACTTGATAGCCGTTTTTCGGGAGCCACCAGCTCCCGCCCAGGTGCATCGGCAGGTTGCCGCCGTTGCCGTGAAGGTGCAGCACCGTGCCCTTGACCTCGACCCCGGGCTTGGCCGGCAGCCACCAGGCGTTCAGTTTGAGGCCGTCGGCGGTAGTCAGGGTGACGGTGCGGTATTCGAGTTTGGCCTTTTCCGGGGTGAAGATCTGACCCGGCTCGGGGTAGAACAGCAACGAGCTGCAACCGCCGAGGGTCAGGAGCAGGCAAAGGATGCCGAGGATTCTCATCCGGTGAAACCTCGCAAAAACAGGGTGGGAATGCATTCCAATGTGGGAGCGAGCTTGCTCCGGGCAGCGATCCGACGAATGCTATCTAACATTCAGCTCACGCGTTACCTGACACACCGCCTTCGCGAGCAAGCTCGCTCCCACAAAGAACATCATCGAGTTCAAAGGATGTTGGAGTAATCCGCCTCGATCCGGTCCAGGCTCAAGTGATTGAGGAAGTTGGAGAAGCACATCCATGCCGACAACGCGTTCATGTCGCGGAACTGGTCCGGCAGGTACTTGGGCGGTACCACCAGGCCTTCGTCCACCAGCTGACGCAGGGTTCGCATGTCCTCAAGCGTAGTCTTGCCGCAGAACAACAGCGGGATCTGCTCAAGCTTGCCCTTGCGCACGGCCAACTGAATGTAGTTGTAAACCATGATGAAGCCCTTGAGGTAGGACAAGTCTTTGGTGAATGGCAGACCGGTCGGCGTGGATCCGCGGAAAACCCGACTGGCGTTGCCGTAGCTTTCCGCCATCTCAAAGCCCTGCTCGCGGAAGAACTCGAACACCTGCAGGAAGTCAGCGCCCTCCTCGACCATATGAATGGCGCGGGTGCGGTTGGTCAGTTTGCGCAAACGGCTCGGGTAGGAGGCGAAGGTGATGATTTCCATCAGGATCGCCAGGCCTTCCTGAGTCACCGTCGACGAGGGTGGGCCCTTGGACAGGAAGGTGCAGATCGGCTGATTCAAGCCGTTGAGCGTGGTGCCGACGTGCACCAGACCTTCGTGAACCTCCAGCGCGCGCACATCGCGATCGTTGAACATCGCGTCGGTGCGGATCTTGATGTAGTCAGCGCCCGCCGCCGCGTCGGCGACGATGCCGTCGGACTCGAACACGCGGATGGTTTCCTCGGCCTCACCGAACACCTTGTTCAGGCGGGTTTGCAGCAGGTGCACGGCGTCCTTGGCGGTGAGGATCTTCGGTTCGTCTTTCAGGTCGCCACGGCCGTCGATGTTGTTCAGGTAATCCGACATCATCAGACCGAGGTCGGCCAGCGTCGGGTCACCGGCATGAAACGCGTCGGACGCTGCGCCGTACAACTCTTGGGAAATCAGACCGAAATCCTCGGTGCCACGCGCTTCGAGCATGCGCACCACCATCCGGTATTCCTTGCACATGCGACGCATGATCTGGCCGACCGGGTTGAACTGGCCGAGCTGGCGGGTGATGTCCCGTTCGATGTTCTGGAACTCCAGCTTGACCTTGCTCGAATCGAAGGACAGCGGCCGGTTGAGGTAGTAGTCGCGATCCACCGCCGGCAATTCCTTGCCCTTGGCCTTGAGGAACCCCTTGCGGATGTTCTCGTCCCACTTGACCGCGTCGAGCACGCGGATCGGCGTCTGCGCCAGCACTATGCGATCGGACAGAATGCGTATCGTCTGCTGGTAATCGTCCACCCGAAACTCCTGTAGAAAACGTGACGAACTGAATTATTTGGCTTTGGCCTGATGCTGATAGCGCGCCGCTTCGACGAAAACGTCGGAATTGGCCGGGTCGTCGAGGTAAGCAAAGACCTTTTCAAGCGGACTGTCGACCTGCACGCCGTAGCCGTCATCGGTCTGGAAGCCCTGGCCGTCGAGGGTCTTCTGGGCGATGGCCTGGTTGATCTGTTCGAGGTCGAGGTTGTAGATCACCAGCTCGCGCTTGTCGGTGATTTCGAAACCGGCAATGGTGAAGTGCCCGCCGTATTGCGCCGGCACCTTCGCCGACAGGTACCAGCGGTTGCCGTGGCGCGACACCGTGAACGGATAGGCTTCACGCTCGCGGGGTTTGGCTTTGAAGTATGCAACCGCCTGATAGCGGTCGTTGCCCAGGCGCGTCAATTCCAGATTCATCGGCTCGCCCCAGGCATTGGTGCTCGACCATTGGCCGAGCAGGCCCTTGGGCGCCGGTTCACTGGCGGGCAGCGGCTCGCGGAAGGTCACCAGACAACCGCTGAGCAGCAGGAACGACAAGGCGATCAGCACGCCACGCCAGGCTTTCATTCGACACTCCCTAGACCCGAACTCACCAGCGAACTGGGGATTGCGTTACACCGACGCGAGTACCAGGTGCATATAGCGCGTCAGAATGCCGAGCATGTCCTCTTCGGCCAAAGGCTCGGCGTCGTTGAGCAGGCCCTGATATTCCATCCGTCCGATAATCGCCGTCAACACCTTGGCATCCTGCTGCGGCTCGCGCGAGCCCAATACCTGGAACAACTGGCAGGTGCCCTGCAACAGAATCTGCTGATGGGAACGCACCAGTTCCGCCAGACGCGGGTTGAGCAGCGCCTCCTGACGGAACGCCTGCTCGGCCATCAAATGCTCGCGACGGTTGACCAGTTGCCGATGCACATAATCGGCCATTAGCCGGGCGATATCGTCGGCCAGCTGCGAACGCGACTCCGGACTGCCGTCACCGCTGACCACCATCTCACGCAGCAGGCCTTCGTTGTTGATCCATAGCTTGGCCATGTAGGCCGCACTGCGTTCGACGTACTGGGCGAAGGTATCGGTGAGCAGGTCATCGATGTCCTTGAAGTAATACGTGGTGGCCGACAGCGGCACACCGGCCTCGGCCGCCACCGCCCGGTGACGCACGGCCCGCACGCCATCACGCACGACAATGCGCATCGCCGCATCGAGAATGTCCTGTCGACGCTGTTCACTGCCCTGCCGGCTGGCCTTGCGGCCCTGGTACTGAACACTTTCAGCGACCGCAGTGGCGATTCCCGCTGCACCCTCTTGAGCCATTGCACCGATCACGACAGGCATACCTCTGTTGTTTTCTTCAAAATTAACCATTTGATACGTTTGTACCAGACAGGCAATAAAAAGCCGCCCATTTCAGGCGGCTTTTTTATTGAAACACTTACGCTTGTGGCCGCATGTGCGGGAACAGGATCACGTCGCGGATCGACGGGGAGTTGGTCAGCAGCATCACCAGACGGTCGATGCCGATACCTTCGCCGGCCGTTGGCGGCATGCCGTACTCCAGCGCACGAACGAAGTCGGCGTCGTAGTGCATGGCTTCGTCGTCGCCGGCGTCCTTGTCGGCCACCTGCGCCATGAAGCGCTCGGCCTGGTCTTCCGCGTCGTTCAGCTCGGAGTAGGCGTTGGCGATTTCACGGCCGCCGATGAACAGCTCGAAGCGGTCGGTGACGTTCGGGTTGTCGTCGTTGCGACGGGCCAGCGGCGACACTTCGAACGGGTACTGGGTAATGAAGTGCGGCTGTTCCAGCTTGTGCTCGACCAGTTCTTCGAAAATCATCACCTGCAGCTTGCCCAGACCTTCGAAGCCCAGCACCTTGGCACCGGCCTTCTTGGCGATGGCGCGAGCCTTGTCGATGTCGTTCAGGTCATCGGCGGTCAGCTCAGGGTTGTACTTGAGGATCGAATCGAACACCGACAGGCGCACGAACGGCTCGCCGAAGTGGAACACCTTGTCGCCGTACGGCACGTCGGTGCTGCCCAGAACCAGCTGCGCCAGCTCGCGGAACAGTTCTTCAGTCAGGTCCATGTTGTCTTCGTAGTCGGCGTAAGCCTGGTAGAACTCCAACATGGTGAATTCAGGGTTGTGACGAGTCGAAACGCCTTCGTTACGGAAGTTGCGGTTGATCTCAAACACTTTTTCGAAGCCGCCAACCACCAGACGCTTGAGGTACAGCTCTGGGGCGATACGCAGGAACATTTCCATGTCCAGCGCGTTGTGGTGGGTTTCGAACGGCTTGGCCGCAGCGCCGCCAGGGATGGTCTGCAGCATCGGCGTTTCGACTTCGAGGAAGTCGCGCTTCATCAGGAAGCTGCGGATGTGCGCGATCACTTGCGAACGGACGCGGAAGGTTTGACGCACGTCTTCGTTGACGATCAGGTCAACGTAGCGCTGACGGTAGCGCTGTTCGGTGTCGGTCAGGCCGTGGTGCTTGTCCGGCAGCGGGCGCAGGGATTTGGTCAGCAGGCGCACGTTGGTCATCTCGACGTACAGGTCGCCCTTGCCGGAACGGGCCAGGGTGCCCTCGGCGGCGATGATGTCGCCCATGTCCCAGGTTTTCACCGCGGCCAGGGTTTCTTCGGACAGGGTCTTGCGGTTGACGTAGACCTGGATGCGACCGGTCATGTCCTGAATCACCATGAACGAGCCACGGTTGAGCATGATGCGACCTGCAACCTTGACCGGGATCGCAGCCTCTGCCAGCTCTTCCTTGGTCTTGTCCGCGTACTGTTTCTGCAGTGCTTCGCAGTAGTTTTCGCGGCGGAAGTCGTTCGGGAAGGCATTGCCCTTGGCGCGCTCGGCAGCAAGCTTTTCCTTGCGCAGGGCGATCAGGGAGTTTTCTTCCTGTTGCAGGGCTTGCGGGTCGAGTTGTTGGTCGCTCATGTCTTTAAATATTCCATCACAGGTTCGTTGCCCCCGCCGATGACGGGGGACTTGAGGTCGGGTGAAAGCTTACAGGCCCGATTTCAGGCTGGCTTCCAGGTATTCGTCGATGTCGCCGTCGAGCACCTTGTCGCAGTCACTGCGTTCGATGTTGGTACGCAGATCCTTGATCCGCGACGCATCGAGCACGTACGAACGGATCTGGTGACCCCAGCCGATATCCGACTTGGTGTCCTCCAGCGCCTGGGACGCCGCGTTGCGCTTCTGCATTTCCTGCTCGTACAACTTGGCCCGCAGCATTTTCATGGCGGTGTCCTTGTTGGCGTGCTGGGAACGTTCGTTCTGGCAGCTCACCACGGTGTTGGTCGGTACGTGGGTGATACGTACGGCCGAGTCGGTGGTGTTTACGTGCTGACCACCGGCACCGGAGGAACGATAGGTGTCGATCCGCAGGTCTGCCGGGTTGATTTCGATTTCCACCTTGTCGTCGATCTCTGGCGAGACGAAAACCGCGGAGAACGAAGTGTGGCGACGGTTGCCGGAGTCGAACGGGCTCTTGCGCACCAGACGGTGCACGCCGATCTCGGTACGCAGCCAGCCAAAGGCGTATTCGCCCTTGATGTGCACGGTCGCACCCTTGATCCCGGCGACTTCACCGGCCGACAGCTCCATGATGGTCGCGTCGAAACCGCGTTTGTCGGCCCAGCGCAGGTACATGCGCAGCAGGATGTTGGCCCAGTCCTGGGCTTCGGTGCCGCCGGAACCGGCCTGGATGTCCAGGTAGGCGTTGTTCGGGTCCATCTCGTGGCTGAACATACGGCGGAATTCGAGCTTGGACAGGGACTCTTCGAGACCTTGAAGGACTTCGACGACGTCGTTGACCGCGCCCTCGTCGTTCTCTTCAACGGCCATGTCCAGCAGCTCGCGGCAATCGGCCAGGCCACCGTTCAGTTCGTCGAGGGTATCGACGATCTGCGCCAGCGCAGCGCGCTCGCGGCCCAGTTCCTGGGCGTATTCAGGTTTGTTCCAGACTGCAGGATCTTCAAGCTCGCGATTGACTTCGATCAGACGCTCATGCTTTTGATCGTAGTCAAAGATACCCCCGAATAGTTTCGGAGCGCTCGGACAGGTCCTTGATGGTGTTCAGGATCGGGTTGATTTCCATGACGGGCAGCACTCGTTGGCGAACTTTTGAAAGCCGGCGAGTATAACGTAATCAAGCTGTCACGGCAGCCCGTCTGGCGGCTCTTGAGGCGAATGAACCCAATGGTTCATTCGATCCCCACCTGATTGCGCCCGTTGTTCTTGGCCAGGTACAGGCCACGGTCCGCCGCCGATATCAGCAACCGGCAGTCGCTGCCCGACTCCGGCACCATCGTCGCCAGGCCGATGCTGATGGTCAGGCTCGACCCTTCGGCCGGGGCATTGTGCGGAATCTTCAGCGCCGCGACCGTCTGGCGCAGCTTCTCCGCCACCAGCCGCGCCCCGCCCGGCGAGGTGTTGGGCAGCACCAGCGCAAACTCTTCGCCGCCATAACGCGCCGGCAGATCGGACGGCCGGGCACTGGCCTCGCGGATGGCCGTGGCGACCTTGCGCAACGCTTCGTCGCCTTCGACGTGGCCGAAGGTGTCGTTGTAGGACTTGAAGTAATCGACGTCGATCATCAGCAACGACAACTGGCTCTGGTCGCGCAGCGAGCGGCGCCATTCCAGCTCCAGGTATTCGTCGAAGTGCCGGCGGTTGGACAGCCCGGTCAGGCCATCGGAGTTCATCAGGCGTTGCAACACCAGGTTGGTATCGAGCAGCTGCTGCTGGCTGACCCGCAACGCGCGATAGGCTGCGTCCCGTTGCAGCAACGTCATGTACGAGCGTGAGTGATAACGGATCCGCGCCACCAGCTCGATGTTGTCCGGCAGTTTCACCAGGTAATCGTTGGCCCCGGCCGAGAACGCCGCGCTCTTGATCAGCGGGTCTTCCTTGGTCGACAGGACGATGATCGGAATGTCCTTGGTTGCCGGGTGATTGCGGTATTCGCGCACCAGGCTCAGGCCGTCGAGACCGGGCATCACCAGATCCTGCAGGATCACGGTCGGCTTGATCCGCACCGCGTGGGCCACGGCCTGATGCGGGTCGGAGCAGAAGTGGAAGTCGATGTTCTCTTCATTCGACAGCCCACGGCGCACGGCTTCGCCGATCATCGCCTGATCGTCCACCAACAACACCATGGCGGCGTTCTCGTCGGTTTTGATGTCATCGATCTGTAAGTCATTCATGGGCGGTCACCTGAGTGCTGCGGGGGCCAGGATTGCGGAGGTATGTGTTCATTTGGGGAAAATCTCCAGCAATCGTGGCGCTATCTTTTCCAGTGGACGGATTTCTACGGCCGCGTCGATGGCTGCGGCAGCCTTGGGCATGCCGTACACCGCACTGCTTTGCTGATCCTGCGCGATGGTCAGGTAACCCTGTTGGCGCATGAGCTTAAGCCCTTGAGCCCCGTCGCGTCCCATCCCTGTCAATAAAACCCCTACGGCGTCACCGTTCCAGTAGTTGGCGACGCTTTCGAAAAACACGTCGATCGAGGGGCGGTAGATCTCGTTGACCGGCTCGGCGGTGTAGGCCAGCGTGCCGTTCTTGAGCAAACGAATATGGTGGTTGGTACCGGCCAGCAGCACCGCGCCGGCCTGCGGTGGTTCGCCTTCGCGGGCCAGACGCACGTCCAGGCCGCTGGCGCTGGCCAGCCATTCGGCCATGCCGGCGGCGAACACCTGGTCGACATGCTGCACCAGCACGATGGCCGCCGAAAAGTGGCGTGGCAGGCCTTTGAGCAAGACCTCCAGCGCCGCCGGGCCACCGGCCGAAGAGCCGATCGCCACCAGTCGCTGGCGCGAGGCGGTACTGCGCGGTGTCGCAGGCGCCGGGCGCGAGCGGGCGGTTTTCTCGCCGATCAGCCAGCCGATGTTGAGGATCTTGCGCAGCAGCGGCGCCGCCGCTTCCTGGGGATTGCCACCGCCGATGGCCGGGGTGTCGACCACATCCAGCGCGCCGTGGCCCATGGCTTCGAACACCCGGTGCACGTTCTGCTGGCGGTCCACGGTGACGATGACGATCGCGCACGGGCTCTCGGCCATGATCCGGCGGGTGGCCTCGACGCCATCCATCACCGGCATGATCAGGTCCATCAGGATCAGGTCCGGGGTGTTTTCCGCGCACAGGCGCACCGCTTCGGCGCCGTTGCTGGCGACCCACACCACCTGATGCGCCGGCTCGAAGGCCAGCGCACGGCGCAGGGCCTCCACCGCCAGAGGCATGTCGTTGACGATTGCGATCTTCATGCCCGCGCTCCTCCGATGAGCTCAACCACCGCGTCGAGCAGGGCGTCGTCATGAAAACTGGCCTTGGCTAGATAATAGTCGGCGCCGGCGTCCAGTCCACGGCGGCGGTCTTCCTCGCGATCCTTGTAGGACACCACCATCACCGGCAGCGATTGCAGACGGTTGTCGCGGCGCAGCAGCGAGACCAGCTCGATGCCGTCCATGCGCGGCATGTCGATGTCGGTGATCAGCAGATCGAAGTCCTCGGAGCGCAGGGCGTTCCAGCCGTCCATGCCGTCTACCGCGACGGCGACGTCGTAGCCGCGATTGAGCAGCAACTTGCGTTGCAGCTCACGCACGGTCAGCGAATCGTCGACCACCAGAATCCGCTTGCGTGCCGCTTCTGCGGCCTGATGGCCGTGACGCGCAATGCGTTCCAGACGCCCGGTGTTGAGCAGTTTGTCCACCGAACGCAGCATGTCTTCGACGTCGACGATCAGCACCACCGAGCCATCGTCGAGCAAGGCCCCGGCGGAAATGTCCTGCACCTTGCCCAGCCGCTCGTCCAGCGGCAGCACCACCAGCGTGCGCTCGCCGATGAAGCGCTCGACTGCCACGCCGTAGATTGCATCGCGCTCGCGAATCACCACGACTTTCAGGGTGTCACCGCTGTTCTGGCTGGCCGGACGCTGCAACAACTGACTGGCCGCGACGAGCCCGACGTGCTGGCCTTCGTGCCAGAAATGCTGGCGCCCTTCGACCTGCACGATGTCGTCCGGGGCCAGATCGCACATGCGCTCGATGTGCGCCAGCGGGAAGGCGTAAGCCTCGTCGCCGACTTCCACCACCAGGCTGCGCACCACCGACAGGGTCAGCGGCACTTCCAGATGAAAGCGACTGCCCTCGCCCGCCGTCTGCTCCAGCACCACCGCACCGCGCAACTGGCGAACCATGTGCTGAACGGCGTCGAGGCCGACGCCACGGCCGGACACTTCGGTGACCTTGTCGCGCAGGCTGAAGCCCGGCAGGAACAGGAAGGTCAGCAGTTCTTCTTCGCTCAACTGAGCGGCGGTTTCGGCGGGCGACAACTGGCGTTCGACGATGCTGCGGCGGACCTTTTCCAGATCCACACCATTGCCGTCGTCGCTCAACTCCAGCACCAGCAGACCGGCCTGATGCGAGGCGCGCAGACGGATCAGACCTTCTTCGGACTTGCCTTTGAGCAGGCGTTCTTCCGGGGTTTCGATGCCGTGATCGACTGCGTTGCGCAGCAGGTGCGTCAGCGGAGCTTCGAGTTTTTCCAGTACATCGCGGTCGACCTGAGTCTTCTCGCCCTCGATCTCCAGTCGCACCTGCTTGCCGAGACTGCGACCGAGGTCGCGCACCATCCGCACCTGCCCGGACAGCACATCGGCGAACGGCCGCATGCGGCAGGCCAGCGCGGTGTCGTAGAGCACTTGTGCGCGCTGACTCGCTTGCCAGGCAAACTCGTCGAGTTCGGCGTTTTTCTCTGCCAGCAACTGCTGGGATTCGGCGAGCAAACGGCGCGCATCTTCCAGCGCCTCTTGAGCTTCAAGGCTCAAGGCGTGTTCCTTGAGATGAACGTTGAGACTTTCCAGCGCCCGCAGGCCGTTGTTCTGCATGCGTTTGAGGCGCTGCATGGTGGCCAGGTGCGGCTTGAGGCGCTGGGTTTCCACCAGGGATTTGCTCGACAGATCGAGCAGGCTGTTCAGGCGCTCGGCGGTGACCCGCAGCACCCGCTCGCCCCCTTCGGTTGTGCGTTTGCTCTTGCGCGGTGCGGGTTCTGGCTCGGCGACCTCGACCGGGATTTCAACCGGCGCGGGTTCAACCACCGGCGGTGGCTGAAGCTGCAACTCCGCCATCACTGGGGCACTCGGAGCGGCGGGCACCACGGCCGGTGCCGTCGGGTCGAGCAAACCGCCCATCAACGCCACATAGGCCTCAATGTCCGCCGGTTGCGGGCCGTTGGCCGGGGTGGCGATGCGCATCAGCAGATCGGTGCCCTGCAACAGCGCGTCGATGTGTTCCGGGCGCAGGAACAGCCGCCCTTCCTGCGCACTGACCAGACAATCTTCCATCACGTGGGCGACGCTGACGCCGCTGTCGATGCCGACGATCCGCGCCGCGCCTTTCAGCGAGTGCGCCGCGCGCATGCACGATTCGAGTTGATCGGCCTGGGTCGGGTTGCGCTCCAGCGCCAGCAACCCGGCGCTGAGCACCTGGGTCTGGGCTTCGGCTTCGAGGCTGAACAGCTCGAGCAAGGAGGCGTCGCGCATTTGCTCGGGGGTCATGTGAGGCTCCGGGACACGGCGGACAACAGCTGTTCTTCATCCAGCCAACGCAAGCTGCGACCTTTGAAAGGCAGCACGCCTCGGGTGTATTTGGCGCTGGCCTGTGCGCCGGAACGTGAGGCGGCATCGAGGATTCGCTCGTCGATGGCGTGAATTCCGTCGACTTCGTCCACCGGCACCACCACTGGCCCGCCCTGGGCCGAGATGATCAGCATGCGCGGCATGATCCGCGCGCCGGTCGCCGGGGCCGCGTTGCTGTCGAGGTCGAGCAGTTCGACCAGCGACAGGCACGCCACCAGCGCCCCGCGCACATTCGCCACGCCGAGCAACGCCCGGGAGCGCTGGTGCGGCAGCGAGTGAATCGCCTGCAACGGCGCGACCTCCACCAGACTGCGCGTGGCCAGACCGAGCCATTCTTCGCCGAGGCGGAACATCAGCAGCGAACGGGTCTTCAGCTCGGTTTCGACCTGGGTCGCCACCGGGTCGCGCTCGTCCTGCTGCAACGCATAGCGGTCGAGCAGGCGCGTGGCGGCGGCGGAATACACCGAGCAATTGCGGCAATGGATGTGCTCGTCCAGCAGCGGACAAGACTTGTCGCCGTGGATGCCGATGCGATTCCAGCAATCGTCGATGGCCCGGGCGTCTTCGTGGGTGACGTTCAAGGTGTCGGACGGGATCATCGTTTACGCTCACTGTCGGCGGTGCGGTCGCTGCGAGCGGCGCGCTCCTGCAATCGTCTGGCGCCGGCCGTGTCGCCCTGGGCCTGCAGCAGCGCGGCCAGGTGCATCAAGGCTTCGGGGTGTTGCGGTTCGAGGTACAGCGCCTTGCGGTAAAAGCCCTGGGCTTCGAGGGCGCTGCCGGCGACATCGCTCAGCAGGCCGAGCCAGTAGAACACCTGGGCCACCGGCTCATGACTGCGCAAATACTGTTCGCACGCGGCACGGGCCTCGGCACTTTTGCCTTCGTTGGCCAGGGCGGCGATGTTGGCCAGCAAGGTCGCGGCGTCGGGGTTGGTGCTTTTAGCCGTCGCGGGCAACGGCGTCACGCCAGCAAACGGACGATTGCGAACCGGCGGCGGTGGCGTGCTACGCACCGGTTGGCGCACAGGCAACGGCACCGGAATCGCGGTCGGCATCGGCAACGGTTCGGGCTGCGGTTCGCTGTGGCGGCTGAAGGCGAAAGACTGCGGAATCCCGATCGAACGCATGCCGAGCCGCCCGAGCAGGCTGCCCTCGGCCGGGCCGATAAACAGCACGCCATCGACATGGGTCAGGCGCTTCAACACGGCGAACACCTGCTGCTGGGTCGGCTGATCGAAATAGATCAGCAGGTTGCGGCAGAACACGAAATCGAACGGCGGCTCGTTGACCAGTAATGACGGATCGAGCACGTTGCCGACATGCAGGCGCACCTGCTCGCGGACGATTTCATTCACCCGATACCCTTCGTTTTCGGCGAAAAAATGTCGCTCGCGAAAGTCCAGCTCCTGGCCGCGAAACGAGTTCTTGCCGTACAGCGCCCGCCGCGCCTTGTCCACCGACAAGGGGCTGACGTCCATGCCATCGACCTTGAACTGATGGGGCTTGAGGCCCGCATCGAGCAACGCCATGGCAATCGAATAGGGCTCTTCACCGGTGGAGCACGGCAGGCTGAGGATGCGCAACGCACGCATGTTGTTCAGCTCGCCCAAGCGTTTGCGCGCCAGTTTGCCCAAGGTGGCGAAGGATTCCGGGTAACGGAAAAACCAGGTTTCGGGGACGATCACCGCTTCGATGAGCGCCTGCTGTTCATCCCGCGAGCCTTGCAGCGTCTGCCAGTACTCATCGGCATTCACCGTTTGCGACAGGGTAATGCGCTGGCGAACGGCCCGCTCGATGATTGCCGGCCCGACCGAGGCGACGTCGAGGCCGATGCGTTCCTTGAGGAAGTCGAAAAAGCGCTGGTCGCTGCTCATGGCTGCTCCTCAAGCCGCGCCGGATCCAGCGGTGGCGACGGGAACAGCAGCGTGCGTACCGACTCGTCCAGCAAGTCGTTGACCCGCACCCACTGCACCAGCCCTTGCGCATCTTCACGCACCGGGCCGAGGTACGGCGCCTGACGATTGTCGAGGCCGTACGGCCGGAAATCCTCCGGGTTGCAGCGCAGGGTATCGGTGGCCTGTTCAAGGATCAGACCCAGCCATTGCGAGGGTTGCGAGTCGTCCGCGCGGTAATGCACCAGCACCAGCCGCGTGCTGGTGCGCGCTTCGGCAGGATGGCCGAACGTCAGGGCACTGAGGTCGATCACCGGCACCACCGTGCCGCGATAGGCAAACACCCCCGCCACCCAGTGCGGCGCCCGGGCAATCGGCTTCAACGGCAGGCGCGGCAGCACTTCGGCCACTTCCGTGGCGCGCAGTGCGTAGCGTTCGCTGCCGATGCGAAACAGCAGGAACAACGCCTGCTTCGCCACCGGTGCAGCGCTGCGTTTGGCGGTGATTTCGCTCATCAGACTTTGAATCGCGAAACGCCGCTGCGCAGGCCCACGGCCACCTGGCTCAGTTCGTCGATGGCGAAACTGGCCTGACGCAACGACTCGACCGTCTGGCTGCTGGCATCACCCAACTGCACCAGCGCATGGTTGATCTGTTCGGCACCGGTGGCCTGGGCCTGCATGCCTTCGTTGACCATCAACACCCGCGGCGCCAGAGCCTGCACTTGATGGATGATCTGCGACAGCTGCTCGCCGACCTGCTGCACTTCGGCCATGCCGCGACGCACTTCCTCGGAGAACTTGTCCATGCCCATCACCCCGGCGGACACCGCCGACTGGATCTCGCGGACCATCTGTTCAATGTCATAGGTGGCGACAGCGGTCTGATCCGCCAGACGCCGCACTTCGGTGGCGACCACGGCGAAACCGCGACCGTATTCGCCGGCCTTCTCCGCTTCGATCGCGGCGTTCAGGGACAGCAGGTTGGTCTGGTCGGCGACCTTGACGATGGTCACCACCACCTGATTGATGTTGCCGGCCTTCTCGTTGAGGATCGCCAGTTTGGCGTTCACCAGATCCGCCGCGCCCATCACCGAGTGCATGGTGTCTTCCATGCGCGCCAGGCCTTGCTGCCCGGAGCCGGCCAGCACCGAGGCCTGATCGGCAGCGGTGGAGACTTCAGTCATGGTGCGCACCAAGTCACGGGAAGTCGCCGCGATTTCTCGGGATGTCGCGCCGATTTCAGTCGTGGTCGCGGCGGTTTCGGTGGCGGTGGCCTGCTGTTGCTTGGAGGTAGCGGCGATCTCGGTCACCGACGTGGTGACCTGCACCGACGAGCGCTGGGCCTGGGACACCAGCGAGGTGAGCTCGGTCATCATGTCGTTGAAGCCGGTTTCCACCGCGCCGAACTCGTCCTTGCGGTCGAGGTTCAAGCGGCTGCTCAGATCGCCGGTGCGCATGATGTCGAGGATCTGCACGATGCGGTTCATCGGCGCCATGATCGCGCGCATCAGCAGCAGACCGCAGAAACCGGCGGCCAGCACGGCCACCAGCAGCGAGACGAACATGCTGACTTTGGCCGCCGCCACGGCCTCGTCGATGTTGGCCATGGCCTGGTCGGCGACTTTCTTGTTTTCGCCGATGATGTCGTTGAGCTTCATCCGGCCCGAGTACCAGGTCGGCGTCAGTTGTTCGTGGAACAGCTTGACGGCTTCGGCTTCGAGATTGCGCTTGTGCAGATCCAGCACGGTGTCCTGAATCTTCATGTAAGTGTCGTGATACTTCTCGAAAGACGCGAATTCGAGTTTGTCCTCGTCCGTCACGACCGTGTTGCGGTAATTGGTCATCTGCTCCTGAAGACGGGATTCGAAAGCTTTGTAATCCGCCGCATCTTCACTGCTGATGCCCTGCCCTTCCTTGAGCCCCAGCAATTCCTGGGTCTGCAGGTAGCTGTCGACCCACGCGCCACGAATCATCGAGCTGTAATAGACACCTGGAATCGCGTCGTCACGGACGCTGTTTTCACTGGCTTCGATCTTCAGCAGCCGCGAATACGAGACGACCACCATCAGCAGCATGATGGCGATAATCACCGCAAAGCTCGCCAAAATGCGTTGGCGCAACGTCCAGTTCTTCACAGTCAGTCCTCGGGGCGGGTCGAAATGCGGGGGAGTATAGCTGAGGGCGGTGTTTCATTTATAAGACGGTTTGCCGCGCTCAGGCCTTTCGGTCATGAAACGCGATGGGCTCTGGACTGGGACTTTCCGGCAATCAGCGGTCGGCGTGCCAGTGGCGCAATGGCGAAAAGGGGCGATGGATCGGCCATTTCAGCTGCAGATGATCTGGCGACACAGTAACGCGTGCTCGCTGGCGCTTTTTTCAGCCGCAACGAAAGAGCCCGCCATCCTGTGCGGGATCGCGGGTTCTTATGACGCTGAGTGGATTTACTGAATAGCTACACGGACCTGCTTCTCCAGCTCCACCTTCAACCCCGGCTCCAGCTTCAACTGCCGCGCCAGTTCATCCAGATAGCTCTTCTCCATGAAGTTCTCCTCATCCACCATCATCACGCTCGCCACGTACATCTCGGCGGCCATTTCCGGCGTGCTTGCCGCGCGGGCGACGTCGGTGGGGTCGAGGGGTTTGTTGAGTTCGGCGTGGAGCCAGTGCTTGAGTTCCTGATCGCTGTCGAGCTTGGTGAATTCGCCTTCGATCAGTTGGCGTTCGCGGTCGTCGATGTGGCCGTCGGCCTTGGCGGCGGCGACCAGGGCTTTGAGGATGGCCTGGCTGTGTTGTTCGACTTGCGCCGGTGGCAGGCGATCGACCGTTTGCGGTTCGCTTTGCGGGGCGGTGCCTTTTTGGGCGTTCCAGTTGCCGTAGGCTTTGTAGGCGATCACGCCCAGTGCGGCGAGGCCGCCGTATATGGCGACTTTACCGCCGACCTTGCGGGCCTTTTTACTGCCCAGCAGCAGGCCCATGGCGCCGGCCGCCAGGGCACCGCCGCCTGCGCCTGACAGCAAGCCGCCGAGTGCGCCATTACTGGAAGATCCGCCCAGCAAGCCGCCCAAACCACCGGCAGCCGGTTTGTTCTGCGCCCCGCCCGCCTTGTTCTGCAGCAGTTCCTGGCCGGATTTGAGGAGTTGATCGAGCAATCCACGGGTGTTCATGTTCCGTCTCCAAACAAGGGTTATCCGGATCAATAAGGCCCTCAGCCTAGTTCGAAAGTGCCCGGCATTTGGGTGCGAGTGTGCTTCCAGATGTTGCCTGGCCCACCGCAGCCCTTCGTGAAAATAGATATACACTCGAGGCAATCTATAAAAACCGCCCACCGGGTAAACCTTCCATGATGACCTTGCGTCAGATCCGCCATTTCATCGCCGTGGCCGAGACCGGCTCGATCTCCGCCGCCGCGCAAACCGCGTTCATTTCCCAATCGACCCTGACCCTGGCCATCCAGCAGCTGGAGGAAGAAATCGGCGTCAGCCTGTTCAATCGCCACGCCAAGGGCATGACGCTTACCCATCAGGGACACCAATTCCTACGCCAGGCGCACCTGATTCTGGCGACCGTGGACAACGCCAAACGCAGCCTGCAACAAAGCACCGATCAGGTTGCCGGGCAGTTGATCGTCGGGGTGACCAGTCTGGTGGCCGGTTATTACCTGGCGGATTTGCTCACCCGTTTTCAGCGCGCGTATCCCAATGTCGAGATCCGGGTGATGGAGGATGAGCGGCCGTACATCGAGCATTTGCTGGTCAGCGGCGAGATCGATGTCGGTGTACTGATCCTCTCCAACCTCGAAGACCGCCACGCCTTGCAGACCGAAGTGCTCACCCACTCGCCGCACCGTCTGTGGCTGCCGGCCCAGCATCCGTTGCTGGAACACGACAGCATCAACCTCGCCGATGTCGCCCGGGAGCCGTTGATTCAACTGAACGTCGACGAGATGGATCGCAACGCCCAACGTCTATGGCGCGGCGCCGGACTGCAACCGAAGATCACCCTCAGAACTGCGTCCACCGAGGCCGTGCGAAGTCTGGTGGCGGCGGGTCTCGGCGTCTCGATCCAACCCGACATGACCTACCGTCCATGGTCGCTGGAAGGCGACATCATCGAGGCCCGGCCAATCGCCGACCTCAACCAGACCCTCGACGTCGGTCTGGCATGGCGTCGCGGCACTGCGCGTCCCGCGCTGGTCGATCCTTTCCTGACCGTCGCCCGCGAACAGCCTCACGGTGGACGCAAGCCATCTATTTAATCGAATGCCACCTTCAGTATTTAGAATTTGTCGACCCCGGAGCCGCGCACTAGTCTTGCTGCATCTATAAGACGGTCGGCTCCCGGAACAGGGAGCAACATGGCCATACAAGAAAAGAGATCACGGAAAATGGCTGGCGCGCAGACCCACATGCACACCGCGTTGCTGATCGACGGCGAACTGGTCGCCGGCCAGGGTTTTGTCGAACCGATCCTCAACCCGGCCACCGGCGAAGTCCTGACCCAGATTGCCGAAGCCAGCACCGAACAAGTCGAAGTCGCCATCCTCGCCGCCCACCGCGCCTTTGCCGAATGGTCGCGCACCACCCCGCAACAACGCTCGAATTTCCTGCTGGAAATCGCCAACGCCGTTGAAAAACACGCTGACCACCTCGCCCGCCTCGAAGCCCTGAACTGCGGCAAGCCGCTGCATCTGGCGCGGCAGGACGATCTGACCGCCACCGTCGATGTGTTTCGCTTCTTCGCCGGCGCCGTGCGCTGCCAGACCGGCCAGCTCAGCGGCGAATACGTGCCGGGCTACACCAGCATGGTGCGCCGCGATCCGATTGGCGTCGTCGCCTCGATTGCACCGTGGAACTACCCGATCATGATGGCCGCGTGGAAGATCGCCCCGGCCCTCGCCGCCGGCAATACGCTGGTGTTCAAGCCATCCGAACACACGCCGTTGTCGATTCTGGCGCTGGCGCCAGCGCTGGCCGAGATCCTGCCACGCGGGGTGATCAACATCGTCTGCGGTGGCGGTGAAGGCGTCGGCAGTCACTTGGTCGGCCATCCGAAAGTACGCATGGTGTCGCTGACCGGCGATATCGTCACCGGCCAGAAAATCCTCCAGGCCGCTGCCAAAACCCTGAAACGCACCCACCTCGAACTCGGCGGCAAGGCTCCGGTGATCGTGTGTAACGATGCCGATCTCAAAGCCGTGGTCGAAGGCGTACGCACTTATGGCTATTACAACGCCGGGCAGGACTGCACGGCGGCTTGCCGGATCTACGCTCAGGCCGGGATTCACGACAAGTTGGTGGCCGAACTCGGCGCGGCGGTCAGCAGCCTGCGCTTCGCTGGCAAGCGTGACGCCGACAACGAAATCGGGCCGCTGATCAGCACTCGTCAGCGCGACCGCGTAGCCAGCTTCGTCGAGCGCGCCCTCGGTCAGCCGCACATCGAACGAGTGACCGGCGCAGCGGTACATTCCGGCGCCGGGTTCTTCTATCAGCCGACGCTGCTGGCCGGTTGCAAACAGAGCGATGAAATCGTCCAGCGCGAAGTGTTTGGCCCGGTGGTGACCGTGACCCGCTTCGACGAGCTGGCGCAAGCGGTGGACTGGGCCAACGACTCGGAATACGGCCTCGCCTCGTCGGTCTGGACCCAGAACCTGGACAAGGCGATGCAGGTCGCCGCGCGCCTGCAATACGGCTGCACCTGGATCAACAGCCATTTCATGCTGGTCAGCGAAATGCCCCACGGCGGCCTGAAACGCTCCGGCTACGGCAAAGACTTATCCAGCGATTCGCTACAGGACTACAGCGTGGTGCGGCACATCATGGCCCGCCACGGCCAGCATCTCTGACTACGCTAATAACAAGCCGACCACGGCATGCTTCACCGCGTTCACAACTGCCCCGACCATAATTTAAAGAAGAGGGTTCACCATGTTCGTGCACAAGACCGCACTGCTCAGTGCAATCACCACAGCCCTGCTGGCCAGCGCCAGTCTGCAGGCCGCCGAGCCGCTGAAAGCCGTCGGCGCCGGCGAAGGCCAGCTCGACATCGTCGCCTGGCCCGGCTACATCGAACGCGGTGAAAGCGACAAGGCCTACGACTGGGTGACCGGTTTCGAGAAGGAAACCGGCTGCAAGGTCAATGTGAAAACCGCCGCCACCTCTGACGAAATGGTCAGCCTGATGGCCAAGGGCGGTTACGACCTGGTGACCGCGTCGGGCGATGCCTCGCTGCGGTTGATCGTCGGCAAGCGTGTGCAGCCGATCAACACCGCGTTGATCCCGAACTGGAAGTCCCTCGACCCACGCCTGAAAGACGCGCCGTGGTACGTGGTCAACAACCAGACTTACGGCACCCCGTACCAGTGGGGCCCGAACGTGCTGATGTACAACACCAACGTGTTCAAGACCGCGCCGACCAGCTGGAACGTGGTGTTCGACGCGCAGAATCTGCCTGACGGCAAGCCGAACAAGGGCCGCGTGCAGGCTTATGACGGCCCGATCTACATCGCCGACGCGGCGCTCTACCTGAAATCCACCAAGCCTGAGCTGGGGATCAAGGATCCGTATCAGCTCACTGAAGATCAGTACAAGGCTGTGCTGGAACTGTTACGCGCGCAGCAGAAGCTGATCCACCGCTACTGGCACGACACCACCGTGCAGATGAGCGACTTCAAGAACGAAGGTGTGGTTGCGTCCAGCGCGTGGCCGTATCAGGTCAACGGCCTGATCAACGAGAAACAGCCAATCGCTTCGACCGTGCCGAAAGAAGGCGCCACCGGCTGGGCCGACACCACCATGCTGCACGCCGAAGCCAAGCACCCGAACTGCGCCTACAAGTGGATGGACTGGTCGCTGCAACCGAAAGTCCAGGGTGATGTGGCGGCGTGGTTCGGTTCGTTGCCGGCGGTTCCGGCGGCGTGTCAGGGCAGTGAGTTGCTCGGCGCTGAAGGCTGCAAGACCAACGGGTTCGATCAGTTCGACAAGATCGCTTTCTGGAAAACACCGCAGGCTGAGGGTGGGAAGTTTGTGCCGTATAGCCGGTGGACGCAGGACTACATTGCGATTATGGGCGGTCGCTGACACGCCGCTCTAGCCCGATCGTTCCCACGTCGAGGCGTCGAACCGTCTGCGTGGGAATGCAGCTCGTGACGCTCTGCGTCATCTCATGCGAATGGACGCGGAGCGTCCGGTGATGCATTCCCACGCAGAGCGTGGGAACGATCAACTCGAACACTGTTTTTCAGAAGTCCAGGCAGGGCCGCTGCGACGGCCCTCGCCTTTTTGGAGCACCGCATCATGACGCTTGCAGTCCAGTTCACCAACGTTTCCCGGCAGTTCGGCGAGGTGAAGGCCGTTGACCGGGTTTCCATCGACATCCAGGACGGCGAGTTCTTTTCCATGCTCGGCCCTTCCGGTTCGGGCAAGACCACGTGTCTGCGCCTGATCGCCGGGTTCGAGCAACCGAGCGCCGGCTCGATCCGCATTCACGGCGCCGAAGCCGCCGGTTTGCCGCCCTATCAACGCGACGTCAACACGGTGTTTCAGGATTACGCGCTGTTCCCGCACATGAACGTGCTGGACAACGTCGCCTACGGTTTGAAAGTCAAAGGCGTGAACAAGAACGAGCGCCACAAGCGCGCCGAAGAAGCATTGGAGATGGTCGCCCTCGGCGGCTACGGCGCGCGTAAACCGGTGCAGTTGTCCGGCGGTCAGCGCCAGCGAGTCGCCCTCGCCCGCGCGCTGGTGAATCGCCCGCGAGTGCTGTTGCTCGACGAACCGTTGGGCGCCCTCGACCTGAAGCTGCGTGAACAGATGCAGAGCGAACTGAAGAAGCTGCAACGCCAGCTCGGCATCACGTTCATCTTCGTCACCCACGACCAGACTGAAGCGCTGTCGATGTCCGACCGCGTGGCCGTGTTCAACAAGGGTCGCATCGAGCAAGTCGACACCCCGCGCAATCTGTACATGAAGCCCACCACCACTTTCGTCGCCGAATTCGTTGGCACTTCGAACGTGATTCGCGGCGATCTGGCGCGCCAGCTCAGCGGCCATCCACAGCCGTTCTCGATCCGCCCGGAGCACGTGCGTTTCGCCGAAGGCCCGTTGGCCAGCCATGAAATCGAAGTCAGCGGCCTGCTCCACGACATCCAGTATCAGGGCAGTGCCACGCGCTATGAACTGACCCTGGAAAACGGCCAGACCCTGAGCATCAGCCAGGCCAACAATCAGTGGATCGACAGCAGCGCGCAACACCAGACCGGTCAGCGCATCAGCGCTCGCTGGGCACGGGAAGCGATGATTCCGTTGCACGACACCGTTGCGAGCGGGGTGTGACATGACCGCCCTCGCCCTCCCTCAATCGGCGCCGTTGCGCAGGTTTTCCAACCTGCTCTATCGCAAGCCGAATTTGTATCTGTCGATGCTGCTGGTACCGCCGCTGCTGTGGTTCGGCGCGATCTATCTGGGCTCGCTGCTGGTGCTGTTGTGGCAAGGTTTCTACACCTTCGACGACTTCACCATGGCGGTCACGCCGGACCTGACCCTGGCCAACTTCGCCGCGCTATTCCAGCCGTCGAACTTCGACATCATCCTGCGCACCCTGAGCATGGCCGTCGTGGTGTCGATTGCCAGCGCCATCGTCGCGTTCCCGATTGCCTACTACATGGCGCGCTACACCACCGGCAAGACCAAGGCGTTTTTCTACATCGCGGTGATGATGCCGATGTGGGCCAGTTACATCGTCAAGGCCTACGCCTGGACGCTGCTGCTGGCCAAGGGCGGCGTGGCGCAGTGGTTCGTTCAGCACCTGGGGCTGGAACCGGTTCTGCAGTTCATTCTGGGGATTCCCGGGGTCGGCGGCAGCACCTTGTCGACCTCGCATCTGGGGCGGTTCATGGTGTTCGTCTACATCTGGCTGCCGTTCATGATCCTGCCGATCCAGGCCTCGCTGGAACGCCTGCCGCCGTCGTTGCTGCAAGCCTCCGCCGACCTTGGAGCCAAGCCACGCCAGACCTTCATGCAGGTGATTCTGCCGCTGTCGGTGCCGGGGATTGCCGCCGGTTCGATCTTCACCTTTTCACTGACCTTGGGCGACTTCATCGTGCCGCAACTGGTGGGGCCGCCGGGCTACTTCGTCGGCAGCATGGTCTACGCGCAGCAAGGCGCGATCGGCAACATGCCCATGGCTGCGGCGTTCACGCTGGTGCCGATCGTGCTGATCGCTATCTACCTGTCCATCGTCAAACGACTGGGGGCCTTCGATGCACTCTGAGAAAGCCTCTTTAGGCCTGAAAATCGCAGCCTGGGGCGGGTTGGTGTTTCTGCACTTCCCGATCCTGATCATCTTCCTCTACGCCTTCAACACCGAAGACGCGGCATTCAGCTTTCCACCAAAAGGCTTCACGCTGCACTGGTTCAGCGTGGCGTTTTCCCGGCCGGACGTGCTGGAAGCAATCAAGCTGTCGTTGCAGATCGCGGCCATCGCCACGCTGATCGCCATGGTGCTCGGCACGCTGGCTTCGGCAGCGTTGTACCGCCGGGATTTCTTCGGCAAACAGGGCATTTCGCTGATGCTGATCCTGCCGATTGCACTGCCGGGGATCATCACCGGGATCGCGCTGCTGGCGACCTTCAAGACGCTGGGGATCGAGCCGGGGATGTTCACCATCATCGTCGGCCACGCGACCTTCTGCGTGGTGATCGTCTACAACAACGTCATCGCCCGTTTGCGCCGTACCTCCCACAGCCTGATCGAGGCGTCGATGGATCTCGGCGCCGACGGCTGGCAGACCTTCCGCTACATCATCCTGCCGAACCTCGGCTCGGCGTTGCTCGCTGGCGGCATGCTCGCGTTTGCGCTGTCGTTTGACGAAATCATCGTCACCACCTTCACCGCCGGGCACGAGCGCACCTTGCCGCTGTGGTTGCTCAACCAGTTGAGCCGCCCGCGGGACGTGCCGGTGACCAACGTCGTGGCGATGCTCGTGATGCTCGTCACCATGCTGCCGATCCTCGGCGCCTACTACCTGACCCGGGGTGGCGAGAGCGTGGCCGGCAGCGGCGGTAAATGATTTCCCTGACCTTTCCCACCCTGAATTTGCAGTAGAAAGAGGACAACAACATGCAAACCAAACTCTTGATCAATGGCCAACTGGTCAACGGCGAAGGCCCGGCGCAACCGGTGCTCAACCCCGCACGCGGCGAAGTGCTGGTGGAAATCAACGAGGCCACCGAAGCCCAGGTCGATGCCGCCGTGCGCGCCGCCGACAGTGCTTTCGCCGAATGGTCGCAGACCACACCGAAAGACCGTTCGCTGTTGCTGCTCAAACTCGCCGACGCCATCGAAGCCCACGGCGAAGAGCTGGCCAAACTGGAATCGGACAACTGCGGTAAACCCTACAGCGCCGCGCTGAACGACGAGATCCCGGCGATTGCCGACGTGTTCCGTTTCTTCGCCGGCGCCAGCCGTTGCATGAGCGGTTCGGCGGGCGGCGAATACCTGCCCGGCCACACCTCGATGATCCGCCGCGACCCGGTCGGCGTAATCGCCTCTATCGCGCCGTGGAACTACCCGCTGATGATGGTCGCCTGGAAAATCGCCCCGGCCCTCGCCGCCGGTAATACCGTGGTGCTCAAGCCGTCGGAACAAACCCCGCTGACCGCGTTGCGTCTGGCCCAACTGGCGTCGGAAATTTTCCCGGCCGGTGTACTCAATCTGGTGTTCGGGCGTGGGCCGAGCGTAGGCAGCCCGCTGGTGACCCATCCGAAAGTGCGCATGGTGTCGCTGACCGGCTCCATCGCCACCGGTTCGAACATCATTTCCAGCACCGCCGACAGCGTCAAACGCATGCACATGGAACTGGGCGGCAAGGCCCCGGTGATCATCTTCGACGACGCCGACATCGACGCTGCGGTCGAAGGCATTCGCACCTTCGGCTTCTACAACGCCGGCCAGGACTGCACCGCTGCGTGTCGGATCTACGCCCAGCAAGGCATCTACGACAAGTTCGTCGAGAAGCTCGGCGCGGCGGTCAGCAGTATCAAGTACGGCTTGCAGGATGATCCGTCGACCGAGCTCGGGCCGCTGATCACCGCCCAGCATCGCGACCGCGTGGCCGGGTTTGTCGAACGCGCCGTGGCGCAACCGCACATTCGCTTGATCACTGGCGGCAAGGCTGTGGACGGCAATGGCTTCTTCTTCGAACCAACCGTGCTGGCCGATGCGCAGCAGGACGACGAAATCGTCCGCCGCGAAGTGTTCGGGCCGGTAGTGTCGGTGACCAAATTCACCGATGAAGCCCAGGCGCTGGAGTGGGCCAACGATTCGGACTACGGCCTGGCGTCCTCGGTATGGACGGCGGATGTAGGACGCGCCCATCGACTGTCCGCGCGGTTGCAGTACGGCTGCACCTGGGTAAATACGCACTTCATGCTTGTCAGCGAAATGCCGCATGGCGGTCAGAAACTGTCCGGCTACGGCAAGGACATGTCCATGTACGGGCTGGAGGACTACACCACGGTTCGGCATGTGATGTTCAAACACTAAAAGCATTCCCCCCGGCTTCAAGGCAGAAACCGGTCATCCGCATCACCAGGCATTCAAAACAATAACTACCGATCCGGGCGGCGCTCACCAAGCCCCGCCACGGTTTCGGCCATCCGAAATCTGCCGATTTCACGGAGCAAACACACATGAGTGCATCACCCGATCTCTCAGCCGCCGTTGCCGACAGCGATGCCGAACAACTGCGCCAACTGGGCTACACCTCCAACTTCAACCGCAGCATGAGCCTGTGGGAAAACTTCGCGTTGGGCTTCACTTACCTGTCACCGGTCGTAGGGGTTTATACCCTGTTCGGCCTGTGCCTGGCCGCTGGCGGTCCACCGATGTTCTGGGCCTATTTGCTGGTCGGTTGCGGGCAATTGCTGGTGTGCCTGATCTTCGGCGAAGTGGTTTCGCAGTTCCCGATTTCCGGCGGCGTTTATCCTTGGGCACGTCGCCTGGTGGGCAAGAAATGGGCATGGATGGTCGGCTGGATCTACTCCATCGCGCTGTGCGTGACCATCGCCGCCGTTGCGGTCGGCGCCGGCCCGTACCTCGCGGCCATGCTCGGTTTTGAGCCGAGCAACAACACCAACATCGTCATCGCTCTGGTGCTGACGCTGTTCGCCACACTGGTCAACCTCAGCGGCACCAAAGTTCTGGCGCGGATCGCCATGTTCGGCTTCCTCTGCGAACTGGTGGGCGCGGTGATCGTCGGCGTTTACCTGCTGATCTTCGAGCGCCACCAGCCGATCAGCGCGCTGTTCAACACTTTCGACATCAGCGTCGACGGTTCCTACCTGCCGGCGTTCCTCACCGCTTCGCTGGCGGGGATGTTCCTCTACTACGGCTTCGAGGCCTGCGGCGACGTCGCCGAAGAAACCCCGAACCCAAGCAAGAAAATCCCGGTGGCCATGCGCATGACCATCTACATCGGCGGCATCGCGGCGATGTTCGCTTGCCTGGCGCTGATCCTCGCCGTGCCGGACATGCAAGCGGTGATCAACGGCACCGACAAGGACCCGGTCACCACCATCCTCAACAACGCTTTCGGCCCGGTCGGCTCGAAAGTGGTGATGGGCGTGGTAATGATTTCCTTCATCTCTTGCGTCATCAGCCTGCAAGCGGCGGCGAGTCGTCTGCTGTACTCCTACGCTCGCGATGAAATGGTCATCGGCAGCCGACTGCTGAAAAAGATTTCTCCTACAACCCAAGTGCCGGTTGCTGCGCTGTTCGTGTCCGGCGTCCTGCCTGGCCTGATCATCGCCCTCGGCTTCTTCCTGCAAGACGCCGTGGCCACCATCGTCAGCTTCGCCGCCATCGGCATCTACCTCGCATTCCAGATGATCGTCCTCGCCGCCCTGTACGCCCGCAGCAAAGGCTGGAAACCCAGCGGCAAATTCACCCTCGGCGCCTGGGGCTGGCCGGTGAACATCGGCGCGCTGGTGTACGGCGTCGGCGCAATCATCAACATGGCCTGGCCACGCACGCCGGATGCGGCGTGGTACATCAACTATGCGATGGTGCTGAGCACGGCGATCGTGATTGGGTTGGGGTTGATTTACATGTGGATTGGCAAGCCGTATGACCATGGGAAGGCGCCGGCTGGGGATGCGTGGAAAGTGGGTCGGTAACAGAGCACAACCTGCCCGCAGGGATGCGGGCATGGTTCGTATGACTAGATCAATTGTGGTCTGGAGAGGGATTCAAACTCATCCATCAGTAAATGGATTTCTGTACTTGGGTTGGGCTCACCACTGACAGAAACATCCTCAAGAATTTTCGGTGCCAGCGTTCTCGCCACATTGAATGGTTCTCCAAGCAGTTGAGTGAAATAGCTGATGTCCTTTCCCTTTTCATATCCAAACATGCCGGGCTTCGCTCTCAGGCTTTTGGTAACCAGATCACCCGGAGAGTTTTTCCCGACCGACCTGAAAGGCTTTCGATTGAAACCAAAGTGCAGCAGAAGCCAAAACTCAAAACATGGATACGAGGCGATAACTGTGATCCTGGGATGAGACCTCGCAACATTCAGTGCCCGCTCGAAGCACAAGTGGGTATCACGATCCAACACACAGAACACTTTGTCGAACTGCTTTTGTCGCACAACCGCGCGCTCGACTATCCCGCTCGGATGCGTAATGCCGCAATGGACGATTTCAACTTGTGCCTTGGCCCGAAAATAAAACGCGGCCTCCTCCAGATAACGCTTCCCTGACTTACTGTCCTCACACAAGATCAACACTTTCGGCTGCGCCTTGAAACGTGAACCCTTTCGATCAAACGACCTGTTCGAGCCCACCATTCTCAATCCCGCCTTATCAGCGGCAATCCGCGATAGCGGCCTTCGAGATAGCGTTTCTCGACATCCTCACTTTCCCGTCCCTCAAAATCGTGCACGGAAAACAGGCAGGTAGCGCCGTGGGCATCGCGTTCGGTGATCCAGAACTGATCCCGCCTGAGAATCTTTTCATTCATCAGATGCGTGTCGTGAGTGGTAAAGATCAACTGAGTGTCCAGACCACTGCTCAAGTGCTTGCCAATCAAGTCCGCCACGATTTCAGGATGAAGGCTGCTGTCCAGTTCATCGACACACAAAACCCCGCTGCCCCCGGCCTGATTCATCATGAACCAGGGTAACCAGAAGCCGATAAGATTCTTTGTGCCACACGACTCTTCAGAAAAATCGAATTCGGCGTCACCTGAGACACCGGAATGCGTAAGGGTCAGCTTGTCCTTTTGCGCCGCCGCGAAGAACTCTTTCAAAGTCAGTTTTCCATTGCCCGAGGTCGCTATGTCTTCGTCCGCGTTTAGTTGAATGGCCGATACAGGAATATCCAGAGCCTTGAGAAAGTCGCGAAGATCACTCGTATGATTCTTGACCATTTTCAGAAACCGAATCGACGCTGTGGACAAACCAATCATGTTGTTCTGTTCCACTACCAGCAACCCGGTTTGAAACCAACTGAACGGTAAGCGCAACTGGCTCAACTCTTCGCTGCTATTAGCAACGGCTTGCGCGATAAACAACATCTTCGGACTGGTTAATCGACGCCAGGCATTGTGTACCTCCTTGCCACCTTCAAGGGTTTTACCAAACACATAGTGCTCACCCGCCGCATCAAGCTGACGGCGATAGAGCAGGGTTTCCTTTCCTTTGGGATAGACGAGCAATTGCTCCTGAACAACCCTCTGGGCAGTCAGTCCGAGCACGAACCGATAACGCAGCCCGGCTTGTATAAAGTCGTACTCAAAGAGGCTGGGGGCATCATTCAAAG
Source organism: Pseudomonas sp. GW823-FHT04A03 (assembly GCF_058796615.1). NCBI lineage: Bacteria > Pseudomonadati > Pseudomonadota > Gammaproteobacteria > Pseudomonadales > Pseudomonadaceae > Pseudomonas > Pseudomonas sp. GW823-FHT04A03. Next base: position 443,508 of record NZ_JBXAIV010000002.1, read on the forward strand.
CCCGGTCAAACCGGAAAGGTGAAACCGGCAGTGCATCGTCATTTGATCCCGAAGGAACCGCCATCAAGCGTCCCACGATTCCCATTGCGCGGATCAATGAAGATTTCCCGGCAGCGTTCGGGCCGTAGATTGCCGCGACCTTCAATAAATCAGGGAGTCTTTCAGCAGTGATGGGAGGCTTGAAGGTATTACGCGATTTGCTCAGACGAGGATTGGCCGCCATGGACAGGGTTTGCCTGTCCCGAAACGAGCGGTAATTGGAAACCGAAAATTCGATCAGCATGTAGAAAACCTGCAGTTCATTCCTGGAATTCGAATAAATAAAGGAAAAACTGCGGCGCAGGGGCTGCCTCTCTGCAGCACATGCAAAAACAGGAAATTCCTACAGACGTTGCTTACGAGAACGATCTTCAATTCCTACAACCAGCGTCGTCAGAGTAGACCTGGCACCGCTAGCGCCTGACCGATAGGCTTTGTCCCGTTGCAGCCCAATTAGTAGCTGAGGTCGAAGCCGGAAATCTGTCAACACGGTGTTTGCCCTTCATTGAACTGTGGTTTTTCCGAACCTCACTTCTGCGTTATGGCGGGCCGCGTGGCGCGGGCCTTCCGGTTTTGCCGTGTTGACGGGAAGTATCCCGACTTCGAACGCCACTCGGTTCGCCACCCGACTTGTCGAAGGGGTTGATGCAACCGCAGCATCCCGATAAGTCTCAATAACGAAAAAGGGGCGAACTTCACAGTCCGCCCCTTTGGTTTTTCACTTCAAAACCGCGAAACACTCCTCATCGCATCCACCAGATACCGCATCGCAATCCGGTCGCTTTCCGACAACTCGCGGTAACGCTCCACCAGTTTCAGTTCGTCAGGACTGAGCCGGCGTCTTCGCCGGACGTTGGTGAGGCAGGGAAAGATGCCCAACATTTCGGTGATGCCTTGTCCTTTTGTCATGGACGATGTCCTTTTCCAGTACGTCAGAAATTTTCGAAAACCGCATCGCCCTGCTCCTTTAAGCAGCGATTTGAGCCCTGCCGGTCGGATGGGGCGTGACCGGCGATGCCCATAGAATAGAAATTAAATCGGCGCTGAAAAGCTGTTTTTAGAGTAATTAGTCGAAAAAAGCAGATATGCCCTATAAATCAGAAAAGGCTGTGGGATAAGTAACCGTAACGTCTTGTTTCATTGAGACGCTGTCGCCGTGCTATCAATGAATTTTGCAAAATCAGCGAACGGATTAAGCTAGCGGGCATCTGTTACTAGTCCGTAGCGTTTGGCCGAAGGCTTGTCCGAACCGTAATTTCTGATCCAGTACGTGCCAGGAACGGCGCGGGATTGTCCACGACAGGTTGTATCTATGCACCGCAGGAATTTGCTCAAAGCGTCCATGGCCATTGCGGCTTACACCGGCCTTTCCGCCTCGGGCCTGCTCGCCGCACGTGCCTGGGCCGCCTCTGGCGGTGCCGCCGACGGTGAAGCCCAGGCCTTCGACTTCGAAACGCTGAAGCGCCAGGCCAAGCAACTGGCCGGCAGCGCGTATCAGGACACCAAACAGGTGCTGCCGCCGACCCTGGCGACCATGACCCCGCAGAACTTCAACGCGATCCGCTACGACGGCGAGCATTCGCTGTGGAAGGAGAACAAGGGTCAGTTGGATGTGCAGTTCTTCCACGTCGGCATGGGTTTCCGTCAGCCGGTGCGCATGTACAGCGTCGATCCGAAGACCCGCACGGCCCGCGAGGTGCATTTCCGCCCTCAGCTGTTCAACTATGAAAACACTTCGGTCGACACCCAGCAGCTCAAGGGCGACCTGGGTTTTGCCGGCTTCAAGCTGTTCAAGGCACCGGAACTGGATCGCCATGACGTGGTGTCGTTCCTCGGCGCCAGCTACTTCCGCGCGGTGGATGCCACTGGCCAATATGGCCTATCCGCCCGTGGCCTGGCCGTCGACACCTACGCCAAGAAACGCGAAGAATTCCCTGACTTCACCAAGTTCTGGTTCGAGACTCCGGATCAGAACGCGACCCGCTTTGTGGTCTACGCCCTGCTCGACTCGCCGAGCGCGACCGGCGCCTACCGCTTCGACATCGACTGCCAGGCCGAGCGCGTGGTGATGGAAGTCGACGCCCACATCAATGCCCGCACAGCTATCGAACAACTGGGCATCGCGCCGATGACCAGCATGTTCAGCTGCGGCACCCACGAGCGCCGGATGTGCGACACCATCCACCCGCAGATCCATGACTCGGATCGTCTGGCCATGTGGCGCGGCAACGGCGAGTGGATCTGCCGTCCGCTGAACAACCCGGCGACCCTGCAATTCAACGCCTTCGCCGACACCGATCCGAAAGGTTTCGGCCTGGTGCAGACCGACCACGAATTCGCCAACTATCAGGACACCGTCGACTGGTACAGCAAGCGTCCGAGTCTGTGGGTAGAACCTACAACCGCATGGGGCGAAGGCTCCATCGATCTGCTGGAAATTCCTACAACCGGCGAAACCCTCGACAACATCGTCGCGTTCTGGACGCCGAAGAAACCGGTAGCGGCCGGCGATTCGCTGAACTACGGCTACAAGCTCTACTGGAGCGCCCTGCCGCCGGTCGGTACGCCGCTGGCGCGGGTGCATGCGACCCGTTCGGGCATGGGTGGATTCGTCGAAGGCTGGGCACCGGGCGAACATTACCCGCCGGTCTGGGCCCGTCGTTTTGCCGTGGACTTCACGGGTGGCGGCCTCGATCGCCTGCCGCAGGGCACCGGGATCGAACCGGTGGTGACCTGCTCCAACGGCAAGGTGCAGGATTTCAGCGTGCTGGTGCTGGATGACATCAAGGGCTACCGGATCCTGTTCGACTGGTACCCGACCAATGACAGCGTTGAGCCGGTTGAACTGCGTCTGTTCATCCGCACCAACGACCGCACGCTGAGCGAGACCTGGTTGTACCAGTACTTCCCGCCGGCGCCGGACAAGCGCAAGTACCCTTGATGCGTTGAGCCGTCAGGCCAACGGGCAGTACAAGTGGATATCGTGGGGTTCAAGATCAAACAGCTCGGGATCCGGTTGCGTCAGCAACCGGCAACCCTGGCGCTGATAGAACTCCACGGTATTGCGCGACTCGGTCGCCGACACGTACAACGCCTCGGCGCCGACTTCCCGACCATGCTCGCAAGCCAATGCAAACAACCTCCCGCCCAATCCCTGCCCGCGCCAGGCACGGCTGATGTGCAAAAACTTCAACTGCCGCATTTTCAGGCCCTGATTGTGAATAACCCGGTTATCCACAACCACCGCTGCCACCAGTGTCTCGCCATCGAAAAGCCCGTGTAGCCATCCGCCGCTGCGCCAGCATTTTTCCAATACCCGCGCATTCTCCTCCGCCTCCCCTTCGGGCCAGCCGCGCATGTCGAAACGCGTCGGATACAGAATCAGCTCACCGTTTTCCATGCGATAACACTCTTCGACCAACTCACTGCGGTCGATCAGCGCCAACAGTGGCAAGTCCGATTCAGTCAGCTCTCGTTCGATCAACATTACGATCCATTCCTTTGCGATTCCAAACAACAGGCAAGAAAAAACCCGCCGGTTCAATGGCGGGTTTTATAGGCTTTGCGACCGGTCGGAATCAATCCCGCAGGTCAGACTCGTGAATCGGCTGATCCCGATGGGTCGCGCGTTGATATTGCGCCGGCCACACCGCTTTGCGTCCGCCCAGGTCATCGTCGGCATGCAGCGGCCAGTACGGATCACGCAGCAACTCACGGGCGAGGAAGATGATGTCGGCCTGACAGGTTCTCAGGATGTGCTCGGCCTGCGCAGGCTCGGTAATCATTCCCACGGTGCCGGTGGCGATGCCTGACTCCTTGCGCACCCGCTCGGCGAAGCGCGTCTGATAACCCGGCCCCACGGGGATTTCGGCGTTGACCGCCGTACCACCCGATGACACATCGATCAGGTCAGCCCCCAAGGCTTTCAGGCGTCGCGCCAGCTCCACGGTTTCATCAGGGTTCCAGCCGTCTTCCACCCAATCGGTGGCCGACAGGCGCACAAACACCGGCAGTTCTTCCGGCCACACCGCGCGTACCGCCTCGGTCACTTGCAGTACCAGACGAATGCGGTTTTCGAACGAACCGCCGTATTGATCGCGGCGCTGATTACTCAGCGGCGACAGAAACTGGTGCAACAGATAACCGTGCGCCGCATGCACTTCGACCACACTGAAACCGGCGGTCAGTGCACGTTTGGCTGCGGCCACAAAATCCTGAATGACCTGCGCGATCTGACTCTCATCAAGTTGTTTCGGTTGGGTGTGTTGCGGGTCAAAGGCAATCGGCGAAGGCCCCACCGGCGTCCAGCCGCCGTCATCCGGTTTGACGCTGCCATGCTTGCCGATCCACGGCCGATGGGTGCTGGCCTTGCGCCCGGCGTGGGCCAGTTGAATGCCGGCCACTGCGCCCTGCGCGTTGATGAAACGGGTGATGCGTTGCAGCGGTGCGATCTGTTCGTCGTTCCACAGGCCCAGGTCTTCGGCGGTGATCCGCCCGTCGGCCGTGATCGCCGTGGCTTCGGTAAATACCAGGCCAGCGCCCCCCACGGCACGACTGCCGAGGTGCACCAGATGCCAGTCGTTGGCCAGGCCATCGACGCTGGAGTACTGGCACATGGGCGACACGGCGATGCGGTTGGACAGGGTCAGTTGGCGAAGGGTAAAGGGTTCAAGCAGCAGACTCATGGGGCACCTCTCAAATCAGTGGGCAGGCTCCAGGGTTCTGTTTGAAAAGTCGACGAGTGACAGGAAAAAGGTGCAGCACCCGCCCCCGCGGGCAAAAAATTCGACAAGACGTCACAAGGCCAATCAAGCAGTGCTTAGAGCCTAGTCGACATCCGGGGATGAGGGAGGGTTCAGAAATGAAACAGCACAATTGAAGGTGCCTGCGCCCCTTCAGCAAGGGGCGCAACGACCTTTAGCGCGGTTCGATGTGGGCGATCATCAACTGCACGGTCTCATTGCCGCGAAACTCGTTGAGATCGAGTTTGTAGGCCAGTTCGACCCATTTGATCGTCGGGTTCGGCCAGATATCGCGATCAATCCCGAAGGCGATACCGTCGAGTTTCACCGAACCGCATTCGGTTTTCAGCACCACTTTCAGGTGTCGTTCCCCGACCACCCGCTGCTCGACCAACTGGAACACCCCGTGAAACAGCGGCTCCGGGAAATGCTGACCCCATGGCCCGGCGTGACGCAGGGCGCGGGCCAGTTCCAGATGAAATTCCTCGACTGCCAGCGTGCCGTCCGACAGCAGGCGCCCGGTCAGATCCTCTTCGCGAAGCTGCCTACGCACTTCGGCGTCAAATGCCTCGGCGAACAACGGAAAATTCTCCTGCGGCAAGGTCAGACCGGCCGCCATGGCGTGACCGCCATACTTGGCGATCAGATCCGGATGCTGCGCCGCGACCACGCTCAACGCATCGCGGATATGGAAACCCTGCACCGAACGCCCCGAGCCCTTGAGCAAACCGTCGCCAGCATCGGCGAAGGCGATGGTCGGGCGGAAATACCGCTCCTTCATCCGCGACGCCAGAATACCGATGACACCCTGGTGCCACTCCGGATCGAACAGGCAAAGACCGAACGGCATCGACTCGATCGGCAAGTCCTTGAGCTGCGCCAGCGCTTCACGCTGCATGCCTTGCTCGATGGATTTGCGATCCTGGTTCATGCCGTCCAGTTGCGCGGCCATTTCTCGGGCCAGCGCAGCGTCGTGGGTCAGCAGGCATTCGATGCCCAGGCTCATGTCATCCAGACGCCCCGCCGCGTTCAGGCGCGGGCCGACGATGAAACCGAGATCGGTAGAGGTAATGCGCGAAGCTTCACGCTTGGCCACTTCAAGGATCGCCTTGATCCCCGGACGCGCACGTCCGGCGCGAATTCGTTCCAGGCCCTGGTGCACCAGAATCCGGTTGTTGGCATCCAGCGGCACCACGTCGGCAACGCTGCCCAGCGCCACCAGATCCAGCAGTTCGCCGATGTTCGGCTGAGGCTTACTCTCGTACCAGCCGAGGCTGCGCAGACGTGCACGCAACGCCATCAACACGTAGAAAATCACCCCGACGCCGGCCAGTGCCTTGCTCGGGAACTCGCAGCCGGGCTGGTTCGGATTGACCAGTGCATCAGCCTGCGGCAGTTCATCGCCGGGCAAGTGGTGGTCGGTGATCAACACCTTCAAGCCGTGGCGTTTCGCGGCCGCAACACCTTCAACACTGGAGATACCGTTGTCGACGGTGATCAACAGTTGCGGCTCGCGGGTCATCGCGACTTCGACGATTTCCGGGGTCAGGCCGTAGCCGTATTCGAAGCGGTTCGGCACCAGATAATCGACGTGCGCCGCGCCCAGCAGGCGCAAACCGAGCACGCCGACGGTGCTGGCCGTCGCGCCGTCGGCGTCGAAGTCGCCGACGATCAGGATCCGCTGACGCTGCTCCAGCGCCGTCACCAGCAGGTCTACCGCCGCATCGATCCCTTTGAGCTGCTGGAACGGAATCAGCCGCGCCAGGCTCTTGTCCAGCTCCGCCTCGGACTGCACGCCCCGCGCCGCGTACAGGCGGGTCAGTAGCGGTGGCAGTTCACCGAGAAACGGCAGAGTGGCGGGCAACGGGCGAGGATCGATACGCATGGGGTGACAGGAGCTTCTCTTGAATACGTGGGATTTTTCGGGAGTAACGCGGACTTAGCCGCGCTCGCCTTGCAGCCAGGTGAGCTGGACTTCGTGCTGACCGCGATCGTCGGTGACGAAGATCGTGCCTTCACTGATCATCACGTCCCACTTGATGACGCGGGGCATGTCCTGGGCCAGGGTTTCCAGCACTTCCTGCGGCACGGCGGCAATGTTGACGTTCTTCAGGTTCTTGATCGCCGGGATCACCTTGCCTTCCCAGACACGCAGGCTGCCGTAGGCCAGCAGGCTGGTGCGCTCGGTGCGACGGGAGCACCAAGTCAGGCGATCCGCATCTGGCTGGCCGACTTCGATCCAGTGCAGGACACGATCATCCAGGCTCTTTTCCCACAGCGCAGGTTCATCCACGTCCGACAGACCACGACCGAACGACAGTTGCTCGTTGTACCAGAGCGCGTAGGCCAACAGGCGTACGGTCATGCGTTCTTCGGTTTCCGAAGGGTGACGGGCGATGGTCTGCTTCACGTTCTCGTAGACGCTGCGGTCGAGATCGGTGAGGTTCAGTTCGAATTTGTAGGTAGTGGACGGCTGGGCCATGAACGGGCTTCTTGATACGAGGAAAGTCGGCAAGTCTAACCGATGCTGTAGGCAATCCACGAATTGATGGCAATCAACGTTGCGCGACTGACAGCCGGCTATGTTAAAACGCTGTATCTGCTCAGCCTTGTCCTACAGGATCTCGCATGCCGTTCGCCAACAAACCGCTCAGCGGTCTGAAAGTCATTGAATTGGGTACTTTGATTGCCGGGCCGTTTGCTTCGCGCATCTGCGGCGAATTCGGCGCCGAAGTGATCAAGATCGAGTCGCCGGATGGCGGTGATCCACTGCGCAAGTGGCGCAAGTTGTACGAAGGCACCTCGCTGTGGTGGTTCGTCCAGGCGCGCAACAAAAAGTCCCTGACGCTGAACCTGAAACACCCCGACGGCCTGGCGATCCTGAAAAAACTGCTGGGCGAAGCCGATATCCTGATCGAGAACTTTCGCCCCGGTGTGCTGGAAAAACTCGGCCTGAGCTGGGAAACCCTGCATGCGCTGAACCCGAAACTGGTGATGGTGCGATTGTCCGGTTTCGGCCAGACCGGGCCGATGAAGGATCAACCAGGTTTCGGTGCGGTCGGCGAATCCATGGGCGGCCTGCGCTACATCACCGGTTTCGAAGACCGCCCGCCGGTACGCACCGGGATTTCCATCGGCGACTCGATTGCCGCCCTGTGGGGCGTGATCGGTGCGTTGATGGCCCTGCGTCATCGCGAGGTCAACGGCGGTCTCGGCCAGGTGGTCGATGTGGCGCTGTACGAAGCGATCTTCGCCATGATGGAAAGCATGGTGCCGGAGTTCGATGTGTTCGGCTTCATTCGTGAACGCACCGGCAACATCATGCCGGGAATCACGCCCTCCTCGATCCACACCAGCGCCGATGGCAAACACGTGCAGATCGGCGCCAACGGCGATGCGATCTTCAAGCGCTTCATGCTTATCATCGGCCGTGAAGATCTGGCCAATGACCCGGCGCTGGCCAGCAACGACGGGCGCGACACCCGCCGCGACGAGTTGTACGGCGTGATCGACCGCTGGGTCAATTCGCTGCCGCTGCAAACCGTGCTGGATCTGCTGAATCAGGCCGAAGTGCCAGCCAGCCGGATCTTCAGCGCCGAAGACATGTTCAACGATCCGCAGTACCTGGCCCGGGAAATGTTCCTGCACGCCAAGCTGCCGGACGGCAAACCCTTCAAGATGCCGGGCATCGTGCCGAAACTCTCTGATACACCCGGCACGTCCGAATGGGTCGGACCGCAGCTCGGTGAACACAATGCGCAGGTACTCCACGATCTTGGCTACGACGAGAAGCAGATCGCCCGGCTGCGCGAAGACGGAGCCATCTGAGCTGAAGCGCCTGATGCCCTCGGCCTCGAACCGCGCTCACCATTGGTGGACATGGCGGTTGTTCGGCCTGCTATTTCTGCTGGTGCTGCCGGCGTGGGCACAGGCCAAACCGACGTTGATCTGGCTGCTGCGCGACCTGCCGCCGCTGACGATCTTCGAAGGCCCGAAAAAGGGCCAGGGCGTTATCGATCAATTGATGCCGATGCTGATTGCCGGCATGCCGCAATACGAACACACCTTGATGCGTGTCAATCGCGCCCGCGGCATTCAAATGCTTCATGAGCATCCCTTCGCCTGCGATCCGTCGCTGATCTGGAACAAGGAACGCGCCCAGTGGATCGCCTTCTCCATTCCCGCGTTTCGCGCGGTCAGCAATGGCCTGGTGGTTCGCCAGAGAGATCGCGAAGTGCTGGAGCCGTTTCTGGTCGAGGGTGAAGTCGATCTGTCGGCGTTTCTGGCCAACGGCGAGCGAAAAGTCGGAGTGGTCGCGGAACGCAGTTATGGCGAGTACATCGATACATTGCTGCATCAGGCACCGAGCGGCGCGCTGACGCCGCACTACGGCAACGATGCGCTCAGCAGCCTGCTGTCGATGCAACGTCTGGGGCGTTTGCAGGTGGTGCTGGGTTACTGGCCGGAAATCCGTTACCAGGCGCGCCAGGCCGAGATCGCCGAGGACGAACTGCTGTTCTTCCCGATTCGCGGCACGGGCAAATACCTGTCGGGCCATGTCGGCTGCACCGACACCACAGCGGGTCGACAGGCGATCACTGAGATCAATCAGCTGTTGCGCACCCTGCCCCACGAACATCTCGACCAGCTCTACGCCGACTGGCTCGACCCCGAGAGACGCCAGGACTATCTGGAACAGGCGCGAATTTTCTTCGAGCAGCAAGCCGCTCAGTGAAATCCGGGCAAAAAGAAACCCCGAGAAGTGGGGAGACGACTCGGGGTTAAACGTGGTCTGTATCAAAGACCCGTAGCAGCAAGCGACAAGCACCGGAGCACAATGCTTGATCCTGCTGTTACGGGGTCTGACTGATCCGGGTGCAGGAAGGTTCCCACAAAAGAAAAATCAGTTTCAGAGAGTCGGGTGCTTGTCGAGGGCTGCGTTTCGCAACGCCGCGATCACACAGGGTTCCAGCCGGCCTTCGGCAATCAGGATGTCACGGTGCAGGCCGTCGACCACATCCGTCAGCTGGCGCTTGTCGCTTAATTGCGCCTGATTGAATTCGCGCTCCACCACGATCGCGCCGCTGCCGTTCTTCAAGGTCACCAGGCATTCGCCAAGGCGACCGCGAGGGGTCAACGTTACCTGATACGGGCTCAGAGCCTCACCGAGCAATAGACTGATACTTTCCATCTCGATCTCCACTCAATAGTCCGAAAACACAGTGTCTGGGGCGTGTTCACAGTAAATGACCACCGGCCCGAGAGGAAAGTTCTGCCTGCCGCCGGCCTCTCCCGGAGCGTCACCGGCCTATCGGAGCATGCATGGGGAAGATGACAGAAAAATAACCATGGGGCTCAAGCGTCGACGGAATCCCTGGGGATGGACATGTAGGTGTCCAGCAGACTCCTCATCAACACCGCCGAGACCGGCGTGTGCAGGCGGCCCAGCAAGGTGATCCGGTGCTCGCCCAGCAAGGTTTCCAGATCCTCCAGCAGGCTGGGTGCCACGGCACCCAGCAGAATCATCGCCCGCGCGTCCTGCCGGTCGGCCAGATGCCGGATCAGCGCCAGCCCGTCGCCGTTCTGCAATTGTGGATTGCACAGGGTGATGTCAACCGCTCCGCGACGTTCCAGTGAGCGCTTGGCCGAGCCCAGCGAGGGCGCGGTCAGTACATCGTAGATACCGATGGCGTTGAGCATCTGGTGCAACGCCATCAGCTGGAACGGATTGGGTTCTAGAATCAGGATCTTGAGCGAGCGCATGGGACGACCTCTGGAGCGACAATCGCGGATTCACGCCGCAGTGGCCTGTCACTCTAGGGCAGTCGTCCTAAGCCTCCCATCAGAAAAGGAATCGCGGCTTATAGGACTTTTCCCATCTTTAATGCAGACATCGACACCCGCTCTCCTTCCGCCGCTCGGTGATGTCCGTCCAGCCTCCGAGCAGGCCACGCAGCTTTCCGTCGGCACTGTAAAACGGCACCGTCCACTGATAGATCTGACGGGGGCCGCTCTTGAACATCAGCTGTCGTTTGCTGAAGCGCGTTTTACGTGTGCCCAGCTGCGCCATGAATTCGTCGTGCAGCATCAATGCCGTGGCCTGTGGCAGTGCATCGAATTCGAACAGCATCCGGCCCCTTACCTGTTCGAGCCGGACCGACAGTGCATCTTCATAACTGCGGTTGCACATGATCAACCGGCCCTGCAGATCGCGAACGAACACCGGGTCGGGCATTGCATTGATCAATGCATGTTGAAAGGCCAGTTGATCACCCAGATCCTTTTCGGCCGCCCGTCGCTGTTTTACTTCGGCCGCCAGTCGACGGTTCCACAGCAACGGCAATAGCCCGAACAAGCCGAGCCCGCCCATCGCCCAGCATCCCCACTTGATCAGGAGCGAGCTGATCGAGGGTGCAGATGTGTGAGAAATGCCATCCAGCCATTTCAGGCGCATGGCACGCAGCTCGGCCGCCGAGAAAGCGCCCAATGCCTTGTTCAGGATGCTCACAAGCTCAGGCAGCCCTTTGCGTACCGCCAGATGATCCGCCTCCCACTTGCCCTCCACCAGACCACCGACCTTGAGCAGGCCCGAGGGAAACAGCTGAGCGCCGATCTCGTTTTCGATGGTGGCGTAGGCCTCTCCACTCTCGACCAGCGCCCGCGCCTCGGCATAGGTTTTGACCGAACGGATCTCGATCGACGGGAAGTCGCGTCGAATGTTGTTCTCAAGCGCGTGTCTGGCCGGCAGCACCAGTACCCGCTTGGCCAACGCCGCCAGCGACTGTATCGCGGGTTCATCAGCATGCCCGACGAACACCCAGCCGGCACCGCCGAACGCGTGACTGAAGTCCAGAAATGCCTTGCGCTCGTCATTCATTGCCAACGTCGTGCTGATGTCGGCCTCACCACTCTGGAGCCGTTCCAGCATGTGGTCGGTGGAAAACGACTCCTGATGGACGAACTGCAATCCGGTCATGGCGCTGATGTGCTTGAGCACATCGTTGTTCAAGCCGCACCACTGGCCATGTTCGTCCTGAAACAGATACAACGGGTATTGCACCGAAGCAACGGTCACCCGGGGGTTATCTCGAATCCACTGACGCTCATGCTCATCCAGCTCGATGGGCTGAACAGCTTCCACCGTGTCGGAGTGCCTCGTCAGATGGGCGGCTTCGGTCCACTGAGACAACCCGAAGTACCCCAATAAAAACAACCAGCACAGCGCTGGTTTCAATCCTGAAAAAAACCGCATTGCCACATCCTTCGTCAACGACTCGCCCGTCCTTCCTGGGCGAAACGCGCGCAGTGTGGCATGCAAAAACAAGAAAGCCCGTCAGGAGACGGGCTTCAAAATGTGACAGCTTTACGGGCTTAAAGAGGCTTGCCGCGGTTGCCATGCTGACTGACAAAGGCTTGCACGGCTTTGAGCTCGTTCGCCAGCACAGTGCAGCGCTCTTCTCTCTCAAACAAATCAGAAAGATGTGCAGGTAGTTCGAGAGCTTTTCCTACACCGGCTTTCTCCACCGCGTCCGGGAACTTGACCGGATGCGCCGTGCCCAGAATCACCATCGGGATGTCCAGACTGCGGCGGCATTCGCGAGCGGCTTTCACACCGATGGCGGTGTGCGGATCCAGCACTTCACCGGTCTGCTCGTAGACTTCGGCGATGGTTTCGCAGGTTTGCGCATCGTCCACGGCCAGCGAATCGAAGAGCTTGCGGGCTTCGGTCCAGCGTTCCTGTTCGACGCTGAAACCGCCGCCCTGTTTGAATGAATCCATCAGCCCGGCAATCGCCGCGCCGTTGCGACCGTGCAGGTCGAACAGCAGCCGTTCGAAGTTCGACGAGACCATGATGTCCATCGACGGCGACAGCGTGGCGTGCAGGGTTTCCTTGACGTACTGGTTGCCGCTCATGAAGCGGTGCAGGATGTCGTTACGGTTGGTGGCGACGATCAACTGGTTGATCGGCAGGCCCATATTGCGCGCCAGGTAACCGGCGAAGATGTCGCCGAAGTTGCCGGTCGGCACCGAGAACGACACCGAGCGCGCCGGGCCGCCCAGTTGCAGGGCTGCGTGGAAGTAGTAAACGATCTGGGCCATGATCCGCGCCCAGTTGATCGAGTTCACTGCCACCAGACGGGTGCCCTTGAGGAAGCTCTGGTCGGCGAAGCTCGCCTTGACCATTTCCTGGCAGTCATCGAAGTTGCCTTCGATGGCGATGTTGTGGATGTTCTCACCGAGGATGGTGGTCATCTGCCGACGCTGAACTTCGGACACACGGTTGTGCGGGTGCAGGATGAAGATGTCGACGTTTTCGCAGTGCTTGCAGCCCTCGATGGCGGCCGAACCGGTGTCACCGGAGGTGGCGCCGACGATGACCACGCGCTCGCCGCGCTTTTCCAGCACGTAGTCGAGCAAACGACCGAGCAGTTGCAGGGCGAAATCCTTGAACGCCAGGGTCGGGCCGTGGAACAGCTCCAGCACCCATTCGTTGCCGTTCAGCTGACGCAGCGGCGCCACGGCGTTGTGGGCGAACACACCGTAGGTTTCTTCAAGAATTTTTTTGAAATCGGCGTCCGGAATGCTGCCGGTGACGAACGGGCGCATGACGCGGAAAGCCAGCTCGTGGTACGGCAGGCCGGCCCAGGAGGCGATTTCTTCCTGGGTGAAACGTGGCAGGTTTTCCGGGACGTACAGACCGCCGTCGGTGGCGAGACCGGCCAGCAGGACGTCTTCGAAATTCAGGGCCGGTGCCTGGCCGCGGGTACTGATGTAACGCATGACTGACTCCAAATGGACAGTGTTCACGACACCGGCCCCGCTGACGGAACCGGTGAAGGAGATCGGCTTAGTTCAAGTGCTCGACGCGGATCCGCACAACCGGACCGACCACGCCCGCCAGCGCTTCGAGGGCGGCGATCGCGTCGTTGATGTGCTGCTCCAGCACGCGGTGGGTCAGCAGGATCATCGGCACCAGGCCGTCGTGTTCCTCGACTTCCTTCTGCATGATCGACTCGATGTTGATGCCGCGCTCCGAGAGGATGCTCGCCACCTGAGCGAGTACGCCCGGATGGTCCTTGGCCTGGATGCGCAGGTAGTAGGCGCTTTCGCAGGCTTCGATCGGCAGGATCGGATGGGCCGACAGCGAGTCCGGCTGGAAGGCCAGGTGCGGCACGCGGTTTTCCGGGTCGGAGGTCATGGCGCGAACCACGTCCACCAGATCCGCGATCACCGACGAAGCAGTCGGCTCCATGCCGGCGCCGGCGCCGTAGAACAGGGTCGAACCGGCAGCGTCACCGTTGACCATCACCGCGTTCATCACGCCGTTGACGTTGGCGATCAGACGATCGGCCGGGATCAGCGTCGGGTGTACGCGCAGCTCGATACCGGCGGCGGTGCTGCGTGCCACGCCCAGGTGCTTGATGCGGTAGCCCAGCGCTTCGGCGTAGTTCACGTCGGCGGTGGTCAGCCTGGTGATGCCTTCGGTGTAAGCCTTGTCGAATTGCAGCGGAATACCGAATGCGATCGATGCCAGGATCGTCAGCTTGTGCGCGGCGTCGATGCCTTCGACGTCGAACGTCGGATCGGCTTCGGCGTAGCCCAAGGCTTGCGCTTCGGCCAGCACGTCTTCGAAGGTGCGACCCTTCTCGCGCATTTCGGTGAGGATGAAGTTGCCGGTGCCATTGATGATCCCGGCGACCCAGTTGATACGGTTGGCGGACAGGCCTTCACGGATCGCCTTGATCACCGGAATGCCGCCGGCTACCGCCGCTTCGAATGCCACGATCACGCCTTTCTCGCGTGCCTTGGCGAAAATTTCATTACCGTGAACGGCAATCAGAGCCTTGTTCGCGGTGACCACATGCTTGCCATTCTCGATGGCCTTGAGTACCAGCTCGCGGGCAACGGTGTAGCCGCCCATCAGCTCTATGACGATGTCGATCTCAGGGTTCGTGGCCACTTCGAAGACATCGTTGGTAATCGCAATACCGGTCGTCTGGAACTGAGGCTTTGGCGTGCGCATGGCAATTTGTGCCACTTCGATTCCACGCCCGGCACGACGAGCAATTTCCTCGGCGTTGCGCTGAAGTACGTTGAAGGTTCCGCCACCGACGGTCCCTAACCCACAGATGCCTACTTTGACCGGTTTCACTGTGAACTCCCCATAAAACGGCCGACACGAGGCCGGCCGTGAAAACAACCGCAGGTTCGCGGCTCTCTGTTGATGGCCCGGCAATCCTGCCGCCGGACCACGCTCGTCAACGCCTGAGCGTGACGATGCGAATTACTTCGCGCCCAGCGCCAGTTTGGCGACTTGTGGCGCAGGCTGGTAGCCCGGAATGACTTGTCCGTCGGCCAAAACGATGGCCGGCGTGCCGTTCACGCCGATCGACTGACCGAGGGCGAACTGCTTGGAAACCGGGTTCTCGCACTTGGCGGCCTTGATTTCCTTGCCATCGACCATTTTGTCCATGGCGGCTTTCTTGTCTTTCGAGCACCACACGGCTTGCAGCTGTTCGTCACCCGGCGAGCCCAAGCCCTGGCGCGGGAACGCCACGTAACGCACTTCGATGCCGCGCTTGTTCAGCTCGGGCACTTCGGCGTGCAGCTTGTGGCAGTACGGGCAGGTGGTGTCTGTGAAAACGGTGATGTGCGACTTGGTTTCGCCCACGGCCGGGTAAACCACGGTCTCGGCCACCGGGATCGCATTGATCAGTTTGGAAATGCCCAGGCGCTCGGTCTTCTCGGTCAGGTTGACCGGTTTGCCGTCCTTGAGCTGGAACATGTAGCCCTGAACGATGTACTGGCCGTCGGCGCTGGCGTAAAGCACGCGGCTGCCCTTGAGCTTGACTTCGTACAGGCCCGGCAGCGGACTGGCGGTGATGGTGTCCACCGGCACATCGAGCTGGAGGTTTTCCAGGCTTTGGCGAATCGCTTTGTCGGCCGCGTCATCGGCGACGGCAAAGGTGCTGACCAACGCAATGGCTGCGGCGGCGAAAATCTGGGTCAGACGCATGAGAACTCCTGAAGGCGGACAAATGGAACGATCAGAACGCCCGTGCCGGAACACCGGGTCATAACCGCCCATCGTGCAAACCGGCAAAGCCTACCACATAAGGCTCCCGTGGCCGAATGCGCCTGTCGCAAGACAAATGGCGCTCAGCCGCGCGGGTGATGTTTGGCATGCAGATCCTGCAAACGCGCCCGGGCGACGTGAGTGTAGATCTGCGTGGTCGACAGATCGCTGTGGCCCAACAGCATCTGCACCACCCGCAAGTCGGCGCCATGGTTGAGCAGGTGTGTGGCAAACGCGTGACGCAAGGTGTGTGGCGACAGCGACTTGCCGATCCCGGCGACTTTGGCCTGATGCTTGATGCGGTGCCAGAAGGTCTGCCGAGTCATCTGTTCGCCGCGCTGACTGGGGAACAGCACATCGCTGGGGCGCCCGCCCAACAATTCGCCGCGACCGTCGCGCAGGTAGCGCTCGACCCAGACAATCGCTTCCTCGCCCATCGGCACCAGCCGCTCCTTGCTGCCCTTGCCCATCACCCGCAACACGCCCTGACGCAGGTTGACCTGTTCCAGGGTCAGGCTGATCAGCTCGGTCACCCGCAGGCCGCAGGCGTACAGCACTTCGAGCATGGCGCGGTCGCGCTGGCCGATGGCTTCGCTCAGATCCGGCGCCTTGAGCAGCGCTTCAACATCGGCTTCCGACAGGGATTTGGGCAGCGGCCGACCGAGTTGCGGCATATCAACGCGCAAGGTCGGATCAACCGAAATCAGTTTTTCCCGCAGCAGATAGCGATAAAAACCACGCACACCGGAGAGGAATCGCGCAGTGGAGCGAGGTTTGTAGTTCTGTTCCAGACGCCAGGCCAGGTGATCGAGGATCAACTCGCGACCGGCATTGATCAGCTCGAGACCTTTGTCCTGCAACCAGCCGTTGAACAGCGCGAGATCACTGCGGTAGGCGTCCCGAGTGTTGTCGGAGAGACCTTTTTCCAGCCAGAGGGCGTCGAGAAACTGGTCGATCAGTGGGTGGTCGATGGCAGGCATGGGCGCTCAAGACACGCAGGTTTGGCACTGCGCGCAAATAAAGAGTGAACGGTTGAAATGGCCGCTAGTCTTTCATAGCCCGCTATTTCAAGGAACAGGGAGCTTCAATGAACGAGCAGCAAATTCTGTTGGCTTTCGGTGGTATCGGTGCCGCCGCACTGGGCTGCCAATGGCTCGCCTGGCGCCTGAAACTACCGGCGATTCTGTTTCTGCTGCTGACCGGCATTCTGGCGGGCCCCGTGCTGGGCTGGCTCGACCCGCAGGAAATGTTCGGCCCGTTGCTGATGCCGCTGGTGTCGCTGGCGGTGGCGCTGATTCTGTTTGAAGGCAGCCTGACCCTGCATTTGTCGGAATGGCGCGAGATCGGCAGCGTCGTGCATCGGCTGGTCACAATCGGAGCGCTCTCGACCTGGGTAGTGATTGCGGTCGCGACCCACTGGCTGCTGGGCTTCGACTGGCTGCTCGCCATCCTGTTCGGCAGCCTGACCCTGGTTACTGGCCCGACCGTGATCGTGCCAATGCTGCGCGTGGTGCGGCCGAAGGCTTCGATCGCCAATATCCTGCGCTGGGAAGGGATTGTGATCGACCCGATCGGCGCGCTGCTCGCGGTGGTGGTCTACAGCTTCATCATCGCCCGCGCCGAAGGCCATGGGCTGGAACAGAGCCTGCTGACGTTTGGCGGAGTGATTGTCTGCGGCAGCGCATTCGGCGTCGCCGGTGGCTGGTTGCTCGGCACGATCATCCGGCGCCAATGGCTGCCGGAGTATCTGCACAATCTGGCATCGCTCGCCGCGGTGCTGGGGATATTCATCGCCGCCAACCAGGTCATGCACGAATCCGGACTGCTGGCGGTGACGCTGATGGGCATGTGGCTGGCGAACATGAAGGGCGTGGACGTGCGGCACATCCTGCACTTCAAGGAAAACCTCAGCGTGCTGCTGATTTCCGGGCTGTTCATTTTGCTGGCGGCGCGACTGGATCTGAACGCGTTGATCGGTCTCGGGCCGCTGGTGCTGATTCTGTTGCTGGTAATCCAGTTGATCGCCCGGCCGTTGAACGTGGTGCTGAGTACCGCCGGTTCGAGTCTGAGTTGGCGTGAGCGTGCATTGTTGTGCTGGATTGCCCCGCGCGGGATCGTCGCGGCGGCGGTCTCGGCGATCTTTGCGATTCGCCTGGATGAAGCGGGCCATGAAGGCGCGCTGTTGCTGGTGCCACTGACTTTCGCCGTGATCATCGGCACCGTCGTGCTGCAAAGCGCGACTGCCCGGCCACTGGCGCGTCTGTTGAAAGTTGCTGAGCCCGCGCCGAGCGGCTTCCTGATCGTCGGAGCTAACGGACCTGCACGCCTGCTCGGCAAGTCACTGCAACAGTTGGGCAGCCGGGTGCTGCTGACAGATTCAAGTTGGGAAAATATCCGCGCGGCGCGCATGGATGGCTTGCCGACCTACTTCGGCAATCCGGCTTCGCAGCACGCCGATGCGCATCTGGACCTGGTCGGCCTGGGGCATTTGCTGGCGCTGTCACCGTCGGGCGAACTCAATACGCTGGCGGCCATGCGCTTTCGTCATGACTTTGGCCATCAACGCCTGTTCGGGCTGGCCAGTGGTCAGGAAAGCCGGCGCAGCGACAAGCACCGTGCCAGCCTCGAACATCGCGGCAATCAACTGGGGAGCGAGGCGCTGACTTACGCCCGACTCGCCAGCCAACTGGGCCAGGGCGCCGACCTGTACAGCACGACGCTGACGGACGGGTTTGGCTGGGACGATTACCGGGCGCTGCATGGTAATCGCGCGACCCTGCTGTTCATGCGCGATGACAGCGGCTGGGTGCATGTCGTGTCGCCGGAAACAGTGCTGAAGCCGGGGCCGGGGTGGACGTTGCTGGCGCTGATTCAGCCGGAGAGTGTCAGCGCCTGATAGAACAAATCGCGGGCAAGCCCGCTCCCACAGTGTCCGTGTCGAACACAACATCAGCGGACAACACAAAATCTGTGGGAGCGGGCTTGCCCGCGAATGCCGCGGCTCGGTGCTGGATCAGGCCGCGAAACCCGGCAGCACTGGCACCGGACGCTTGTCATCATCGATGGCAACAAAGCTGAACTGCCCGTGAATGGCTTTCTCACGGCCGTCGCAGCTCATGCTTTCCACGAACACTTCCACCTCGACCTTGAGGCTGGTGTTGCCGACCTTGATCACCCGCCCGACCAGCTCGACGATGGAACCTGCCGGGATCGCGTGATTGAAGTCGATGCGATCGGTGGACACGGTCACCAGCGGCAAACGGCAGAAGCGCGTGGCGGTGATGAACGACACTTCGTCCATCCAGGCCAGCGCAGTGCCGCCGAACAGGGTGTTGTGGTGGTTGGTGGTCGGCGGGAAAACCGCCTTGGTCACACGGGTCACCGAGAGTTCGGCGCGACGTTCGATTTCTTGCTCGCGAGGGGTCATGGGTCAGGCCTGAAACGGAATGCTGTGGATAAATTGCGGGCAACAAAAAAGCAGCCCGTAGGCTGCTTTTTTCTGCATCGGAAGCTGGACTTAAGCCAGTTTTTCCTTGATGCGAGCTGCTTTACCCGACAGGTCGCGCAGGTAGTACAGCTTGGCTTTACGTACGTCACCGCGACGTTTAACAGCCATGCTGTCGATCTGCGGGGAGTAGGTCTGGAAAGTACGTTCTACGCCAACACCGTTGGAGATTTTACGAACGGTGAACGCACTGTTCACGCCGCGGTTACGCTTGGCGATTACAACGCCTTCGAACGCTTGCAGACGGGAACGATCGCCTTCCTTCACTTTCACCTGAACGACGATGGTGTCGCCCGGGGCAAAGGTAGGGATTTCTTTGGTCATCTGCTCTGCTTCGAGTGCAAGGATGATTTTGTTGGTCATGCTGTGCTCCTAAGGTAAATCGTCTGATCTACCATCGATACGTTGTTAACTATCGTCCCGCTCGCGGATGTATTCCTCGAGCAGCTTCTTCTCTTCTCCAGAAAGCGAGCGGCTTTCCAGAAGATCGGCGCGTCGTTCATAGGTCCTACCAAGGGACTGCTGTAAACGCCAACGCCGGATATGCGCGTGATTGCCACTCAGCAACACGTCGGGAACACGCTGATCCGCATACACCTCAGGTCGGGTGTAGTGCGGGCAATCCAGCAGACCATCCGTAAAGGAATCTTCCTCAGCGGAATCCGCATGCCCTAAAGCTCCGGGCAGCAGTCGTGTAACCGCATCGATCATGACCATGGCCGGCAGCTCACCGCCAGACAACACATAGTCACCAATCGACCACTCTTCATCGACATGAGCATCAATAAAACGCTCGTCAATGCCTTCATAGCGACCGGCAATCAGGATCAATGCATCCGATTTCGCCAGTTCGCGTACCGCCGACTGAGTCAGTTGACGGCCTTGGGGGGACAGGTAAATCACCTTCGCCGCCTCCCCGGCTGCTGCCTTGGCCTGAACCAGAGCATCTTCCAGGGGCTTGATCTTCATCACCATGCCCGGACCACCGCCAAACGGGCGATCGTCCACAGTGTGATGCCGATCCGTCGTGTAATCCCGCGGATTCCAACAGGTCAGCTGCAAGAGCCCCTGTTTGACCGCACGACTGGTAATGCCGTACTCACTGATGGCCGAGAACATCTCGGGGAACAGCGTAATGACGTCTACGCGCAGGCTGGCCATTGCTTAGAAGTCCGCGTCCCATTCCACCCTCATCACGCCTGCTTCCAGGTCGATTGCCAGCACGCATTGCTCCGTATAGGGCAACAACCGCTCGCGATCATCCAGGCTGCCGACGCAGGGCTTGACCACCAATACATCGTTCGCGCCGGTCTCCAACAGGTGATCAACCTTGCCGAAGAATTCTTCGTTCTGGTTGATGACACTCAGACCCTGCAACTGGTACCAGTAGTACTCGTCGCCAGTCAGGTTGGGCAAAAGGCTTCGCGAGATGCAAATCTCGTAACCGCTCAGAAGACGCGCTTCATCGCGATCGTCGAGGCCTTTGAGCTTGGCAACCAGATCCTTTTGAGTGGATCGGCCGCTGACCAGCTCGACCTGCTTTACCACGCCTTCGCGCCGAAGCGTCCAGTTGCGGTAGTTCAACAGGTTTTCAATCGGATCGGTAAAGGAAAAGACCTTCACCTCGCCGCGAACGCCGTGAACCGAAAAAATCTTGCCGACAACGATCAGGTCATCAGCTTTTTCTGGCGTCGCGCTCATACTGCTCAGGCTGCAGCCTTGGCAGATTCCTTCAGCAACTGAGCAACACGCTCAGAAGGCTGTGCACCAACGCTCAGCCAGTAGGCAACGCGCTCTTGGTTCACGGACAGACGAACTTCCTGACCACGTGCAACAGGGTTGAAGAAACCAACCTGTTCTTTGTGGGAACCGTCACGCGGGTTGCGGGAGTCGGTTACGGTCAGGTGGTAAAACGGGCGCTTTTTGGAGCCGCCAAGGGCAAGACGGATTGTTAGCATGTGAACATCGTTCCTGTAGTCGGTGCTGCAAATCTAAATGCACAGCGGGCATGGGTGCCCGAAAGGCCGCATATTCTAAGGAATATCCGGACTTTTGCAAATGACTTTTTCCGGCGCCTGTGGCATGCCGTGCAGATTTGCATATGGGGCCGTCGTTCAAAACGGCCGGTCAGCTCCCGCCGAGTGCGGGTTTGCTGTTGATCCCGCCTCCTTGCGGGGTCTGCGCCGGTACGACGACCGGCGCGGATTCTTTACATTTTTGGCATGCCGCCGCCGGGCAACATACCGCCCATGCCGCGCATCATTTTCGCCATTCCGCCCTTGGCGGAGAATTTCTTCATCATCTTCTGCATCTGCTTGTGCTGCTTGATCAAGCGACCGATGTCCTGCACCTGGGTGCCGGAACCCATGGCGATCCGGCGCTTGCGCGAACCGCTGATCAGCTCAGGGTCGCGGCGCTCGGCCGGGGTCATGGAGTTGATGATGGCTTCCATCTGTTTGAACTGCTTCTCCGCGGCGTTCTGGGCATTGCCCATTTGCGAGAGATTGACACCGCCGATGTTCGGCAGCTTGTCCATGAGCCCGCCGAGGCCGCCCATGTTCTTCATCTGTTGCAGCTGATCGCGGAAGTCTTCGAGGTCGAAACCCTTGCCCTTCTTCAGCTTCTTGGCCAGTTTATCGGCCTTGTCCTTGTCGAGGGTCGCTTCAGCCTGTTCGATCAGGCTGAGCACGTCGCCCATGCCGAGGATCCGCGAAGCGATACGCTCAGGGTGGAACGGATCAAGCGCTTCGCTCTTCTCGCCCATACCGATGAACTTGATCGGCTTGCCGGTGATCGCGCGGACGGACAGCGCAGCACCGCCACGGGCATCACCGTCGACCTTGGTCAGGATCACACCGGTCAGTGGCAGCGCATCACCGAAGGCCTTGGCCGTGTTGGCCGCGTCCTGACCGGTCATGGCGTCGACCACGAACAGGGTTTCGACCGGGTTGATCGCGGCGTGCAGCGCCTTGATCTCGCCCATCATCTCTTCATCGATGTGCAGACGACCGGCGGTGTCGACGATGACCACGTCGATGAATTTCAGTTTTGCTTCTTTAATAGCCGCGTTGGCGATGTCGACCGGTTTCTGGCTCAGGTCGGACGGGAAAAACGTCACGCCGATGTCGTTGGCCAGGGTTTCCAGCTGTTTAATAGCAGCAGGACGGTAGATGTCCGCCGACACGACCATGACCGACTTCTTCTTGCGCTCTTTAAGGAAGCGCGCCAGTTTGCCGGCGGTGGTGGTTTTACCAGCGCCCTGCAGACCGGCCATCAGAATGACGGCAGGCGGCACGGCGCTCAGGTTCAAGTCTTCGTTGGCCGCGCCCATCAGGCTTTCGAGTTCGGCCTGGACGATCTTCACGAACGCCTGGCCCGGCGTCAGGCTGCGCGACACCTCGGTGCCGACAGCGCGTTCCTTGACCGAATTGACGAAGTCCTTGACCACCGGCAGGGCGACGTCGGCTTCGAGCAACGCCATGCGCACTTCGCGCAGGGTGTCTTTGATATTGTCCTCGGTCAGCTTCGCCTTGCCGGTGACATGGCGCAGCGTCTGCGAGAGACGGTCGGTTAAGTTTTCAAACATTGCGCGATCCTTTCAGGCCCTGTGTAGACCGGGATAATGGCGGCCCAGACCGGAATCAACATGTGCTCGGCGAGCCTGCGGCGTGGGCAGGTCGCGGATTATAGCGAAGACTGCGTCTGGCGGACACCTCGCTGTCAGCTTGTCGGTCTTTCGTGCAATGGCGGTTCTATGCCAAACTCAGCCCCTTTCGGGCTTGCCTAACAGGATTTATGCTCCCCTTGTCACCGAGTTTGCTGACCACCCTCGCCGCCGCTCTTCTCTATGCCGCTGCGACCCTCTATCAGGGCACTCGCCTGGCCACTGGCGCCAAGGCCAACAAGCGCCTGCTGGTCTGGCTCGGCGTCCTCGCCGTGCTGGCCCACAGTGCCAGCCTGCTCACCCATTTATTGACGCCGATCGGCCTGGGCCTGGACTTCTTCAGCGCCTCGAGCCTGATTGCTGCGGCCGTCATCGCCCTGACCCTGCTGGCCTGCTCGCGGATCCCGGTGGAAAACCTGCTGGTGCTTCTGTTCCCGCTCGGCGCGATCACCGTACTGCTGGCGCAATTTGCGCCGACCGGCACGGTGCAGGTCATCGATGAAGAACCGGGCATCCTCGCGCACATCCTGCTGTCGATCCTCGCCTACGGCATGTTCACCATCGCGGTGTTCCAGGCCTTGTTGCTGTTGGTGCAGGATCATCAGCTCAAGCACAAGCACCCGTCCGGGCTGATCAAGAACTTCCCGCCCCTGCAAACCATGGAAAGCCTGTTGTTCGGTTTCCTCTGGGCCGGCTGGACTTTGCTGTCGCTGTCGCTGATTTCCGGCTGGCTGTTCGTCGAGAACCTGTTTGCCCAGCACCTGGTGCATAAAACCCTGCTGGCCTGCCTGGCCTGGATCGTGTTCAGCGTCCTGCTGTGGGGCCGTAACCGGCTCGGCTGGCGCGGGCACAAGGCAATCCGCTGGACCCTCGCCGGTTTCTGCCTTCTGATGCTCGCGTATTTCGGCAGCAAACTGGTTCGTGAATACATCCTGCACATCTGACGGGCGGCATAAATGGACGGTTTGCCCATAGGGCCGATGCTCGCGGTATTTGTCCTGCTGATTCTCTGGTCGGGGCTGTTTACCGCCGTCGAAGCGGCGCAACAGCACCTGCTCGCGCAACGCACCGCCTCCCGCGCCAGCGACAAGCCCCTGGCCAAGCTCAGCTTCCCGCTCGACAGTCTGATCCTCTGCAATACCCTGTGCCGCGCCCTGGCCGTCATCCTGGCCACCCTGCTGGCAATCTTTCTCTGTGAAGAAAACGGCCCCTGGGCGGCTTGCCTCGGTGCCGGCGCCCTGCTGCTGGTTTTTGCCGATTATTTCCCGCGCACCCTCGCCCAGCGATATCCGGATGCGGTGCTGGCGTTCGGCAATACGCTGCTGGCAGTACCGCTGAAAGTGGTTTACCCGCTTGCCTGGCTGCTCAGCCGCATCAGTGATTTGCTGATGCGCCCGTTCATCCGCAAGGCCCAGGTGGTGCAACAGAGCGAAGACGATGTGCCGGCGGAGCGTCATGACGATCCGGATCATCCGGTGCGTCCGCACCCGGTTTCAGGCATCCATGCGCTGGACAACATCACGGTCAACGACATTCTGGTGCCGCGCAGCGATGTCGACGGCATCAACCTAGACGATCCGATCGAAGAAATCATCGAGCAATTGCGCAAGAACCGGCGCACTCGCCTGCCGGTCTTCCACAGCGATATCAATCAGGTCGAGGCGGTGCTCAACACCCGGCAGATCCGTCACCTGCTGGAAAATGGCAGTCTGACCCGCGAAGCGTTGCTGGCGGCCAGTTACGAGCCGTATTTCGTCCCTGAAAGCACCCCGCTGCAACTGCAACTGCTGAACTTCCACAAGCAGCAGCGGCGTCTGGGCATGGTGGTGGATGAATACGGCGAAGTGCTCGGCATCGTCACCCTGGAAGACATTCTCGAAGAGATCGTCGGCGAATTCGAAAGCGAGCACAGCCTCGACAACCCACATATCCACCCGCAGGCCGATGGCCGCATGGTCATCGATGGCGCGGCGTCGATCCGCGAGCTGAACAAATGCTTGGGCTGGCACCTTCCCAGCGACGGCCCCCGGACCCTCAATGGTCTGGTGACCGAGGCGCTGGAAACCATCCCGGAAAGCGCGGTCTGCCTGAAGATCGGGCGCTACCGCCTGGAGATTCTCGAAACCGAGGAGAACCGGGTGAGCAAGGTCCTGATCTGGCACACCACTTCGGCCCCGGCGCTGGCCACGGCCCGCTAGCCAGCCCCCTTGTTCAATCGTTAGCCACCTTCCTATAATCGCGGTGCTTACCCAAGCCCCGCCGAACCGCGTGCTTACCCCGCACCCGACAAATTCCGGCCGGTTCATCGGCAATATCCGCATCACACCGACGACTGTTCCTACCTGAAGCAGCGATCGCGCCTCATCCCACATCCCTGGGTGTTCGACCATAATAATTCGCTCCAACGGAGCTCATGACTGTCAGGGATCACCGCATGACGACCAGTACCGCTTACAGCGACACCACGCCTGCCCAACCGACCAACTCCGCCACCCGCGTGGCCACGGCGAGTTTCATCGGCACGGCCATCGAGTTCTACGATTTCTACGTCTACGCCACCGCCGCTGCGCTGGTCATCGGGCCGGTGTTCTTCCCGCAGACCTCCGGCACCGCGCAGATGCTCTCGGCATTTCTGACCTTCGGCATCGCCTTCCTCGCCCGACCATTGGGTTCGGCGCTGTTCGGCCACTTTGGTGACCGGATCGGGCGCAAATCGACTTTGGTCGCTTCGCTGCTGCTGATGGGTGTCTGCACCACGCTGATCGGCGTGCTGCCGGGTTACGACAGCATCGGGGCCTGGGCGCCGATCCTGCTATGCGTGCTGCGCTTCGGCCAGGGCCTGGGATTGGGTGGCGAATGGGGCGGCGCAGCGCTGCTGGCCACCGAAAACGCCCCGAAAGGCAAACGGGCGTGGTTCGGCATGTTCCCGCAACTCGGCCCTTCGATTGGTTTTCTGGCTGCCAATGGTCTGTTCCTGACGCTGGCCATGACGCTCAATGATGAACAATTCCGTAGCTGGGGCTGGCGGATTCCGTTTCTGCTCAGTGCGGCGCTGGTGATGGTCGGCTTGTACGTGCGCCTCAAGCTCCACGAAACCCCGGTGTTCGCCAATGCCATTGCCCGTCAGGAGCGAGTGAAAGTGCCGCTGGTCGAGCTGTTCAGTCAGTACTGGGCACCGACGTTGCTGGGTGCCGCCGCCATGGTGGTGTGCTATGCGCTGTTTTACATCTCGACCGTGTTCTCCCTGAGCTACGGCGTATCCACATTGGGATATAGCCGCGAGACCTTCCTCGGCCTCCTGTGCTTCGCGGTGCTGTTCATGGCGGCTGCCACTCCTTTGTCGGCGTGGGCAAGTGACCGTTACGGGCGCAAGCCGGTGCTGATCGTCGGCGGTGTGCTGGCGATTCTTTCCGGATTTCTGATGGAGCCGCTGCTGACTCAGGGATCGACCTGGGGCGTGGCGCTATTCCTGTGCATCGAGCTGTTTCTGATGGGCGTGACATTCGCCCCGATGGGTGCGCTGCTGCCGGAACTGTTTCCGACGCATGTCCGGTATACCGGTGCATCGGCGGCCTACAACCTCGGCGGCATTGTCGGAGCCTCGGCGGCGCCGTTCTTTGCGCAGAAACTGGTGGCGATGGGTGGTTTGAGTTACGTCGGCGGGTATGTGTCGGCGGCGGCGGTGCTCAGCCTGATCGCTGTGCTGTGCCTGAAGGAAACGCGCAATAACGATTTGAATCAGGTGTCGTAAGTGCCCTGATCGCTCCCGCTCGATGCGGGAGCGATCAGGTTGCGAGATTACAGCTCTACAACGACAGCCTGGGAAGCACGGGTCGCCTTGGCGCGAGCGGCCTCGATCGACTCGTCACGGGCCAGTGCAACACCCATGCGACGCTGACCATTGACTTCAGGCTTGCCGAACAGACGCAGCGCGGTATCCGGTTCGCTCAGTGCAGCGCCGAGGTTGGCGAATGCGGTCTGGGTCGACTGGCCTTCCACCAGAATCACCGCCGAGGCCGATGGACCGAACTGACGGATCAGTGGCACCGGCAGACCGAGGATTGCCCGGGCGTGCAGGGCGAACTGCGACAGGTCCTGGGAAATCAGGGTCACCAGACCGGTGTCGTGCGGACGCGGCGACACTTCGCTGAACCACACCTGATCGCCTTTGATGAACAGCTCGACACCGAACAAGCCACGGCCGCCCAACGCTTCGGTCACGGCTTTGGCAACGCGCTCGGATTCAGCCAGCGCCACCGGACTCATGGCCTGTGGCTGCCAGGATTCCTGATAATCGCCCTTCTCCTGACGGTGGCCGACCGGCGCACAGAAAGTCGTGCCGCCAACATGACGTACAGTCAGCAGAGTGATTTCGTAGTCGAAATCGATAAAGCCTTCGATGATCACGCGGCCTTTGCCGGCGCGACCGCCCTCTTGTGCGTAGTCCCAGGCTTTCTGCACGTCATCGGCGCTGCGCAGCAGGCTCTGACCCTTGCCCGACGAACTCATCACCGGTTTCACGACGCACGGGAAGCCCAGGTCCTGAACGGCCTTGCTGTAGTCCTCGAAGGTGTCGGCGAAGTGGTACGGCGAAGTCGGCAGGTCCAGCTCTTCGGCGGCCAGGCGACGGATGCCTTCGCGGTTCATGGTCAGCTGCGCGGCGCGAGCGGTCGGGATCACGGTGAAGCCTTCAGCTTCCAGTTCCACCAGAGTGGCGGTGGCGATGGCTTCGATTTCCGGCACGATGAAGTGCGGCTTCTCGGCTTCGATCACTGCACGCAGGGCGGCGCCGTCGAGCATGTTGATCACGTGGCTGCGATGGGCAACCTGCATGGCCGGCGCATTGGCGTAACGGTCAACGGCGATCACTTCAACGCCCAGGCGTTGCAGCTCGATCACCACTTCCTTGCCCAACTCACCACAGCCACACAGCAATACGCGGGTCGCGGTCGGCGACAATGGAGTTCCGATACGGGTCATCTCAGGTCCTCAAAGAAGCGGATCATCGAGGAAAGCAACGCCAGACGCGCTTTCCATGGGGAGAAAGCGCGGCATTTTACATGAACCTGAGGGTTTGGCTTCAGCCGGCGACAGCCTGTTTGCGTTCGCGCCAGGCCATGATCAGCCAGACCGCAGTCACACCGGCGAACTTCGAGGCCAGCGCGGTGATGAGCACCGGCGGCGTCAGCAGGTCGATCATGCCGAAGAAGATGAAGGTATCGAGGGGAATGCTCAGCGCCGAGCTGATCCACAAGCGGTCGCGCAACGGGCGCTTGGTGATGGTGAACACCAGCCAGTCGATGCACTCCGAGACCGCGAATGCCGTGGCGCTGGCCAGCGCAATCGACGGATCGGACGTGACATAGGACAGCACCAGCGCCGCCAGCATCGCTGCAATAGCGCCGTGGCCGAAACGGATCTGCACCATGTCGCGCAGCACGAACACCAACCCGCCCCAGGCCGACCAGATGATGTCCAGGTGCGGCGCGGTGGAGAAGGCGAAGTTGATCAGCACGACGCTGCTGATGTAAGCGATGAGGAAAATCATGGGCGTGACCTGTCAATTTGGCGCACAGGTTACTTCAGCCCTTCGATGACGCCAATCAAATCGGTTATCGCCCTGGCGTTTTCCCGATCATCCAGACCAGACCACTGGCCTTCGCCCGCTCATGACACAGGCCGAGCACCACGCGCCGCTCGTCGTTGGTCATCCGGCTCCAGCGAGTAATTTCCTCGACCGTGCGCTGGCAACCGGTGCAAATATCGTCTTCGTCCAGCGCACAAATGCTCACGCACGGCGAGGCGACGGGTCTTTCCGGGGTTGTCATTCTTCCTGCTCGACCAGATCGCGCGCATAGCGCTGGGAGTTATGCACATAGTGCGCGGCACTGGCTTCGAGCATTTTCTTCTGCTGCTCGGTGAGTTCGCGCACCACCTTGCCCGGCGAGCCCATCACCAGCGAACCGTCCGGGATTTCCTTGCCTTCGCCGATCAGCGAATTGGCGCCGATGATGCAGTTCTTGCCGATCTTCGCGCCGTTGAGGATGACGGCGTTGATGCCGATCAGGCTATAGTCGCCGACCGTGCAGCCGTGGAGCATGGCGTTGTGGCCGATGGTCACGCCGGTGCCGATGGTCAGCGGATAGCCCATGTCGGTGTGCATCACGGTGCCGTCCTGGACGTTGCTGTTCTTGCCGATCAGGATCAGTTCGTTGTCGCCGCGCAACACGGCGTTAAACCAGACGTTGGCGCCCTCTTCCAGTTTGACCTTGCCCACGAGCACGGCATTGGGGGCGACCCAGCTCTGTGGATGGGTTTCGACACGGGCGTCGCCCAGGCGGTATTTCATCTTGTTTTCCTCAGGGCTCACGATGGCTGGCCATTCGAGCGATGGCTTCAGGTATTGATAAAGCTTTTGGGCGGCTGATGCAGGCTGATTTTGGCGTCATAGAGCAGGTTGATCAACTCGACGATCATGATCGCCGTCAGACCCCAGATCTTGTATTCGCCGTAGCGATAGCTCGGCACGTACCAACTGCGACCCTGATAGTCGATGCGATGGGTGTGTTCGCGCGGATCCTTGCGGAAGAATTCCAACGGCACACTGAACACCGCAGCGATCTCGGCATCATTGGCCTGGTATTCGACAAAATCGGGAATCACCCCGACATACGGCGTGACCTTGATGCCATGCAGGGAAATCAGCGGACTGAGCGGACCGATCACTTCGACCAGTCCCGGCGGCAGGCCGATTTCCTCTTCGGCTTCACGCAGGGCGGTAAACACCAAGTCCGGGTCTTCCGGATCCCGTCGCCCACCGGGGAAGGCGACTTCGCCGCCGTGGGTCGATAGCCCGCTGGCGCGCAGGGTGAGGACAAGTTCGGGTTCGTCACTGCGAGTAATCGGCACCAGGACAGCGGCCTCGGGGAAACGCGTGTCGGTCTCCAGCGTGCGCGGCGTGTGATTGCTTACCCGGTGCAGTAGCTCGTCCAGCATAAGTGTTCTCGATCGGTGCCTTACCCTGCATCATGCACCAATCATTGCGACCGCCCAAGCCCCGAACAGGCGTCATGTCGCGAAACGACAACTTGCCGACTGACACCGCTGCACGCCAAGATAGGCGCAGCATTCAGGAACCCCAGCATGAAATTTTGCAGCCAGTGCGGCAACCCGGTGACCCAGCGCATTCCCGAAGGCGACTCGCGGCTGCGATTCGTCTGCGACAGCTGTCAGACGATTCACTACCAGAACCCCAATATCGTGGCCGGTTGCGTGCCGACCTGGGGCAGCAAAGTCCTGCTGTGTCGCCGCGCCATCGAGCCACGCCTCGGTTACTGGACGCTGCCCGCCGGGTTCATGGAGAACGGCGAGACCATCGAACAGGCCGCCATCCGCGAAACCGCCGAGGAAGCCTGCGCCCGGGTGCGCAACCTGAGCATCTACACCCTGATCGACGTGCCACATATCAGTCAGGTGCATGTGTTTTTCCGCGCCGAGCTGGCGGATCTGGACTTCGCCGCCGGCCCCGAAAGCCTGGAAGTACAACTGTTCGACGAGGAAGACATTCCCTGGGACGAACTGGCTTTCCGCACGGTGGGCCGTACTCTGGAATGCTTCTTCGCTGACCGGCGCGTCGAGGTCTATCCGGTTCGATCCGAATCGATCCCGCCGCTCGCTCAACCGGCCATCACTTGATTTCGACGGCGGCCGGCCGATAACCGGCTAACGCAGCCCGCGACAGCGCCTGCACACTATCTATAAATAAAGTATCTGCTTCATTTCTGGGGAATCGTTTCAATGCGCTGGTTGCTTGCCCTGTTCTGCCTGTCGTTCGTCACCGTCTCCCAAGCGTCATTCGTGACCACCGTGACGCCTTCGAACACCCCGCTCATCGAAAAAGTACTGGTGCTCAAATCGGCCCATCAACTGCAGTTGATCGCCGACGGCAAGCCACTCAAGAGCTATCGCATCTCCTTGGGCAAAGGCGCGAAAAAAGGCCCGAAGCTGATTGAGGGCGACAAGCGCACACCGGAAGGTTTCTATTGGATCGACTGGCGCAAGACCAGCGACAAATTCAACCTGTCGATGCACATCTCCTACCCGAACATCAGCGACTCCGCCCGCGCCCGCCGCGAAGGCGTCGAGCCTGGCGGCATGATCATGATCCACGGCACGCCGGACTCCGAGGACAACCCGGAACAACTGTTCCACACTCTGGACTGGACCGATGGCTGCATCGCCATGCGCAACGTCGACATGCGCGAAGTCTGGAACCTGGTGCCGGACGGCACGATGATCGAAATCCGCCCCTGATTCTGTCACCCAGGGATCACGCTCCCGAGGGGCCGAAAAGCGGCCCTTTCCCCCGACCATTGGTCGCCCGCAAAAAATAAATCAAAAAGATCGCAGCCTGCGGCAACGTCTGAACGGTGATACCACTTTCACCCGCCAGAACTGCCGCAGACTGCGATCTTTTGCTTTCCAGCGCTCAGCGCTAATACCACTTGAAACCACAGCTCCTGAAACACCCGATTCCAAAGGACTACAGGCCTTCCCACTGCGTTGACATGGTATGCAAGTGGTATTAGTTTTCGCCGAAATAGCGAGCGACAACAAACCAATATCAGCTCCGGAAGTGCCTTGAATGAACGATCTCCACGCCCTGCGTCCTGACGACTCCCAGCCGACGCCGCTGTACCTGCAACTGGCGCGCAATCTGGAAGCGGCGATCCATGCCGGCCAGTGGAAAGCCGAACAGGCGATGCCGTCGGAGCGCAATCTCAGCGAAATGCTGGGGATTTCCCGGGTCACCGCCCGCAAGGCGCTGGAAGTTCTGCTCGATCAAGGTTTGATCCGCCGCCTGCAAGGTTCCGGCACCTTCATCACCCCGCGCCTTGAACAACCGCTGTCGCGCCTGTCGGGTTTCAGCGAGATGCTGCGCCTCAAGGGCTTCGTGCCCAGTTCGCAATGGCTCGAGCGGGAAATCACCCTGCCGACCCACGAAGAACTGATCCGCCTCGGCCTGTCACCGAACGACAAGGTCGCGCGCATGAAACGCCTGCGCAAAGCCGACGACACCGTGATGGCCATCGAGATGAGCACCCTGCCCGCCTCGATCATGCCCAAGCCACAGGTGGTGGGCGATTCCCTCTACGAACACCTCGACAGCATTGGCAAACCGATCGTGCGCGCCTTGCAGCACATCCAGGCGATCAACGCCTCGGACGAGTTCGCCGCACTCGTCGGCATCGCCCCCGGCACCGCGATGCTGCTGATGACCCGGGTCGGCTACCTGGAAGACAACACGCCGATCGAAGTCACCGACACCTATTGCCGCAACGACTACTACGACTTTGTTGCAGAGCTTCGCCGCTGATCAGCAGCCAGGCCAAACGAGAGAAGCGAAATGTCTGAAGACAATATCCTCACCGCTGCCGGCTGGATTCGCGGCCGGCTGATCCACGAACACGGCAGAGTCGTGTCGATCGAAGGCGCGCCTTGCGATCCGGCGACCAATGACCTGCCGTATCTGCTGCCAGGTTTCATCGACCTGCACGTCCACGGCGGTGGCGGCAAGGACATCATGGAAGGCGCCAGCGCTTTCGAGACCATCACCCGAACCCACGTGCGCTTCGGCACCACCTCGCTGCTGGCCACCACCATGACCGCGCCGAGTGCCGAGATTGCCAGCGTGCTCAAGGAGGTCGGCGAGTTCTGCGAGCAGCGTCCGAAAGGCGCCGCCCGGGTCCTCGGCGTTCACCTCGAAGGCCCGTACATCAATCCCGGCAAACTGGGCGCCCAACCGAACTTCGCCCACACCGCGTTGATGGCCGAAGTCGAAGACTATCTGGCACTGGCGCCGATTCGGGTGATCACCATCGCCCCGGAAATCGCCGGCCATGACGGCTTGATTCGTGAGTTGAGCAGCCGTGGCATCCGCATGCAGATCGGCCACACCCTCGGCAGTTACGAGGAAGGCGTCGCCGCCCTTGAGGCCGGCGCCACCAGCTTCACGCACTTGTACAACGCCATGAGCCCGCTGCATCACCGCGAGCCGGGCATCGTCGGCGCGGCGCTGGCCCACGCCAAATTCGCCGAGCTGATTCCGGACTTGCTACACGTGCACCCCGGCGCGATCCGCGTGGCCCTGCGCTCGATTCCGTGCCTGTATTGTGTGACCGACTCGACCGCCGCCGCCGGCATGCCCGATGGCGAGTACAAGCTTGGCAGCCACACCGTCACCAAATGCCTGGGCGGCGTGCGCCTGCCGGACGGCACCCTGGCCGGCAGCACTCTGACCATGGATCAGGCCCTGCGCAACCTGGTGAAGATCGGTCTGCCGATCGCCGAAGCCTCGCAACGTCTTTCGCAATTCCCCGCCGACTACCTCGGCATCACCGAACGCGGGCGCCTTGCACCTGGCGCCTGGGCCGACTGCGTGCGGCTGGATCGCTCACTCACACTGACCGCCGTCATGGTCGAAGGAGAAGACATTGACTTCAAAAATGCTTGAGGAGGCGCTGTCCTCGTTCGAGGCTGTGCAAGCCCAACTGCAGCAGCTCGACCCGCAAATGATCGAGATCGCCGGGCGCCTGCGCCGTCAGCCGCCGCAAGTGGCGATGACCGTTGCCCGTGGCAGCTCCGACCATGCGGCGAGCTACTTCGCTTACCTGACCATGCAGCAACTTGGCGTACCGGTGGCATCGTTGCCGATGTCGGTGGTGACCATGCAACAGGCGCCGTTGAAGGTCAGCGGTCAGGTTGCGTTCGCATTTTCCCAATCGGGGCAGAGCCCGGATCTGGTCAACAGCCTGCGTCTGCTGCGCAAGCGTGGCGCCTTGAGCGTGTCGATGGTCAACGCCGCCGATTCGCCCCTGGAAGCTGCCTGTGAATTCAGCCTGCCGTTGCTGGCCGGCACCGAAAGCAGCGTCGCCGCGACCAAGAGTTTCATCGCCACCCTCAGCGCCAGTGCCCGTCTGATCGCCCACTGGAAAGAAGACAGCGAATTGCTGGAAGCGCACAACGCCCTGCCCGAGGGCCTGCGCGAAGCCGCGCAGCAGGACTGGAACCCGGCCATCGACGCCCTGCGCGATTGCGAGCGGTTGATGGTGATCGGCCGTGGCGCGGGTTTCGCCATTGCCCAGGAAGCCGCGCTGAAATTCAAGGAAACCTCGGCGATCCAGGCCGAAGCCTTCAGCAGCGCAGAAGTCCGCCACGGCCCGATGGCCCTGATCGACGAACACTACCCATTGCTGGTGTTCGCCCCGCGCGGTGCCGAACAGGCCGGCCTGCTGAGCCTGGCAGCCGAGATGCGTCAGCGCGGTGCCCGCGTGCTGCTGGCTGCGCCGGATGACGTCAGCGAACGCGACCTGACCCTGAGCCGTGCCGAGCACCCGGCCCTCGATCCGATCCTGGCGATCCAGAGTTTCTACGTGATGGCGGCCGGTCTGGCCGTGGCCCGTGGCATGGACCCGGATCAGCCGCGACACCTGAGCAAAGTCACCCGTACGCACTGAGTCCGAACCGAACGTTTTCCTGATGAGACCGAGCCATGCACAACAACAATAAAGAGCTGACTTTAAGCGCCCCGCTCAGCGGCCCGGTGCTCACGCTCGCCAAAGTCCCGGACGCGGTGTTCGCCAGCGGCGCGATGGGCGACGGCATTGCCATCGATCCGCTGAACGACACCCTGTATTCGCCCTGCGCCGGCGTGGTGATCCACGTCGCCCGCACCGGCCATGCACTGACCGTGCGCGCCGACAACGGCGCCGAGCTGTTGCTGCACCTCGGCCTGGACACGGTGGAGTTGCAGGGCGAAGGGTTCTCGATGCTGGTCAAGGAAGGCGCGCGGGTCAGCAATGGCCAGCCGCTGCTGCGCTATGACCTGGACAAGGTCGGCCGCCAGTGCAAAAGCCTGGTCAGCCTGCTGATCCTGACCAACAGCCAGGATTTCCAGGTGCGTCCGATCACGCTGAAAACGGTGAAGGTGGGTGAACCGCTGCTGCACATCGTCGCTCGTCACAGCGCAGCGGCGAGCACAGAAGAACTCGGCGGCCCGGAAGTTCACGGTCACGTGCAGGTCGCCCATCGCGGCGGTCTGCATGCACGCCCGGCGGCTTTGATCCGCCAGACGGCGCAAGGTTTCAAGAGCCAGTCGCAGCTGCATTTCGCCGGCAAGTCGGCGCCGTGCAACAGCCTCATCGGTTTGATGGGCCTGGCGATTGGCGAACAGGACGAAGTGCAGGTCAGCTGCCAGGGACCGGATGCACAGGCTGCGTTGCAAGCCTTGCTCACCGCACTGGCCACCGCACTACCCGAAGATCATCACGCCGCCGTACCGGTTGCCACCGCACCACGCAATCGCCCGGCCGAGGCTGGCGTGTTGCACGGAGTTTGCGCCGCACCGGGTCTGGTCGGCGGGCCGCTGTTTCGCTTGAACGCGATCAGCCTGCCAGCCGACAGCGGCAATCATCAGCCCGAGCACCAATTGCAGATCCTCGACACCGCGCTGAATCAGGTTCGCAGCGAAATCGACGGCACCCTCGCCCAAGCGAAAAAACACCGGAATGCCGACGAAGAAGCCATCTTCGCCGCGCATCTGGCCTTGCTGGAAGACCCGGCCCTGCTCGACGCCGCCCAGCAATCGATTGAAACCGGCACCGCGGCGACCCACGCCTGGAGCCAGTCCATCGACGCGCAATGCGAAGTGCTGCAAAACACCGGCAGCCCGCTGCTGGCCGAGCGCGCCAACGATCTGCGCGACCTCAAGCAACGGGTGCTGCGCGCCCTGCTCGGCGAAGCCTGGCATTACGACGTGCCGGCCGGCGCCATCGTCGCCGCCCACGAACTGACGCCGTCGGACCTGCTGCAACTGAGCGCACAAGGTGTCGCCGGTTTGTGCATGGCCGAAGGTGGCGCAACTTCCCACGTGGCAATTCTGGCCCGAGGCAAAGGCCTGCCCTGCATGGTCGCACTGGGCTCGGCGCTGCTCGATCAGACGCAAGGCCAATCGGTGGTCCTCGACGCCGACGGCGGGCGCCTCGAACTGACGCCGAATGCCGAGCGCCTGGCCGAAGTCCGCCAGACGCAAATCGACCGCCAACAACGTCGTGACGCCCAGCAGGCCCAGGCCCATCTGCCAGCCGAAACCCGCAACGGCGTGGCCATCGAAGTGGTCGCCAACGTCGCCTCCAGCCACGAAGCGGCGGATGCATTTGCCAACGGCGCCGACGGCGTCGGCCTGCTGCGCACCGAGTTTCTGTTCGTCGATCGCCATACTGCGCCGGACGTCGAAGAGCAGCGCATTGCCTATCAAGCCGTGATCGATGCCATGGGCGACAAGTCGGTGATCATCCGCACCATCGACGTCGGCGGCGACAAACAACTCGACTACCTGCCGCTGCCGGTCGAAGCCAACCCGGTGCTCGGCCTGCGCGGCATTCGCCTGGCCCAGGCCCGCCCGGAAATCCTCGATCAGCAACTGCGCGCCCTGCTGCAAGTCAGCCCGCTGCAGCGCTGCCGGATCCTGCTGCCGATGGTCACCGAAGTCGACGAGCTGCTGCACATTCGCCAACGGGTCGATGCGTTGTGCCTGGAACTGGGCATCAATCAACGTCCGGAAATCGGCGTGATGATCGAAGTACCGGCCGCCGCCCTGCAAGCCGAACAACTGGCCGAACACGCGGACTTCCTGTCCATCGGCACCAACGACCTGTCGCAATACACCCTGGCCATGGACCGCGACCACGCCGGCCTCGCCGCGCGGGTCGATGCCTTGCACCCGGCGCTGCTGCGACTGATCGCCATGACCTGCGAAGGCGCGGCGGTGCACAAACGCTGGGTCGGCGTGTGCGGCGCCCTGGCTTCCGATCCGCTGGCGACGCCAGTGTTGATCGGCCTGGGCGTGACCGAACTGTCGGTGAGCCCGGTACAGATCGGCGAAATCAAGGACCGCGTGCGCCAGCTGCACGAAGCCGAATGCCAACGCCTCGCCCGGGACTTGCTCAAGCTGAGCAGCGCCGCCGCGGTGCGTCATGCCTGTCATCAACATTGGCCTCTGCGCTAACAAAAACAACAAGGACAAACGCCATGTACCAACTCTTCATCGAAGGCCTGCAACGCCTCGGCCGCGCGCTGATGCTGCCGATCGCGATCCTGCCGATCGCCGGCCTGCTGCTGCGCCTGGGCGACACCGACCTGCTGAACATCGCGATCATCCACGACGCCGGCCAGGTGATCTTCGCCAATCTGGCAATGATCTTCGCCATCGGCATCGCGGTCGGCTTCGCCCGTGACAACAACGGCACCGCCGGCCTCGCCGGGGTGATCGGTTACCTGGTGATGATCTCCACCCTCAAGGTGCTCGACGCCAGCATCAACATGGGCATGCTCGCCGGGATCGTCAGCGGCCTGATGGCCGGCGCGCTGTACAACCGCTTCAAGGACATCAAGCTGCCGGAGTACCTGGCATTCTTCGGCGGCCGGCGCTTCGTGCCCATCGTCACCGGTTTCAGCGCGGTCGGCCTGGGCGTGCTGTTCGGCTACATCTGGCCGCCGATCCAGCACGGCATCAACAGCTTCGGCACCCTGCTGATGGAAAGCGGCAGCTTCGGCGCCTTCGTCTTCGGCGTGTTCAACCGCCTGCTGATCGTCACCGGCCTGCACCACATCCTCAACAACATGGCGTGGTTCGTGTTCGGCAACTTCACCGACCCGACCACCGGCGCGCTGGTCACCGGTGACCTGTCCCGCTACTTCGCCGGCGACCCGAAAGGCGGCCAGTTCATGACCGGCATGTTCCCGGTGATGATCTTCGGCCTCCCCGCCGCCTGCCTGGCGATGTACCGCAACGCCCTGCCGGAGCGGCGCAAAGTCATGGGCGGGATATTCCTGTCGATGGCCCTGACCGCCTTCCTCACCGGTGTCACCGAACCCATCGAATTCGCCTTCATGTTCCTCGCACCGCTGCTGTTTCTGCTGCACGCGCTGCTGACCGGCCTGTCGATGGCAATCACCAACGCACTGAACATCCACCTGGGCTTCACCTTCTCCGGCGGCTTCATCGACATGGTGCTGGGCTGGGGACGCTCCACCAACGGCTGGCTGGTGGTGCCGGTTGGCCTGGCATATGCGGTCATCTACTACGCGGTGTTTGATTTCTGCATCCGCCGCTTCAACCTGAAAACCCCGGGCCGCGAAGACGCCGCCACCGCCGACAAAGCGGTTCTGACCGAAAACGAACGTGCCGGCGCTTACATCAAGGCACTCGGCGGCGCGGAAAATCTGGTCACTGTCGGCGCGTGCACCACACGGCTGCGACTGGAAATGGTCGATCGCAACAAAGCCTCCGATGCTGACCTGAAAGCACTGGGCGCAATGGCCGTGGTACGTCCGGGCAAGGGCGGGAGCTTGCAGGTGGTTGTCGGGCCGATGGCCGACAGCATTGCCGACGAAATCCGCCTGGCGATGCCCGCATTGGGCCGAGCCGTAGTGGCTGCTCCTGTCGCCGTCGTCGAAACCAGTGAGCCCATCGCAGTCGCCACTCCGCTGGCACAGCAATGGCTGACTGCAGTGGGCGGCAGCGACAATGTGCTGCAACTGGACTGCATCGCGATGAGCCGGATCCGCCTGCAACTGGCCGATGGCAAAGCGCTGTCGGAAAGCCGGTTGAAAGAGCTCGGATGTTTGGGTGTGAGCGCGCTGGAAGATGGCGTGTGGCACTTGCTGGTGGGGGATCGGGCGCAGAGTCTGAGTGAGGCGTTGGAGGGGTTGGTTAATCGGAGTGAGGTGAGTGCAAAAGTCTGATGGTTGCCATCAAGTTTTGACTTGAAGTGGTTACAACCAGGAAACCCGGCCTAGGCCGGGTTTCCTGTTCCATTTCAAGCAACCACCGAAGGACCGGAGCTTCCGAGGGGCAAGCTGAAACCAAATGGGAAGATTCAGTAAATCCCACACATCTTTAAACATTCGAAAATGGAACGCGGAGCGTCCCGGGCGGCATTCCCACGCGGAGCGTGGGAACGATCAAGCAGTACGCAGTTGCCTTCTGCTTCTCGCTTTCTGCTTTCTGCTTTCTGCTTTCTGCTTTCTGCTTCTCGCTTCTCGCTTCTCGCTTCTCGCTTCCCACCACTCAACACAATGAGCGTTAGCTCGAGTACCGCTTTTGACGTGCCGGCCCCATCGGCAGGCTGAGTGGAGGGATTTATCCGGGGGTGGGAGCGCAGCGACCGTTCGACGAAGTCGAACACATCGAGAGGAGGTGCAGCGAAGCAAACCGTAGGCGATGCCCCCCGGATGAATCCCGGAACGAAGGAACACCGAGCCACAGCGAGGTGCCGAACGCCGGGGCCCAGCGTTTTTGGTTACTTTTTTGGCGTTTGAAAAAAGTGACTCGCCGTAAGGGCGAAACCATAAGAAGCCGTTACCGCAGCAACGGATATTCACTCAATCCCAACCCCAAACCCCAGAAACCAAAAAACCCGCTGAAATCACTCTCAGCGGGTTTTCCATTTCAGCAGCCAAGGAAGATCAAAAATCCTCCAACCGCCAAACCTCATAAGCAGGCGTCTCGTAGGGATGGCTCAACTTAAGAGCCGCCACTACCGCGCGAATCAACTCATCGCAAACGAC
Source organism: Pseudomonas sp. GW823-FHT04A03 (assembly GCF_058796615.1). Lineage (NCBI taxonomy): Bacteria > Pseudomonadati > Pseudomonadota > Gammaproteobacteria > Pseudomonadales > Pseudomonadaceae > Pseudomonas > Pseudomonas sp. GW823-FHT04A03. The sequence goes on from NZ_JBXAIV010000002.1 coordinate 483,164, forward strand.
AAGCTCAACCTTCCACTCCTCGACCCGCTCAACCCGCCCCGCCTCACCCATGAACGGCTGACTCCCGTCCAAAGGCCGAAACTGACCAGATCCAAGCACCTGCCAAGCACAGTGGTCATAGTCACCAATCCGCCCACCACCGGCAGCGAATACAGCCTCCTTGACCACCTCGACATGACTGTCGGGAACAAAAAAAGCGAGCTTGTACACAGCGCTTAGTTCACCCACACACGAGCATTACGGAACATACGCATCCAAGGCGCGTCTTCGTTCCAGTCCTCCGAACGCCACGAGTTCTGCACGGCACGGAACACACGCTCCGGGTGCGGCATCATGATCGTCACACGGCCATCACGACTGGTGAGACCGGTGATCCCGCGCGGCGAACCGTTCGGGTTGGCCGGGTAGGCTTCGGTGACCTTGCCGTGGTTGTCGACGAAACGCATCGCCACGCAACCCGACAGATCGGCTTCCAGCAGTGCCTCTTCGCTTTCGAATTCGGCATGACCTTCACCGTGAGCAATGGCGATCGGCATGCGCGAACCGGCCATGCCCTGCAGGAAGATCGAGTTCGATTCCTGAACCTGAACCATCGCCACGCGCGCCTCGAACTGCTCGGAGCGGTTGCGTACGAAGTGCGGCCAGAACTCGCTGCCCGGGATCAGCTCGTGCAGGTTGGACATCATCTGGCAACCGTTGCACACGCCGAGGGTGAAGCTGTCGTTACGCTCGAAGAAGCCCTGGAACGCATCGCGGGCACGGCTGTTGAACAGCGCGGACTTGGCCCAGCCTTCACCGGCGCCGAGTACGTCGCCGTAGGAGAAACCACCGCAGGCCACCAGACCTTTGAACTCGTTCAGGTCGACACGGCCGGCCAGAATGTCGCTCATGTGCACGTCGATCGCGTTGAAACCGGCGCGGTCGAACGCCGCCGCCATTTCCACCTGACCGTTGACGCCCTGCTCACGCAGTACGGCAACCTGTGGGCGGATGCCTTTCTTGATGTAAGGCGCGGCGATGTCCTGGTTGACGTCGTAGCTCAGCTTGACGCTCAGGCCCGGGTTGTCTTCTTCCAGCAGTGCATCGAACTCTTGCTCGGCGCAGTCGGCGTTGTCGCGCAGACGCTGGATCTGGTAGCTGGTTTCGGCCCACTGACGTTGCAGCAGACGACGCTGGCCTTCGAACACGGTGTCACCGTTGAAGGTGATGTTGATCTGGCCGTTGTTGATCGGCTGACCGATCACCGAAACGCAGTCGCCCAGACCGGCAGCGCTGAATTGGGCGAGGATGTCCGGGGTCGCGTCCTGACGAACCTGGATCACGGCACCCAGTTCTTCGTTGAACAGGATGGCGGCGATTTCCGCCGAGGACTCAGCAACGCTGTCCAGGTTCAGGCTCAGACCGCAGTGGCCGGCGAAGGCCATTTCCACCACGGAGGTCAGCAGACCACCGTCGGAACGGTCGTGGTAAGCCAGCAGGTGACCGTCGGCGTTGAGGCCCTGGATCACTGCGAAAAACGCTTTCAGGTCTTCGGCGTCGTCGACGTCCGGAGCCTGCTTGCCGAGCTTGCCGTGAACCTGCGCCAGGATCGAGGCGCCCATACGGTTCTGACCGCGACCGAGGTCGATCAGGATCAGGTCGGTGGTGCCCTTGTCCATGCGCAGTTCCGGGGTCAGGGTCTGACGGATGTCAGCCACTGGCGCGAAACCGGTCACGATCAGGGACATCGGCGAAGTGACAGTCTTGTCTTCGCCGTTGTCGTTCCAGCGGGTGGCCATGGACATCGAGTCCTTGCCGACCGGGATGGTGATGCCAAGCTCAGGGCACAGTTCCATGCCGACCGCTTTCACGGTGTCGTACAGACGCGCGTCTTCGCCCGGGTGGCCGGCAGCGGACATCCAGTTCGCCGACAGTTTGATGTCGGAGAGCTTGTTGATGCGCGAGGCGGCGATGTTGGTCAAGGTTTCGCCGATGGCCATGCGGCCCGACGCCGGAGCGTCCAGCAGCGCCAGCGGAGTACGCTCGCCCATCGCCATCGCTTCACCGGTGTAGACGTCGAAACTGGTGGCGGTGACCGCAACGTCGGCCACCGGAACCTGCCATGGGCCGACCATCTGGTCACGGGCCACGAGACCGGTGATGGTGCGGTCGCCGATGGTGATCAGGAAGCTTTTGCTCGCCACGGCCGGGTGGTGCAGGACGCGTTCGATGCTTTCGCCGATGTCGAGGTTCGACGGATCGAAGTCATCGCCCAGCTCGGCTTCGCGAACCACCGAACGGTGCATGCGCGGTGCCTTGCCCAGCAACACTTCCAGTGGCATGTCCACCGGGTTGTTGCCGAAGTGGCTGTCGGTCACGGTCAGTTGCGGCTCGGCGGTGGCTTCGCCGACAACGGCAAACGGGCAACGCTCACGTTCGCAGATCGCCTTGAAGCGCTCGAAGTCGGCCGGGCCGACCGCCAGAACGTAACGTTCCTGGGATTCGTTGGACCAGATTTCGTGCGGGGCCATGCCCGGCTCGTCGTTTGGAATGTTGCGCAGTTCGAAACGGCCACCGCGGTCGCCGTCGTTGACCAGTTCCGGGAAGGCGTTGGACAGACCACCCGCACCCACGTCGTGGATGAAGCTGATCGGGTTCTTGTCGCCCAGCTGCCAGCAACGGTCGATGACTTCCTGGCAGCGACGTTCCATTTCAGGGTTTTCACGCTGAACGGAAGCGAAGTCCAGATCCGCCGAGCTGGTGCCGGTGGCCATGGAGGAAGCAGCGCCGCCGCCCAGACCGATCAGCATCGCCGGGCCGCCGAGGACGATCAGCTTGGAGCCGACCAGAATCTCGCCTTTCTTGACGTGCTCTTCACGGATGTTGCCCATGCCGCCAGCCAGCATGATCGGCTTGTGGTAACCGCGAACTTCATCACCGTGCGGGGTGGTGATCGACTGTTCGAAGGTACGGAAGTAACCGGTCAGGGCCGGGCGGCCGAATTCGTTGTTGAACGCAGCGCCGCCCAGCGGGCCTTCGATCATGATGTCCAGCGCGTTGACGATGCGCTCAGGCTTGCCGTACGGCACTTCCCACGGCTGTTCGAAGCCCGGGATCTGCAGGTTCGACACGGTGAAACCGGTCAGGCCGGCTTTCGGCTTGGCGCCACGACCGGTTGCACCTTCGTCGCGGATCTCGCCACCGGAACCGGTGGACGCGCCCGGGAACGGAGCGATCGCGGTCGGGTGGTTGTGGGTTTCAACCTTCATCAGGATGTGCACCGGCTCCTGCACCGCGCCGTACTGGCGGGTTTCCGGATCCGGGAAGAAGCGGCCGGCGACGTTGCCGACGATCACCGAAGCGTTGTCCTTGTAAGCGGACAGCACGCCTTCGCTGTGCATCTGATAGGTGTTCTTGATCATGCCGAACAGGCTTTTTTCCTGGCTCTCGCCGTCAATATCCCAACTGGCGTTGAAGATCTTGTGGCGGCAGTGCTCGGAGTTGGCCTGGGCGAACATCATCAGTTCGATGTCGTGCGGGTTGCGCTTGAGACCGTTGAAGGCGTTGACCAGATAATCAATCTCGTCTTCGGCCAGGGCCAGGCCCAGCTCGACGTTGGCCTTTTCCAGCGCGGCGCGACCACCGCCGAGGATGTCGATGGCGGTCAGCGGCTTCGGTTCGGCGTGACTGAACAGACCGGCGGCCTGCTCGAGGTTGGCCAGAACGATCTGAGTCATGCGGTCATGCAGTACGTCTGCAATCTGCTGCGCTTCGGCTTCGCTGAACTGACCGGCCACGTAGAACGCGATGCCGCGCTCCAGGCGCTGGATCTTGCTCAGGCCGCAGTTGCGGGCGATGTCGCTGGCCTTGCTCGACCAGGGCGAGATGGTGCCGAAACGCGGCAACACCAGGAACAGACGACCGTTCGGCTCTTGAACCGGAACGCTTGGACCGTACTTCAGAAGGCGCGCAAGCACCTGCTGTTCGTCGCCGGTCAGGACGCCGGTGACTTCGGCGAAGTGAGCGAATTCAGCATACAAGCCACTGACAGCCGGAACCTTCTGGCTCAGTTGCTCAAGGAGTTTGCTGTGGCGAAAGGCAGAAAGGGCAGGAGCGCCGCGCAGGATCAACATCTTCGGGACAGCCTCGGGAAGGGGTGTGCTTTGAGGCCGTGCATTCTAGCCTAAACCGCCCTCAACATCACCCGAAACGCTACGCACGGTTGCACCCGGATGTCGAGTGGTGTTCCTGCCTTGAGGGTCAAATTTATGGGGTGTTGGAACGCGGGTTATTTTTTCTGTCACAAAATGCCTTTCGGGCCCATTCCTGCGGGGTTTCGAGCGGTTTTGTGATCCCTAGCAGACAACCCCGCAACTGTCGAGATATGGCGCCCGTTGTCCTTTGCGTATACTGCGCACATGTTTTCCCCAACGGCTTTGCGTCCGCGGTACGCCAAATGGCTGATCGCTACCGGACTCTTCCTGATGCTCAGTGGCTGTGTTGATAAACCCAACACACTCGAGCGCGTAAAGGAGGATGGCGTGCTGCGGGTGGTCACCCGAAACAGCCCCGCCACCTACTTTCAGGATCGCAGCGGTGAAACCGGCTTCGAATACGAGCTGGTGAAGCGCTTCGCCGACGATTTGGGGGTTGAGCTGAAGATTGAAACCGCCGACAACCTCGACGATCTGTTCAACCAGGTCGGCAAGCCGAACGGCCCGGTACTGGCGGCCGCCGGTCTGGTCAGCAGCGAACAGCGCAAGAAACAGGTGCGTTTCTCCCGCTCCTACCTCGAAGTCACCCCGCAGATCATTTATCGCAACGGTCAGTCACGCCCTACCGACGCCGGCGATCTGGTGGGCAAGAAGATCATGGTGCTCAAGGGCAGTACCCACGCCGAACAGCTGGCGGAGCTGAAACAGAAATATCCTGGCATCCAGTACGAAGAATCCGACGCCGTTGAAGTGGTCGACCTGCTGCGCATGGTCGATGAAGGTCAGATCGACCTGACCCTGGTCGATTCCAACGAAGTCGCGATGAACCAGGTGTACTTCACCAACATCCGCGTCGCCTTCGACCTCGGCGACGCACGCAGCCAGAGCTGGGCCGTGGCAGCCGGCGAAGACAACAGCCTGCTCAACGAGATCAACAGTTATCTGGACAAGGTGCAGAAGAACGGCACCCTGCAACGTCTGAAAGACCGTTATTACGGCCACGTCGACGTCCTCGGCTACATGGGCGCAACCACCTTCGCCCAGCACTTGCAGCAGCGGCTGCCCAAATACGAACAGCACTTCAAGGCCTACGCCAAGAAAGAGAAAGTCGACTGGCGCCTGCTGGCGGCGATCGGTTATCAGGAATCGCTGTGGCAACCGGCGGTCACGTCGAAGACCGGCGTGCGCGGGTTGATGATGCTGACCCAGAACACCGCCCAGGCCATGGGCGTGTCCAACCGCCTAGATCCGAAGCAGAGCATCATGGGTGGCGCCAAGTACCTGGCCTACATGAAGGATCAACTCGACGAGTCGATCCAGGAACCGGATCGCACATGGTTTGCTCTGGCGGCCTACAACGTCGGCAGCGGTCATCTGGATGACGCGCGCAAACTGGCAGCCAAGGAAGGGTTGAACCCGGACAAGTGGCTGGATGTGAAAAAGATCCTGCCGCGCCTGTCGCAGAAGCAGTGGTACAGCAAGACCCGCTACGGCTACGCCCGGGGCGGCGAACCGGTGCATTTCGTGGCGAACATCCGTCGCTACTACGACATCCTCACTTGGGTGACCCAGCCGCAGCTCGAAGGCGATCAGGTGGCCGAGGGCAACCTGCATGTGCCGGGGATCGACAAGTCGAAACCGGCTCAAGAGCCCGCCCCGCTTTAACCCATCCCCAAAACAAATGTGGGAGCAAACTTGCTCCCACAGGATGTTGAAACTTAGTGTTTGGCAGCCGCCAGAATCAACGCCTTCATCTCCGACACCGCCGACTTGAAGCCAACGAACAACGCGTGCGCCACCAGCGCATGGCCGATGTTCAGCTCGTTGATGCCCTTGATCGCGGCAACCGCCTCGACGTTGTGATAGTGCAGGCCATGGCCGGCATTGACGATCAGGCCCTGGGCCAGACCGAAGGCCACGCCGTCCGCCACACGCTTGAGCTCTTCAGCCACTTCGGTAGGGGTTTCGGCATCGGCGTAACGCCCGGTGTGCAGTTCGATGGCCGGTGCGCCGACGCGCTTCGACGCAGCGATCTGCCGCTCGTCGGCGTCGATGAACAGCGATACCTCGCTGCCGATCTTCGACAGACGCTGGACCGCAGCCCTGATTCGCTCTTCCTGCCCCGCCACATCCAGACCGCCTTCGGTGGTCAGCTCCTGACGGGTTTCCGGCACCAGGCAGATGTGCGCCGGACGAATGCGCTCGGCGAACGCCATCATTTCTTCGGTGACGCCCATTTCGAAGTTCATGCGGGTTTGCAGCACATCCTTGAGCAGCAGCACGTCGCGCTCCTGGATGTGCCGGCGGTCTTCGCGCAGGTGCACGGTAATGCCGTCGGCGCCCGCCTCTTCCGCGTCCAGCGCTGCCTTGACCGGATCCGGATAGCGCGTGCCACGGGCCTGACGCAGGGTGGCGACGTGGTCGATGTTCACGCCAAGAAGAATGCGATTGCTGGTGGTCACGGATGCGCTCCTGAATGGAAAGATTCGGCGCACAGCATACACGGGGCTACGGTTTGCGAAACAGTTCGCGACTCACGAGAGGACGACCGCCAAGATGGACTGCAAGTGCCTGACGCATCAGGCGCTTGGCGGCGGACAGAGCGCCCGGTGCCGTCCAGTCGGCTTCGGCCATGGCCAGCAATTCGGTGCCGTTGAACAGACCGGGTTGCAGCAGGTAGACCCGTTCGAGTCCGGCATCCACCTGCAAGCGATAGAGACCGTCCGCAGCGATAGGCTCGTCGTTGATGTCGGTGCTCAGGGAAAAACCGTAACCAAGATCATCCAGCAGCCGCCATTCGAAGGAGCGCAGCAACGGTTCCAGCGGCCGGCCTTCGGCCAATGCGAGCAAGGTCGCGGCGTAATGATCGAAAACCGCAGGATGCGGGTCTTCGGCGGGCAACAGGCGAATCAGCAGTTCATTGAGATACAGGCCACTGAACAGCGCCTCGCCGACCATCCACGTTACGTTGCCGACGCTTTCCATGCGCCCGACATTCTTCAACTCTCCCTTGCCGCGAAACTCGACTTCCAGCGGCACGAATGGCCGCGCCAGCGTCCCGGCCTTGCCCCGCGCACTGCGCAACACCGCCCGCAGCCGACCTTGCGGCGTGAGGAAGTCCACCAATGCGCTGGTTTCGCGGTAGGCGCGGGAGTGGAGGACATAGGCGGGTTGGGCGGGAGGCGCTTGAGACATGGACTTCTCGTTGAGGGAAACGCGGTTTACTCATTACCCAAAACCAATGTGGGAGCGAGCTTGCTCGCGAAAGCGGTGCAACAGTCAACATCAATGCCGAATGTTACATCGTCTTCGCGAGCAAGCTCGCTCCCACAATGGATCGATGTATTACTTTACAGGTCGCCGTAACCCAGCGAACGCAGAGCGCGCTCGTCGTCGGACCAGCCGCCCTTCACCTTGACCCACAGGTTGAGCATGATCTTGGAGTCGAACAGCAGCTCCATGTCCTTGCGCGCCTCGGTGCCAATGCGCTTGATGCGCTCGCCCTTGTCGCCAATGATGATTTTCTTCTGGCCGTCACGTTCGACGAGGATCAGCGCATGGATGTGCAGCGTCGCACCCTGCTGCTTGAACTCTTCGATTTCCACGGTGATCTGGTACGGCAGCTCGGCGCCGAGCTGGCGCATGATCTTCTCGCGCACCAGTTCGGCGGCGAGGAAACGGCTGCTGCGGTCGGTGATCTGGTCTTCCGGAAAGAAGTGATCGTTCTCCGGCAGATGGTCGGCGATGACCTTTTCCAGCGCGTCGAGGTTGTGCCCGTGTTGCGCCGAGATCGGAATGATCTGCGCATTCGGCAGCTGTTCCTGTAACCAGGACAGGTGCGGCATCAGCTCGGCCTTGTCTTCGATGCGGTCGGTCTTGTTCAGCGCAACGATCAGCGGGCCGGTCACGTACTGCACGCGCTCAAGAACCATCTGGTCCTCTTCGGTCCACTTGGTGCGGTCGACCACGAAGATCACCACGTCGACGTCTTTCAACGCAGCCGAAGCGGTCTTGTTCATGTAGCGGTTCAGGGCCTTTTCGCCACCCTTGTGCATGCCAGGGGTGTCGACGTAGATCGCCTGCACGTCGCCCTCGGTCTTGATCCCGAGCATGTTGTGGCGAGTGGTCTGCGGCTTGCGCGAGGTGATCGCCAGCTTCTGGCCGAGGATGTGGTTCAGCAGCGTGGACTTGCCCACGTTGGGACGGCCGACGATGGCAACATAGCCACAGCGCGTTGCGTTTGTATCAGTCATTGCCATTCTCCACACCCAGGGCAATCAGTGCTGCGGCGGCCGCTACCTGTTCGGCAATACGACGGCTCACACCCTGACCCCGGCTTTTTTCATTCAATAGGACAACTTCGCACTCGACGAAGAAGGTACGGCAGTGCGGCTCGCCCTGGATATCCACCACTTCATAGCGCGGCAGTTCGCAGCCGCGCGACTGCAGGAATTCCTGCAGGCGGGTCTTCGGATCCTTGTTGGTATCGACCAGCGTCAGGCCTTCGAATTCGCCGGCCAGCCAGGCCAATACGCGCTCGCGGGCGACTTCCATGCCGGCGTCGAGGTAGATCGCACCGATCAGTGCTTCAAGGGCGTCGGCCAGAATCGACTCGCGACGGAAACCGCCACTCTTCAACTCGCCGGAACCCAGACGCAGGTAATCGCCCAGATCGAAACCGCGGGCCAGCACCGCCAGCGTCTCACCTTTTACCAGCCGTGCGCGCAAACGCGACAACTGGCCTTCGCGCGCCAGCGGGAAACGGTCGAACAGGGCTTCGCCGGCAACAAAGTTGAGGATCGCATCGCCGAGGAATTCCAGACGCTCGTTGTTGCGTCCGGCAAAGCTGCGGTGCGTAAGGGCCAGGACCATCAGTTCCTGGTCCTTGAAGGTATAACCGAGCTGACGCTCGAGACGGCTTAGAGAAACGCTCACGGTTTACCCACGCTGAGTTCGTGGCTGGATTCCACTGCCATCGCCGGGATACGGCGCAGGCCTGGGACAATTAACGCTGTGTTCAAAAATGACGTCCTGAATATCGTGGCTTCATGCCCCGGAGCCGGTTGTGCCGACGCCAGAAATGCATTCGGCGCTGTGGTCAACAGCGCCGTGTTTGTTTACTTGATCAGGCCGACCCGCGAGAAGTTCGGCAGGTGGCTGAGTTTCGGTTCCGGCCAGCTCATCCAGACCGCGAAGGCCTTGCCGACGATGTTCTGGTCGGGAACCATGCCCAGCAGATCCTTGGGAATGTTCGGATCATCCCAGTAGCGACTGTCGTTCGAGTTGTCGCGGTTGTCGCCCATCATGAAGTAGTGCCCGGCCGGCACGGTCCAGGTATGGTCCGGCGTGGCGCGGTAGCGGCTCATTTCCTTGCGGATCAGGTGCTCGGCGACGCCGAGTTTTTCCTTGTAGAGTTCCGCGCTGCCCAACGTGCCCGGCTCGGAGCCGACCAGTTGCTCGGCAATCGACTCGCCATTGACGAACAGGCGCTTGTCGGCGGTGTACCGCACGGTGTCACCCGGCAGGCCGACCACTCGCTTGATGTAGTTGACGTTCGGGTCGCTCGGGTAGCGGAACACCATCACATCGCCGCGCTGCGGGTCACCGACTTCGATGATCTTCTTGTCGATCACCGGCAAACGGATCCCGTAGGAAAACTTGTTCACCAGAATGAAGTCGCCAACGTCCAGGGTCGGTTTCATCGAGCCGGACGGAATCTGGAACGGTTCCACCAGGAACGAACGCAGCACCAGCACAATGAACAGCACCGGGAAGAACGACTTGCCGTACTCGACCAGCAGCGGTTCCTTGTTCAGCTTCTCGACCACCACCCCATCAGGCTGGCTGACGCTGCCCTGATAGGAGGCGATGGCGGCACGCCGACGCGGTGCCAGGATCAACAGATCGAGCAACGCCAACAGACCGCAGACGAACACGGCAATGACCAGCAACAGCGGGAAATTTAGTGACATAGGACCTGACTATTCCAACCTGAGCACGGCGAGGAAGGCTTCTTGTGGAATTTCCACGTTGCCGACCTGTTTCATGCGTTTCTTACCGGCCTTCTGCTTCTCAAGCAGTTTTTTCTTACGGCTGACGTCGCCGCCGTAGCACTTGGCCAATACGTTCTTTCTGAGTGCCTTGACGGTTGTCCGGGCGACAATCTGACCGCCAATGGCAGCCTGGATGGCCACGTCGAACATCTGACGAGGAATCAGCTCTTTCATCTTCTCGGTCAACTGGCGACCTTTGAAGTGCGAATTGTCACGGTGCACGATCAGCGCCAGAGCGTCGACCTTGTCGCCGTTGATCAGCACGTCCAGTTTCACCAGATTAGCCGATTGGTAACGATCGAAATGGTAGTCCAGCGAAGCATAGCCGCGGCTGGTGGATTTCAGACGATCGAAGAAGTCCAGGACCACTTCGTTCATCGGCAGGTCGTAGGTCACCTGCACCTGATTGCCGAGGAACAGCATGTCGACCTGCACACCGCGTTTCTCGATGCACAGGGTGATGACGTTGCCCAGGTGCTCCTGCGGTACCAGGATGTTGGCACGCACGATCGGCTCGCGCATGTCTTCGATTGCAGACACGTCCGGCAGCTTCGACGGGTTGTCGACGTAAATCGTTTCACCGGTTTTCAGCACCAGCTCGAAGATTACCGTCGGCGCCGTGGTGATCAGGTCCAGGTCGTATTCGCGCTCCAGGCGCTCCTGGATGATCTCCATGTGCAGCATGCCGAGGAAGCCGCAACGGAAGCCGAAGCCCAGTGCGTCGGAGCTTTCCGGCGTGTACTGCAGCGACGAGTCGTTCAGGGTCAGTTTCTGCAGCGCTTCGCGGAAGTCCTCGAAGTCGTCGGAGCTGACCGGGAACAGACCGGCGTAAACCTGCGGCTGGATGCGCTTGAAGCCTGGCAGCACCGGAACGTCCGGGGTGGAGCTCAGGGTCAGGGTGTCACCGACCGGCGCACCATGAATGTCCTTGATGCTGGCAATGATGAAGCCCACTTCGCCGGCCTTCAGGTCAGCGGTGGCGGTGTGTTTCGGGTTGAACACGCCAACGCTGTCGACCAGATGCACCTTGCCGGTGGACTTGACAAGGATCTTGTCGCCCTTCTTCACGCGGCCGTGACGCACACGCACCAGGGAGACAACGCCCAGGTAGTTGTCGAACCAGGAGTCGATGATCAACGCTTGCAGCGGATCTTCGATGTTGCCGGTCGGCGCAGGAATGGTGGCGACCAAGCGCTCGAGCACTTCGTCGACACCCAGGCCGGTCTTGGCGCTGCAAGTGACGGCGTCGGTGGCGTCGATGCCGATGATCTTTTCGATCTCGTCCTTCACGCGGTCAGGCTCGGCCTGTGGCAGGTCGATCTTGTTCAGGACCGGCATGACCTCGAGGCCCTGCTCGATGGCGGTGTAGCAGTTGGCCACGGACTGGGCTTCAACGCCCTGCCCCGCATCGACCACCAGCAACGCACCTTCACAGGCCGCCAGGGAACGGCTGACTTCGTAGGTGAAGTCGACGTGGCCCGGGGTGTCAATGAAGTTCAGCTGGTAGGTGACGCCGTCTTTGGCCTTGTAATAGAGGGTAACGCTATGGGCCTTGATGGTGATCCCGCGTTCGCGCTCCAGATCCATGGAATCCAGTACCTGGGCTTCCATTTCACGCTCGGCCAGGCCACCGCACATCTGGATGAAACGGTCAGCCAGCGTCGACTTGCCATGGTCAATGTGGGCGATGATGGAGAAATTGCGGATATGACTCAAATCACTCACGGATCAACACTCAAAAAGGCTGCAGGCTTGGCCCGCCGAAAAATAGCCGGGAATTGTACCTGATACACGGCGCAAGCGTCACGTTCGCCTGTCACCCGGATTGCATGCAAAAACGCCCCGGTCTGGTGACCGAGGCGTTTTCAAGGCTAAAGCGTGGGTGAAACCTTGTTCATCAACCGGCTCGACGCAACAGCCAGACACCCGCCAGCGCACACACGCCAGCCGGCACCAGCACCGCGAACAGTGGCGAGAAGCCGAACACCAGACTGGATGGACCCAGCAGATCCTGAACGATGCGGAAGGTGAAGCCCACCAGCACACCGGTGAACACCCGCTGACCGAGGGTCACCGAACGCAACGGACCGAAGATGAAGGAAATCGCCATCAGCACCAGCGCAGCAGTCACCAGCGGCTGCAACACCTTGACCCAAAATGCCAACCAGTAACGGCCGTTACTCAGGCCCTGGTCGGCCAGATAGTGGATGTAACCCCACAGACCGGTGATCGACAGCGATTCCGGCGCCATCACTACGGTGCTCAGCAATTGCGGACTCAGGGAAACATCCCAGCGCTCCTCTGGCGTATTGACCACTTCGGTACTGCGCTCGTGGAATTTGGTGGTGGTCACGTCGGTCAGCTGCCAGTGATCAGTGTCGAACTCGGCGCGCTTGGCGAAGCTCGAGCTCAGCAGATGACGCTCTTTGTCGAAGTGATAGCGGGTCACGCCATACAGACGACCGTTGGGCTGCACGGAGTTGATGTGAATGAACTCCTCCCCCTGACGGTGCCACATGCCATGTTTGGCGCTCTGTGCGTCGCCGCTGCCTTGCGCCAGCGAACGATTGGCCTGGGCCATGCTTTCGGTGGCCGGCGCCACGTACTCGCCGATCAGCACGCCGGCCAGCATCAGCACCAGCATCGGCTTCATCACCGCCCAGACGATGCGCCCGATGGACACACCGGCAGCGCGCATGACGGTCAGCTCACTGCTGCTCGCCAGACTGCCGAGGCCGATCAGGCAACCGATCAGCGCCGCCATCGGCAGCATGTCGTACATGCGGCGCGGTGCGGTCAGGAGCACGAAACTCAGGACATCGACCAGGGTGTATGTGTCACTGACATCGCCCATCTCGTCGATGAACGCAAACAAGGTTGCCAGGCCGAGAATGATCGCCAGCACTGCGATGATCGCCATGAACACGCTGCTGCCGATGTAGCGGTCGAGTTTAACCACGGGCCACCTCCAGCGCTGCGCTGCGACGGCTGGCCAGTTTCAGGCGCAGAGGTTCCCAGTACAGCAGGCCGAGACCGATGACCAGGAAGATCGCGTGCACCCACCACAAGCCGAGCGCCGGTGGAATCTTGCCTTTCTCAAGGGCGCCGCGTGCGGCAATCAGGATGGTCAGGTAAGCCATATAAAGAAGAATCGCCGGCAGCAGCTTGAGGAAACGCCCCTGACGCGGATTGACCCGCGACAGCGGCACCGCCATCAGGGTCACGATGAACACCAGCAGCGGCAGCGACAGGCGCCATTGCAGTTCGGTTTTCGAGCGAATGTCGTCGCTGCCCACCAGAGACGAGGTCGGCATGGCGTCACGGTCGGTGACTTCCTCGCTGACATCCGGCTTGGGCAGCAGCACGCCGTAGGTTTCGTAGTGGATGGCGCGGTAGTTGGCCTGACCCGGGCTGCCGTCGTAGCGGAAGCCGTTGTCGAGGATCAGGTAGCGGTTGCCGTCGGGACGCACTTCCTGACGACCCTTTTCCGCCACCAGCACGGAAATCCCGCGATCCTTCTGGTTGGCGCCGAGGTTCTTCTGCGAGATGAACACGCTGCCGAGGTTGACCCGATCGTCACTCAGGGTTTCGGTGTAGGTCACCCGCGTACCGTCGCGCAGGGCCTGGAAGCGGCCGGGCTCGAGGGTGTCGAATTCGGTCAGGGCGTCCTGCTTGTTCAGCAACAGCTGGAACTGGTTGGCGCCTTGCGGGGCCAGGCTCAGGCTCAGCCACGCAACCACCAGTGCCACCAGGGTGGCCGGGAACAGGGTCATGCGAAACAGACGCTGCTGGCTCATGCCGGTGGCCGAGAGCACGGTCATCTCGCTTTCCAGGTACAACCGGCCGTACGCCAGCAGGATCCCGAGAAACAGGCCCAGCGGCAGGATCAGTTGCAGGAAGCCCGGCAGACGGAAGCCCATGATCAGGAACAGCGATCCCGGATCGAGCTGGCCCGCGGCGGCCTGGGCAAGGTATTTGATGAAGCGACCGCTCATGATGATGACCAGCAGCACAGCGCTCACCGCACTCAGGGTCAACAGGACTTCGCGGGACAGATAACGGAAGACGATCAAACCAGACACTCCAGGGTTGTCAGGCTAAGGCGGCCAAACAAGCAAACGTATCGACGGGCCCGCAAGGCAGAGCCGTCGAAAAAAGATGCGGCATTATCCTGTGATTGAGGTCGCCTGTCACTGCGCACACTCACGCAAGCGTGCAATCCGTTGAAGATCGTACAACCGAGGGTTGTCAGGCGCGGTGAGCGAGGTTCAAACTGCCGCCTCTGTCGCAGGCACTGGCCTGCGCCTCTTCTCTCTATAAGCAGGCGACGGCGGACACGTCGAACGCCTGCGTGTTGACCATTCATTCAGGGATCCGGACATGGAACTGGTTGTAAAAAGCGTTAGCCCAGAAACGTTGAAAACCGCCACCCTGGTGGTTGCCGTCGGCGAAGGCCGCAAACTCGGTGTTGCCGCCAAACAGGTCGACGAACTGAGCGGCGGCGCCATCAGCGCCGTGCTCAAGCGTGGCGACCTGGCCGGCAAGGTCGGCCAGAGCCTGTTGCTGCACAGCCTGCCGAACCTGAAAGCCGAACGCGTGCTGCTGGTCGGAGTGGGCAAGGATGAAGAACTGGGCGACCGTCCGTTCCGCAAGATCGTCGCCGGCATCCTCAACACCCTTAAAGGCCTGAACGGCAGCGACGCCGTACTGGCACTCGATGAAATCATCGTCAAGAACCGCGACAGCTACGGCAAGACCCGTCTGCTGGCCGAAACCCTGGTCGACGGCGAATACACCTTCGACCAGTTCAAGAGCCAGAAAGCCGAACCGCGCGCCCTGAAGAAAATCACCCTGCTGACCATCAAGGCCGCTCAGGCCGAAGTGCAACGCGCCGTGAACCACGCCACCGCGATCGCCAACGGCATGGCCTTCACCCGCAACCTGGGCAACCTGCCGCCGAACATCTGCCACCCGACTTTCCTCGGCGAGCAAGCCAAGAACCTCGGCAAAGAGTTCAAGGATCTGAAAGTCGAAGTCCTCGACGAGAAGAAGATCAAATCCCTGGGCATGGGTTCGTTCTACGCCGTCGGCCAAGGCAGCGCCCAACCACCGCGCCTGATCGTCATGCAATACAACGGCGGCAAGAAATCCGAAAAGCCGTACGCACTGGTTGGTAAAGGCATCACTTTCGACACCGGCGGCATCAGCCTGAAACCGGGCGCCGGCATGGACGAAATGAAGTACGACATGGGTGGCGCCGCCAGCGTGTTCGGTACTCTGCGCGCCGTGCTGGAACTGAAACTGCCGATCAACCTGGTGTGCATCCTGGCTTGCGCCGAGAACATGCCGAGCGGCAACGCTTCGCGTCCGGGCGACATCGTCACCACCATGAGCGGCCAGACCGTGGAAATCCTCAACACCGACGCCGAAGGCCGTCTGGTGCTGTGCGATGCCCTGACCTACTCCGAGCGCTTCAAGCCGCAAGCGGTGATCGACATCGCCACCCTGACCGGTGCCTGCGTCGTTGCTCTGGGCGCCCACACTTCGGGCCTGCTGGGCAACAACGACGAGCTGATCGAGCAACTGCTGAGCGCCGGCAAGGCTGCCGACGACCGCGCCTGGCAACTGCCGCTGTTCGATGAATACCAGGAGCAGTTGGACAGTCCTTTCGCCGACATCGCCAACATCGGCGGGCCGAAAGCCGGCACCATCACCGCCGCCTGCTTCCTGTCGCGCTTCACCAAAAACCTGAACTGGGCGCACCTGGACATCGCGGGCACCGCCTGGACCAGTGGCGGCAAGGACAAGGGCGCCACTGGCCGTCCGGTTCCGCTGCTGACCCAATACCTGCTGGACCGCGCCAAAGCCTGAAACCGATGACTGCGAGCGGCGTCTCTCTTGAGGGGCGCCGCTTTCAGCTCAGGAACCGCAATGACCAAAGTCGACTTTTATATTCTGCCCAGCGCCGATCCTTCGGCTCGCCTGGACTTTGCCTGCAAGCTCACCGATAAAGCCTGGCGCATGGGCCATCGCATCTACCTGCATTGCAGCGATGCCGCCCAGCGTGATGATCTCGATGCGCGACTGTGGGCGTTCAAGGGCGAAACCTTCGTGCCTCACGGCCCGGCTGAAAGCGAACCGGAAGGTTTGATCGTATTGGGATTGGGCGCTGACTGCGGCCAGCACGCGGATCTGCTGGTCAACCTCGACCTGAAAGTCCCGGTTTTCGCCAACAAATTCGCCCGAGTGGCGGAGGTGGTGGTGGAAGATCCGGCGATTCGCACTGCGGCGCGGGAGAGTTTCCGTTTCTACCGCGAACAGGGCTATCCTCTGCAAGACCACCGTTTACAGCGACTCTGAGTACGCCGATGGACACTCCAAAACCGCTGCAAAAGCCCGCGCACCTGCTGGATGACCTCGAGTCGATCCGCCAGCTGCTCGGCGATGACAACCTGCAACCGCCACTGCTGACCGACACGGTCGATGATGGCGAACAGGAACAGATTCCGATGTTGTTCGATTCGGTCGACAACACACCGCAAGTCGTCGAGGCTGCACCCGCGCCGACGCCTGCCCCGCAACCTGCCGCTGCTGTTGTGGATAAGGGCCCCGACGCCCTCCTGCACCTGGACAGCGAACTGCGCGCCGCCGCACAACTGATCATGCAGGACGTGATCGACGATTTCGCGCCGCACATCGAAACCGAAATCAAACGCCGCCTCGAGGCGCGGATGGAACGGCTTCTCGGCCAGTACGAATAACCCCCCGTGGGAGCCGCCGCTCGGTCGCTCCCACTTTTAGATCTCCACCCGGCCCGCCCCGCTCGCCCTGCGCCCCATGCCCCGCTATACTTCCCGGCTTTTCCTGAATAAATGCCAATAGGGTCCCGCCGCGCATGGATAAGACCTACCAGCCGCACGCCATTGAAACTTCCTGGTACAACACCTGGGAGTCCGAGAACTACTTCGCCCCGCAAGGCGCGGGCGACTCCTACACCATCATGATCCCGCCGCCGAACGTCACCGGTAGCCTGCACATGGGTCACGGTTTCAACAACGCGATCATGGACGCCCTGATCCGTTTCCGCCGCATGCAGGGTCGCAACACCCTGTGGCAGCCGGGCACCGACCACGCCGGTATCGCCACGCAGATGCTGGTGGAGCGTCAACTCGAAGCCCAGGGCCAGAACCGCCATGATCTGGGCCGCGAAAAATTCCTCGAGAAAGTCTGGGAGTGGAAGGATCAGTCCGGCGGCAACATCAGCCGTCAGATCCGTCGCCTCGGCTCGTCCGTGGACTGGAGCCGCGAGCGCTTCACCATGGATGACGGCCTCTCGGAAGCCGTTAAAGAAGCGTTCGTGCGCCTGCACGAAGACGGCCTGATCTATCGCGGCAAGCGTCTGGTCAACTGGGACACCAAGCTGCACACGGCGATTTCCGACCTCGAAGTGGAAAACCACGATGAGAAAGGTTTCCTGTGGAACCTGAAGTACCCGCTGGCCGACGGCGCGAAAACCGCTGAAGGCAACGATTTCCTGATCGTCGCGACCACCCGTCCGGAAACCATGCTCGGCGACTCCGCCGTCGCGGTGAACCCGAACGACGAACGCTACAAAGCCCTGATCGGCAAATTTGTCGAGCTGCCGCTGGTCGGTCGCCGCATCCCGATCATCGCCGACGATTACTGCGATCCTGAATTCGGCACCGGTTGCGTGAAAATCACCCCGGCCCACGATTTCAACGACTACGAAGTCGGCAAGCGCCACAACCTGCCGCTGCTGAACATTTTCGACAAGAACGCCAACGTGCTGCCGGCAGCGCAGGTGTTCAACCTCGACGGCACACTGAACGACAGCATCGACGGCAAGATTCCGGCCGAATACGCCGGTCTCGAGCGTTTCGAAGCGCGCAAGCAGATCGTTGCCGCGTTCGACGCCGCCGGCCTGCTGGTCAGCGTCGACGACCACAACCTGAAAGTGCCGAAAGGCGACCGCTCCGGCACCGTCATCGAGCCGTGGCTGACCGACCAGTGGTACGTGTCCACCAAACCGCTGGCCGAGCCTGCGATTGCTGCCGTTGAAGACGGCCGTATCCAGTTCGTGCCGAAGCAGTACGAAAACATGTACTTCTCGTGGATGCGCGACATCCAGGACTGGTGCATCAGCCGTCAGCTGTGGTGGGGCCACCGGATTCCGGCCTGGTACGACGAGTCGGGCAAGGTCTACGTCGGTCGCGACGAAGCCGAAGTGCGCGCCAAGCACAACCTCGGCCCGGACGTTGCACTGCAACAGGACAACGACGTACTCGACACCTGGTTCAGTTCGGGCCTGTGGACCTTCTCCACCCTGGGCTGGCCGGAAAAGACCGAGTTCCTGAAGAAATTCCACTCCACCGATGTACTGGTGACGGGCTTCGACATCATTTTCTTCTGGGTTGCCCGGATGATCATGCTGACGATGCACCTGATCAAGAACGAGGACGGCACGCCGCAGGTTCCGTTCAAGACCGTTTACGTGCACGGTCTGGTACGTGATGGCCAGGGTCAGAAGATGTCCAAGTCCAAGGGCAACGTCCTGGACCCGCTGGACATCATCGACGGTATCGAGCTCGAAACCCTGGTGCAGAAACGCACTTCCGGTCTGATGCAGCCGAAACTGGCGAAGAAGATCGAGAAGCAGACCCGCGACGAGTTCGCCGACGGCATCGCCAGCTACGGCACCGACGCCCTGCGCTTCACCTTCTGCTCGCTGGCATCCACCGGTCGTGACATCAAGTTCGACATGGGCCGCGTCGAAGGCTATCGCAACTTCTGCAACAAGATCTGGAACGCCGCGCGCTATGTTCTGGACAAGGGCGAAGATTGCGGCCAGAACGGCGAAGCCTACGAGCTGTCGCTGGCGGATCGCTGGATCATCTCGCAACTGCAACGCACCGAAGCCGAAGTGACCCGTCAACTGGATCAGTTCCGTTTCGACCTGGCGGCGCAAGCGCTGTACGAGTTCATCTGGAACCAGTACTGCGACTGGTACCTGGAACTGTCCAAGCCAGTGCTGTGGGACGAAAACGCGCCGGTCGAGCGCCAGCGCGGCACTCGCCGCACGCTGGTTCGCGTACTGGAAGTGGCGCTGCGTCTGGCGCATCCGTTCATGCCGTTCATCACTGAAGAAATCTGGCAGCGCATCGCGCCGCTGGCCGGCATTCAGGGCAAGACGATCATGCTGCAAGCGTGGCCGGTGGCCAACGAAGAGCGCATCGATCCGGCGGCCGAAGACGACATCGAATGGCTCAAGGGCCTGATGCTCGGCACGCGCAACATCCGTGGCGAAATGAACATCGGCCCGGGCAAACCGCTGCCGATCTACCTGAAAAACGTCACCGCTGAAGACCAGCGCCGCCTGACCGAGAACGAAGCGCTGCTGAAGAAACTGGCGCGTCTGGAATCGATCACCGTACTGGCGGCCGGCGAAGAAGCGCCGCTGTCCGCCACCGCACTGGTTGGCGAGATGGAAGTGCTGGTGCCGATGGCTGGTCTGATCGACAAGAACGCCGAACTGGCGCGTCTGGACAAGGAAATCCTGCGTCTGCAGGGCGAAGTCCAGCGGGTTGGCGGCAAGCTGTCCAATGCCGGTTTCGTTGACAAGGCCCCGGCCGAAGTCATCGAGAAGGAACGCGACAAACTGGCCGAAGCCGAACAGGCTCTGGCCAAGCTGGCCGAGCAGCACGCGCGGATTGCCAGCCTGTAACGGCAAATCGCACTGAAAAAGGGAGGCCCGCAACGGCCTCCCTTTTTTGTGCCCGGCACTTTTCCGGCCAACAACACGGCTCCCTGTGGGACAATAGCCGCCACTTTCAGCCCTACCCGAATCGACCACGCCCATGAACGCCCCACGTACACCGAAACCTGCGCGCAAGAAGCCTGACTCCGCCACCCCGGCCAAACCCGTGGAGCCGCGTAAAGAAGCCAGCCTGCACCCGCGCAATCGCCATCAGGGTCGTTACGACTTCCCGGCGCTGATCAAGACCACGCCCGAACTGGCGAAGTTCGTGATCACCAACCCGTACGGCAAGGAAAGCATCGACTTCGCCAGTCCCGATGCGGTGCGTGTGTTCAACCGGGCGCTGCTCAAATCGTTCTACGGGATCCAGCATTGGGACATCCCGGCCGATTATCTGTGCCCGCCGGTGCCGGGCCGTGCCGACTACATCCACTTTTTGGCTGACCTGCTGGCCAGCAACAACGACGGCGTGGTTCCGCGCGGCGCCATCGTCAACGTGCTGGATATCGGCATGGGCGCCAACTGCGTGTACCCGCTGATCGGTAACAGCGAATATCGCTGGCACTTCCTCGGCTCGGAGATCGATCCGACCGCCGTGGCCGCGGCCAAGGCCATCGTCCAGTCCAACGACCTGAACAAAGTCATCCAGCTGCGCCAGCAGGAGAACCGCAAGCACATCCTGATCGGCCTGCTGGAGCCTGGCGAGCGCTTTGACCTGACCATGTGCAACCCGCCGTTCCACGCGTCGATGGAAGAGGCCACCAAGGGCAGCGAGCGTAAATGGCGCGCCCTGGGCAAGGCCGACCCGAAGCGCAAACTGCCGGTGCTGAACTTCGGCGGGCAGTCGGCCGAACTGTGGTGTGAAGGCGGCGAAGCGCGTTTCGTGACGCAACTGATCGCCGAAAGTGCGAACTTTGCGCACAAGGTGCTGTGGTTCAGCACCCTGGTCTCGAAAGCCTCGAACCTGCCTGCCATCGAAACCGCGCTGAAAAAGGCCGGCGCGCTGGAGAGCCAGGTGGTGGAAATGTCCCAGGGGCAGAAACAGAGTCGCTTCGTCGCCTGGACCTTCCAGACCAAATCCGAGCAGCAGATCTGGCGGCGCGAACGCTGGGTTCGCAAGTAATACGTTTCCACCGGGGCGGCGCTTGAGCGAAAAGCAGCCGCCGCTACTGTTGAAACACAAACAGCAGACACAAAAAAACCGTGCCCGGATCGCTCCGGTGCACGGTTTTTTATCGCTGCGTCTTACTTGTTCACAGCGTCGGTCAGGCCTTTGGCCACAACCAGCTTGATCACTTTCTTGGCAGGGATTTCGATGGCAGCGCCAGTCGATGGGTTACGGCCAGTGCGGGCAGGACGCTCGGTCACTTTCAGCTTGCCGATACCTGGCAAAGTGATTTCGGCACCGTTTTCCAGCTGATCGGCGACGATTTGGCCCAGTTGGTCCAGAGCGGCACGCGCGGTGGTTTTCGGCGCGTCGATAGCTTCAGCGATGTCGGCGATCAGTTGGTCTTTAGTAAGAGCCATGTAGTGTTCCTTCCCTATCAAATTCATATGGATTGCAGAGTGCAGTGTCAGCCATCGAGCCCGATCTTCTGGATCTGGCACCCTCGGCGATAACCACGACGAGTCGGGGTTATAGATGCCGAAATCAAGGTTTGGTTCGACCTGACAAAAGCTGAATGCATGCTTGTCGCGGTGACTTCGCACAAGACCGGGCAAAACTAGCACAGAGACAAGGAAATATCCGCCTCTAGCTAGCCAAATGGTCAGGTTTATTGCGCTAAATCGGTAAATAAATGCATAAGGGCCGTCGGGTGACCCGGATTTGCCCTTCACCCCGCGCCAAATCCAGTGGTTGCGGTACACTGAGCGCTTTTTCGGGGGAGCCCGCCCTCCTCCCTTCCACCAGCCGAGAAGCCTATGCCGATCCGTCATTGCATCGTCCATTTGATCGACAAAAAACCCGACGGCACACCCGCAGTCCTGCACGCCCGTGACTCCGAATTGGCTGAGTCCGCCGCCATCGAGAACATGCTCGCCGATCTCAACGAGAGCTATAACGCCAAACAGGGCAAAGCCTGGGGCTTGTTCCATCCGGAGTCCGGTGCGTTCCCGTTCAGCGGCTGGCTGAAGGAATACATGGAAGGCGGCAAGGACTTCACCGCGTTCAGCAAAGTGGCGGTCGAGCACCTGCAAAAGCTGATGGAAGAGTCGAACCTGTCGGTCGGCGGCCACGTGCTGTTCGCCCACTATCAGCAAGGCATGACCGATTACCTGGC
This sequence comes from Pseudomonas sp. GW823-FHT04A03, assembly GCF_058796615.1. NCBI lineage: Bacteria > Pseudomonadati > Pseudomonadota > Gammaproteobacteria > Pseudomonadales > Pseudomonadaceae > Pseudomonas > Pseudomonas sp. GW823-FHT04A03. The sequence goes on from NZ_JBXAIV010000002.1 coordinate 505,467, forward strand.
CATCGCCCTGCTGCACCACAGCGAAGGCGTGGCGGTGACCGATCAACTGGACGTGACCCCGTCGCGCCACCTCGACCTCGGTCAACTGCACCTGGCGGCGCGGATCAACGTTTCCGAGTGGCAGAACAACAAGCAGTCCAAGCAGTACATCTCGTTCATCAAGGGCAAGAACGGCAAGAAGGTCTCGGAATACTTCCGTGACTTCATCGGCTGTCAGGAAGGGGTCGACGGCCCGGGCGAAACCCGCACCCTGCTCAAGGCCTTCAGCGACTTCGTCGAGAGCGAAGACCTGCCGGAAGACTCCGCCCGCGAGAAGACCAAGACCCTGGTCGACTACGCCAGCAGCCAGGCCAAGCTCGGCGAACCGATGGGCCTGGAAGAACTCTCGGAGCTGATCGACGAAGAACGCCCGAAGGCCTTTTACGATCACATCCGCAACAAGGACTACGGCCTGTCGCCGGAGATCCCGGCGGATAAACGCACGCTCAATCAGTTCCGTCGCTTCACCGGCCGCGCCGAAGGCCTGTCGATCAGCTTCGAAGCGCACCTGCTGGGCTCGAAGATCGAATACGACGAAGAGGCCGGGACGCTGGTCATCAAAGGCCTGCCGACCTCGCTCACCGATCAGCTGAAGCGTCGCAACTGATGCTCGGCAATGTGCTGAAAAAGGTTCTGCTGGTTCTGCTGGTGGTCGTGGTCTATCAGAACTGGGGCAAGATCGAGCGGGTGTTCAACCCGTCGCAGATGGCTTCCGAGCAGGTCCGCGCCAACGCCAAAGTCGTGCTGTACGCCACGGACTGGTGCGGCTACTGCAAGCAGACCAAGCGTTTTCTTGATCAGAAAGGCATTCCGTTCAAGGAATTCGATATCGAGAAGGACGCCGAGGCACGCAAGGCATACGAAGCGCTGGGCGGGCGCGGGATTCCGCTGATCGACGTCAATGGCACGTTGATTCGCGGGTTTGATCCGGACGAGATTCTCGCTGCACTGAAATGAACGAGGGAGCCCAAGGGCTCCCTCATTTGTTTCAGCGTTACTCGATTCGGAATCCGAAACGCGGAAAGTGAACATGCACCAACCCGCCTCGTTCGTCTTCACGGCGCAGGATCAGCTCTTCACGACCGGCAAATACCAGCTCGCCGGCAACGGGATCAACGCCGTAGTCTGTCGCTGCGATCAACACCTGCTGACCGGCCACGAACCCGTTTGGATCAGTGAACTCTTCGTCCGGCAACGCCGCTGGCTTCGAACCGCGAGCGATATCCAGTGCTTCTTCGGAGCTCATCTCGCTGGCCGCGCCATGGCCAAAACCGAGCACACGCCCCAGCCACGCCGACACCGCCGGATAAGCATCCACCAACGGCGCCGTCACGTGCGTGGCCTTGAGGAACCACAGCGGATGTGCCATGGCGAAGTCGGCAACCGACGGCTCGCCGAACAGGAAGTCACCGTCTTCACGCTGCAACTGCTGCTCCAGACGCGCCATGAGGGTCGGCCAATTGTGCTTGGCCTGCTCCGCTGAAAGCTTGGTCGCGCTGCCACCACTGAACAGCCCGGCCCGATCGGCGAGGAACGCCTTGATCGCTTCCGGCGGCAACTTGCCGAAACGCACCGCCACCGATTCTGGCTGGAACACCAAGCTCACCGCATGCTGGAACACCACCGAATCGGCCCAGGCGGCGAAACTCGCGGCGATCATTTCCTGACCTTCCGGGAAGAACGAAGGCTGGGCCTTTTCCTGCTCGAGGCGACGGGCGATCAGCGCGGTATCGCAGTAGATGTCGGCACCAATCTGGAGCACCGGGGTCTTGCGATAGCCACCGGTCAGGGCGGTCAGATCCGGTTTCGGCATCACCGGCGAGATGTGCACCGAACGCCAGGACAAGCCCTTGAAACCCAACAGCAGCCGGGCCTTTTCGGCAAATGGAGAGGTCGGGTAATGATGCAGAATCAACTCGGACATGCTCGGCTCCGCCGCACAGAAAGTGAGCCAGCAGCTTAGCGCGCAATTCGTTCGCAGCCTACGGATCCGGCTGATGGGAACTGATCAGTCAGGGTTGATAAGGCACTAAAAAGCCGCCTCAGCCAAGGCTGAGGCGGCTTGCCACATCAATGACCCTACATCAGGTCATCGAAGTGATCTCGCAGGAACTCGTAAAAGCGTAACGCTTTGAACGATCTCCATACGAGGCTCAGAGTACGTAGCAAAAGCTTCATACATTTTGGCCTCCGGTTGGGGGCCAAACCTCCAGCGTGCTTACCGGACCACGTACGCCTTCGGAAGACACGTCAATATCCCCTGTGAGGCGGCCAGTTGTGATACCCCCTGAAAAATCATTCCGGCACGGGAGCAACTCCGTGTCAGAGGGCATGAAACCGTTACGCCGATCGGCCAGACCTCAATGGGTGCACTGCCATGTGAGCGGACGGATCGTAATCGGGTTTCTGAACCTTCGCTTAAACAAATAAACTCAAAATTGAGTTTTTTGGGTAGGCGTGTCTTCAGGCTTGCTCAGTGACGCGAAGAGGAATACTCTCCGCCTACGTCAATGTCTCCTGTGAGATCAGTAAACCCGGCCGCAAACCGGCGTTTACAGAAAAAACCGCCCCGCAAAGGCGGTTTTTTTTTCGCCTGTCGTTTGCTGGAGGGCACCGCGTCGACGTGAGACGTCTACCGTCGCCCCCCGATCAATCAGGCCGATAAGACGTCACCAGACACTCCTTCGCACTCTTCCTGAGCTTCTTGATCAACCGTTCCTGGCGCAACGCATCACCCTTGTCGCGACAACGTTCGGTGTAGACCAGCGCCATCGCCGGGCTTGAGAGAAAGAAGCGTGCGCCTTTGCCGCTCTGGTGCTTGGCGAAACGGCGCACGGGATCATCGCTGATCCCGCAGTACAGCGAACCGTTGGCGGCGCGTACGAGGTAGACGAACCAGGACTTGCTCACTGGAACGTCAGCATCGAGAGGATTTTCGCTGAGGCTGGTCACGGGACAATTCAGGCGTAGGGAAAACAGGCCGCGATCTTATCAGCGACTCGCCTGAAATGCCTTCAGCCCTTTCAGCGCCTGGGCGCGGACGGCGTTGCGCACCAGCGGCGTCCAGCCCAGTAGCAGACCTTTGAAACCCAGTGCCTGGCGCGACCAGCGCCACAGGTCGAAGTGGTCGTGGTGTTCGCAGATCTTGCCGTCGCGGAAGACGAAGCGTGCCTGGATGTCGTTGATCACGATGTTGTCGGTCTGGCTGAACAGGTAGGTCGCCACCCAGTGGGCGCCGCCGCTGCGCTCGTCGGCGCGGACGTTGTCGAAGGTGAGGGAGAAGTCCTTGGCCCGGGTGGTGAGCATGCGCCACATGTCGCCGGCATCGCGCCCGCGCAGCTCGCCGAAGGCCGGGTCGCTGAATACCACGTCATCGGTGTAGCAGGCGGCCATGGCCTCGGCGTCGAGGCGCTGGAAAGCCTGGTAGAAACGGGTGATCAGGGCGCTGTGGGCTTCTTCACTCATGGGCAATCTCCAGGAAAGGTACAGATTGCCAGCACGATAATCCGCAAACGCCCGAAACACTATCGGCATTCGTATTCCGAATACCGACAGTGTGTGCGCATCAGACCTTTTCGCTGACCACCTGCACGTACAGCGCGCGCCCGGCACCGAGGCCGGCAAGGATCGCACCCGCACCGACGATGCCGAAGATCCAGCCCACGGCGTTCCAGCCGCCGGTCCAGTCGTGCACCACGCCGACCGCGAACGGCCCCATGGACGCGAGGGTGTAGCCGAAGCCCTGGGACATGCTCGACAGATTCGCCGCGACATGGGAATCCCGCGAGCGCAGCACGATCAGGGTCAGCGCCAGGCTGAACGTGCCGCCCTGCCCCAGGCCCAGCAGGATCGCCCAGCCCCACAGGCCTTCGATCGGCGCGTAGAGGCAACCGAACAGGCCGCCGAGGGTCAGGGCCATCACCACCACGATCGCCAGCCGCTGATCCTTGCCGCGCGTGGCCAGCCACGGTGCCGCCAGTGAGCTGGCGAGCTGGATGATCACCGAACCGGACAGCACCAGGCCGGCCTGGGTCGGCGTCAGCCCGCGACCGATAAGGATCGACGGCAACCAGCCGAACACGATGTAGGCCAGCGACGATTGCAGGCCCATATACAAGGTGACCTGCCAGGCCAGCGGATCGCGCAGCAGACCGCGCACTCGATACGCGACATTGTGCGCGCCGTGCTTCTGGCCGATTTGCGGCAGCCAGAACACTGCCGCCACCAGCGCCGGAATCACCCAGAAACCCAGGCCCATGGCCCAGCTGTGATCGAAGTGTTCACTCAGCGGCACGCTGGAGCCCGCCGCCATCGCCGCGCCCAGACACAGGGCCATGGTGTAGACACCGGTCATGGTGCCGGCATGCTTGGCGAAGTCACGCTTGACTATGCCCGGCAGCAACACGCCGATGATGCCGATGCTCGCGCCGCCCAGCACGCTGCCGGCGAACAGACCGATTTGACCGAAATTGCTGCGCAGGATGATGCCGCCGGCCAGTGTCAGAAGAATCCCCAAGACCACCCGCTCGGCACCGAAACGTCGCGCGAGCACCGGAGCCAGCGGGGCGAACAGACCGAGGCAGAGCACCGGCAACGTCGTCAGCAATCCTGCCTGAGCGGCGGACAAGCCAAGGCTTTTCGACACGTCACTGAGCAGCGGCGCCATGCTCGACAGCGCCGGTCGCAGGTTCAACGCCACCAGAATCAGCCCCAGCAGCAACAGCCACGGACGCCGTACCAGCGGATGGCTTTGCTGCACCTGCTCGTCATCGGCTTCGGCATCGATCAACAACTCTTCGAGCTCGGCCTTGCGAACGGGTGCTGTGGAGACTTCTGGGCGGGACATGGTTTTCTCGGTTTCAAGGTTCATTGATCAACTGCCTCGACAGGGCTTTGGCCCGCTCCGGATCGCGCTGCTCGACGGCCTCAAGCAAGGCGACGTGCAAATCGAAGACTTCCTGTCGACGGGGGACGATGTTCAGGGTCTGGCGCAATTGCGCACCGACGATGCTGGAAAAATAGCGATACAGCTCGCTGAGGGTCGGGTTGTGCGCGGCGTCGACCAGACGGCGGTGAAACACCAGATCGCAGCGGATGTAACTGTCGAGGTCGCCGTGATAGTGGCTGCCGGCGACACCCAGCGCCTCGCGCAACGCGACGAGGTCTTCATCGGTCCGGCGCAAGGCCGCCAGGCCGATAGCCTCGACTTCAAGGATGTGCCGGGTTTCCCGGGCCTGATCCAGCGAGCACTTGGACAGCGCCTTGAGCGTGTCCATCGGATCGACCACCGCCCGCAGGTAACTGCCGTCACCCTGACGGATCTCGATCAACCCGGAAAACGCCAGCACCCGCATCGCCTCGCGCACGGTGTTGCGGCTGATGCCGAGTTCGGCACACAGCTCGGGCTCGGTCGGCAAACGCTGACCGACCTGCCACGTGCCGTCGGTGATGCGCTGGCGCAATTGATCCAGAGCCTGATCGACCAGGGACCGCTTAATAAGTGGAGAAATGTCTGACATAGGATTCGCCCTTTCATCCAATCATGGGATGAATTTTCTGACATGTTAGTCAGCTCCGTGTAGGACGGCAACCACCTAGGGTCAGAGAGAGGCAAACGGAGCGGGATTTTCGATTAGTCAAAATTACCCTTTAAGGGTAATTTCAGGGACAGGGCTTTGGTTTCTTATGGAAAAGAACACACCCCATTACGACTTGGTGGTGATCAAGGCAGAGGTCAGGCGACGGGGAAGACAGGCATTCACCAAGAGCGCAGAAAAAACCGGACTGGATCTCGGCTTCAGCGTCATAGAGATGCAAGAAATCGTTTTCGAACTGCAGAACAGGATGTTGTACAAGTCGATGACCACCTATGACGATCATCGAGTCTGGCAAGACGTTTATCACACGCACTCACACGATCTGGAGATTTACATCAAGGTGACATACCGCCCCGAAGGTGGCCCACCGGTAATCTCCTTCAAGGAGAAAAACCAATGAAGACCCGGCAATGTTTCAGCTGCGGTGCACGTGAGGGAATGACACATTTCGAAGGCCGTGGTGAAACCATCAGTGTCAAAGGCATGGAACGTCGTATCGATGACCTTGCTGGCTGGGAATGTCGCAAATGCGGTGAGGTCGAGTGGGACGCCGATACCGATAGTGCAGAACGCTACACGCAAGCCGGTGATGACCTGGTGATTGCTGCCCGACAAATGATCGGTAACGAGATGAAGCGCATCCGGCGCAAATTGCACCTGACGCAAAAAGAAACGGTGCAACTGCTGTCTGGTGGCGGACACAACGCATTTTCCCGCTATGAGCGCGGCGAAGTGCTTCCGCCGAAGGCGTTGATGCTGCTGATGCGCCTGCTCGATCGCTATCCGCACTTGCTCGCCGATGCGAAAGCCTTGGGTGAAGGGGCGGATCTGAGGAGCGCCTTCAAGTATACCGAGCACAAAGAACACGAAACCCTCACCGTGTCCTGATCCCCAAAAAACAAACCCGGCACAAGGCCGGGTTTGTTTTATTCATCAGATCTCAATGCAGGATCTGACTCAGGAACAGCTTCGTCCGATCGTTCTGTGGATTGTCGAAGAAGTCGTTCGGCGCCGCCTGCTCGACGATTTCGCCCTTGTCCATGAAGATCACGCGGTTGGCCACGGTGCGGGCGAAGCCCATTTCGTGGGTCACGCAGAGCATGGTCATGCCGTCTTCGGCCAGGCCGATCATGGTGTCGAGTACCTCTTTCACCATCTCCGGGTCGAGTGCCGAGGTCGGTTCGTCGAACAGCATGATTTTCGGTTTCATGCACAGTGCGCGGGCAATCGCCACACGCTGTTGCTGACCGCCGGACAGTTGCCCCGGGTACTTGTGCGCCTGCTCCGGAATGCGTACGCGTTCCAGGTAATGCATGGCGATTTCCTCGGCCTTGCGCTTGGGCATCTTGCGCACCCACATCGGCGCCAGGGTGCAGTTCTGCAGGATGGTCAGGTGCGGGAACAGGTTGAAGTGCTGGAACACCATGCCGACTTCACGGCGGATCGCTTCGATCTGCTTGAGGTCGTTGGTCAGCTCGACGCCATCGACCACGATACGGCCCTGCTGGTGCTCTTCCAGACGGTTGAGGCAGCGGATGGTGGTGGACTTGCCGGAACCCGACGGACCGCACAGCACGATACGCTCGCCCTGACGCACGTTGAGGTTGATGTCTTTCAGCACGTGGAACTGGCCGTACCACTTGTTCACGCCCTGCATCTGAATGATGCCTTCAGGGCCCACTGGCTTTTTGATTGCTTCGCTCATCGAAAAAACTCCTAACGCTTGTGGCCAGTGTCGAGCTTGCGTTCCAGGTGCATGGAATAGCGCGACATACCAAAACAGAAAATCCAGAACACCAGGGCGGCGAACACGTAGCCTTCGGTGGCCATGCCCAGCCATTTCGGATCGGCAGCGGCTTGCTTGACGCTGTTGAGCAGGTCAAAGAGGCCGATGATGATCACCAGGCTGGTGTCCTTGAACAGCGCGATGAAGGTGTTGACGATGCCGGGAATCACCAGCTTCAGGGCTTGCGGCAGAATCACCAGGCCCATGGCGCGCCAGTAACCGAGACCCATCGCGGCCGCGGCTTCGTACTGGCCCTTGGGGATCGCTTGCAGACCGCCGCGCACCACTTCGGCGACGTACGCCGACTGGAACAGGATCACGCCGATCAGCGCCCGCAGCAGCTTGTCGAAGTTCATGCCTTCAGGCAGGAACAGCGGCAGCATCACCGAGGACATGAACAGCACCGTGATCAACGGCACGCCGCGCCAGAACTCGATGAAGGTCACGCAGACCACACGGATCGCCGGCATGTTCGAGCGCCGGCCCAGCGCCAGGACAATCCCCAGCGGCAACGCACCGGCGATGCCGACAGTCGCGATCACCAGGGTCAGCATCAGACCGCCCCACTGGCTGGTCGCCACGGTGTCGAGGCCGAAGACGCCGCCATGCAGCAGGCACCAGGCAACAATCGGGTAGACCACCAGGAAACTCAGGCCGTACACCGCCTTGTGCGCCACGCGCTTGATGAACAGTGGCGCCACGCCGATGACTGCCAGCCACACGGTCAGGTCCACGCGCCAGCGCAGTTCCGGCGGATAGTAGCCGTACATGAACTGGCCGAAGCGCTGCTGGATGAAGACCCAGCAGGCGCCGTCCTTGGTGCAGTCGGCGCGGGTGGTTCCGACCCAGTTGGCATCGATGATCGCCCAACTGAGGATCGGCGGAATCACCAGGTAGATCAGGTAGAACGCGAACAGGGTCAGCAGGGTGTTGAGCCAGCTGGAGAACATGTTCGCGCGGATCCACGCCATCGGGCCGAAGACCTTGGCCGGCGGTGGCATGTCGGGTTTGAAAGTATGAGTACTCATGCGCGATTCCTTACCGCTCGATCAGCGCGATGCGCTTGTTGTACCAGTTCATCAGCAGGGAAATGCTGATACTGATCGCCAGGTACACGCTCATGGTGATGGCAATGACTTCGATCGCCTGACCGGTCTGGTTCAGCACAGTGCCGGCGAACAGCGAAACCATTTCCGGATAACCGATACCGGCCGCCAGCGAGGAGTTCTTCGCCAGGTTCAGGTATTGGCTGGTCAGCGGCGGGATGATGACCCGCAGCGCTTGCGGAATGATCACCTTGCGCAGGGTCGGGCCGTTGCGCAGGCCGAGCGAATGCGCCGCCTCGGTCTGGCCGTGGCTGACCGACTTGATGCCCGAACGCACGATCTCGGCGATGAACGCTGCGGTGTACACCGTCAGCGCCAGGGTCAAGGCCAGCAGTTCCGGAATCAGCACCCAGCCACCGACGAAGTTGAAGCCTTGCAGCTTCGGCATTTCCCAGTGCACGGGAGCACCGAAGATCAGCGCGCACACCGCCGGGATCACCAGGAACAGCGCGAGGCCAACCCAGAACTTGTGGAACGGCTCGCCAGTGGCTTCAAAGCGCTTGTTGGCCCAACGGCTCATCAGCACGATGGCGACGATGGCCACCACGATGCTGACCACGAACGCCCAGAAACCGTCGGCCATTTGCGCGGCCGGCATGTTCAGTCCCCGGCTGCTGACGAAGAAGGTATCGCCGAAGTTGTGGCTGTTGCGCGGCCCCGGCATGGTCAGGAACACCGCGAAGTACCAGAACAGGATCTGCAGCAGTGGCGGGATGTTACGGAAAACCTCCACGTACACCGTTGCCAGTTTGGAAATGATCCAGTTCTTCGACAGGCGCGCCACGCCGACGATGAAGCCGAGGATCGTGGCCAGGATCACGCCGATGAAAGTCACCAGCAGCGTGTTGAGCAGGCCGATGACAAACACCCGGGCATAGCTGTCCGCTTCGGTGTAGGAGATCAGGTGTTGAGCGATGCCGAACCCGGCACTGCGCTCCAGAAAGTCGAACCCCGAAGTGATACCCCGGTGTTGCAGGTTGGTCTGGGTGTTATCGAACAGATACCAGCCCAGGGAGACCACCGCCACGATGGTGATGATCTGAAATACCCACGCACGCACTCGTGGATCGCTGAGGCTGAGCCTCTGCTTTGGTGCGCCGATTGAATTTTGCATGAAGTGCCCCGGAAATAATGGAACAGAACGTCACCCGGCAGTTGGCCTGCCGGGTGACAGAACCATCAGCGCACTGGTGGTGCGTATTGAATGCCGCCGTTGTTCCACAGCGCGTTCAGGCCGCGGTCGATTTCCAGCGGAGTGCTCTTGCCGAGGTTTTTCTCGAAGATTTCGCCGTAGTTGCCGACTTGCTTGACGATCTGTACGACCCAGTCCTTCGGCAGTTTCAGGTCTTTGCCGTATTCGCCGTCTGCACCGAGCATACGAGCGACATCCGGGTTCTTGGTCGCTTTGGCTTCAGCTTCGACGTTCTTCGAAGAGATGCCCGCTTCTTCGGTGTTCAGCAGCGCGTAGCCAACCCAGCGCACGATGGCCAGCCACTCGTCGTCGCCGTTACGCACGACCGGGCCCAGAGGTTCCTTGGAAATGGTTTCCGGCAGAACTACATAGTCCTTCGGCGAAGCCAGCTTGCTGCGCTGGGCGAACAGCTGGGACTTGTCGGAGGTCAGCACGTCGCAACGACCGGATTCCAGCGACTTGGCGCTTTCATCGGAGGTGTCGAAAGTGATCGGGGTGTATTTCAGACCGTTACCGCGGAAGTAGTCGGAAACGTTCAGCTCCGTGGTGGTACCGGCCTGGATGCAGATGGTTGCACCGTCCAGCTCTTTGGCACTCTTCACGCCCAGCTTGTTGTTTACCAGGAAGCCGATGCCGTCGTAGTAGGTAATGAAGCCCGGGAATTTCAGGCCCATGCCCGCGTCACGGGAGCTGGTCATGGTGGTGTTGCGCGACAGGATGTCGATCTCGCCCGACTGCAGAGCGGTGAAACGCTCCTTGGCGTTCAACTGACTGAACTTGACCTTGGTCGCATCGCCGAACACGGCAGCGGCCACGGCGCGGCAGACGTCAGCATCGATACCCACGATCTTGCCGGTGGAATCCGGAACCGAGAAGCCTGGCAAGCCATCGCTCACGCCGCACTGCACGAATCCTTTCTTCTTCACTGCATCCAGGGTTGCACCCGCCTGAGCGAACCCGCTGACACCCAGTACTGCAGCAGCAGTCACGATCGCCAGAGTGGATTTCAACATCTTCATTCAAACCTCCAGTTTTGCTCTTGTTGTGTCGGAGCTTGAGTCCAGTCGCACCCTTTTGAGGCGTTGTTGACCCGTGTTGGCTTTTTTTGGGGTCAACCGACGCAGGACCTTCGCTATGAGTCTAGTAGGAGAAAATCCACATCATGGACAACTCACTTCTCACCAGTCGGCCGAACGGGCGGTAGCCCTTTCACGTTCGCTAAGCCCGTTGCGGCCATTGGCGAACATCCATCACCGGATTCTTTGCTATCCCGTCGCCAGGCGTTCACTGATAGTGTTACCGCCAGGCGCGAGATCGATTGCACGACTACCTCATAGCAAAGCCCGTACCACACCGGTAGCTGAAGCGATTGAGTGACAGGTCAATAGCAAAACTTGCACCCTTGCGACATCTTCTTAACGGATCAACCGGGCGCGCACGCAAATCACGCACTCAATGAGAGCGCCCGCACACAATTGGAGCAGCCATGACCGAGCCCTTGATTCTTCAGCCTGTTAAGCCCGCAGACGCCTGCGTGATCTGGCTGCACGGCCTCGGCGCCGACCGCTACGACTTCCTGCCGGTGGCCGAAGCGCTTCAGGAAAGCCTGCTGAGCACGCGTTTCGTCCTGCCCCAGGCGCCGACCCGTCCGGTGACGATAAATGGCGGATATGCCATGCCGAGCTGGTACGACATCAAAGCCATGAGCCCGGCCCGGGCGATCGACCGCGATGAGCTGGAAGCGTCCGCCGACCGCATCATCGAATTGATCGAAGAACAGCGAAGCAGCGGAATAGACGCTTCGCGGATTTTCCTCGCCGGTTTTTCCCAAGGCGGCGCCGTGGTCTATCACACCGCGTTTCTGAAATGGCAGGGGCCGTTGGGCGGGGTGCTGGCATTATCGACATACGCGCCGACCTTCAGCGATGAACTGGAGTTGTCCGCCAGCCAGCAGCGGATTCCGGTGCTGTCGCTGCACGGCCAGTTCGACAACGTGGTGCAGAACTCGATGGGACGCACGGCTTATGAGTATCTCAAGGCCCATGGTGTCACCGTGACATGGCAGGAATACCCAATGGAGCACGAAGTGTTACCCGAAGAAATTCGCGACATCGGCGTGTGGTTGAGCGAACGCCTGCGCTGACAATTCCGCCAAGGGTCGCCCTTTGATCATCCCACTACGCCGCGCCCGTTTCTTGCATTACACTGGCCGGCGTACATTCCTTAACCAATTGATGAGATGACCGTGCTCAAAGCACTCAAGAAAATGTTCGGTAAAAGCGAGGCTGAGCAGCTCGCGCCAGTCCCCACTGCGCCGTCGCACGCCCCCGGTCATCGCAGCGATGCCAGCCAGGCCGACCGCCAGACGCCCGCCACGACGCCCAAACGCGAACCGACACCCGCTCCAGCTGCCGCGCCCGCCACTGAGCCGGCCCGCAGCGAAGCACCGAAACCGGCCAGACCACGTCGCGAACCCAAGCCCAAGGCGCCGGTGATTCCCTGGAAACTCGAAGACTTCGTCGTCGAGCCGCAGGAAGGAAAGACCCGTTTCCACGATTTCAAGCTCGCCCCGGAACTGATGCACGCCATCCACGACCTGGGTTTCCCGTATTGCACGCCGATCCAGGCTCAGGTGCTGGGTTATACCCTCGCCGGCAAAGACGCCATCGGCCGAGCCCAGACCGGCACCGGCAAGACCGCCGCGTTCCTGATCTCGATCATCACCCAGCTGTTGCAGACCCCGCCGCCGAAAGAGCGCTACATGGGCGAGCCACGGGCACTGATCATCGCGCCGACCCGCGAGCTGGTAGTGCAGATCGCCAAGGACGCCGCCGACCTGACCAAGTACACCGGCCTCAACGTCATGACGTTCGTCGGCGGCATGGACTTCGACAAGCAGCTCAAACACCTTGAAGCGCGCCATTGCGACATCCTCGTCGCGACCCCGGGCCGCCTGCTCGACTTCAACCAGCGCGGCGACGTGCACCTGGACATGGTCGAAGTGATGGTGCTGGATGAAGCCGACCGCATGCTCGACATGGGTTTCATCCCGCAAGTCCGGCAGATCATTCGCCAGACCCCGCCGAAAAGCGAACGCCAGACCCTGCTGTTCTCCGCGACCTTCACCGATGACGTGATGAACCTCGCCAAGCAGTGGACCACCGATCCTGCGATCGTCGAAATCGAAGTCACCAACGTGGCCAACGAAAACGTCGAGCAGCACATCTACGCGGTGGCCGGTGCCGACAAATACAAACTGCTCTTCAACCTGGTCAACGACAACGGCTGGGAGCGAGTGATCGTGTTCGCCAACCGCAAGGACGAAGTGCGCCGCATCGAAGAGCGCCTGGTGCGCGACGGCATCAACGCCGCGCAGCTGTCCGGCGACGTGCCGCAGCACAAGCGGATCAAAACGCTCGAAGGCTTCCGCGAAGGCAAGATCCGGGTGCTGGTCGCCACCGACGTGGCCGGTCGCGGTATCCACATCGACGGCATCAGCCACGTGATCAACTTCACCCTGCCGGAAGTCCCGGACGACTACGTGCACCGCATCGGCCGTACCGGTCGCGCTGGCGCCGACGGCGTGTCGATCAGCTTCGCCGGTGAAGACGATTCCTATCAGTTGCCGTCCATCGAAGAAAAACTCGGTCGCAAGATCAGCTGTGAAACGCCGCCGACCCATCTATTGCGGGCGGTTGAGCGCAAGCGTCCACAGTAAGCGACGCCATAAAGAGAGGCGCAGCCGGCAACGGACTGCGCTTTTTTTTCGCCCGGATATTGTTCGACAACACTAAAAGTCCATAATGGACAAATAAGTTTAATAACAGTCTCCGGAGTTCGACATGTCCATTACACCTTTCGTGATCGACCAAACCCAGGCCCGCGAGCTGCTGGCCCGGATCGATGTGCCGCAGATCCTGCGCAAGCTGTTCCGCGATCTGGCAGCCGGGCATGCAGTGCAACCGGCGCAGCAACTGGTCGAATTCCCTCAGGGTGCCGGAGACTTCATCAACTATCTGGGCGTGCTGGCGGAAGACGGCGTGTACGGGGTCAAGACTTCGCCCTACATCGTTCGCGAACAAGGCCCACTGGTGACGGCCTGGACATTGCTGATGTCGATGCAGACCGGCCAGCCGCTGTTGCTCTGCGATGCCGGCGAACTGACCACCGCCCGCACCGCTGCGACCACCGCCGTGGCGGTCGATGCCCTCGCCCCGTTGAAAGCCACGCGTCTGGCAATCATCGGCAGTGGCAAGGTCGCGCAGGCGCACCTGCATTACGTCAAAACGTTGCGCGACTGGAAGAGCATCAGTGTGTACTCGCCGACCTTGAGCGAAGACCCGGCAACCGCCCGCCAACTGCAAGCCCTCGACCCGCGCGTGAACATTGCCGACAGCCGCGAAACCGCCATCGCCGAGGCCGACGTGATCTTGCTCTGCACTTCGTCCGCCGGCCCCGTGATCGACCCGGCAACTTTAAGCAAACCAGCACTGATCACCTCGATCAGCACCAACGCACCGCGCGCCCACGAAGTGCCGCCGCAAAGCCTCAACGACATGCAGGTGTTCTGCGACTATCGTCTGACCACCCCGGGCTCGGCCGGCGAGATGCTGATCGCCAGCGAACGACATGGCTGGGACAACAGCGCGATCCTCGGTGACCTGGCGGATCTGCTCAGCGAAAAAGTGCAGCGTCCCGATTACAACCGTCACGTGTTTTTCCGCTCCATCGGTCTGGGCCTGGAAGACATCGCCCTGGCCAACGCCGTCTATCAATTGCAGCGCTGACACCGGAGATTTTCATGAGTCATGCAGATTTCATCATCATCGGCGGCGGGATTGCCGGCGCGTCCACCGGTTTCTGGCTGTCGCAGCACGGCAAGGTCGTGGTGCTGGAGCGCGAGTCGCACCCGGCCTATCACTCCACCGGGCGCTCGGCTGCGCTGTTCACCGCTGCTTACGGCACTCCGCAGGTCCGGGCGCTGACTCAGGCCAGCCGCGAATTCTTCGACCATCCGCCCAGCGGCTTCTGCGAACACCCGCTGCTGACCCCGCGCGGCGAAATGACCGTGGATTTCACCGGCGACGCCGCCGAGCTGAACAATCAATACCTCAGCGCCAAGGCCACGGTGCCGGAGATGCAGCTCCTCAGCGCGGATGAAGCCTGCGCGCGGCTGCCGATCCTGCGTCGGGAGAAAGTCCATGGCGCGATCTACGATCCCACCGCCAGTGACATCGACACCGACGCCCTGCACCAGGGTTATCTGCGCGGTATCCGCCGCAACAACGGCCAGGTGCAGACCGATTGCGAAGTGCTCGGACTGAGTCGCGACGACGACGGCATCTGGCACGTGCAGACCAACGGCCAGACCTTCAGCGCGCCCATCGTGATCAACGCCGCAGGCGCCTGGGCCGACAAGATCGGCGCCCTGGCCGGCGCCAAGCCCCTGGGCCTGCAACCGAAACGCCGTGCCGCGTTCATCTTCGCCGGCCCCGAAGGCGTGGACATTCATCACTGGCCGATGCTGGTCAGCCTCGACGAATCCTTCTACATGAAGCCCGACGCCGGCATGTTCCTCGGTTCCCCGGCCAACGCCGACCCGGTCGAACCCCACGACGTGCAGCCGGAAGAACTGGACATCGCCATGGGCATCTACCAGATCGAGGAAGCGACGACCCTGACCATCCGCCGCCCGACCCGCACCTGGGCCGGCCTGCGCAGTTTCGTCGCTGATGGAGATTTGCTGTCCGGGTTCGATCCTCAGGTGCCGGGGCTGTTCTGGGTCGCGGCCCAGGGCGGTTACGGCATCCAGACTTCGCCGGCGATGGGCATGGCCAGCGCGGCGCTGGTACGTGGCGAATCGCTGCCCGACCATCTCAAGCAGTTCGGCCTGACCGCCGCCATGCTCGCCCCTGCCCGCCTGGCCTGACCGTCCGCCCGGATGACGCGCCCGACGGATTGCGGCACACTCGCAACGCCCCCGGATCACGGGGGCGTTGACGTTGCCTGGAGCTCCACAGTTATGACCGCCCCCGAACACACGCCCGAGCTGCATGACGCCGCGCTGGACAACTACCACGCCATCGCCGACGCCATCGCCACGCTGTTCTTCCCCCACGCCGAAGTGGTGCTGCATGACCTGCGCACGCAGAAGGTCGACTACATCGCCAACAACCTGTCGAAACGGGTGATCGGTGATGAATCGTCGCTGGAAGACATGCTCAGCGACGACGTCAGCGAACGGAACATCGGCCCGTACGAAAAGCTCAATTGGGACGGCCAGAAGATTCGCAGCCTGAGCACCGTGCTGCGCGACCGCGAAGGTCATCCGCTGGCGGTGCTGTGCATCAATTTGAATATTTCGCTGTTCGAGAACGCCAAGGCTGCGCTGGACCTGTTCCTGTCGCCGAGCAAACTGATCCCGCAACCGGACTCGCTGTTTCGCGATGACTGGCAGGAGCGCATCAACACTTTCCTGCACGCCTGGCTCCGCGAGCGGCAACTGAGCCTGAACCTGCTGACCCGCGATCACAAACGCGAACTGGTGCTGGCGCTGCACGCCGAAGGGGCGTTCAAGGGCAAGAGCGCCTCGAACTATGTGGCCAATGTGCTGAACATGGGGCGGGCCACGGTGTACAAGCATTTGAAGGAATTGAAGGGCTGAAAATCTACATTGACTGTTCCGGCCTCATCGCGAGCAAGCTCGCTCCCACAATGGATCTGTTGCGTTCACACATCACTGTGGGAGCGAGCTTGCTCGCGAAAGCGGTAGATCAGTCGCCGTAGATGTCCGACTTGAAGTACTTCTCGGAAATCTTCTGATACTCGCCACTGGCGCGAATGCCGTCGATGGCAGTGTTCAACTGGCTGACCAGTTCGGCGTTGCCCTTGCGCACCGCAATCCCCGCGCCCTCGCCCACGTACTTCGGATCCTTCAGCTCAGGCCCGACAAACGCGTAACCCTTGCCGCGCGGCATCGACAGGAAGTCGGTCAGCGGAATGGTGTCGGCGAAGATCGCATCGAGACGCCCGGCCGCCAGATCCATGTAGATCTCTTCGTTGTTGCCGTAGCGCTTGACGTTGATGCCCTTGGGCTCGAACACCTCGGTGGCGTAACGATCAGTGGTGGTCGCACGCTGCACGCCGACGGTCTTGCCCTTGAGGCTGGCGTACTGGTCATCGACGCTCGCGCCTTCCTTCATTACCAGCCGCGACGAGGTGAAATAGTACTTGTGAGTGAAGTCCACCGACTTCTTGCGGTCTTCGTTGATGGTCATGGACGACAGCGCCATGTCGATTTTCTTCACTTTCAGGGAAGGAATCAGACCGTCGAACTCGCCCTCGACCCACACGCACTTGACCTGCATCTGCGCGCACAGGGCATTGCCGATGTCGTAGTCGAAACCGACGATTTCACCCTTGTCGGTTTTCGAGGCGAAGGGCGGATACGCTGCTTCGATACCGATGCGCAGGGTTTTCTCGGCGGCGAACACGCTGCTGCACGCCAACAGGCTCAGTGCCAGACCGGTGATGAGGGGGAATTTCTTCATGTTCGTTCTCTCGCGGGTTGTTGTTGGTTTGGCAAGACAGAAGAAAAAGCTGAAACGGGGAAATACCTTTTTTGTACTTGTAAATCCATACTGGACTTTTACGTACAAACCGTCAATTGGGCGAGCCCGATCATTCTGGCCGATGGTCGGGGAGATGAACTCGAGGGAGTGGGTAATTCGGATGGCCTCTTCGCGAGCAAGCTCGCTCCCACAAGGATCATCGAAAACCTGTGGGAGCGAGCTTGCTCGCGAAGACTGACTCTAAGACGGGAGAGGAATTACTGCTTCCAGCGATCCGCCGCCGCATGATCGCTGTCACGGCCTTCGACCCAGCGCGGGCCGTCGCTGGTGTTCTCTTTCTTCCAAAACGGCGCACGGGTTTTCAGGTAATCCATGACGAAGGCGCAGGCGTCGAATGCCGCCTGGCGGTGGGCGCTGGCGGCGGCGACAAACACGATCGGTTCGCCCGGTTCCAGCGCGCCGATGCGGTGCAGCACTTCCAGCTTCAACAGCGGCCAACGCTGCTCGGCCTCCACGGCAATCTTGCCGAGGGCCTTCTCGGTCATGCCCGGATAGTGTTCGAGGAACATCCCGGCGACATCCAAGCCGTCGTTGAAGTCGCGCACATAGCCGACAAAACTCACCACCGCGCCGACGCCGACATTGGCCGCGTGCATCGCGTTGACTTCAGCGCCCGGATCGAACGGTTCGGACTGCACCCGAATGCGCATGGCTCAGCCTCCGGTCACGGTAGGGAAAAACGCCACTTCGTCGCCATCGACCACCGGTTCGTCGAGCTGGCAGAGGTCTTCGTTGCGCGCGCACATCAGGTTCTGTTCGCTCAGCACCTCGGCGCCCTCACGCTGCGCCAGCAACGCGCGAACGTCATCGACGGTGGAGAAATCACCCTCGACCTTCACCGAGTCCACGCCCAGCGCCTCGCGGTAACGGGCAAAAAACTTCACGGTCAGGTTCATGGCTGCTCCGCCTGGAAGTGCCCGCTCTTGCCGCCGACCTTTTCCAGCAGACGCACGCTTTCGATGGTCATGCCGCGATCCACGGCCTTGCACATGTCGTAGATGGTCAGGGCGGCGACGCTGGCGGCGGTCAGTGCTTCCATCTCGACGCCGGTCTGCCCGGACAATTTGCAGCGAGCCACGATGCGCACCGCGTCGTCGCCTTCGGCACTGAGCTCGACCTTGACGCCGGTCAGCATCAGCGGATGGCACAGGGGAATCAGGTCACTGGTTTTCTTCGCCGCCTGAATGCCGGCAATGCGCGCGACGGCGAACACGTCGCCCTTGGGATGGCCGCCACTGACAATCATCTGCAGGGTGTCGGGCAGCATGCGCACCAGCGCTTGGGCCGTCGCTTCACGGAATGTCACGGCTTTTTCGGTGACGTCGACCATGTTGGCGCGACCTTGGGAATCGAGATGAGTCAGCACGGGATTACTCCTGATCAGGAGCGTCGATTGTAAACCTGGGGGTCAGAATTACGCACATAAAAAACCGGGCGACTTTGCAGTCGCCCGGTTCGATTTGACGGTTACAGATGCGATTCGGCGTATTCGGCCAGGATCGAGCGAGGCACCCCTTGCAGGGTGATATGCACACCGTTGGGGAAATCCTTGAAGCGTTCGGTCAGGTAAGTCAGCCCGGAGCTGGTCGCGGACAGGTAAGGGGTGTCGATCTGTGCCAGGTTGCCCAGGCACACCACTTTGGAACCGGCGCCGGCCCGGGTGATGATGGTTTTCATCTGGTGCGGCGTGAGGTTCTGGCATTCGTCGATCAGGATCAGGCTCTGCTGGAAGCTGCGACCGCGAATGTAGTTGAGCGATTTGAACTGCAACGGCACTTTGCTGAGGATGTAGTCGACGCTGCCATGGGTATTTTCGTCATCCATGTGCAAGGCTTCGAGGTTGTCGGTGATGGCGCCCAGCCAAGGCTCCATTTTTTCCGCTTCGGTGCCGGGCAGGAAGCCGATTTCCTGGTCCAGACCCTGCACGCTGCGGGTGGCGATGATACGTCGATAGCGCTTGCTGACCATGGTCTGCTCGATCGCCGCGGCCAGCGCCAGAATGGTTTTACCCGAACCGGCGGCGCCGGACAGGTTGACCAGGTGAATGTCCGGGTCCAGCAGCGCATACAGCGCCAGGCTCTGATAGATGTCCCGTGGCTTGAGGCCCCAGGCTTCCTGGTGCAGCAGTGGTTCCTGGTGCAGGTCGAGGATCAGCAGCTTGTCCTCTTCAATCTCCTTGATCCAGCCGACGAAGCCCTGCTCATCAATGATGAATTCGTTGATGTGCACGGCAGGCAGGTTGTCGATCAGTTGTACCTGATGCCAGGTGCGGCCGTGGTCCTGACGGGTTTCGACCTTGCTCACGCGGTCCCAGAAGGAGCCGGTCATGTTGTGATAGCCGTTGGGCAGCAGTGACACGTCGTCGACCAACTGGTCGGTGCTGTAGTCCTCGGCGTCGATCCCGCAGGCGCGCGCCTTGAGGCGCATGTTGATGTCTTTGGTGACGAGCACCACCGGCTTTTTCGGGTCGCGGGTGTGCAGGTCGATCAACTGGTTGATGATTTTGTTGTCGTTCAGATGCTCGGGCAGAATCAGGTTCGATTCGGCCTGCTTGCTCATCAGAATCGACAGCAAGCCCTTCGGGCCGCCCTTGCCGCGCTGGATCGGCACGCCCTGTTCGACATCATCGGGTGAAGCATCGCCCAGGGTCTTGTCGATCAGCCGGATAGCCTGACGGCATTCGGCGGCCACGCTGTGATGCCCGCTCTTGAGCTTGTCCAGCTCTTCAAGCACGGTCATCGGGATCGCGACGTGGTGTTCTTCGAAATTCAGCAGGGCGTTCGGATCGTGAATCAGTACGTTGGTATCGAGTACATAAAGGATTGGCTGGTTGGAGGAAGGGCTACGTCCGTGATCATCCATACTCGGTCACCTTTGTGGGAGCCATTCGACGCAATACCTCGGCGGTGCTGCGCCTCGAAGTGACTGCCGAATCCACCTGCACAGCTTTTGTCGGGATAGCAGGTGAACCGCACACAAAATGGGTCTTGGAAGACGCCACCTGTGTTGCAGGTTTCGGCGGTCTGACTTCGTAATACTCCAAAACCCGTGACAGAAAAAAGCACTTTGACGCTTTTTTGAAGTTTATTTTGCAAAGTGACGAAAAGCCCTTGGCGGACCGCCCGGCCCCCGTTAGAGTCGGAAGTCCGCCTGCATCGAATTTTGCAAAAAATTCACCCCAAGCCCAATGTTTACGGGCTCTTGCCGTTTTTCAGCGAAACGCGTCCTGACAGTCTTCCCAGCCGATGCCGCTTTGCGCGGTTTGCGTGATCAGCCACGGCAACGCGGTCTTCACCGCATCCTGTTTCATGTTGAAATTGATCACCCCGTGCCGCCACAACAGCATCAGGGTCAGCACCCGCTGCGCGCTCGGATTGCCCTTGAGCTTGCCGGCGCCGTCCTGGGCATCGATGTCCCACAGCGCCACTTGCAGGCCCTGACTGTTGAAGAAACCCCGGGCATCGCTGCGACGTTGGCCTTCCGGCGGACGGAACAGCGGCACGTAGTTTTCCGGCAGCTTGTTGCGGACCAGATCGGCACTGCGCCGCACCGAACCCTGCCAGTCCTGCCAGTGGCTGTGGGAACGGAACTCCCAACCCTGCACGCCGACGCACTGTTGCGAAAACGTCGCTTGCAGGCTGCTGACGGAACGGTCGGCCAGCCGCGCCTGAACATCCTTGCCCAACATGAAGAAGGTGCCGCTCAGGTTTGACTTGCGCAGGTACTCGGTGAGCCAGTCGGTGTTGTCCGGTTGCAGGTTGGCGGCGCTGTCGAAACTCAGCAGAAACAAGCGGTCGTGCATGTCGTCGCCGTTGCGCTCGTAGTCTCCGAAATGATCGAGTTCGCTACTGGTCTGCGGCGACAGCGCAGCCTTGCGCATCAGTTCATCAAGGTATTGCAGGTGGAAGATCCGGCTCGGTTCGGCCCACTTGGTGTAATAGCTTTCGTCGCTGACCACGAATTTGACCGCCTGCTCGCGCAAGGTCGGCAGGTCTTCGACGAGGAAGCAGAACGAGGCGTCCTGATCGCAGCTTTGCTGGGCGAAGTTGTAATTGGCGAGCAGACGCTGCCACAGGCGCTCGCGCAGGCTGTTGATAGCGTCCAGATTGACCGTGCGCAGTCCCAGACGCTGGGCCAGCGCCGCTTCGTCCAGCGCTTCGGTGCCGAGCAGGCCTCGGGCGAACATCAGGATTTCCGCCCGCGAGGCGACATCGAACAGGGTCGGATTGTCGAGTTTTTCCGGCCAGGTGCTGCGATCCAGCGTCGCGATATCGCCCGGCGCCGCAACGGCACCGACGCTCAACAGCCACGCGGTGAAAAAAAGAACAATGCGCAAAGGGTGTCTCCATAACAAAACCCGCGCCGCACTATAGCCGATCCGGCTGGTAAACCGCCGATCACCTATGGACGCGATAGCTGGAGTCATCCGCCCCAACCCCCTAGAATCGCCCCCACGATTAAAGGAGACGACTTCATGCTGATGGTGATTTCCCCCGCCAAGACCCTCGATTACGAAACACCGCCGGCGATCCAGCGCTTCACCCAGCCGCAATACCTCGACCATTCCCAGGAACTGATCCAGCAACTGCGCGAGCTGAGCCCGGCGCAGATCAGCGAACTGATGCACGTGTCCGACAAGATCGGCGGCCTCAACGCCGCGCGCTTCGGCAGCTGGACACCGGCGTTCACCCCGGAAAACGCCAAACAGGCACTGCTGGCCTTCAAGGGCGACGTCTACACCGGACTCGACGCCCAGAGCTTCAGCGAAGCCGATTTCGATTACGCGCAACAGCACCTGCGCATGCTTTCCGGCCTCTACGGCCTGCTGCGTCCGCTCGACCTGATGCAGGCGTATCGCCTGGAAATGGGCACCAAACTGGCCAACGCCCGAGGCAAAGACCTGTACGCATTCTGGGGCACGCGCATCAGCGAATGGCTGAACGAAGCGCTGGCCGACCAGGGCGACGACGTGCTGTTGAACCTGGCGTCCAACGAATACTTCTCGGCGGTCAAACGCACAGCCCTGAACGCGCGGATCATCAATACCGAGTTCAAGGATATGAAGAACGGCCAGTACAAGATCATCAGCTTCTACGCCAAGAAAGCCCGGGGCCTGATGAGCCGCTTCGTGATCCAGGAACGCATCAACGATCCGGCGGCCCTCAAGCAGTTCGACGTACAGGGTTATCGCTACAGCGCCGAGCAATCGAAACCGGACAATCTGGTGTTCCTGCGCGACCACGCACCGGAATAAAGCATGCACTTCTGCACGACTCTTTATAGAGAGAGTCGTGCAGCTCGCACGACGTCAAAAATCCCCCGCCTGTTTACGCCGAATTATTGGCGCCATAAAAACATCACCATCTTTTCTATCTTTAGTTTCACTCGACAGTTGTCATTTTTTTCAGTAGTGGCACCTAAATTTTTTCACGGTAGTGGCACAAAACCATCTAAGGCGATTATCTGCCTATTAACAAAGGGCGAAATCGAAAGTGCTATCAATATGAAAGCAGTGCCATCTTTCTCAATATTTCAAAAAATTTCAGATTTCGCGATGAGCGGACAGGAACTATGTCCAAATGCATAGCTCATACCACCGGTAACGATTCTCGCCGAGTTTGTACGAGATAACTTACGCAGAGAACAAACCCATGTAACCAAGTTGTCACAGCAACTTGCCCCAATGGATAACAACTCTGGACAACTAGCGAAGGACAGGAGATACGCACCATTAATATCCCCTACAAGGCCAAGGCCGCGCCCTTATAAACGTGCTCGCCAGAGCACCCAACCGCCCGATCTACAGGCTTCTCGCCTGACATCGAGCGCGCAATACGATTGCACAAGAGCCCTCTGACAAGAGGATCAGCTGCATAACAGGGCACGTCATAACAACAAGGCCTGGTTGCGCACATCTTGAGTGCACTTATTTAGACACTCGGAACTTAAGTATGCCTGCACACGGCATTGTGACGCCTGCAAGTCACACTTTCGAGTGCACTAAGACCGCTGAACACCATTAACTCCGGCCTTCTAATGGCCTGATATATACAGAGGTAATTGCGATGCGCATCAGCATATTTGGTTTGGGTTACGTCGGCGCTGTTTGTGCCGGTTGCCTGTCTGCACGGGGCCATGACGTGGTTGGCGTCGATGTTGCCAAAGACAAGATCGACATGATCAACGCTGGCAAATCTCCCATTGTCGAACCGGGCCTGGGCGAGTTGCTGGCACAAGGTATCCAGACCGGTCGTCTGCGCGGCACGACCAACTTCGCCGAGGCGATTCGCGACACCGACCTGTCGATGATCTGCGTCGGCACACCGAGCAAGAAGAATGGCGACCTGGAACTGAACTACATCGAAGCGGTGTGCCGCGAGATCGGTTTTGTCCTGCGTGAAAAAACCACCCGTCACACCATCGTCGTGCGCAGCACCGTTCTGCCGGGCACCGTGGCAAACGTTGTCATCCCGATCCTCGAAGACTGCTCCGGCAAGAAAGCCGGTGTTGATTTCGGTGTCGCCGTGAACCCTGAGTTCCTGCGTGAATCCACCGCGATCGCCGACTACGACCTGCCACCGATGACCGTCATCGGCGAATTCGACAAGGCATCGGGCGACGTTCTGCAATCGCTGTACGAAGAACTCGACGCACCGATCATCCGCAAGGACATCGCCGTTGCCGAGATGATCAAGTACACCTGCAATGTCTGGCACGCCACCAAAGTGACCTTCGCCAACGAGATCGGCAACATCGCCAAAGCAGTGGGCGTCGATGGTCGCGAAGTGATGGACGTGGTCTGCCAGGACAAGACCCTCAACCTGTCCCAGTACTACATGCGCCCGGGCTTCGCCTTCGGCGGTTCGTGCCTGCCGAAAGACGTGCGCGCCCTGACCTACCGCGCCGGATCCCTGGACGTCGAAGCGCCGCTGCTCAACTCGCTGATGCGCAGCAACGAATCGCAAGTGCAGAACGCCTTCGACATCGTTGAAAGCCACGACAAACGCAAAGTCGCCCTGCTCGGCCTGAGCTTCAAGGCCGGCACCGACGACCTGCGCGAAAGCCCGCTGGTGGAACTGGCCGAGATGCTGATCGGCAAGGGTTACGACCTGAGCATCTACGACAGCAACGTCCAGTACGCCCGTGTCCACGGCGCGAACAAGGACTACATCGAGTCGAAGATCCCGCACGTGTCGTCCCTGCTCAACGCGGACTTCGATTCGGTGATCGACAACTCCGACGTGATCATCCTCGGCAACCGCGACGAGAAGTTCCGCGCGCTGGCCCAACAGGCCCCGCACGGCAAGCAGGTCATCGACCTGGTCGGCTTCATGGCCAAGGCCACCGATGCTGGCACCCGCACCGAAGGCATCTGCTGGTAACGCAGCAGCAAGCCCCGAGTTTCAAGCCGCCCGCCGTGAATCGGCGGCGGCTTGAAGCCCCCATCACCTTCGGATGACGGTCATGTCCAAGCTCAAACATTTTTTTCTGCAATCCGCCGGCTGGCTTTTGTTTCTGAGCCTGCTGATGGGCCTGGCCCTGATGCTGCCCACGTCCACGTTCGACTCCGAGTCGAAGGACTTCATTTTCCTGATTGGCGCCGTGGGTATCTGGCGCTACTCGATGGGTGCAACGCACTTTGTGCGCGGCATGATTTTTCTCTACATCGTTTACCCGCACCTGCGCCGCAAGGTTCGCAAGCTGGGTAAAGCGGCGGACCCGTCGCATGTGTTTCTGATGGTCACCAGTTTTCGCATCGACGCGTTGACCACCGCGCAGGTCTACAGCTCGGTGATCCGCGAAGCCATCGACTGCGAGTTGCCGACAACCGTGGTCTGCTCCATCGTGGAAATGTCCGATGAGCTGCTGGTCAAGGCGCTGTGGGCGCGGATGAATCCGCCAGAACGCGTGAAGCTCGACTTCGTGCGCATCCCCGGCACCGGCAAGCGTGATGGCCTGGCGTTTGGTTTCCGCGCGATCTCCCGCCACCTGCCGGACGACCGCGCCGTGGTCGCCGTGATCGACGGCGACACCGTGCTCGGCGAAGGCACCGTGCGCAAGACCGTGCCGTGGTTCCAGCTGTTCGGCAACGTCGGCGGCCTGACCACCAACGAGTTCTGCGAAGTGCGCGGCGGCTACATCATGAGCGAGTGGCACAAGCTGCGTTTCGCCCAGCGCCACATCAACATGTGCTCGATGGCCCTGTCCAAGCGCGTACTGACCATGACCGGGCGCATGTCGGTGTTCCGCGCCACCGTGGTCACCAACCCGGAATTCATCGCCGACGTCGAAAGCGACTCGCTGCAACACTGGCGTCTGGGCCGTTTCAAGTTCCTCACCGGCGACGACAAGTCGAGCTGGTTCAGCCTGATGCGCCTGGGCTACGACACCTTCTACGTGCCGGATGCGGCGATCAACACCGTTGAACATCCGCCGGAAAAGAGCTTCATCAAGGCCAGCCGCAAACTGATGTTCCGCTGGTACGGCAACAACCTGCGGCAGAACTCCCGGGCTCTGGGCCTGGGTGTGAAACGCCTTGGCGCCTTCACCTCGGTGGTGCTGTTCGACCAGCGCGTTTCGATGTGGACATCCTTGCTCGGCCTGACCGTGGCAATCATCGCCAGCTTCAAGTACGGCACCGCGTTCATCCTGGTGTACCTGCTGTGGATCGGCATCACCCGGCTGATTCTGACGCTGCTGCTGTCGTGCTCCGGCCACCGGATCGGACCGGCTTACCCGGCAATTCTCTATTACAACCAGATCGTCGGCGCGCTGGTGAAGATCTACGTGTTTTTCCGCCTCGACCAACAATCCTGGACCCGACAACCCACTTCCCTGACCCGTGATCTCGCCAGCTTTCAACGTTGGTTCAACACCTGGTCGTCTCGGACCATGACCTTCTCCGCCGGCAGCATTTTCGTCGCCGTGCTGCTGATGATGGTCTGACCCGCCCCCTCTTGAATTAACAAGGAAATCGCCCCTATGAATACCGCCGTCAACGTCAACGTAGTGCATGAATCCGAAGCCCAGCGCCAGCACGCCCGGGTCAAAATCCCGGCCAAGCTGCGGTTCTTCGGCCCTGACCGGACGCCCGTCGAGGCGCGGGTCATCGACCTGTCTGCCGGAGGCCTGGCGTTCAATGCCGGTCAACTGCCGCTGACCGTCGGCGAGGTGTACAAGGCGCGTCTGCAATTCGTCATCGACAACCTCGGCCTGGCCATGGACGTGGAGCTGCAGGTGCGCTCCTTCGACCGCCAGACCGGCCGTGCCGGTTGCCAGTTCCAGAACCTCGAACCGCAGGACATTTCGACCCTGCGCCACCTGATCACTTCGCACCTGGCCGGCGACATCGTCAGCATCGGCGAAGTGCTGGCGACCCTGCAGCGCGACAACTTCACCAAGGCGCGCAAGGTCAAGGACGGCGGCCACGGCATGACCCCGTTCGGTCGCCTGAAAGCCGTGACCTTCAGCGCCGGTGTGTTCGCGGTCGGCCTGGTGGCAGCGGGGTTCATTTTCAAATCGGTGTACAGCATGTACTTCGTCAGCCATGCACAGGCCGGTCTGGTCAGCGTGCCGGGCATGAACATCACCATGCCGCGCGACGGCACCGTGCAGAGCCTGGTGAAGTCCGACGGCGTCGCCGCCAAGGGCGCACCGCTGGCGACGTTCAGCACCAGCATGCTCGACGTACTCAAGGGCCATCTGGAAGAAGATCAACTGTCTCCGGCCAAGGTTGAAGAACTGTTCGGCAAGCAGATGACCGGCACCCTGACCTCGCCGTGCGATTGCACCGTGGCCCAGCAACTGGTGGCCGACGGTCAGTACGCGAGCAAGGGCGACGTGATCTTCTCGCTGGTACCGCGCAACACCCAGGCCACCGTCGATGCACGCTTCTCCTATCGCCAGTTCGGCGACGTGCGTCCGGGCACCCCGGTGAGCTTCCAGATTGCCGGCGAAGACAAGACCCGCACCGGCAAGATCGTCAGCAGCACCAGCCTGAAAAGCGCTGACCTGTCCTCCGACATCCGCGTGCAGATCCAGCCTGACGAGCCGCTGGACAGCCGCTTCGCCGGCCGCCCGGTGGAAGTGAACAGCGACCGTGGTCCGAACCTGAACTGGCTGATCGACAAAGCCATGGCTGCCGGTCTTTAAGTCGAGGACATGCCCGTGACGAGCCCTATCAGAATCCTGCCGGTCCCGCTGACGCTGGCCATGGCAATCGCCCTGGCCGGTTGCGCCGGCCTGCCCGATCAGCGTCTGGCCAACGAAGCGCTCAAGCGCGGTGACACCGCGACCGCCGCGCAGAACTACCGTGCGCTGGCCGATCTGGGTTATAGCGAAGCCCAGGTGGGCCTCGCCGATATTCAGGTCGACAGCCGCGACCCGGAACAGATGAAACAGGCCGAAGCCACCTACCGCGCCGCCGCCAGTGTTTCGCCGCGTGCCCAGGCCCGACTCGGCCGCTTGCTGGTTGCCAAGCCCGGCTCCACCGAAGCCGAGCATCAGGAAGCCGAAAGCCTGCTGAAGAAAGCCGCCGCCAGTGGCGAAGGCAACACGCTGATCCCGCTCGCGATGCTGTACCTGCAATACCCGCACAGCTTCCCGAACATCAACGCTCAGCAGCAGATCGATCAATGGCGCAAATCCGGTTACCCGGAAGCCGGTCTCGCTCAGGTACTGCTGTATCGCACCCAGGGCACTTACGACCAGCACCTGGATGACGTGGAAAAGATCTGCAAAGCCGCGCTCAACACCACCGACATCTGCTACGTCGAGCTGGCCACGGTCTATCAGAAACGTGGCGCGCCGGAGCAACAGGCCGAGCTGATCAAGCAGCTGCAGGCCGGTTACAGCCGCGGCACCGTCAGCGCCCAGCGGGTGGATTCGGTGGCCCGTGTGCTGGCCGATTCGACCCTGGGCAAGACCGACGAAAAAACCGCGCAGTCGCTGCTCGAACCGATCGCTCCGGGCTACCCGGCGTCGTGGGTCACCCTCGCGCAACTGCTGTATGACTTCCCGGAACTGGGCGACACCGACCAGATGATGAAGTACCTGGACAACGGCCGCGCCGCTGACCAGCCGCGCGCCGAACTGTTGCTGGGCAAGCTCTACTACGAAGGCAAACTGGTCCCGGCCGATGCGAAAGTCGCCGAGGAACATTTCCAGAAAGCCGTCGGCCGCGAAGTCGCCGCCGACTACTACCTCGGCCAGATCTACCGCCGTGGCTACCTAGGCAAGGTCTATCCGCAGAAGGCCCTCGACCATCTGCTGACCGCTGCGCGCAACGGCCAGAACAGCGCCGACTTCGCCATCGCCCAGCTGTTTTCCCAAGGCAAGGGCACCAAGCCCGACCCGCTCAATGCCTACGTGTTCAGCCAATTGGCAAAAGCCCAAAACACTCCGCAAGCCGATGAGCTGGCGACCACCCTCGCCGCGCAACTGCCGCCCGAGCGTCTGGCCGAAGCCCAGCGCCTGCTGCAACAGGAACAGGCGACCCGTGGTGCCCTGAGCCAGAACACGCTGCAACTGCACGCCCTGCAAGAAGAAGACGGCGAGGAAAAATTATGAAATTGAATCCCTTTGTGAAGGCCGGCATTGGCCTCACGTTCGCGCTGATCTGGTCTTGCCCGACCCTGGCCGCGATGACTGAATCGAAGAACTTCGGCCTCGAGGTGAAAATCACCGGCCAGTCCGAAGACGACCGCGACCTCGGCACCGCCAGCGGCGGCGACGTCAACGGCGTCGGCCTCGACCTGCGTCCGTGGGTCTACGGCGAAAGCGGCGCGTGGAGCGCCTACGCCATGGGCCAGGCCGTGACCTCGACCGACATCATCGAGACCGACACCCTGCAGCAGTCCGACAGCGAAGGCACCCAGACCACCGACAACGGCGACCGCAAGACCAAGAAAAACTACCTGGCGATGCGCGAATTCTGGGTCGGCTACAGCGGCCTGACGCCCTACCCCGGCGAGATCCTCAAGTTCGGTCGCCAGCGCCTGCGCAACGACGACGGCCAGTGGCGCGACACCAACATCGAAGCCCTGAACTGGACCTTCGACACCACTCTGCTGCGGGCCAACGCCGGTGTCGCCGAACGCTTCAGCGAATACCGCACCGACCTCAAGGAGCTGGCGCCAAAAGACAAGGATCGCCTGCACGCCTACGCCGATGCTGCGTATCAGTGGACGCCGGGCAACTGGGTCGGCATTCGCGGCCACCACACCCACGACGACGGCAAGCTCGACTATCCGGAGCCGGGCGTGGCTGGCGACTCGCTGGACAAGAAAGAAAACGGCGACATCAGCTGGCTCGGCCTGACCGCCGACAGCGACGCCTACAACTGGCGCAACACCAACACCGTCAACTACTGGGGCAGCATCACCGGCATGAGCGGCGACCGCGACACGGTCAACGCCCTCAACGCCGATGGCACTCGCCCGGCCCAGGCCAAGCGCAGCGACAACGTCGACGGCTGGGCCACCGACATCGGTGTGCGTCTGCGCCTCGATCCGCAATGGCAGGTCGGTGCGGCATATGCCCGTGCCAGCGCCGATTACGAACAGAACGGCCTGGAAAGCAACCGCTCGAACTACACCGGTACTCGCTCGCGGGTTCACCGTTTCGGCGAGGCCTTCCGTGGCGAAATGAACAACATGCAGACCGCCACCCTGTTCGGTTCCTGGATGCTCAACGACCAGTACGACGCCAGCCTGATCTACCACAAGTTCTGGCGTGTGGACGGCAACAAGCCGGTGGGCAGCAACGGCATCAACGCCGTGGAAAACAACACCGACGACGTGACCGGCGCGATCCTCTCCAGCACCTCGCTGCCACTGCAGGACGGCAACAAGGATCTGGGCCAGGAAATGGATCTGGTGGTCACCAAGTACTTCAAGCAAGGCTTGCTGCCGGCGGCGTTGAGCCAGTCGATCGACGAGCCTTCGGCGCTGGTGCGTTTCCGTGGCGGCGTGTTCAAGCCGGGTGATGCCTATGGCAGCCAGGTCGATTCGTACATGCACCGCGCGTTCATCGACGTGATCTGGCGCTTCTGATGCTGACCGCCAAGGGAGTGCCCGACATGAACAGTGCCCGCAAAGGCTCACTCAGCCTGCTGGCCGGCGCAATGCTGCTGGCCTCGGCTGGCGCCTTCGCCAACGTGGAGCCAGCCAAGCCTGTGACCACCGCGAAGGAACTGCAACAGGCCAAGACCTACACCGTCAGCAGCGCGCCGACCGAAGCGCTGGAACTGGCCAAGCCGAAATTGCCCGACCTCTCCGGCTACACCGCCGAAGCCGCCGCCGCGAAAATCGTGCGCAGCAAACCGGGCAAGATCAGCGTGCGCCGGATGATGCAGGAAGACGCCCTGAAGGACTTCATCGGCGGCGACAACAAGATGGCCGAATGGGTGGTGCGTCAGCACGGCATCCCGCAGGCGATCTTCGTCGACGACGGCTACATGAACCTGAAAGAGCTGGCGCAGAAACTGCCCAAGCAGTACTTCAGCGAAACCTCACCGGGCGTGTATCTGGCCAAGCTGCCGATCGTGGTCGGCCGCAAAGGCATCCTCGAAATCGACGGCCAGACCCAGGAGTTGCGCCTGTCCCAGGAGGCCGGTTCGTTCCTGGTCAACGACGGCCAGTTGTTCGTGCGTGACACCAAGGTCACCGGCTGGCGCGAGAAGGAAAACGGCCCGGCAACCTTCCGTTCGCCGAAGGAGTTCCGCCCGTTCCTGCTGGCCTGGGGCGGCACCGAGACCTACATCGTCAACAGCAAGATGGCCAGCTTCGGCTACGCCAACAGTAAGTCCTACGGCGTGAGTATTTCCCAGTACACGCCGAACATGGCCAAGGTGCTCAAGCGTCCCGAGCCGACCGGCTGGATCGTCGGTTCCGAGTTCTCGGACATGTGGTACGGCTTCTACTGCTACGAGACCCGCGACTTCGTGGTCAAGGGCAACACCTACAAGGACAACATCGTCTACGGCATCGACCCCCACGACCGTTCCCACGGTCTGATCATTGCCGAGAACACGGTGTACGGCACGAAGAAGAAGCACGGGATCATCATTTCCCGTGAGGTGAACGACAGCTTCATCTTCAACAACAAAAGCTACGACAACCACCTCTCGGGCCTGGTGATCGACCGTAACAGCGTCAACAACATCATTGCCTACAACGAGATCTACAAGAACCACACCGACGGCATCACCCTCTACGAGTCCGCCGACAACCTGCTGTGGGGCAACAAGGTCATCAGCAACAAGCGCCACGGCATCCGCATTCGTAACAGCGTGAACATCCGCCTCTACGAAAACGTCGCCATGGCCAACGGCCTGACCGGCGTCTACGGGCACATCAAGGACCTGACCGACACCGACCGTGACATCAAGCTCGACCCGTTCGACGCCCAGGTCTCGCTGATCGTGGTCGGCGGTGAACTGGCGGCCAACGGCAGCGGCCCGCTGTCGATCGATTCGCCCCTGAGTGTCGAGCTGTATCGCGTGTCGATGCTGGCGCCGACCAAATCCAGCGGCATCAGCTTCAACGGCATCCTCGGCGAGCGCCAGGATGAAATTCTCGACCTGCTGGTGCGCCAGCAGAAAGCCGTGCTGATCGACCCTGTCGAACGCCAGACCGAAATGCGGGACTGAGGACAATTTTATGCACCCACACCTGATCAAATTACTCAGCCTGTCGGCCCTGACCGTGGGCATTCTGGCGGCCAGCAACGGCGCCCGCGCGGACGAAGTGAAAGCGCCGCAGTTCACCGCCGAACCGTGCTGCAGCCTGTGCCCGGCCGCCCACGACGCGAAGAACTACACCACTCGCTACCAGCAGAACTTCACCACCCTGGTACAAGCGCAGGGCGACTGGCTGTTCCGGACCCAGGAAGATTTGCGCACCGAGTTCAACACCACCCCGGCCGGCTACAAACGCCTGCAACAGCTGCACGATGCGTTCAAGGCCAAAGGCGTCGAACTGGTGATCGTCTACCAGCCGACCCGAGGCCTGGTGAACCGCAACAAGCTCAACCCGGCAGAAAAAGCCGCGTTCGATTACGAGAAAGCACTGGGCAATTACAAGACCATGCTCGGCCGTTTCGCGAAGATGGGTTACGTGGTGCCGGACCTGTCGCCGCTGACCAACGAATCGCTACCGGACACCCTGCCCGCCCACGATTTCTACTTCCGTGGCGACCAGCACTGGACGCCTTACGGTGCCCAGCGCACGGCGAAAATCGTCGCCGAGCAGGTCAAGCAGATCCCGGCCTTCGCCGACATTCCCAAGCGTGAGTTCGAAACCAAACGCTCCGGACGCATGGGCAAGACCGGCACCCTGCACAACATGGCCGGGCAACTGTGCGGCACCAGTTACGCGATCCAGTACATGGATCAGTTCACCACCGAGCCGAAAGGTGAAGCGGGTGACGGCGACCTGTTCGGCGATTCCGGCAACCCACAGATCACCCTCGTGGGTACTTCGCACAGCGGCAAGAACTACAACTTCGCCGGGTTCCTCGAAGAAGCCATCGGCGCCGACATTCTCAACGTCGCGTTCCCCGGCGGCGGTCTGGAAGGTTCGATGTTGCAGTACCTGGGCAGCGACGAATTCCAGAAGACGCCACCGAAGATTCTCATCTGGGAATTCTCGCCGCTGTACCGCCTCGACCAGGAAACCATCTATCGCCAGATGATGTCCCTGCTCGACAACGGTTGCGAAGGCAAAGACGCGCAAATGTCCGCAAGCACCACGCTCAAGCCGGGCAGCAAACAAGAACTGCTGGTCAACAGCAAGAACCTGAATCTGCAGAACAGCAGCCATCAGGTCGACATCCGCTTCGCCGACACCTCGGTGAAAACCCTGCAAGCCACCCTCTGGTACATGAACGGTCGCCACGAGGACATCAAGATCGAGAAACCGGAAACCTCCGACACCGACGGTCGTTTCGCCTTTGAACTGCGCACGGACGAAGACTGGGCCTCGCAAAACCTGCTGGCAGTCGAAGTCCAGGGCCCGGAAGCGGGCACCGCGCCACAGAAAGTCGAAGCGAAAATCTGCAAACGCAACGTATTCCCGGGCGCTGGGCAACAAACCGCTCAGGTCGGGCAATGAGGTCTGCTATGCGAAATCCGAAATTGAAATCCTTACTGGCACCGACGCTCCTGAGCCTGGCGATGTTCGCCGGGGCCACTCAGGCCGCCGCGCCACTGCGTCCTCCTCAGGGCTACTTTGCGCCTGTGGATAAATTCAAGACCGGCGACAAGAGCGAAGGCTGCGATGCGATGCCGGCGCCCTACACCGGGCCGCTGCAATTTCGCAGCAAATACGAAGGCTCGGACAAGGCCCGCGCGACGCTGAACGTGCAGTCGGAAAAGGCCTTTCGCGACACCACCAAAGACATCACCACCCTGGAGCGCGGCACCGCCAAACGGGTGATGCAGTTCATGCGCGACGGTCGTCCGGAACAGCTCGATTGCACGCTCAATTGGTTGACCGCATGGGCCAAGGCCGATGCATTGATGTCGAAAGACTTCAACCACACCGGCAAGTCGATGCGCAAATGGGCGCTGGGCAGCATGGCCTCTTCGTACATTCGCCTGAAGTTCTCCGACTCCCATCCGCTGGCCCAGCACCAGCAGGAAGCGCAGTTGATCGAGGCCTGGTTCAGCAAGATGGCCGATCAGGTGGTCAGCGACTGGGACAACCTGCCGCTGGAAAAAACCAACAACCACTCGTACTGGGCGGCATGGTCGGTGATGGCGACCTCCGTCGCGACCAACCGCCGCGACCTGTTCGATTGGGCGGTCAAGGAATACAAGGTCGGGGTCAATCAGGTCGATGCCGACGGTTATCTGCCGAACGAACTCAAGCGTCAGCAACGCGCCCTCGCCTATCACAACTACGCCCTGCCGCCGCTGGCGATGATCGCCAGTTTCGCCCAGGTCAACGGCGTGGATCTGCGTCAGGAAAACAACGGCGCGCTGAAACGTCTGGGTGATCGGGTGCTGGCCGGGGTGAAAGATCCCGAGGACTTCGAGAAGAAGAACGGCAAGGAACAGGACATGACCGATCTGAAAGAGGACATGAAATTCGCCTGGCTCGAACCGTTCTGCACCCTCTACACCTGTTCGCCGGATGTGATCGAGAAGAAGCACGGGATGCAGCCGTTCAAGACCTTTCGCCTCGGCGGCGACCTGACCAAGGTCTATGACCCTTCGCACGAGAAAGGTAACAAAGGCAGTTAATCGCTGATCGGCTGATCGTTCCCACGTCGAGGCGTCGAACCGTCTGCGTGGGAACGATCGCAGGACTGTTTCACCCCTCCAACACCACGGGGGGTTTGGGGGGGCTTTGGCCCTTGACTGTTGGTTCAAACATGGAGAGATCGGGATGGTATTTTCATCCAACGTGTTCCTGTTTCTGTTCTTGCCGATCTTTCTCGGCTTGTACTACCTGAGCGGGCAACGCTATCGCAACCTGCTGCTGCTGATCGCCAGCTACGTGTTCTACGCGTGGTGGCGGGTGGACTTCCTGGCGCTGTTCGCCGGCGTCACCCTGTGGAACTACTGGATCGGCCTGAAAGTCGGCGCCGCCGGCGTGCGCACCAAACCGGCCCAGCGCTGGCTGTTGCTCGGCGTGGCGGTGGACCTGTGCATCCTCGGCTACTTCAAGTACGCCAACTTCGGCGTCGACAGCATCAACGCGATGATGACGTCGGTCGGTCTGGAGCCGTTCATCCTGACCCATGTGCTGTTGCCGATCGGTATCTCGTTCTACATCTTCGAGTCGATCAGCTACATCATCGACGTCTACCGTGGTGATACCCCGGCGACCCGCAACCTGATCGACTTCGCGGCATTCGTGGCGATCTTCCCGCACCTGATCGCCGGTCCCGTGCTGCGTTTCCGTGACCTGGCCGACCAGTTCAACAACCGCACCCACACCCTCGACAAGTTCTCCGAGGGCTGCACGCGGTTCATGCAGGGTTTCATCAAGAAGGTGTTCATCGCCGACACCCTCGCCGTGGTGGCCGACCATTGCTTCGCCCTGCAAAACCCGACCACGGGCGATGCCTGGCTCGGCGCGCTGGCCTACACCGCGCAGCTGTATTTCGACTTCTCCGGTTACAGCGACATGGCCATCGGCCTGGGCCTGATGATGGGTTTCCGCTTCATGGAAAACTTCAAACAGCCGTACATCAGCCAGTCGATCACCGAGTTCTGGCGCCGCTGGCACATCAGCCTGTCGACCTGGCTGCGTGACTACCTCTACATCACCCTCGGCGGCAACCGCAAAGGCACGCTGATGACCTATCGCAACCTGTTCCTGACCATGCTGCTCGGCGGTCTGTGGCACGGCGCGAACATCACCTACATCGTCTGGGGTGCATGGCACGGCATGTGGCTGGCGATTGAAAAAGCGCTGGGCCTGAATACCTCGCCGCGCAGCCTCAACCCGATCCGCTGGGCGCTGACGTTCCTGCTGGTGGTCATGGGCTGGGTGATCTTCCGCGCCGAAAACCTGCACGTTGCCGGCCGTATGTACGGCGCAATGTTCAGCTTCGGCGACTGGTCGCTGTCGGAACTCAATCAGGCCAGCCTCACCGGCCTGCAAGTCGCGACCCTCGTTGTGGCTTACGTGACCCTGGCGTTCTTTGGCCTGCGTGATCTGTACACCAATCAGCCGCCTGCCAAGACCAAGCCTGAAGTCAACGTTGAGGCCAACGGCCCTGCCACCGCGACCCCGGGAATGATCAAAGCTGCGCCTGGCGAAAACCCGGCGAGCATCCACGAGCCTGGCTACACCGTCGGCGTCGACGCCCAGGTGCAACCGGCCTACTGGACGGCGGACTGGTCGCGCTACGCAATGCGCGCCGTGATCCTGCTGCTGTTCATCGCCTCGATTCTCAAACTCTCGGCGCAAAGCTTCTCGCCGTTCCTTTACTTCCAGTTCTGAGGGATCTGACATGACCCGCTCATTACGCATCTTCTACATCGCGCTGTTTCTGGTGACCCTGCTGGTGCTCGGTCTGTGGTCGGTGCGCAGCTTCTTCGGCTTCAGCACCAACGCCGATGCGACGGTGCTCAACGGCCGCTGGACCAAAGCCGTGGAAACCCACTACGACGATGAATTCCCGATCAAGCGCCTGGGCACCAACCTCTGGGCCGCACTGGATTTCAAACTGTTCAACGAAGGTCGTCCGGGGGTGGTGCTCGGTCGCGATCAGTGGTTGTACAGCGATGAGGAATTCAACCCGATCGTCAACGAAGAGCTGAACCTGCAAGGCAACTACGCGCTGGTCGAAGGCGTGCGCCAGACCCTGAAAGAGAAAGGCGTGAAACTGGTGATGGCGATCGTGCCGGCCAAGGTTCGTCTGTACCCGGAACACCTGGGTGAAGTAAAACCGGCGAGCATCCACGCCAACCTTTATCAGGACTTCCACGCCCGTGTCGCGGCGGACAAGATCCTTGCCCCCGACCTGCTCGGCCCGCTGCAAGCCGCCAAGCAGAACGGTCAGCAAGTGTTCCTGCGCACCGACACCCACTGGACCCCGGAAGGCGCGGAAATCGCCGCCAACACCCTGGCCAAGACCATCGCTGACAAGTTCCCGCTCAGCGGCGAGCCGCAGCGTTTCGTTACCACGCCTGCCGAGAAGGTCACGCACAAGGGCGACCTGCGTCTGTTCCTGCCGCTGGATCCGCTGTTCGAAAACCTGATGCCGGCACAAGAGCCGCTGCAAAAGCGCAACACCATGGCCGCCGCCGAGCAGCCTGCCGGTGACGATGCGCTGTTCGCCAACAGCGAAGTGCCGGTCGCGCTGATCGGCACCAGCTACAGCGCCAACCCCAACTGGAACTTCGTCGGTGCGCTCAAGCAGGCGCTGCACAGTGACGTCGTCAACTACGCCGAAGACGGCCACGGCCCGATCCTGCCGATGCTCAGCTACCTGAAAAGCGATGACTTCAAGAACAGCCCGCCACAGGTGCTGATCTGGGAGTTTCCTGAACGATATCTGCCTGTGAACAACGAAATCGGCGACGCCGACCCGCAGTGGGTCGCAGAGCTTAAACAAGCCGGCGCGCGCCAACAAAACGTAGCAATCAACACTAAATCCGAGACGCCCGATCGGGCGCAAAACTGAAAGAGAGGTACACCATGACTTTCACTACTACTCCTCGTCGTCTCGCAAAACGCATCGCTCTGGTGGCTGGTCTGAGCGTGCTGTCGGTCCAGGCCTTCGCCGGTGGCGACGCGGCGCTGTACGGCCCGACTGCACCGAAAGGCTCGACCTTTGTGCGCGTCTACAACGCCAGCAACGCTGAAGTCAGCGCCACCGTCGGCAGCACCAATCTCGCCGATGTCGCGCCGCTGGCAAGCAGTGACTTCAGCTTCATGCCGGGCGGTGACTACAGCGCCAAGGTCGGCAGCCAGACCCTGCCGGTGAAACTCGCCGGTGACCACTACTACACCTTGGTCAACAACGCTTCCGGCGCGCCGCAACTGATCGAAGAACCACCGTTCAAGAACAAGCAGAAATCCCTGGTGCGCGTGCAGAACCTCAGCGACAAGCCGCTGACCCTGAAGACCGCCGACGGCAAGACCGACGTGGTGCCGAACGTGGCCGCCAAGGGCCGTGGCGAGCGTGAAATCAACCCGGTGAAAGTCAGCCTCGCGCTGTACGAAGGCGACAAGAAAGTCGGCGACGTGAAGCCGGTTGCGCTGGAGCGCGGTGAAGCAGCGGTGCTGTACGTCACCGGCAACGGCAGCAACCTGTCGCCGGTCTGGGTGAAACGCCCGGTGTCGACCCGCTAATCAACTTTTGAACTGACGCAATTCCCCTTTGTGGGAGCGAGCTTGCTCGCGAACGCGGTCCGACATTCACAAGATGTGTCGACTGATACGCCGCCTTCGCGAGCAAGCTCGCTCCCACAGGGGCTCTGACCCAATCGATTTTATGGAGTAAACAATATGATTCCGGTGATCTTGTCAGGTGGTAGCGGCTCACGTCTTTGGCCGCTTTCGCGCAAGCAGTTTCCCAAGCAGTTCCTCGCCCTGACCGGCGAACACACGCTGTTCCAGCAAACCCTCGAGCGTCTGGTGTTCGAAGGCATGGACACCCCGATCGTGGTCTGCAACAAGGATCACCGCTTCATCGTCAACGAGCAGCTGAGCAACCGGAACCTGGAATGCCAGCGCATCCTGATGGAACCGTTTGGCCGCAACACCGCCCCGGCGGTGGCGCTGACCGCGATGATGCTGGTCAATGAAGGTCGCGACGAACTGATGCTGGTGCTGCCGGCCGACCATGTTCTCGAAGACCAGAAAGCCCTGCAACGCGCCCTCGCCCTGGCCACCGTTGCCGCCGAAAACGGCGAGATGGTGCTGTTCGGCGTGCCGGCCACCAAACCGGAAACCGGTTACGGCTACATCAAGTCCACCGGCGATTCACTGCTGCCGGAAGGCGTCAGCCGTGTCTCGCACTTCGTGGAAAAACCCGACGTCAAACGCGCCACCGAGTACGTCGAATCCGGCGGTTACTACTGGAACAGCGGCATGTTCCTGTTCCGCGCCAGCCGCTTCCTCGAAGAGCTGAAAAAGCACGATCCGGACATCTACGACACCTGCCTGCTGACCCTCGAACGCAGCCAGCAAGACGCCGACACCATCACCTTCGACGAAGCCACCTTCGCCTGCTGCCCGGACAACTCCATCGACTACTCGGTGATGGAAAAAACCCAGCGCGCCTGCGTGGTACCGCTGACAGCAGGCTGGAGCGATGTCGGCTGCTGGTCGTCGCTGTGGGAAGTCAACGAGAAGGACGCCAAC
This sequence comes from Pseudomonas sp. GW823-FHT04A03, assembly GCF_058796615.1. Lineage (NCBI taxonomy): Bacteria > Pseudomonadati > Pseudomonadota > Gammaproteobacteria > Pseudomonadales > Pseudomonadaceae > Pseudomonas > Pseudomonas sp. GW823-FHT04A03. The sequence continues at coordinate 544,645 of NZ_JBXAIV010000002.1, forward strand.
GGCAACGTCAGCAAGGGCGATGTGGTGATCCAGGACAGCAAGAACTGCATGATCCACGGCAACGGCAAACTGGTGTCAGTGATCGGTCTGGAAAACATCGTGGTGGTCGAAACCAAGGACGCCATGATGATCGCCCACAAGGACAAGGTTCAGGGCGTCAAGCAGATGGTCAACACCCTCAACGAGCAGGGTCGCAGCGAAACCCAGAACCACTGCGAGGTCTACCGTCCGTGGGGCTCCTACGACTCGGTGGACATGGGCGGTCGCTTCCAGGTCAAGCACATCTCGGTCAAACCGGGCGCGTGCCTGTCGCTGCAGATGCACCACCACCGCGCCGAACACTGGATCGTGGTCAGCGGCACCGCCGAAGTGACCTGCGACGAGAACGTGTTCCTGCTCTGCGAGAACCAGTCGACCTACATCCCGATCGCCTCTGTGCATCGCCTGCGCAACCCGGGCAAGATCCCGCTGGAAATCATCGAAGTGCAGTCGGGCTCGTACCTGGGTGAAGACGATATCGAGCGCTTTGAAGATATCTACGGTCGCTCCACCCCGATCGAACGCGGCGTGTCGGTGAAAACCATCGCGCAGTAAGCGTTCCGCAATAAGAAGCCCCCGTCCAGCCCGCTGCGTCCCCTATCCGCAGCGGGTTGGGCGGGGGCTTTTTTTTTCGCCAACCTCATCCAGGCTTAGGTAGGATGAACCTTCCCTGCCCACGAGGTTTCGCGACATGTTCATCGGCGTCTTGCTGGTCATCACCTGGCTGATCCTGCTGTTGCGCTACCCGGCCAAGGCCTTGCCGGTATCCATGGCTGCCGCCGTCGGCCTCGGGCTCGTGGCGATGTGGGTGGTGTGGCTGGACAACCGCGAGGTCAAGCAACTGGCGCGCCTGGAATTGCGCATCGTCTATGCCCCCGAACACTGCCCCGCCGACCGCCCGCTGCTGCTCAAGATGAACAACGGCAACGACGTGCCACTGACCGAACTGCGCTGGCGCATCGCGGCGTACGCGCCGGGCGACACCGTGAATCTGGCCGACAATCAATACGCCGCCCCACGCTATCGCGGCCCCGGCGAATTGCAGCCCGGCGGCAACTGGGAAGACTGCCTGCCGATGCCGCCGTTGCGTCCCGGTTATCGCCCGCAAACCCTGGAGTTTCGCGCCGAGCGATTGCAGGGTAGTTTCTCCGACTGATCCCCTCTCCCACTCTTTTGCACAAGGAATGCGCCATGCCCGTTGCGTTGATTACCGGTTGTTCCAGCGGCATCGGCCGCGCCCTCGCCGATGCCTTCAAAAGCGCCGGCTACGAGGTCTGGGCCAGTGCGCGCAAGGCTGAAGATGTCGCGGCACTCGGTGCGGCCGGGTTCACCGCGGTGCAGCTCGACGTCAATAACAATGTAGCGCTGGAACACCTCGCCGAGCGGATCAACCAGCAACACGGCGGCCTCGACGTGCTGATCAACAACGCCGGTTACGGCGCCATGGGGCCGCTGCTCGACGGCGGCGTTCCAGCCATGCAGCGCCAGTTCGAAACCAACGTGTTTTCGATTGTCGGCGTGACCCGTGCGCTGTTCCCGGTGTTGCGCCGGGCCAAGGGCCTGGTGGTGAATGTCGGCAGTGTTTCCGGGGTGCTGGTCACGCCATTCGCTGGCGCCTATTGCGCGTCGAAAGCGGCGGTGCACGCGTTGAGCGATGCGTTGCGCATGGAGCTGGCGCCGTTCGGGATTCGCGTGCTGGAAGTGCAGCCGGGGGCGATTCAATCGAGCTTCGCCAAGAATGCCGGGCATGAGGCCGAACAACTGATCAACGAACAATCGCCGTGGTTTCCGTTGCGCGAAGGTATTCGGGCGCGGGCCAAGGCTTCGCAGGACAAACCGACCCCGGCCAGCGAATTTGCCGCCGAGTTGCTCAAGGCTGTGCAGCAGAACAAGCCGCCACGGCTGATCCGCATCGGCAATGGCAGCCGGGCGTTGCCGTTGCTGGCGACGTTGTTGCCGAAAGGGCTGCTGGAATCGACGCTGATGAAGCGCTTCGGGTTGCGCGGGCAACTCTGAAACCCCGTCAGCCCCAGCCTTTCATGAAATCAATGAACGCCCGCACCTTCAGTGGCAGGTGCCGGGTGTCCGGGTACAACGCGTAAACCCCTTGCTGGGCGAAGCGGTAATCCGGCAGCAAACGCTGTAACCGCCCGGCGTCGAGGTCTTCCTGAATCAGCCATTGCGGTAAAATCGCGACGCCTTGCCCGGTCAGTGCAAAGGCACGCAGGGTCGCGGAGTTGTCGGCGACGATGGCGGTGGTTCCCGGTTTTGGCTGGTAGATATGCTCGGTGCCGGCCGGGTCGGTGACCGTCATTTCCGGCACTCGCCCATGCCCCAGCGTCGGCATCGACTCCAGCACCGCCAAGGTGTTTACCGGAGTAAAACCCTCGACCAGCCCCGGCGACGCCACGGCAAACACCTCGAACGTCGACAACTGCACCGCCCGCAGATTGGAGTCGTGCATGCGGCCCAGGCGGATCGCCATGTCGAAGCGTTCGGAGATCAGATCGGCATGGGTCGAGGACGTGGACAAGTGAATGTTCAGTTGCGGCTGCTGTTGTCGAAACACCTCCAGCGCCGGCACCACCTGCGCCAGCGCGAACTCTACGGTCGTGGTGATCCGCAGCGTGCCCTTGAGCTGCGAGTGTTCCGAGCGCGCTTCCTCGATGGCCAGCCGTGCTTCGTCCAGCGTGCGCAGGCAGCGCCGATAAAAACGCTCGCCGGCATCGGTCAGGGCCAGTTGCCGGGTGTTGCGGGTCAGCAAGGTGACGCCTAACTCTTCTTCCAGCCGCTTGAGGTTGAAGCTCACCACCGCCCGCGTTTGCCCCAGCGTGTCAGCGGCGGCGGTCAGCGAGCCGGCCTCGACTACGGCTTTGAAGGTATCGAATCGATCCAGGCTGACCATGTTCGCAACGCTCCCCGTCAAAATAATTTTGACAAACTAGCAGCCAAACCAGCGTATTTCTATCGCCACCAGCGCCCTACCCTGCACGCCTCATCACAGGGAAGCTGCCATGGTCTATCGCTCGAAAGTCGCGCTGGTGTATCTGTTTGGGTTCGCCCTCGATCTGCTGAACATGTTCGCCGCGAGCATTGCCTACCCGGACATTGCCGCGCAGTTGCACGCCTCGGTGACGCAACTGGCGTGGATCACCAACGCCTACATGCTCGGGCTCACGCTGATCATTCCAATGAGCGTGTGGCTGGCTGCGCGAGTGGGCGAGCGGCGGCTGATCCTCGGTTCGCTGCTGGTGTTTGGAATCGCCTCCGGGCTTATCGCTCAGGCGACTTCGATTGAGTGCCTGATCAGCTGGCGGCTGCTGCAAGGGTTGGGTGGCGGGTTGCTGCTTCCGGTTGGTCAGGCCTTGGCCTATCGAGAGTTTCCGGCGACACAACGCGCGCACTTCACCGGTGTGGTTTTGCTGGTGGCGCTGATGGTGCCGGCCTTGTCACCGGCGGCTGGCGGTCTGATCGTCGAGGCGCTGTCGTGGCGCTGGATTTTCTACCTGAACCTGCCGGTGGCGCTTTTCGCTTTCGGTCTGGGTCTGCTCTGGTTGAAAGCGGATCAGTCAGCGAGTGAACGCCCGACACTGGACGCCCGCGGCTTGCTGCTGGCGGTGGCAGCGCTGAGTCTGTTGCTGATGGCCGTCAGTCTGGCGAGCGCCCCCGCAACCCGACATCTCGCGGGCGGTGTCCTGCTGCTCAGCGTCATCACCTTGTGCATCTACCTGCGCGATGGCTGGAACAAACCGGGTGCAGTCCTTGATCTGCAACTGATCAGGAACCCGTCATTGCGACTGGCGATGCTGATCTACCTGTTTGTGCCCGGCATCTTCACCGGCACCAACATGATTGCCGTGTTGTATCTGCACGACCTCGATTTCGGTGCAGCGCAAACCGGGGCGCTGATGCTGTCCTGGGCGGCGGCTTCGGGCGTGGCGATCATGCTGGGTAAACGCAGCTTCAACCGGGTCGGACCCAAGCCATTGCTGATCGCCGGCATGCTGCTGCAGTGCCTTGGCATCGTCGTGCTGATGCAGATTGATCGACCCGTCAGCGGTCCGTTGATCCTCGCCTATGCCCTGATGGGGCTGGGCGGCAGTCTGTGCAGCGTCACCGCGCAGACCCTGGCGTTTGTCGGCATCACGCCGGAAAAAATGGGTCACTCCAGCGCTCTGTGGAATATCAATCGCCAACTCGGCTTCTGCCTCGGCGCGGCTCTGCTCAGTTCATTGTTGGGTGCCTTGGGCGCCAACGGATTCAAATACTGCTTTCTCGCCGCCGCGTTGCTGACGCTGCTGCCGATGGTCGCCGTGCTGCGTTTCGACTCCACGAAAATACTCGCCCTGCTGCACTCACCTCACCTTCAGGAAAAATCCACATGACTGACTACACCGACTATTTTGACGAAGTGATCCGGGCCCATGAGGCCATTGAACGATGGTTTGCCGTGGAGGAAGACGAGGCGGCATTGGAGCGATTGATGACGCGGTTTTCGCCACGGTTTTCCATGGTGACGCCGCTGGGGCGTGTGCTGGATTTCGAGGCCTTGCGTGCGCTGTTTCAAATGGCGGGCGGGAAGAAGAAGGGATTCAGGATCGAGCTCGGCGAGCTTCAAGGGATTGCCTTGCATGAACACGGCGCGACAGTGAGTTATCGCGAACAGCAGACCGATGCGAGCGGGTTGCACACGGATCGACGCTCAACCGTTGTGTTTGAAAAAACCGAATCCGGGCGGGTGATCTGGCGGCATCTGCACGAGACGTTTTGCAGCGAGTAACTATTGGGCATCTTCCAAACAGACCGAGTTGCCTTCTTCGCGAGCAAGCTCGCTCCCACAAGGGTTCTTCCGTGCGGCACAGATCCAGTGTGGGAGCGAGCTTGCTCGCGAATGGCTACGACTCGGTCTGTCAGTTATCCACTGCGTCCTGCTTCACCACCACGGTGCAGGTAATCCCCGCTGCCAGCAGCACACCTTCCGGCACTTCATCGATGTGTATCCGCACCGGCACCCGTTGTGCCAGACGCACCCAGTTGAAGGTCGGGTTCACATCGGCGATCAGCTCGCGGCTTTCCGGGTTGTCGCGGTCGTAGATGCCGCGGGAAATGCTCTCCACGTGCCCCTTCAGGACTTCGCCGCTCATCAGTTGCATGTCGGCTTTGTCGCCGACGCGCACGTGGGGCAGTTTGGTTTCTTCGAAAAAGCCGTAGACCCAGAACGAGTTCATGTCGACCACGGCCATTTTCGCTTCGCCGATGCGGGCGTAGTCGCCGCGATGGACGTTGAGGTTGGTCACGTAGCCGTCCACCGCCGCCCGCACTTCGGTGCGTTTGAGGTTGAGTTCGGCGGCTTCCAGTTGCGCCTGGGCCTGTTGGTAATCGGCGAGTGCGGAGTCGGCGATGTTGCTGGCGTCGTCGCGGTTTTCCTTGGAGATCACCAATGCATCCATGTCGGCGCGGCGGTGGGCGTTGACCCTGCGCATCTCCCAGGTAGCCTTGCGCGAAGCGACCAGCGACTGCGCCTGTTTCACCGCGAGGCGGTAGTGCTCGGGGTCGATCTGCATCAGCAGATCACCCTTCTTCACCAACTGGTTGTCGCGCACCGGCACGTCGACCACTTCACCGGTAACGTCGGCCGCGACGTTGATGATGTCGGCGCGCACCCGGCCGTCGCGGGTCCACGGGGTATTCATGTAGTGCTCCCACAACGTGCGGCCGATCCACAACGCCAGGGCCAGCACCAGCAGGGTCGCGAGCAGGCTGAAAAACTTTTTCATCAGAACGTTCTCAACGGTAGACAGTCAGCGCCATCGCGCCGAACAGACAGGTAAACAGACTCAGGCGCAGCAGCGCCGGGTGCCAGAAGAAGCGGTACAGATCGAACCCCGACAGAAACCGGTCCAGCGCCCAGGCCAGTGCCGCAGCGACGAAAAACATCAGGGTCATGGTCGGCATGTACACACCGTGGAAGGCGATTTCACGAGGCATGGGCAAGTCCTTCGGGCTTGGCGATGGCGTAGGCAGCAAGGGGCGATTGCGGGTCGAGCAACGAGGTGCGGATGAAGTGCAGGTAGCTTTTCACCCGCCGCAGGGCCGAGGTATCGAAGTGCGGTGCGAACGGCTCATCGGTGGCGGCGACCCGGCTGATCGCGTGATCGACGGCGACCAGTGCGCGCTCCAGATTGCTCGAATTTGGTTGCAGGAACAGTCGCACCAGCGAACGCCCCATGACCCGGATTGCCTGGCGCCATGGCTGCGATTCGGCATACGCCGGATGCACTGGCAGGATCGCCTGTTCCTTGCGCAACTCGATGATCGCGTGGCCGACTTCCAGCACCACGAACATCCAGCGCAGCAGGTTTTTCTGCACCAGCGGCTGACCCGCCGCCAGACCATAAGCCTGATGCATCAAATCGCGGCTGCGGCTTTCAAAACTCGACGCCAGGCCCTTGAGCTTGCCGCTGATCGCGTACACCACTTGCCCGCGCAAATCCTGCTCCAGCCGCTGCCACAACCAGCGGCTGTTCGGCGGCAGAATGATCGCACCCGCCGCCGCGCAGACCAGCATGCCCATGACCATGGCGATGTAGTCGTTGATGAAGGTGTAGGGGTTGTAGATCGTCAGGTTGTCCGGCACGGAACCGGTGCTGAAAAAGATCAACAGACCGAGGCCGACGCCGGCGTATTGCGGTCGCGATGCGAGGAACGATCCGAGCACGATCACCGGCGCGAGCATCACGCACAGCAACGGGAAACCGTCGATCCACGGGAAGATGAAAAACATCTCGACGAAGCCGATCAACGCCCCGAGGAACGTACCGCACGCCATCTGGAACGCCATGCGTTTCGGGTTCGGCGTCGCCGCCGACAGGCCCACGGTAGCGGCGGCGATCAGGGTCATGGTCGCGCCGCTCGGCCACGCGGTGGCGACCCAGTAACTGCCGAGCACGACCAGAATGAACGCGGCGCGAATCCCCGAAGCGGCCGCCGCCCACCAACTGGTTTGCGGAGTGAACGGCTCGTCCCAGCGCTCGCGTTCGTGGCTGTGATCGGCCAGCGAGGCGTGGGTCTGTGCGTAACTGTGCAAGTCATCGACGAAGCGATAGAGCAGTTCATACGCGGTGTGGAAATCGAGCTGCTCGGCGTCGCTCGGTTCGCTCTCCTGGAAGATCGCCCGCAGGCTGCGCACCCGCGCCGGCAAGCCTTCCTTGTACGCCGCGAGCGCCAGCACCAGACGCGCAGCATCCGGGCTGGTCAGGGCGCGGCCGCTGAAGCCATCGAGCACTTCGGCCAGATCCTGCAGGCCCGGTTTGATCGCCGCTTCCACATGATCGGCACCGTTGCGACGCAGGCGTTCGAGCAACTGGTGCAAGGCGTTGAAACGGGTGGTGATGCCCATGAATTCGCTGTTGAGGCGACTGAGCCGGCCGTTGCGCCGACGCATGTGCGGGTCTTCGAACACGGTCACGCTGCGCAGCCCTTCCAGCCCTACCGCTTCGGCGATGAAGCGCACGTTGCTGGCCTCGAACGACTCCGGTTTGCTGCGTCCGCGCAGGCCATCGGTGACGAACAAGGCGAACACACCGAAGCGCTGATACAAGGCGTTGCGCATCGCTGCGCTGGCGGTCTGCGGCAGGATCGCGGCGCTGACCAGGGTCGAGCAAAGAATCCCCAGCGAGATCTCCAGCACCCGCCACACCGCCGCCATGAACGCACCGTCAGGATGAGCGAGCGCCGGCAGGCCGACCATCGCCGCCGTGTAACCGGCCAGCACAAAACCGTAGGCGCGGAAGTTGCGGCAGCGGGCGGCGCCGGCGGAGCAGATGCCGACCCAGATCGCCAGCGAACCGAGGAACAGTTCGGTGTTCTGGGCGAACAGCGAAATCAGCGTGACCATCATCGCCGACCCGGCCAGGGTGCCGAGGAAGCGATAGAAACTCTTGGCGAACACCTGACCGCTCTGCGGCTGCATGACGATGAACACGGTGATCATCGCCGTGCGCGGTTGCGGCAATTCCAGGCGCATCGCCAGCCACAGGGTCAGGAATGCGGCAATCAACACCTTGAAGATGTAGACCCAGGTCACGCCGTCGCTGCGTGCCCAGTCAAAGAAACCCCGGCGCCATTCCAGGGAGTAGAGCCAGCGCAAAGGTGCGGGCAAGGGAGTCATTGAATCTTGCTCAGTGGTCGAGGACTTGAAGAAGGGCCGGGATTTTCGGGGCAGCGGTCTGTTCGGTAGTCGGCACGTCTTTACCGGCGCCAAGGCCACCGCCCAATGCTGTCACCAGTTCCGCGTGGGCACTTAACCGCGCCGCCTGCACTTGCTGCTGAACCTGTTGCTGTTTGAACAACAAAGTCTGGGCGTTGAGCACGTTGAGGTAATCGGTGAGCCCGCGCTGATAGGCGATCATCGCGATGTCGTAGGTCTTCTGCGCCGTGGCCACCGATTCGGCGGCGAACGTCTGCTGCTTGTCCATCGACTCGCGGCGGATCAACTGGTCGGAGATGTTCTTCAGCGCATTGACCAGGGTCTGGTTGTAATGAGCGACGGCGATGTCATAACCCGCCGAGGCTTCACCCAGTTCAGCGCGCAGTCGCCCGCCGTCGAAGATCGGCAGCGAAATCGCCGGCCCAACGTTGTAGTTGAGTTTCTTGCCGGTCAGGAACTCCAGCGCCCCGCCGCCGGTGGCCATGTAGCCGAGGCTGCCGACCAGATCGACGTTCGGATAAAACCCGGCATGCGCAACCTCGATCCCGCGCGCCTGCGCCGCCACTTGCCAGCGACTGGCGACCACGTCCGGACGCTGGCCGAGCAGTTCAGCGGGCAATGCCGACGGCAGTTTCAGCGCCGCGCCGAGGGACAGGGTCGGTCGCTGCAATTGCGCACCGGCGCCTGGGCCTTTGCCGGCCAATGCCGCGATCTGGTTACGGCTCAGAGCGATCTCTTCGTCCAGCGCATCCAGTTGCCGATGGGTTTCCGGCAGCGGGGTTTCGGCCTGGCTGACCTCGAAGTGCGTGCCGATCCCGCCGTTCAGGCGTTTCTGCGCCAGCTCGAGAATCTGTTGTTGCTGCTTGAGCGTCGCCGCGACGATGTCGCGCTGGGCGTAGTGCAGCGACAATTCGATGTAGGCGCGCACGATGTTGTTCTGCAACTCAAGCTGCGCCTGACGCGCCTCGGCAGCGCTCATGTGCGCCAGATCGACGGCCCGTTCGGTGCTGTTGCTTTCACGGCCCCAGAGGTCGAGGGCGTAACTGAAACCCAGCGCGGCGTTGTTGTCCCAGGTGGTGCTGTTGGCCAGCTCACCGGGACCGTAGAACTGATCGGTCGGCCAGTTGTGACGCTTGAGGGTCGACTCGCCATTGATCTGCAACGACTCGGCGGCTTCGGCGACACCGGCCATGGACCGGGCCTGACGCACTCGCGCAGCGGCCATCGCCAAGGTCGGGCTGCCTTGCACGGCAAGGTCGATCCAATGATTGAGTTGCGGGTCGCCATAGGCTTGCCACCATTGGGCGGCGGGCCAGTTTGCGTCACGGGCGGCGTGGGCGATGGCCTCGTCGGTGGCCAGTTCATTGGCCTCCAGAGCCTTGCCCTGCGGGGCAATCCCTCCGGTTCCGATGCAGCCGCCAAGACCTAACGAAAAAGCCAGAACACTGAGCGGCAAAAGCGCTCTGTTGATGCGACGCGGCACTGCTGCGAATTCCTGAGGTGGGAGATGTTTCGAGGTGGGCGCAATTCTAGGGGGGCGCCATTACGGCGATAAGCTGGGAATCCTGTGAATCTTTGTTACCGTTAACGAGATAATCCCTTGGTCGGGGGTCTCAGCCCCTGAAACTTCGTGTCACAATTTGCCATCTCCCTTGAGAGCACCCCATGGACACTTTGCAAAACATGCGCGCCTTCAGTTGTGTGGCCGAAGCCGGCAGCTTCACCGCCGCCGCCGTGCAACTCGACACCACCACCGCCAACGTCTCGCGCGCGGTCTCCAACCTTGAGGCCCACCTGCAAACCCGCCTGCTCAACCGCACGACCCGGCGCATCGCGCTCACCGAAGCCGGCAAGCGCTACCTGCTGCGCTGCGAGCAGATCCTCGCCTACGTCGAAGAGGCCGAAGCCGAAGCCAGCGAAGCCCACGCCCGCCCGGCCGGACAGTTGAAAGTGCACACCATGACCGGCATCGGCCAGCACTTCGTGATCGACGCCATCGCCCGCTACCGCAAGACCCACCCGGACGTGACCTTCGACCTGACCATGGCCAACCGCGTGCCGGACCTGCTCGACGAAGGCTACGACGTGTCCATCGTCCTCGCCCGCGAACTGCCGGACTCGGGCTTCGTCTCGCAACGCCTGGGCATCACCTACAGCATCGTCTGCGCCTCCCCGGCCTACGTAAAAGCCAACGGCTGCGCGCAAAAACCCAGCGACCTGCTGAACCACGCCTGCCTGCGCCTGGTCAGCCCGGTAATCCCCCTGGAAAAATGGGCCTTCGACGGCCCTGACGGCCAGGAAATGGTCACCATCAACAGCTCACCCTTCCTGGTGAACTCCGCCGACGCGATGAAAACCGCGATCACCAGTGGGATGGGCGTCGGCGTGTTGCCGGTGTACGCCGCGATTGAAGGCTTGCGCAACGGCTCGCTGGTACGGGTCATGCCGAACTACCGCTCGCAGGAACTGAACCTGTACGCGATCTACCCGTCGCGGCAGTATCTGGATGCGAAGATCAAGACCTGGGTTGAATATCTGCGTGGATCGCTGCCGGAGATATTGGCGGGGCATCAGGCGGAGTTGGCGGCTTATGAGATGAGTGGGAGTCTGGCGGGGGTGCGGGTGGCGAATTGAGTTTGGCGTGAAGCGAGTGCTGGATAGCGTCGAAGTACAACCTCATCCAACACACAGCCAAGCCGCTCTGACTGAACGGACTTGCCAGCGAATGCCATCGTCACTGGCAGCTCGAATTGGGACGCAGAGCGTCCCGGGCTGCATTCCCACGCAGAGCGTGGGAACGATCAAGAAAAAGCAGTCTGCTGTTCGCTTCCCACCACTCAAAACAATGAGCGTTAGCTCGAGTACCGCTCTTGACGTGCCGGCCCCTTCGGCAGGCTGAGTGGAGGGATTTATCCGGGGGTGGGAGCGCAGCGACCGTGCGGCGCAGCCGCATGCATCGAGAGGAGGTGCAGCGAAGCAAACCGTAGGCGATGCCCCCGGATGAATCCCGGAACGAAGGAACACCGAGCCAAAGCGAGGTGCCGAACGCCGGGGCCCAGACCTTTGCTTCCTTTGGGGCGTTTGCCAAAGGGAGTCGCTGTAAGAGCGAAACCGCCAGCGGCAGCACCCGAAGCAACGGATATTCACCCAAAACCTCAAAAGCCTGGTCGGCCCAGAGGCCGCCAAGACAACCCCAAACAGAAAATGTTAGCTTGCTTGGCATCACACCAGCCGCCAAGCCCGAGCCAAATGCCAATGAAAAAAACAGTCCTGGCCTTCAGCCGCATCACCCCCCCCATGATCGAACGCCTGCAACAGGACTTCGACGTCATCGTCCCCAACCCAAAGAACGGCGACATCAACGCCCAGTTCAACGAAGCCCTGCCCCACGCCCACGGCCTGATCGGCGTCGGTCGCAAACTCGGCAAGGCCCAACTGGAAAACGCCGCAAAACTCGAAGTGGTCTCCAGCGTCTCCGTCGGCTACGACAACTACGACCTCGCCTACCTCAACGAACGCGGGATCATGCTCACCAACACCCCGGACGTCCTGACCGAAAGCACCGCCGACCTGGCCTTCGCCCTCATCATGAGCAGCGCCCGCCGCGTTGCCGAACTGGACGCCTGGACCAAGGCCGGCCAATGGCAGGCCAGCGTCGGCGCACCGCTGTTCGGTTGCGACGTACACGGCAAGACCCTGGGCATCGTCGGCATGGGCAACATCGGCGCCGCCGTCGCCCGTCGTGGACGCTTCGGCTTCAACATGCCGATTATCTACAGCGGCAACAGCCGCAAGACCGAACTGGAACAGGAACTCGGCGCGCAATTTCGCAGCCTTGACCAACTGCTGGCCGAAGCCGATTTCGTCTGCCTGGTGGTACCGCTCAGCGAAAAGACTCGCCACCTGATCAGCCACCGCGAACTGGCACTGATGAAGCCGGACGCGATTCTGGTGAACATCTCCCGTGGCCCGGTGGTCGACGAGCCAGCACTGATCGAAGCGTTGCAGAACAACCGCATTCGCGGCGCCGGCCTCGACGTCTACGAAAAAGAACCACTGGCCGAGTCGCCGCTGTTCCAGCTGAAAAACGCAGTGACCTTGCCGCACATCGGCTCGGCGACGAATGAAACCCGCGAAGCCATGGCCAACCGTGCGCTGGCCAACCTGCGCAGCGCCCTGCTAGGCGAACGGCCACAAGACTTGGTCAATCCACAAGTCTGGCGCGGATAAAAAAAGGTCGGGCAAGTGCGAAACTGCACTTGCCCGACCTTCTATCCGGCGCACATAACTTGCAATTCAACCAAACAACAAAACAGCCCCTGCCGCTATAGACTCTCCAGAAATTAAAACTTATGGAGAGCACCCATCTTGAATAGCCTTACCACCGATCAACTTGTCCGCTACAACAAAGTCTTACTCATGGCTTACATCAGCTTCTTCGGCCTACTTGTGATGTACAGCAATTTCACCGACTACCCGTCGAACTATGAATATGTCGGGCATATCCTCAGCATGGACACCACTCAGATCAACGAAAACATACGATACCGGGCAATCACTTCGCCCATGCTGCACCACCGTATTTACTGGCTGATCATTACCCTTGAAGTGATTTACACCGTTTGCTGCCTGCTGGGCACTTATCATCTCTATCGGAAAATCAACGCACCAGCGGAAGCCTTTCACGACGCAAAAAAACTTTCGATCATTGGTTTATTGATCGCCATGTTCGTTTATTACGTCGGCCTGCAAACTATTGGTGTGGAATGGTTCGACATGGACACTTCGCAAACATGGAATGCCAAGGACTGGGCCCGGCACATTGTCGATTTCATATTTCCGTTATTGATTTACATCGTCATAAAAGTTGAGCGCTGAACATCCAGCGCCCAATTGCCTCAGGCCAGCTTGCCATGAGTCGGTAGTACAGGGACGCGGGGTTTACGAAACACCAGCACATTGCCCAGCATCACCAGCACCAGTCCCGCCAACGCCGGCGCGGTCCATTGATAGCCTTCGGCAAAGGCCGATACGTTCAGCGCCACTACCGGGAACAGCACCGTGCAATAAGCCGCGCGCTCCGGTCCCATGCGACCGACCAGCGTCAGGTACGCGGTAAAGCCGATCACCGATCCCGGAATCACCAGATACAACAACGCGCCGATGTAGCGCGACGTCCATTCCATCTCGAACGGAATGCCTTTCACCAGACACCACACCGACAGCATCGCTGCACCGTAAGCCATGCCCCACGCATTGGTCGTCAGCGGCTTGAGGCCGGCCTTCTGTTGCAGGCTCGAGAGCATGTTGCCCGCCGAGAAACACAAGGTGCCGCAGAGTGCCAGGCCAAGACCGAGCAGGGTTTGCGGACTGGCGTGATGCCCGGCCAGCTCCGGCCAGAACAACAGACCCAGACCGCCCAGCCCCAGCGCCCCGCCCATCAGCACATTGCGCGCGATACGCTGGCCGAAGAACACCCGCGCATTCAGCGCGTTCCACAACGTCGCCGTGGAAAACACCACCGCCACCAGACCGCTGGGAATCCATTGGCTGGCGGTCAGGAAACACATGAAGTTGACGCAGAACAGGCACAAGCCCTGCGCCACGCAGATCAGATGCCCGCGCCGGTTCATCGGTTGCAGGCGACGGCTGAGCAGCAACAACGCAAACAGCACCAGCGCCGCGAGGCCAAAGCGATAAACGATCGACACCGGAATCGCCACCACGCCCAATTGCCACTTCAGGGCAATCCAGGTGGTGCCCCAGATCAGCACGGTCAACAAATACAACGACAGGTTCATGGCAGACACTCCTCGATTGGGTTTCAGTGTCTGCCTGCGCCCTCGATCCTCGCTTGCATAAACTTGCGCTTTTGTCGGCGCGCAGGCTGGCAGCGCGAAATCTACGGAGTAGGATGCAAGGCGTTGAAGAGAACCGATCATGGCCGCCATCGATACCCTGCAAGTCTTCCAAGCCCTCAACAATTCGCCCAACGCACGCCTTGTGCACAGCGCCGAGTTGGGTGACGGCTTGTCTGCAGCTTTGTGGACCAATCACCACGACGCCCAGGAATACGAAGCGCCGAGCCACCACACCCTCTCCTGCTACATCGCCGGCGGTACCGGCACTTTCCGCCGTGGCGAACCCGGCCACAAGGGTGGCCCGGACAAGCTGTGTATCCTGCCGGCCGACCACGAATCGGGTTGGGTCATCAATGGTGATATTCGTCTGGCCCACCTGTATTTCAGCGCCGAACAATTTGCCTTGGGATGCGTCACGCTGCTGGATCGCGAGCCCCGGGAGATGCAGCTGCGCGAACAGACTTTTCTGGAAGATCCGCAACAGGCCCGACGGTTTCGCCAGTTACTGACCCTGAACTGGGACGAGCCCGGCGAGCGTCTGCTGACCAGCAGCCTGGCCCACGAACTGATCAGCCATACCTTGCTGAGCCAGGTCGGCGTACGTCAGGGCTTGCGTCTCAAGGGTGGACTGGCGCCGCATCAGCGCCGGCAACTGGTGGAATTCATCGACAGCCAACTGGCCGAGCCGATCAGTCTCGGGCAACTGGCGGGGTTGTGTGCGTTGTCGGAATACCACTTTGCGCGGATGTTCCGGGTGAGCTTCGGCTTGCCGCCGCATCAATATGTGCTGGCACGGCGTTTGAGCCGCGCGCGGGAGTTGTTGCGCGGGACGGCGTTGCCGTTAGGGGAAATTGCCCTGGCGTGCGGTTTTGCCAGTGCCAGCCACTTCACCAACCGCTTTCGCCAGGTGCTGGGTGGAACGCCCGGCGAGTATCGCCAGGCGTTTTTGCGCTGATCAGAATTCCAGCGTGCTCGACAACGAAATCTGCCGCGAGTCGCCCATCGATACGAAGAACCGGCTCGCCGCCGAGGTGTAGTAAGTGCGGTCGAACAGGTTCTTCACGTTGAGCTGGAACTTGACCTTCTGCCCTTCAACCTTGGTGTCGTAGGTGGCGAACGCATCGGCCACGGTGTAGCTCGGCAGATCGAAATCATTCACTGCGTTACCCGCTCGTTCACCGACATACCGGGCGCCCGCGCCGACCCGAAGTTGATCGCCGCCGATCACGCTGCCGAAGTCGTAGACCGCCGACAGCGAGCCGGTATTTTTCGCCACGTTCTGCAGCTTGTTGCCTTTGTAGTCCGGATCTTCCGTGACCTCGGCGTCGGTGTAGGCGTAGCTGCCGATCATGCTCCAGCGGTCGCTGAGCTGGCCGGTCAGATCCATTTCCAGACCACGGGAACGCACTTCACCGGCAGCACTGTAAATCGTGGTCGGGCCTTCGGCGTTGGCCACCAGCACGTTGCGTTTCTTGATGTCGAACAGCGCGATGTTGCCGGTGACACGCCCCGGAATGTCGAGGCGTGCGCCCAGCTCCCAAGACTTGGCTTCTTCCGGTGCGATGCTGCCGTCGAGCACGGTGCTGCTGCCGCTCAACGGAGCGATGGTCGAGTTGGGTTTGAACGACTCGGTGTAGCTGCCGTAGAACGACAACGCGTCGGTGTAGCGATACACCAGGCCTGCACGCGGCACCCACTTCTGGCCATTGCTGTCGGTGTTGGCCTTGAACGGCACGCCTTTGCCGGCGTACTGGTCGTACTCCTGGAAGCGCCCGCCGGCCACCAGAATCCACTGGTCGTTGAGGTGGATCGAGTCCTGCAGGAACACCGAATCGCTGCGCAGCAGATCGGTCTGCGCACTGTCCGCCGGGCTGACGGTGGTTCCTTCGACTTCGCGGCCGTAGACCGGGTTGACGTAGCTGAAGGTGCTCAGGCTTTTCTGGCGGATCAGGTCGGCGCGGTAGATCTTGCGGTACTCGTCGTCGACGCCGAACACCAGGTCATGCTGCATGCCCAGCACGTTGACCTTGCCTTCGAGGCTGGCGGTGGTGAAGCGGTCGGTGCTGATCGCGCCTTGAGTGCCGTCCATGCTGCGGGTCAGGGTGCCTTTTTTGGTGTCGATCGCGGTTACGCGGACCTGGCTGGCGTCGTAGGTTTCGCGGTTCCAGCTGTAGCCGAAATGGGCTTTCCAGTCGTCGTTGAGTTCGTGGTCGGCCTCGAAGTGATAGAGATCCGAACGCCCTTCCATGTCGTTGAATTTCTCGTCGAGACGCTCGTTGCGCGAGATGTCCAGCGGGTGGTTGGTGCGTGGATCGATCAGGGTTCCACGATCGAATGGGGTCAGGAATTCGCGGTGCTCATAAGCGAACAGCAACTTGGTGCGCTCGCCATACCAGGCCAGCGACGGCGCGATCAGGGTTTCACGATGCGTGCCGAAGTTGCGCCAGTAATCTTCGTCTTCGTGGTCCAGCACCATGCGATACGCGAGGCCGGAATCCCCCAGCGCACCGGTGCTGTCGAACGAGCCGCCGCTGCCATTCTTCCCGTCGCCGTAGGTCGAGCCGCGCAGGGTCAGCGCGTTGTACTGAGTCAGCTCAGGCTTCTTGCTGACCATGTTGACCACGCCGCCCGGGTCCTGAATCCCGTAGAGCAGAGAGGCCGGGCCTTTGAGTACTTCGACGCGATCCACGGTCGCGTTCATGCCACGGCCCTGCACCACCGGCATGCCGTCGCGCATGATCGAGCCGTTGCGGTTGTCGCCGAAGCCGCGAGTCATCACCGAATCCTGGGTGCTGCCCAAGGTGTTGCCCTGGGTGATGCCGCTGACATTGGCCAGCGCGTCATCAAGATTGCGCGGTGCCTGATCGCGAATGACCTGGGCCGGAATCACGTTGACGGTCTGGGGGATTTCCTGAAGCGAAGCGGAAGAGCGCATCACCGAACTGGTTTCCGGTGGCTGGTAGCTCATCGGCTGGTTGACCACCGAGGTGATGGTGGTCGCGCCGATGTTCAGAGCGCCTGCGGTCGGTTGCGGTTCGAGCGCCAGGGTATGGCTGTCGGTGCGGCGGAAGGTCAGGCCGGAGCCGGTGAGCAGACGTTGCAGCGCCTGCTCGGCACTCATCTGGCCGTTGATCGCTGGGGCAGTCAGGCCGTAAGGCGCTTCATCGGTGTAGACCACGCTCTGCCCGGTGACGCGGCTGAAGTCGCTCAGGGCCTGAGGCAACGGCTTGGCGCCCAGGGAAAAACTGAATTGCTTTTGTGGCTGACTGCTGACGGATTCAGCGGCAAACGCCACGCTCATCGGCAACAGGGCCAACGCCGAAAAACTCAAGGCCGAAACGCCTAACCACTGTTTGACCGAACCCGATTTTGCCCTGGACTTCATTGCTCATGACCTGTGTAGAACCGCAACGGATGCGAATGACTCGCAGTTTCAGTCACTACACGGATGGCGTCCGGGTTTACCTCACCACAAAGTTGAAAATATTTTCGTTGTCGCTGCCGACCCCTTCGCGAGCAAGCTCGCTCCCACCTTGGAATGCACTACCTGTGGGAGCGAGCTTGCTCGCGAAAGGGCCAGTGAGGTCAGCGAAGAATTATCAGATGTCCTAGCACTTGATGCTGCTCGAATCCCAACACCCCTTGCAGGGAATTCAGCACCGCTTGCGGATCCTTGCTCGGAAAGCTGCCGCTGACCTTGCGCGCGCCCAGTTCGTCGTTGAGCAACACGATCCGTCCGGGGTAATAACGCCGCAGATCCTGCAACACATCGGCCAGTGTCGACTTGTAGTAAGTCAGCCAGCCCTGGCGCCACGCCAGTTGCGCTTCGCTGTCCACGGCGTGGAGTTTTTCTGCGGTTCCGGCGCCGTACGCCACTTGCTGGCCGGCGGTGAGAATCTGCTGCTCGGCATCACTCGCCGCCGTCACGCCGACGCGTCCGGACAGCACAGTGACTTGTGCGCCATGGGGTTGCAGGCGCACTTCGAACTGCGTGCCGAGCACCCGCGCCTGACCCTTCTCGGCCTCGACCACAAAAGGATCGCCCGTGTGAGTCACGCTGAAAAATCCGGCGCCACGGCGCAATTGCACATGCCGCTCGCCGTGACTGAAATCCACGGCGATGGCGCTGTCGGCGTCCAGTGTCACCTGGGATTGATCGGCGAGGGTCACGGTGCGGATCTCGCCCGGGGTCGACACGTAATCGGCACCCAGATCATCGATCCAGCGCTGCGGCTGCCAACCAGTACCGACGCTGATCATCAACAACAGACAGGCCGCCATCGCCAGCGCGCCGGCCCAGCGTCGAATCGGAGCATGCCGCGGTCGATCCATCGCATTGAGCAAACCGTGCAAAGCCAGCGCGTCTTCTTCGGCCAGAGTGCGCGCAGGCCCTTCGCTCAACTCCCACACCACTTGCGCCTGGGCGTAGGCCTCGGCGTGGGCCGGGTCAGCGTGCAGCCACTGACTGAAGGTCAGTTGATCACCGGTGCTCGGGCGGTCGTGCAGCAGGCTCAGCCAGGCGAACGCGGCCTGTTCCTGAGCGGGCGTCGGGACGACGCGGTAGGTGTTGTTCACGGTGCTTTCCCTGGCAGGCGTGGCGCGGGTTCGCGCAGGCTGGCCTTGCAGGCCTCGAGGGCGCGCATCATATGTTTTTCCACGGCGCTTTGGGACAGGCCCATGGCTTTGGCGATCTCGGCGTACTTGCGCCCGTGGATGCGATTGAGCAAAAAGATCTGCCGTGTTCGCTCGGGCAGCGCGCGCAACGCCGCTTCGACATGGCGCAGATCGTTGCCCGCTTCGAGCGCCGCCTGCGGTTCGCTGGCGCTGCTGTCCGGCTCGTCCGGTTGCCAGCCTTCGTTGACCCGCACCCGCGCGCCTTCGCTGCGCAAATGATCGATGGCGATATTGCCGGCGCAGCGCAAAAGATAAGTGCTGAGTTCTTCGACCTGCACCAGCGGCCGACGCCAGAAACGCAGGAACAGATCCTGCACCAGATCCGCCGCCGTCGCCCGGCAACCGACGCGCCGGTTCACCAGCGCTTCCATCTGCGAACGCTGGGACAGGAACACCTGAAGAAAATGCGCACGGGCGCCATGGGGTTCGTCGTCGCGGTGCTCGGGAGGATGGCCGATCAGCATGTCAGTTCAAGGCCCACGCAGCGACCGGGCTGGCGAGCAGGCTCAGTCCGGCCATCGCGAGCGCCAGGCGTGGGCGATAGGGCAACAACAGCACCAGAGTCAACGCGCTGAGCATCAACACCGCGCACCAGTCGACCAGGCCGAAGCTCCAACCCTTCATGGAAACCGTCGCCCAGAGCGACAGTCCCAGCAGCAGCCAGCCTGCGAGTTTCAGACCCTGCCGACGGCGGGCCGAAGGTTTGTGGCCCAGCAGCTCTTCGTGATGCCGAGGCATCGCCAGGCACAGCGCGGTGAAAGCGGAATAACAGAGCAATAGCGCCAGCAGCATTCAGTTCGCCCCTTGCTCGAGGGTGATCGGCCGGGCCTTTTCGCGGGCTGGTTTTTTCACGCTGACGGCGTTCCCGGCGCGCTGCATTTTTCGGGCGGCCCAGGCGAGGAAGAGACCGCTGCCCAGACACGTCAGGTCGAAACCGGCCAAGGCCCAGTCACCTTCGGGCACTGTCACGCCGAGGTGATATGGGGTGGTCAGGCCATTGAGAATCGGCACCGCGACAAACAGTGCAGCCCCCAGCGACAGCTGTTCGACCCAGGCCTTGCGTCCCGGCCGCAACATCGCGTGCATCACACTCAAACTCCAGGCGATGAAGAACGCATTCACTTCCCAGTCGGCACGCCCGGGCAGGCTCACCGGCAGCAGACGATTAGTCCAGAAGAACACGGCGACCGCCGCCACCAGTCCGGCCATGCTGGCGATGTTCAGCACTTCCACCAGCCGTAGTTCGAAAGGCATCACTCCCGTCTTGGCGTGTTTGAGCTGACGCTTGCCGAGCCAGATCACCAGTCCGGTGCCGATCATCGCCGTGCCCGCCAGACCGCAGATGAAATACAACCAACGCAGCACCGGCCCGGCAAAGTGGCCCATGTGCAAACCGTAGAAACTGCCGGCAACCGCCATCGCCATCGGCTGATCAGGCGTCGTGCCGATGACTTCTCCGCTGACACCGCTGAAGGTCACGGCGCTGCCGGAATCATTCACCACACGGTCGGAGCCCGCGCGGGACATCACCACCGCGGCGTTGGCATCGCCCGGATTGTTCACGCTGATACGCCCGACGCGCCCGCCCGACCATTGCTCGCTGGCCGCCAGCAACAGGGGCGCCAGCGGTGCCAGTGTCACCGGTTGATTGGCCCGTTCAGGAATGCTGGTTTCAGGAAATACCTCGTCGTAAAACGCTCCAACGTTGTTGCCGTACGAAGCCAGAATGCTCGCCGGCATCACCATCGACATGAAAATCACCAGGCTGCTGTAGGTGATCATCAGGTGAAACGGCAGCACCAGCACACCCACCGCGTTGTGCCCGTCGAGCCACGAGCGCTGGCCCTTGCGCGGGCGGAAGGTGAAGAAGTCCTTGAAGATTTTCTTGTGGGTGATGATCCCGGTGATCAGCGCGACGAACATCACCATGGCGGCGAGGGTCGAGAGCCAGCGGCCCCACGGGTAAGGCATCTGCAGCTGGAAATGGAAGCGGTAGAAAAACTCGCCGCCCATGCTCTCACGGGCCTGAACCTCGGCACCGGTCTGCGCGTCGAGGGTCTTGCGAGTGAATGCGCCACGTTCGCCGGGTTTGGCTGGCGTCTGCTGCCAGCCCACACTCAGACCGGGATCGCGGGCGTCGGGCAGGCCAATGATCCAGCGTGAAGCGTCGGGGGCGTTTTGTTGCAGATAGTGCTGGGCCAGCGTCAGGCTTTTTTCGGCATCCAATGGGTGCGCGTGGATTTCCGGCTGCATCCAGTGAGTGGTTTCATCCTTGAAATAGGCCAGGGTTCCGGTCAGAAAAATCGCGAACAACAGCCAGCCGAAGACCAGGCCGGTCCAGGTGTGCAGCCAGGCCATCGCCTGACGGAAGCCCTCTTTCATGCCAGACCCAGACCGCGCGCAGCCCCGGAAACGGTCGCCAGGATCACGCTCGGCACCAGCAGACCGACCCACGCCGACCACGCTGTGCGACAGGCGAAACACCAGAGCACCGCCACGAGATAGACCAAAAACGAAACGGTCATGCCGGTCACCACCGCTTCGGCGCGGTTCAGCGGCAGCCACAGCGTCAGCGTGACACTGGCCAAAGCCGCGACCAGATAGCCGCCAAACACCGCCGCGAGCACTCGCGACGTGACGGCCAGACGATAGGACATGGGAAGAGCGGCGAGTTTGGCTTTCATGTTTCGACCCTGAAACGGTTAACGCCCGGCCAACACGCCGAACGACAGGCGAGCAATATTAATGATAAATATTCTCATACGCAAAAGAGTCTGATTGCCGGGCATCCCTGACAGCCCTACAATGCGAACCATTCTTGTTCTCTAACGCATCCTGCATGCGCCCGGAGTGATGCCGTTGTCGTCCGCCCATCCTGTCGAATCGCTCTATCAGGCCCACCACAGCTGGCTCACCGGCTGGCTGCGGCGCAAACTCGGCTGCCCCGACAGCGCCGCCGATCTGGCTCAGGACACCTTCATCCGGGTGCTGACCGCCCGCGAGCCGCCGGTGATCATCGAGCCGCGCGCATTCCTCACGACCTTGGCCAAGCGCGTGCTGTTCAATCATTACCGCCGCCAGGATCTGGAGCGCGCCTACCTCGACACCCTCGCGCAGATGCCGGAAATGGTTGCGCCTTCGGAAGAAGAGAAAGCCATCATCCTGCAAACCCTGATGGAGCTGGATCAGTTGCTCGACGGTCTGCCGCGCGCGGTCAAACGCGCATTTCTGCTGGCGCAGGTCGATGGCCTGACCTATCCGCAGATCGCCGCTGAACTGGGTATTTCCGTGGCGACGGTCAAACGTCATCTGAATAAAGCGGCAATGCGCTGCTACTTCGCCCTGTGAACCCGCCGATGGATTTTTCCGCGCAGGTCGCCGAACAGGCGGTGCACTGGCTGCTGGAAATGCAGCAGGGCCAATTGAGCCCGCGTCAGCAACAAGCCTGGCAACAATGGATCGACGCTCACAGCGAACACCGCCGCGCGTGGGAACATATTCAGCGGGTCAATTCGCGGTTGCGCGGGTTGTCGTCGCCACTGGCCCACGCCGCACTGAATGCGCCGAAGTCCGGCAGCCGTCGTCAGGCGCTGAAGTTGTTGCTGATTCTAGGCGCGGGATCAGCGGTCACTTGGGGCATGCGCGAACACAATCCGCTGCCATCGCTGCTGGCCGATTACCGCAGCCCGATTGGTCAGCGCCGCAAGATCTCGCTCGGCGCCGGCGGCCAGTTGCAGCTCAACACCGCGAGTGCGGCGGATGTCCGGGGCGATGGCTTGATCCGTCTGCTCGAAGGCGAAATGTTGCTGAACGCCACTCAATCCTTCGAAGTGCAAACCGCCCAAGGCGTGCTGAAAACCCAGGGCGCACGGATCAACGTGCGTCAGTTTGCCGACCGCACGCAGATCGCACTGTTTGAAGGTCGGGTCGAATTGAACGCACAAGGTAGCGCGCCGATGTTGCTGCCGGTCGCCCGACAACTGAGTTTCAGCACCACCGGCGTCAGTGAGGCAAAACCGCTGGACGCCAACAGCGGCGCCTGGGCCGACGGCATGCTGGTCGCCGCGCACATGCGCTTGGGCGATTTCCTCGACGAACTCGGTCGCTACCGGCGCGGGCAGCTCAACTGCGATGCGAAAGTCGCTGACTTGCTGATCTCCGGGACTTATCCACTGGACGACAGCGAGCGGATTCTCGACCTGCTGGAAATCAGCCTGCCGGTGAAAGTGAAGCGTTTTACTCGCTACTGGGTGACGGTTGAAGCCAGAGCCTGATCGCTCCCACGCTCTGCGTGGGAACTCAACCCGGTAGCTCCGCGCCCCTGTAAAAAATAAATGAGCCGTTTTTCAGATCTGGCGTGACAGAGAAGGAAAGCCCCCTTG
Source organism: Pseudomonas sp. GW823-FHT04A03 (assembly GCF_058796615.1). Taxonomy (NCBI): domain Bacteria; kingdom Pseudomonadati; phylum Pseudomonadota; class Gammaproteobacteria; order Pseudomonadales; family Pseudomonadaceae; genus Pseudomonas; species Pseudomonas sp. GW823-FHT04A03. The sequence goes on from NZ_JBXAIV010000002.1 coordinate 567,810, forward strand.
ATTCAACCTTCTCAGGACCGTCCTCCATGCACCCCACCCGCCTCACGCCGCTGGCCCGAACCCTGCGCAATCTCGTCCTCGGCGCCAGCCTGAGCTTCAGTGCCCTGCCCCTTGCGCTGGCTGCCGACACCAAGGCTTATCACATCGCCCCGTCGTCGCTGGAAAATGCCCTCAACCAGTTCGGCCGTGAAGCCGGTGTGCTGATTTCGTTCGGCTCGCAAGTCACGAGTGGCGTGCAAAGCCGTGGCCTCGAAGGTAACTACACAGCCGAGCAAGGTCTGAACGCGCTGCTCGAAGGAACCGGTCTGCAAGCCCGCGCCGAGGGCGGCAACGCTTTCAGCCTGCAACCGTCGAACGACAACGCACTGGAGCTGGACACCTCGAAAGTGGTCGGCGACTGGTTGGGTGAGGCCGCACAGGTCAACGTCTTCGAACATCCCGGTGCCCGTGACGTGATCCGCCGCGAAGAGTTCGAGCGCCAGGGCGCGACCCAGGCCCGTGATGTGCTCAACCGCATTCCCGGCGTCAACGCTCCGGAAAACAACGGCACCGGTAGCCACGACATGGCGCTGAACTTCGGCATTCGCGGCCTCAACCCGCGTCTGGCCGCACGTTCGACGGTGTTGATGGACGGCATTCCGGTGCCGTTCGCGCCTTACGGTCAGCCGCAGTTGTCGTTCGCGCCGATCAGCATGGGCAACATGGACGCCGTGGACGTGGTGCGTGGCGGCGGTGCCGTGCGTTACGGCCCGCAGAACGTCGGCGGCGTGGTCAACTTCGTGACCCGGGCGATTCCGGACGAGCCGACCGTCAAGGGCGGATTCCAGACCGAAACCAGTCCATCGTCCAGCCATGACGGCTTCAAGACCAGCGCCAACCTGCTGGCCGGCGGCACCAATGCCAACGGTCTGGGCGGCGCGTTGCTGTACTCCGGCACTCGCGGTGGCGACTGGCGCGAACACAGCGACACGGAAATCGACGACCTGATCCTCAAGGGCAAATACCAGCTCGACGAAGCCAACAGCTTCAACGCCATGGCCCAATATTACGAAGGTAAGGCCGACATGCCCGGCGGTCTGAATGTCGCCGACTACGATGCCGACCCGTATCAGTCGACCCGGCCGAAGGACCAGTTCTGGGGTCGTCGCACGATGTTCAATTTCGGCTATCGCTATCAGGAAGACCGCCGCGAGTTCACCGCCAACACCTTCTTCACCAAGACCCTGCGCAGCGGCTATCTGGATCAGGGCACTTTCCTCTCGCTGTCGCCGCGCGAATACTGGGTTCGCGGTCTGGAAACCCGCTTTGCCCAAGGCTTCGATCTCGGCGCCACCAGCCATGAAGTCGGCGTCGGCTATCGCTACATCAACGAAGCCGGCCACGAACTGCGCTATCGCACGCCGATCGCCAGCAACGAATACCCGACCACCAGCAGCCGCAATGACCGCGACACGCGCGGCGGCACCGAAGCCAATGCGTTCTTCGTCGATGACCGGATCGACATCGGCAAGTGGACCATTACACCGGGCGTGCGCTACGAGATGATCGAGTCACAGCAGACCAACAACCTGACCAACGTCAAATACAAGGGCGACTACAACACCGCACTGCCAGCGCTGAACGTGTTGTATCACCTGACCGATAGCTGGAATCTGTACGCCAACACCGAAGGCTCCTTCGGCAGCGTGCAATACAGCCAGATGCCCAACCGCGTCAGCAGCGGCGAAGTGAAACCGGAGAAGGCCCGCACCTGGGAAGTCGGCACCCGCTACGACAACGGTGCACTGCGAGCGGAGATCGGCGCGTTCCTGATCAACTTTGACAACCAGTACGAAAGCAACCAGACCAACGACTCGGTGATCGCCCGTGGCGAAACCCGCCATCAGGGCATCGAGACCAGCGTCAACTATGCACTCGATGACTTGAGCCCGGCGCTGGCCGGCTTCGACGTCTACGCCACTTACGCCTATGTTGACGCGACCATCCGCGAAGACGGGCCGAACAAGGGCAATCGTGTGCCGTTCTCGTCGAAACACAAAGGCACGATTGGCGTCGGTTACACCGAAGGGCCGTGGAAACTCAACCTGGACAGCAGCTTCCAGAGCGACCAGTTCGCCGACAACGCCAACACCTCGAAAGAAAGCGCCGACGGCAGCACCGGCAAGATCCCCGGCTACATGCTGTTCAGCAGCCGTGCCGGTTATGACTTCGGCCCGCAGCTGTCGGACCTGAACGTGGCAGTAGGAGTGAAGAACATCTTCAACACTCAGTACTTCACCCGTTCTTTCGATGACAACAATAAGGGCAAGTATGTGGGTGAGCCGCGCACGGTATACGTGCAGACTTCCGTCGCTTTCTGATCCCTGCTGAAAACAGAAAGGGCCTGCAATTGCAGGCCCTTTCTCATTGGGTGGCTTGGAAAATCAGCGCATCAACTGTTGATCGCTGCCTGTTCGTTCTCGTCAAACTCTTCCGCCAATAGCTTGTCATTGGCTTTACTTGTGAATGGCACCACAGCGGCTCGCGGTTTGCCGCGCAGTTTGCCAAACAGGTGCTCCAGCGCGTGCTCCAGTTTTTCGGCTGCACCATCGATCGCCTGTTCCAGCGAATCGGCTTTGTGGGTGACGGAAATCGGTTGATGGCCTTTCGGCCGCGCTTCCAGTTGGCAGCGCAAGTCATGGGGACCCGGCTTTTCACCGTTCTCGTCGCTCAGATGGACTTCGACACGGGTCAGGTCTTCCTCATAACGGTCGAGCGTGCTCTCAATTGTGGTGCGTACCCACTCCTCCAGTCGTTTGCTGCTTTGAATATGGTTGTCGCTGTTGACTTGGATTTGCATAGTTCATCCCTTATTTCAGCTAGCTCGCAAGAGGCCTGGAACAGGATTTCGTGACCTCTTGATTACAACAATCGGCCCGCCGGACGAACATTTCAACCCCTTAAAAAAGATAAATATTCATACGCAAAAAAAGCCGGACAACCGAGTAAAGCGCTGGTAAGGTCGGGAGTTGGGTCGCCCCGCCGCCCCGAAAAATCTGCTCACAATTGGCCATCACCCAACGGGTGCAGGCTGCGGAAAATCCCCGCCTCTTCCACCAGCCAGTCATGCACCGCCCGCACGCCCGGATGGCTCAACGCCCCCGGCGCATAAAGCAGGACATAGCGCTTGTGATTGGGCACCGAAATCCCGAACGGCACAATCAACGTCCCCCGCTCCAGCTCATCGTTGAGCAGCGTGCGCCGGGCAATCGCCACGCCCATGCCGGCAATCGCCGCCTCGATGGTCAGGTGGTTGCGATTGAACGTGTGCCCGCGTCGCACATCGGCGCCCTCGAAACCGATGGCATTCAGATAAAACTCCCACTCCGCGTATTCATAGCTGCCGCGCCAGGCGGTGATATCGTGCAACAGCGGGAAATGCACCAGATCCGCCGGCCCGTGCAGCGGTGGCCGCCCACGCAGCAGGCCCGGCGCGCACACCGGAAATATCTGCTCGTCGAGCAAGGCTGTGGATAACAGTCCCGGATAACTGCCGTCGTTCAGATCGATGGCCAGATCGAAATCCCCTTCATGCAACGGCACGCTGCTGTCCTCGGCCACCAGTCGCAATTGGATGTCCGGGTAACGCTGTTGCAGGCGTGGCAGGCGCGGGGTCAGCCATTTGCTGAGGAACGATGGAATCGAACGCACCCGCAGAATCCCGCTGATCATCCCCGCATCCAGGCGACGCAATTCCGCATCGATGCTGCCGTAAGCCTCGTTGACCGTGATCGCCAGTCGCTGCCCTTCCGCACTCAGCTCCACGCCCCGCGCACGACGGTGAAACAGACGAAAGCCCAGACGCTCTTCCAGCTGTCGGATTTGCTGACTCACCGCCCCCGGCGTGATGTGCAGTTCTTCGGCACAACGGGTGAATGACAGGTGCCGCGCGGCACAGGAAAACACCTGCAGCCAGACGTAAGTCTGGGCATGCAATTGACGACTCATGGTTTAGTCCTGCTAAAGGCTTACTTAGGAAGTTTCGTTAGTCACGTTGAAGCGAGGTAGGCAGTATCGCCGACATTGCGCTTGTCCTACAAAAAATGGCAGCGATTCCTACTCCATTGCTTGTAAGGGTTTAGCATGGCTATCAGTGTTTTCGATCTATTCAAAGTCGGCATCGGCCCGTCCAGTTCTCACACCGTCGGCCCGATGCGCGCCGCCGCGACCTTCGCCCAGGCCCTGATCGACCAGCATTTGCTGAACGATGTGCAACGGGTGGAAATCCGTTTGTACGGCTCGCTTTCAGCCACTGGCGTCGGCCATGCCACTGACCGCGCGACGGTCATGGGCCTGATGGGCGAATGGCCGGACAGCATCGATCCGTCGACCATCGAGCCACGCATCCAGCAACTGCGCGAGTCGGGCCAACTGTCCCTCGCCGGTGAGCGCTCGATTGCCTTCAACTGGCAGCACGATCTCCTGTTGCTGGACGAGAGCCTGCCCTACCACCCGAACGCCATGTCGCTGACAGCCTTCGGTGCATCCGGGCAACTGTTCGAGCAAAAGTACTACTCGGTCGGCGGCGGTTTCATCATCGAAGCGGCCGAAGCGGAATCGGGTGTAGCGCCGGCCGGCGACGTCGAGTTGCCTTACGAATTCTCCAGCGCCGTCGAACTGCTAGCGCTGTGCAAGCAGCACAACCTGCGGGTTTCCGAACTGATGATGGCCAACGAACGGGCCTGGCGCAGCGACGCCGAGATTCGCAAGGGTCTGCTGCACATCTGGTCGGTGATGCGCGAATGCGTCGAGCAGGGCCTGCGTCACGAAGGCATCCTGCCCGGCGGTCTGAATGTTCCCCGTCGTGCGGCGAAATTGCACCGCAGCCTGTTGGAAATCGGTAAGCCGAACGTCATCAGTTCGACCCTGTCGGCGATGGAGTGGGTCAACCTGTTCGCCCTCGCCGTCAACGAAGAAAACGCCGCCGGCGGGCGCATGGTGACCGCGCCGACCAACGGTGCCGCCGGGATCATCCCGGCCGTCCTGCACTACTACATGAAATTCAATCCGGACGCGTCCGACGATGATGTGGTCGCGTTCTTCCTCGGCGCTGCCGCCGTCGGCATCCTGTGCAAGAAAAATGCTTCGATCTCCGGCGCCGAAGTCGGCTGCCAGGGCGAAGTGGGTTCGGCCTGTGCGATGGCTGCTGCGGGTCTGGCCGATGTGCTGGGTGCCACCCCGGAGCAACTGGAAAACGCCGCCGAAATCGGCCTGGAACACAACCTCGGCCTGACCTGCGACCCGGTCGGCGGACTCGTGCAGGTGCCGTGCATCGAGCGCAACGCCATCGCTGCGGTGAAGGCGATCAACGCCACGCAAATGGCCCTGCGCGGTGACGGCAAACACTTCATTTCCCTCGACCGGGTGATCCGCACCATGCGCGATACCGGCGCCGACATGCATGACAAATACAAAGAGACTTCACGGGGCGGCCTGGCCGTGAGCTGGGTGGAGTGCTGAGGAGCACTCCCTGACCGCCCGTAACACGTGAGCCCGAGCAAGAATAATAACGAGGCAAAAACGATGACCGATGTACGCACACCTGCTGCCGAAAATCCCGCTGTAGACCGCACACGCAACAACGAAATCGCCCACAAGGGTTGGAGCAAATTCGACACCACCTGGATGCTCGGCCTGTACGGCACGGCCATCGGTGCCGGCACCTTGTTCCTGCCGATCAACGCCGGTGTCGGCGGCTTCTGGCCGTTGCTGATCCTGGCGTTGCTGGCGTTCCCGATGACCTTCTTCGCGCACCGTGGCCTGACCCGCTTCGTACTGTCGGGCCGCTCCGGAGACATCACCGAAGTGGTGGAAGAACACTTCGGCATCGGCGCCGGCAAACTGATCACGCTGCTGTATTTCTTCGCGATCTTCCCGATCCTGCTGGTGTACAGCGTGGCGCTGACCAATACCCTCAGCAGCTTCCTCGAACACCAGTTGCACATCGCCCCGCCGCCGCGCGCGGTGCTGTCGCTGGCGTTGATCCTCGGTCTGATGGCCATCGTCCGCTGCGGTCAGAGCGTGATCGTCAAAGCCATGAGCGTGCTGGTGTATCCGTTCGTCGCCGCGCTGCTGTTGCTCGGCATCAGCGTGATTCCGAACTGGAACGGCGCATTCTTCGCCAGTGCTCAAGAACCGATGGAAATGTCGGTATTCCTCAAGACCCTGTGGCTGGCGATCCCGGTGATGGTGTTCTCGTTCAACCATTCGCCGATCATTTCCGCCTTCGCGGTTGAGCAGAAACAGCGCTATGGCGAACAGGCCGAACGCAAGAGCAGCGGCATCCTCGCCATGGCTCACGGCATGATGGTGGTGACGGTGATGTTCTTCTGCTTCAGCTGCGTGCTGGCGCTGTCGCCGGCAGACCTGGCAGCGGCCAAGGCGCAAAACATTTCGATCCTGTCGTACCTGGCCAACCACTTCCAGACCCCGGTCATCGCTTACGCCGCGCCGCTGATTGCGCTGGTGGCGATCACCAAATCCTTCCTCGGCCACTACATCGGCGCCAGCGAAGGCTTCCAGGGCATGATCGTCAAAAGCCTGCGCAGCCGTGGCCGAGTAATGTCGGCGAGCTGGCTGAACCGTGCGACCGCGCTGTTCATGATCCTCAGCTGCTGGGCCGTGGCGACCTTCAACCCGAGCATCCTCGGCATGATCGAAACCCTTGGTGGGCCGGTGATTGCCTGCCTGTTGTTCCTGATGCCGATGTACGCGATCCGCCGCGTGCCGGCCTTGCGCCAGTATTCGGGCCAGGTGTCCAACGTGTTCGTGGTGCTGATCGGCCTGATTGCACTGTCAGCGATCATCTATTCGGTTCTGCCCTGAAACGGGCCGCAAACGAAGAAGGCGAGCCATGGGCTCGCCTTCTTTTTGGCCGGTTTCATTGTTCGACAATATTCCCGGCATGTCCCTTGCTACATCGCTGAAGGAGACAGGACCACGGAAGGGCCGATGGTCAGGTTTGGCGAACCAACCCGATCAAGGCCGGTCAACAACTGCACGTTCAATCAGGCGGTGACGCATCATGGACAATCCTTTTCAGATCATTACCGATGCCTTCGCGCCGGACTATCAGATCAACCTGAGCATTCAGGGGCTCGACGGCAGCATCATGCTGACCCTCTCCAATGGCGGGCGGATCGTCGCCAAACGGATGATCAGCGCCGAACAGCGCAACGACCCCAAACGCCTCAAACGGCTAGTGCAAAGCATTCAGTTCGGCATTGCCATCGAACAGGGCCACAGCGCCATGGCGATCCTCGACGCCATGACTCGCGGCGACGGAATCACTCCACCACCGCGTCAGGCCAAACATCAGCCCCGGCCAACTGCCGGCCTTTAAAGTTCGCCCTTCTCCACTTCAGGATGTTCACTGGAACCCGTGCCGATCTTGCGGTGCGGGTTCTCGATTTTCACCGAAGGGAATTGCGACGAGGCGTAACGCACCACCAGGATCGAAAACGCCAGCAGCAGAATCCCGCCGCACAGGTAGATGATGCCCATGTCCGGCGGGTTGTGGTGCGAGACGTTGGAGATCAGCAGGCGCGTCAGTGCGGTAATCGCCACGTAGATCAGGAAGCGCACCGGCATGTGGTTGGTCTTGAAGTAAATCCCGACCATCGCCCCCAGTTCCAGATAGATGAACAGCAACAGAATGTCATCGATCTTGATGTGCCCTTCCTCGAGCATCCCGAGAAACTCCATCACCGCCGCCCACGCGGTCACCGCACCAATGGCGAACAGCGCCAGATAGTGGAAGGTCTCGACGAACAAGTTGCCCAGGGACTCGGCCAGTTGGTGCACGTTTTGCCGCAGTTTCTCGGCCCAGTTGATTTTCACGATGAAGGTTCCTTAGCCCGGTTCGAGCGGATGTTGCATGCTGGACGTGACGGTTATTGCGCACGTACGCAGATGCATGCAGAAAAGAGGCCACGCCATCATGGCGAGCCGCCGCGAAACCCGCGCCGTGGCGTTTGGTCGCACCTGTGCGCAGGCGTCGGGCTGACAAAATCCGAATCCGGTCTACATTGAAAAGCCACTACCCAAAGCGCAGGGATTCGCTTATCCTTTTCGCTGTATATAGATACAGTAGTCGCAAAGACAACTTAATGTGAAGGCATGTGAGGTGGTGAATGGCCGTCGAAGTGGTATACCGCAGCAGCCGAGATCTGGAGCGCTTGTTCATGGATAAAGCCGAAGCTGACCGTCATGACAAAATGCTCGAACTGGCCGAACTGTTGGCCGAAGTGCTGGAAAAAGCCGTTCCTTCGTTGAGCGAGCAGCAAGTGGAAGAAGTCGGGATCTTCATGGCGAAGAACCGCGATGTGTTCGCCCGGGCGTTCAAGAGCCAGCCTGACGCACTGTCGGAGCTGATCAATGCACCAGCGGCACCGGTTGTGGCAAGCGAGCCAGCAGACGTGGCTGAACCGGCAGAAGCGCCAGCCAAACCTGCAAAAGCGGCGAAGGCTGCGAAGTAATCGACGACTGAATTGAATAGCCCCTGAGTTGAAAGACTCAGGGGCTTTTTCATGCCCGGACAAACCTCAGCGGTATAACACCTTCTCCGCCAGCTCGTCCGCCACCCGCGCGGGTGAACGTTTTTCCGCCTGGGCGTGGGCGAAGACTTCGGTAAGGCGCGAACTGATTTTCGACAGGTGCGCAGTGATGGTCGTCAGCTCTTCGCCGCGATGCTTGAGGGAAACGTAGATCAGTCCGCCGGCATTAATCACGTAATCCGGCGCATACAGGATGCCGCGCCGTTCCAGTTGATCGGCGACGTCCAGATGGGTCAGCTGATTGTTGGCCGAACCCGCCACCGCCGAGCAGCGCAACTGGGTGACCGTGTGGCTGTTGAGCACGCCGCCCAAACCGCACGGCGCGAGGATGTCGCACGGCGTGCTTAGCAGCGCGTCGTTGGCAATCGGATGGGCGTTGAGCTGTTCCATCGCCAGTTGCACCTTGCCGTGGTCGATGTCGCTGACCAGCAGTTCGGCACCGGCAGCGTGCAGCTGTTCAGCGAGGGCATAACCAACATTGCCCAGCCCCTGAATCGCCACGCGCAAGCCTTCGAGATTGTCGCTGCCCAGCCGCGCCATGGCCGTGGCGCGAATCCCGGTGAACACGCCCATCGCCGCATGCGGCGCCGGGTCGCCGGCCGAAGTGGTACTGGTGACATGCTGGGTCTGCTGGGCGATGCAATCCATGTCGGCCACCGAGGTGCCGCTGTCGATGGCGGTGATGTAGCGCCCGTCGAGTTGGTCGATGCAACGGCCGAAGGCTTCGAACAAGGCGCCGCGGTTTTCCACATGGGCCGGCCGCACGATCACGGCCACCCCACCGCCCTGGGCGAGACCAGCCAATGCGGCCTTGTAGCTCATGCCCTGTGCCAGGCGTATGGCGTCCTCGACCGCAGATTCGTCGTTCGGGTAGGCAAGATAACGACACCCGCCCAGGGCTGGCCCCAGGCGACTGTTGTGGATGGCAATGACCGCCTTCAATCCGGACACCGGATCAACGCTAAGGTGCAGCGATTCCAGGCGAGTGCTTTGCATGAGAGCGAACATCGGCAGGCTCCCGAATCACTTCTGGTAGACGCCAGTATAGGCTTGCGCCTGAAAATTGCTGAAGCGCGCCGGAATAAGCGCCGCCACCGATCGCAGGGTTGTGGCATAACCTGATGGCAGAGCGGCCGGTACTGGACGAATGGCAAAGACGGGGCTAAAACGAGGCATGCCCCGGAGATTTAGATGAGTCCGCGCCAACGCTTCTTCGAGTGTCTGCACCGTTCACCGCCCGCGCTGTTCGAAGCGGCGTTGTGGATGGCCGCCGAACACGACAAACAAGCCGATCCCGAAGCGCTGCTGCAGGAGTTCAAGGAACTGCAACAGCGGGTCAGCTATGGCTTGCCGTTGCTGCCGGTCAGCGAGCTGGCGCAGCCGTTGTTGCGGCGGATGACCGATCTGGGGTTTGCCCAGGATGATTTCGTACCGCTGCGCCCGCAGGCGGCGATGGTGCACAAGGTCATGCAGACCAAACGCGGCCAGCCGCTGGCGCTGGCACTGATCGCTCTGGAACTGGCCCGTGGCCTGGAGATTCCGCTGGTGGGCGTGAACTTCCCCGGGCATTTCCTGCTGAAGGTTCCCGGGGCCGATCACCTGCTCGATCCGTGCGGCGGACGGCGTCTGTATCCGAACGATTGCCGCGAACTGCTGCATCGCCAGTACGGCCATCAGATGAAACTCAACGCCGACCACCTGCTGACTGCCGAACCGGTGCAGATGCTTCAGCGTCTTTCACGCAATCTGCGCCAGTTGCACCTGACCCACGACGACTTCATCGCGGCGCTGATCGATGCCGAGCGCGTGCTCGAACTGGGCAATGCCAGCGCCGCCGACTATCTGGCCCGGGCCAGTCTGTACCAGCGCCTCGATTGCCCGAACGCCGAGCGTTTCGATCTGGAGCACGCGCTGTTGCTCAGTGACGACCCGATTCAGCGACTTCGCCTGACGGAACGGCTGGGGCATCTGCCACCGAACGCGGTTGTCCACTGAACGGCGCAGTGGCTGGCGAACGCACCTGAATAATCAGCAAAGCCGCAATCACCGCCGGAATCGCGCAGAAGAAGAAAATCTGCTCCACCGGAATGTGCATCGCCAACAACAGGCTGCCGAACAGCGGCCCGAGAATCGAGCCGAACCGCCCTACTCCCAATGCCCAGCCAGTACCGGTGGCGCGCACGTGCGCCGGATAGAAATTGCTGGCGAACGCGTTGAGCGTCAGTTGCCCGCCGATGATGCAAAACCCCGCTGCAAATACACAGGCCACCAGATAGCGCGGATTGTCGTGATTCAGGCCTAACAAAATCGTGCACACCGCCGCGCCAGCCAGCACGCCGGACAACAGTCGCACCTTGCTTTTCAAACGGTCGGCGAACCACGCCATGCAGATCGCCCCCAACGTGCCGGCGAACAGGAACATCGACGTCACCAGATTCGCTTCGTTGAGTTTCAGGCCACTTTCCAGCAGCAGCGACGGCAGCCAGCTGATCATGAAATACAGCAGGATCAGGCTGACGAAAAACGTCGCCCAGATCAGCAAGGTCGGGCGGGCGTAACCATTACGGAACAACTCCACCACAGTCAGTTTGCTGCCCTGCTCGCGTTCGTTCTGTTCGACCGATGCGGCCGGTGGCTGCCAGTCCGGCAGCATCCGCGCGGTGACTTTGCGCAGGCGTGCATAGGGCGGCGCGTCACGCAGCAGTCGTGGCAAGGATTCCGGCAGCATCCACCAGAGGAACGGGAACAGCAGCAACGGCGTGACGCCGCCAGCGAGGAACACCGCTTGCCAACCGAAACGGTCGATGAAACCGGCCGCGACGAAACCACCCGCCGCCCCGCCGAAGGAAAAACCACACGCCGCCAGCGTCACCATCAACGTGCGCAGGCGTGGCGGTGAATATTCCGACATCAACGCCATGGCGCTGGGCATCGCGCCACCCATACCGATACCGCAGATGAAGCGCGCGATCATCAGGGTATTCAGGGAATCGGCGAACACCATCAGCACGGTGAGGCTGGCGTAGATCAGTACACAGGCGAGCAAAATCCGTCGAACGCCGAAACGGTCGGCCAGCGGCGTCACAGCGAGCGAGCCAAGCGTCAGACCCAGCAGGTTGGCACTGAACACCGGGCCGAATGCGGACTTTTCCAGGCCCCAGTCCTGCGCCAGCGCCGGCACCACGTAACCGAGCACCTGGGCGTCGTAGCCGTCGGTGACCAGCAGCAAGGCGAGAAGAATCAGGAGCAACCACTGAAAGCGGGACACAGGACGGGCGTCGAGTGCCGCCCGAAAGCTGGCAATCTGGTTGTGCATCGCAAGGTACCTGTTTAGTTTTTATGTTTTTTTGGTCACAGCGCAGATCTTTTGTGGGAGCGAGCTTGCTCGCGAAAGCGGTCAGTCAGGCGACATTGCTGGCGCTGACCCTCCCTCTTCGCGAGCAAGCTCGCTCCCACAGGGGTTACGGGGTGTCCGGCTGATTCGCCGGATGCGCCGCAATGAACGCCGGATGTTCAGCAGCCAACGCGGCCACCCGACGAATCCGTGGATACGCCTCGAGCGATACGTTGAAACGCTCGGCCGCGTACAACTGCGGAATCAGGTACACGTCCGCCACGCACGGCCACTCGCCGAAACAGAAACCGCTGTCGCCGATCAACTGCTCCACCGTCGCCAGACCCTGACTGATCCAGTGGCCGATCCACTCGTTCACCTGCGGCTCGTCATGCCCCAGACCGCGCAGGCGATTGAGCACGCTGACGTTGTGCAACGGATGCACATCGCAGCCGATCACCGCCGCGACGCCGCGCACCTGGGCGCGGGCAACAAGGTCTTCGGGCAGCAACGGCACCTGTGGATAACGTTCTTCCAGATACTCGATGATCGCCGGCGACTGAATCAGCAACTTGCCGTCATCGGTGCGCAGCGCCGGCACCCGGCCCTGGGGATTGATCGCCAGGTACGCCGGTTGCCGATGCTCGCCGCCGGGCGGTGCGATCAGGTTGACGGGCAGCGCCTGATAGTCGAGACCCTTGAGTGCCAGCGCGATCCGCACCCGGTACGACGAGGTGGAACGGTAATAGGTGTAGAGATCCATAAGCCGCTCCTGTCAGCGTGCCGCCAGCACGGTGCCACGGCATTCGCCGAAACCGATCGAGGCAAAACCTTCGCGGGCGCAGCGGGCGCGCAGGATGATTTCGTCGCCGTCTTCAAGAAATTTGCGCACTTCACCGGACGCCAGCTCGATTGGCTTTTTGCCACCCTCGGTGATTTCCAGCAGGCTGCCGAACTGGCCGTTTTCCGGACCGGACAAGGTGCCCGAACCGAACAGGTCACCGGCCTGCAACTGGCAGCCGTTGACGCTGTGGTGCGCAACCATTTGCGCGACGGTCCAATACATGTAGCGGGTGTTGCTCAGGGTCAGGCGATGGGCCGGCAGGTTCTGCTCGCGCATTTTCTCGGTGAGCAGCAGCACTTCCAGCTCGATGTCGAAACCACCGCCATCTTGATCGCGCTTGTCGAGCAGGTACGGCAGCGGCTGTGGATCGCCTTGCGGACGCGCCGGTTGCGCAGTGCGGAATGGCGCCAGCGCTTCGGCGGTCACCACCCACGGCGAGACGCTGGTGATGAAGCTCTTGGACAGGAACGGGCCGAGCGGCTGGTATTCCCAAGCCTGGATGTCCCGGGCCGACCAGTCGTTGAGCAGGCAGAAACCGGCGATGTGTTCAGCGGCGTCACCAATGGCGATCGGCTCGCCCATCTCGTTGCCCTGACCGATCCAGATCCCCAGTTCCAGCTCATAGTCCAGACGCGCGCACGGGCCGAAGGTCGGTTCGGTCGCGCCAGCTGGCAGGGTCTGGCCTTTCGGACGGCGCACGTCAGCACCGGAGGCGCGCACGGTGGAGGCACGACCGTGGTAGCCGATCGGCACGTGTTTGTAGTTCGGCAGCAGGGGGTTGTCCGGACGGAACAGTTTGCCGACGTTCTGCGCGTGCTCGATGCCGACGTAGAAGTCGGTGTAGTCGCTGATGCGCGCCGGCAGGTGCAGCTGGCAATCGGCGGCCAGTGGCAGCAGTTTCGCGCCCTGGGCTTCAATGTTGCCGCGATGAGTGCTGCCTTCGCTGAACAGTTCCAGCAGGCGTTCGCGCAAGGCAACGCGAGCATCACGGCCGAGCTCGAAGAAGGCGTTCAACTGACCGCCGCGCATGGCTTCGACTGCACTGCGCGCGACGCCGTCGAACAGACCGGCTTCCAGCGCCACTTGCAGATCGAAGATGTGCTCGCCAATCGCCACGCCCGCGCGTGGTGCCGAGCCTTCGATGCTGAACACGCCCAGTGGCAGGTTCTGCAGCGGGAATTCGGTGTGGCCGTTGGCCGAAGCGACCCAACTGCGGGTGATGGAATTCTGAGTCATGGGTTATCTCCGGGTCGGGTCGAACGTGGCGGGCAGCGTGGCCCAGCAGGCGTCGTAAGTGGATTGCAGTTGCGGGCAGTCGAGGGCAAAGCGGCTTGGGCGCAGCACCTGGCTGGTCTCGAACATGAAGGCCATGGTGTTGTCGATCTTCGCCGGTTTGAGGTCCGCGTTGATGGCTTTGGTGCAGGTCTCGCCGTCCGGGCCGTGGGCGCTCATGCAGCTGTGCAGGGACGCGCCGCCGGGCAGGAAGCCTTCGGCCTTGGCGTCGTATTCGCCCTGGATCAGGCCCATGAATTCGTTCATCAGGTTGCGGTGGAACCACGGCGGACGGAAGGTGTTCTCGGCCACCATCCAGCGCGGCGGGAAGATCACGAAGTCAAGGTTGGCCAGACCGTGCACGCTGGTCGGCGAGGTCAGCACGGTGAAGATCGACGGATCCGGGTGATCGAAACTGACGGTGCCGATGGTGTTGAAGCGGCGCAGGTCATATTTGTACGGCACGTTGTTGCCGTGCCAGGCGACCACGTTCAGTGGCGAGTGATTCAGTTCGGTGCCCCACAACTGGCCGAGGAATTTCTGCACCAGGGTCGTCGGCTGTTGCAGGTTTTCGTAGGCGGCGACCGGAGTCAGGAAGTCCCGTGGATTGGCCAGACCGTTGCTGCCGATCGGCCCCAGATCCGGCAGGCGCAGCGGCGCGCCGTGGTTCTCGGCGACGTAGCCGCGCGCTTGCGGGTCGAGCAATTCGACGCGGAATTTCAGGCCCCGTGGCAGCACGGCGATTTCCAGCGGCGCCACTTCCAGCACACCCAGTTCGGTGGCGATGCGCAGGCGCCCCAGTTGCGGCACCAGCAGCAGCTCGCCGTCGGCATTGAAGAAAACACGCTCCATCGAACGGTTGGCGCAGTAGTGATAGATGCTGATGCCGGCCGGTTTTTCGGCGGCGGAGTTGGCCGCCATGCTCACCAGACCGTCGATGAAATCGGTCGGTTCGGCCGGGATCTCCAGCGGGTTCCAGCGCAGGCGATTGGGGGTCACTTCGCCCAACGGACCACCGGCCAGTTGCCGCTCCAGTTTGACGAATGCCGGGTGATTGGCCGATGGCTGGATCCGGTACATCCAGGTGCGCCGCGCTTCGCTGCGAGTCATGGTGAACGCGGTGCCGGAGAACAGTTCGGTGTACAGACCGTAAGGGGCTTTCTGCGGGGAGTTCTGGCCGACGGGCAGTGCGCCGGGCAACGCTTCAGAGCTGAATTCGTTGCCGAAACCGGACTGGTAAGCCAGGGCTGAATCAAGGTTCATGGAGCCTCCTGAACAGGGAGTCGGCATGGCCGGACGCTCTGGATCGGAGGTCTTGGCACGCCGGGGTTATTTTTATCGTAATTCAATTACGCATAACGTAATTTGCTCGCTATCCAGCGTCAAGCTATAAAGACGCCCATTCGTTCCGGGACACGGCAGCACCATGGAAAAAACCAGCGACAGCAACGGCAAACAGAAAGTCCGCTCCGCCGAAGTCGGCACCGACATCCTCAAGGCCCTGGCCGAGTTGTCGCCCTCCACTTCGCTGTCGCGTCTGGCCGAACATGTGCAGATGCCGGCGAGCAAGGTTCACCGTTATCTGCAAGCGTTGATCGCCTCGGGCTTTGCCGAACAGAACACCGCCACCAACCACTACGGCCTCGGTCGTGAAGCGCTGCGTGTGGGCCTGGCCGCTCTCAACAGTATGGACGTGCTGAAAGTCGCCGCCCTGCCGCTGGCCGAGTTGCGCGACGAACTCAACGAAACCTGTTTCCTCGCGGTATGGGGTAATCAGGGCGCGACCGTGGTGCACATCGAACCGGCAGTGCGCGCGGTGACGGTGGTGACGCAACTGGGCTCGGTATTACCGTTGCTCAGTTCCTCCACCGGTCTGGTGTTCGGTGCTTACCTGCCGCAACGGGAAACCGATGAATTGCGCGAGCAGGAAATCGCCAGCGGCGGCCATCCGCTGGCAGACGAAAAAGCCTATGCGGCGTTGTGCGAACAGATCCGCGAACGCGGTCTGCATCATGTCCACGGTTTGCTGATGCCCGGCGTCGATGCCTTGTCGGCACCGGTGTTCAACGCCCTCGGGCAGGTCGCGGCGGTGTTGACCATAGTCGGCCCGACCTCGCTGTTCCACGCCGACGAAAACGGCCCGGCGGCGCAGCGGTTATTGGCTGCGACGCGGGCCGTGAGTTGGCGGATGGGGTTTGACGCCCGCTAGTCAGATCACTTCAATCGCTTACACCAACAGAGTCTGGCTATCACTGGCCGACTCTTCCTTCAGGATCTCTTCGAGCAGCTCCTGAAAACGCTCGTAGCCAAGGGTCTGGCCCGTAGCCGAAGCGACCAGGCCGACGACGGTGTTGGCGTCGCCCAGAAGCTGGATCAGGGTTTTCTGAGCCTTGGTCGCTTCTTTCCCGCCAGGAACCAGAGAGACCAGATCCAGCAACGCATCCTTGAAATGATTGAACGCTGTTGCCCGATCTCCGTATTTGTAAGCCTGGGCACCCTCAAGAACATTCCTGGTGATCTGCACGGTCGAGAGTGCAAGCCCCACTGGTGGAATAACCATGCTGACCACCGTTGCCGCCAGGACAGCCGTGTCATAAACCAGCTTGCCGATGATTTCGCCGAGGCTGGTCGTTTGGGCGTCCACATCGGAAACAATCCGTTCTATGCGGGCGTTGTAACTTGCCCGCAACGACTGCACTCGGCTGTTCATCTCAAGCACGGGCGGGCTTTCAGAGATGTTCTTGAACTCGATGTTGTTGACGAAAGTCCCGATGATCGGCTGCTCGATGTATTTGACCCGTTCATAGAAATACTGGCCGAGAGCGTTTTCCTTGATCGACGCAAAGAGCTGATTCATCGGACGATAATGGACACCGTCAGGTGCGTTGGGCGTGTAGAGAATCTCCGTGATTTTTCCGCCCTCTACCAACCTGAAAACGTACACGCCTTCAATCAGGCAACGCTTTAAATGCAGTTTGAATACTGCGCTGTATTGCACGTTGGTTACGGTTTCTCCATAAGGAGGAAACGATGGGTCCGAGGCCTTGTCCAGCCCTGCAATCAAACGATTCAACTGTTCAGCCAACCCAATGGACATCTCACCGGAAAAATGGCTGGACAATACCGCCCGGTACATTTCGGCTTGCTGCGTTCGGAAATGTATTTCCCGCTTCAGCTCATACTCCGGATGTTTATTGCTGAGATAAACCGATCGCAACATGGCAATGTACTTTTCTCCCGGTCGCAATGTTCGGGACCAGCTTGCCAAATGACGGATATCAAGATTACGCAGTGCTGGATGGCCCGTATTTACACGAAAGCGCGGAAAAACGCCTACCAGTTCGCCATCCCTTTCATGCGCATAGAATGGCGTCTCCTTGATAATGATCCGGGACAAAGTAACTTCTTCACCCTGCTCCAGCTCGACAATGATTTCATCCGGATTGACTGTGACGATTTCCCCGGATGCTTTTAGCAAGTCCTCAATGTTCTGTTTTATGAGATCACGGCAAAAAGTCTCATAAGGAATGATGCCGGCTTCGCGAGCGTTGACGGTATAGAAGGCTTTCAACTCCGTGTTCAATCGAGCATAACGCTGACGAAGATCGGCAGGCGCTTTTCGGTAACCTGCCGGTTGTACAAGACTCTCCTGGGCCAGGTCCCAGGAAACCTGATAGAAAACCGCCTCCGCAAGAATACCTTCCGGTGCCTCGGGCCATTCGTCGAAGGTTGCGCCTTTCCATGCGCTCGGAAGTTGCTGAAGCTGTTTCACGTACTTCGACAATGCCCCCCTCTCCTGAGGATGCGCCTGGGACGTCAGATAGCTCACTCCCTCATCAGTCCTGACCCAGCCGGCCACCTGAAACTCGAGCTCGCGAATATTGGGGAACGAGTACCAATCCCTGCCACCCGGCGAGCCGGGAGCGTACAAGGCACAGGGGCCATAGGAATTGCTCTTTTGCTGGAAAACCATCAGATCCCTGAAACCGTATCGGTATCCCTTCAACACGAACGCCGATGCCGAAATGCTGCGATCACCCTGCAGAAAGCGCTCGACCATCTGCATGTTCGGCTGATTGAGGTGTCCCTGCAAAGTCGCCGAGAATGCGCTGAAAGCGATGCGGGTTGCCAAGGCCCCCAACAATGCGATTTGCACACCGTAATCATCAAAGGATTTTCGAAGCGCTTCGAAGTAATCCGAACGGATGTCGACCCCGGACAACCAGTTTTCCAGGCGAGCTTGAGTCAAGCCTGAAGGAATCTGACCTTCGAACTTCATTTCAGACCGGTTGTTCTGATCATGCAGACCGAACAACGCCAGCTCCAGTAACGAACGTTTATCCTCTTGAACCAGCGTGCGACCGGCCATTTGAATGCTGAAGCGGGAAACGACGCTGATACTTTCCGGATCAATTCGAGCACCCAATGCACTGTTCGTCCATTCCTGAACACGTGCAGATGCATAGGTCTTCAAGGATGCCGACTTGCCCAGCAGTCGCCTGAGTTCCGCCTCCTGATCAGTCATTTGCTGCATAAGGTATTCATACTTCTGTTGATTGTTCGAGCTGGTGCCTGCGAGCCATTGCGGGCGAAAGCCGAGGGTATTGTTTAAATCGTTCATTGCGAGTTCCTTGCAGCATCAACAACTAAATGACACAGCGCCATTTATTCAATGCAACAAAGCTAACGCCCAACAACCACGACTAAAACAAGCGACCCGTTACTTCACATTTTGAATATTTAATAATTATCTCCGAGAAGAAACCGAACAAATAAACAAACCCTCTGCTGTAACGCACGCTACACATCCAGACCCAGCATCTTTGCACTGGCCACTGCTTGTGTTCTGCGCTCGACACCCAACTTTCCATGTATACGCCTGGCATGAGTCTTTACGGTATGTAAGGAAATAAACAAGTGATCTGCAATCTGTTGATTGGAATACCCTTTGGCAATCAGTCTCAAAACTTCCAGTTCTCGTTGACTGAGCAATGCGCCACCGCTCGAACTGACTGCACAAGGTGTCTCGGCAACCCCGTCAATCAGCTCGGGACGGCGCATTTTCAGTTCATGCAGTGCCTGATGCAGTCCATGCAGGCTGGCCATTTCACAACCCGCCCGCAAATGAGATCTGGCCAACAATTCGTCACCCAGCGCGAACGCCACCTCGGCCAATGCCAGGTGCAAATCGGTTTCCAGAGAAAGCATTCTGCAATGCCGGGCGGTTTCCAGAAGCTGCTGGAGGCGCACCACGGGATCGTGAGCCTTGTGCAATCCAACCTCGGCGAGGATCAGCAGGTACTCGACACGCGGAATCAGCTCCAGCGTCGCAGGTGGAGCCTGCAATGCACCGGGTCCCTGATAGTGTCGGCGCAAGCGGGTCATGGCCTCGCAAACCAGTTCGTGACGTCCTTGCTGCAGCCAGAAAAGACTGCTGGCGTGCAACAACGCACCGCGATAGACAGTGTCCGGAATCTGCCGCAGTTGCATCAGCCGCTCGGCATCGCGCAGGCACACGAAAGCCTGTTCGTAGTCCGCCTGGTTGGCGGCCAATTGCGCCAGTCCGATGAAGCCATACAGCACGCGCTTGTCATGATTGCGTTTGCAGTCCTCCAGGCCGGCCTGGAAAAACCCTGCGGCGCGGGAGTCCAACCCCTGACTCAAAGCCAGTCGCCCTCGGCGTAACGCGATTCTTCCCATCAACGGTGTCGGCCGGTTCGATTGCTTGCCAAGCAAATCGTGGACATTGGCCAGTAGACTTTCAGCCCGGGACGCTGTGCCGCGCTGCTCCAGCAATTGCGCATGATCGAGCTCAAGCAGTGCCTCGAAAACCAGCGAACCTTGCGCTCGTGCCAGACACAGCGCCTGTCGATTACAGGCGTGTGCAACGTCGAGTTCGCCCCTTAAAAGTGCTTGCTGGGTCAAACCGGACAAACACATTGCCCGAGCGATCCAGCTGTCCGCATCCAGTACTTCCAATGCTTGGGAGAAATGCTCCTGGGCAGCCTCCATCCGCCCCTCCAGATGCGCGAGCCAACCGCTCAACGCCTGCCAGCGTGCAATCAGCTGGCACTCACCCTGCGCAGAGGATTGCGGCAGGAAACACGAAAGACGCGCAATACATTGCGCTGCCTGTTCAAAGCGACCGGCAAACAGCAACGCCGCCGTCATCAGTCCGACCAGTTGTGGCGAACTCATTGTCAGCTCACCGCCGCGGATTTCATGCAGCCGCAACAACAGCACCACCGTTTGCTCTTCGAACAGATGCTCGAAGCTGAAGTGCTGCAACAGGCTGATGGCCGCTTCATGTTCTTCAGCCAGAAGCGCCTGTTCAAAAGCCGAGCGCCAGTCATTCGCGGCAGCGAACCACTGGCAAGCCCGACGATGCCAGGAACGCCCCGATGGCCAGTGTTCTTCGCGAATGACGTGCGACAGTGACGGGCAAACCTGCAGCCAATCGGCCGAATCGTTCCAGGGCTCGATAAAGCAGCCGAGCACTTGCAGCGTGCGCAAGTACTGGGCGCCCTCTCCAGCACCAAACAGGTGTTCACACAGCTCGGCATTGAACCGCGGCAGATGCGCCAGCACTCTCCAGGCCTCGGCGAGTTCCGGACTCAAACCGCTGAACATTTCGTGTTGCAGGTAATCCAGCAAGGTGTCCATGCGTTGCTGCGGCAAAGTCTTTTGCGACCAGTCGCATTTTTGCATCAACAGCATCCGCACGCCGGCGCACCAGCCGCCGCTGCGCTGGAAGATGCGTCCGGCCACACTGTCGGCCTGGGCAGGCGGCAAGTGACGCAACGCTTGTGCGATTTCGTCCCGGGTCAGCGCCAACGCCGCCCCTTCACATTCGTACAAGGCATCATCGAGCAGCAGGCGCGGCCAGTTGCAGGACGGACGACGCCGCGTGCCGATCCACCACGTCAGGGCCGGACTGCTGACCGCCAGCATCCGGTCGAGAAAGGCATCCAGTGCAGGCTCGGGGTATCGGCAGTAATCATCGATCAGCACCCAGGTTGCCGAGGAATGCCGCGCCAGTTCATAAAGCACTGACGTCTCGTCCGAGGCTGTCAGCCCCATTGCGTGCGCGAGCCGTTCGCAAAATTCGCCAACACTCAAGGACACACCTGCCAACGGCAACCAGCACACCGTGCAACCGACAGGCGCCTGCAGCAGGCATTCGGTGAGCAGTGCGGTCTTGCCGCTGCCGGCCGGCGCGCAGATCAGTCTGACCCGCGCCGCAGACTCGAGCAGAGCCCCGCAAAGACGCGGGCGCGCAAGGTGATGGGAAGACAGTCTCGGGAGAAAAGCCGCTCGATCCGGAGCGTGGGTCATGGCGGTCATCGGGTGCGCCTTTTTATCGTTGTACGCTCACCCTAGCCCTCTCCCCGGCGCTTGTTGACGAGTATTCAGTACGCTGATTGGCGCCCATAAAAAAGGCGACCGTACGGTCGCCTTTTGTCCTCCCAATGTATCGAAACCCTTACCGTACGCCCTCGGCGCGCAGGGCCGACGGGGTGTAGTCGGCGGCCTTGGCTTCGAAGCCGAATTCGAAGCTGTGCTTCTCTTCGTTCTTCATCCCCAGGGCAATGTAGCGGCCGGCGATGATGTCGTAGAGCGCTTCGAGTGTGTACGCCTGGGCCTGGTGATCGTAGTAGTACTGAGCGTGCCCCTCGGCCACTCGCCACAGCTGCCCGCGACCGTCGTAGTGGTCGGCCAGCGCCACTTGCCAGCTGTCCTCGTCGATGTACATGTGGCGCTTGGCGTAGATGTGCCGCTCGTTCGGTTTCACCGTGCCGACCACTTCCCAGACCCGGTGCAGTTCGTAGCGGGTCAGGTCCTGGTTGATGTGCCCGGCCTTGACGATATCGTCGTATTTGAGGCTCGGCGAGTCGAGCTTGTAGCTGTTGTACGGAATGTACATTTCCTTCTTGCCGATCAGTTTCCAGTCATAGCGGTCCGGCGCGCCGGAGAACATGTCGAAGTTGTCCGAGGTGCGCAGACCGTCGGCTGCGGTGCCCGGCCCGTCATAGGCAACCTGCGGCGCACGGCGTACGCGGCGCTGGCCGGCGTTATAGATCCATGCCAGCCGCGGTTCCTTCACCTGGTCGAGGGTCTCGTGTACCAGCAGCACGTTACCGGCGAGACGCGCCGGCGCAGTCACCGACTGTTTGAAGAAGGTCAGCACGTTGGCGGCTTTTTCCGGATCGAGATCCTTCATCAGTTGCGGCACGGCGATCTCTTCTTCGAAGCGGATCGGCGTGTAGCTGCCGTTGGTCTGCGGGGTCACCTGAGTGATGATGCGTTTGACGTTGCCGCCGTGATAACGGGTGATGTGGTTCCACAACACCTCGACCCCGTTCTTGGGGATCGGGAAGGCGTAGTAGCGATTGCCGGTGAAATTGGCCAGACCGTTACCGTCGTTGATCGTGGTGACGTTGAGCGCACTGCGCTTGGCCGACTCGTAGATTTCCGGCGGCACGGCCACGGTGCGGTGGGTCGTGTAGACCGGGATCTTGTAGGTCTCGGGGTAGCGCTTGAACATCGCCACCTGGCCGTCGGACAGCTTGTCCTTGTACTTGTCGACGTTGGCGGCGGTGATGGTGAACAGCGGTTTTTCGCTGGCGAACGGGTCAGCCAGAAAGCCCTTGCTGTCGACCGCACCGGCGTTTTTCGGGATACCGCCGGTCCAGGCCGGAATCGAGCCGTCGGCGTTGCCGGCCTTCTCGGCGCCCAGCGGCGTCAGGCTGGTGCCGAGCTTGTTGGCTTCGTCCGGCGACACCGCCGCGATCACGTTGGCGGCCAACAGGCTCAGGGCCAGGACACCGCATTGCAGAATCATCTTGCGCATTGCATTCATCCTTCTCGGGCAGATCAGAAGTTCACACCGAAGCTCAGGGCCACGAAGTCACGGTCTTCGAGGGTGTTGTAGTCACCGCCGAAAAAGTCGGTGTAACTCAGGCTCGCGGTATAGGTGTTGCGGTAGTCGGCATCAACCCCGACGCTGACGGCTTTGGCACCCTCGTTGAACAGACCGTTGGGGCCATAACCGGCGACGTCGTGGGACCAGGACAGGTTGGGTTTGAGGTTGATCCCGCCGATCACGTTGGCGTAATCGAGGATCGCCCGGGCGCGATAACCCCAGGATGTGGAGGTGACGAAACCGTCGGTGTCACCGCCGAAACCGTACTGGCCGTAGACCGAGTCACGGCCGTAACGCAATTTGCTGCGTGACTCCAGGCCGCCGACCCGCACCACCGCCGCTTCGCCGACCAGGGTAAGACGCTGTGCGCCCCAGACCTGATCGAAAAAGTGCGTCAGCGTGCTCTGGATCTGCGTCACTTCCTTGCGCCGGTAGCCCTTGTTGTCGGCACCCGGCGAGGTGGCCAGCGGCGACGCGGCACCGCCGGCAATCGGATTGAGCAGCGCAAGAGTCAGGTCGTTGGTGTTGACCTGCACCGGCGCATTAGGGCGATAGCTGATCTCGCCGGTCCAGGCGGTGCCGGTCGGCAGTGTGGTGGAGAAGCTCGCGCCATACAGGCGGATGTCTTCCGGGTATTCGAGGTAGTACTGACCGCGCCCGAGCATCACGCTTTGCGCCAGCCCCGAACCGCTGCCGGGCGCCAGCCGGTTGGCGATCCCGACCATGCCCGGCAGGGCCGCGAGGGTCGACAGGCCGGCGGTGCTGGTGCCGACGGTCGGCGTGCGGCTGTGGTAATTCATGAAGTAGAGGCCGTACTCGGTGTCGTCGCCGAGCCAGCGCAGTGCCGTGCCCCATTGACCGGAGTCCCGCGCATCGCGGTCGCCGCCACGAGGCACGATCACGCCTTCGCGGGTCACCTGGATCGGCTGGCCGAAGGCTGCCGTCAGCGGCGCCAACGGGGCGATCGCCGGGCTGCCGACGGTGTAGCCGTTGTTGCAGCCGTCAGCCGCCACGTCGACACCGAAGAAGGTGCCGCAGTTGTCGAGGACGGTCTGATCCCATTCCAGTTGATAGAAGCCCTCGACCGTCAGTTGGTCGGTGAGCCCCTGGGAGGCGAACAGCATGTTCACCGGAATCAGTCCTTCCTTGATCTCCGCACCTGGCCGGCGGAACGCCGAGACGTCGATCGGGTTGATGCTGTTGATCGAGTTACCGATGAAGGTACTTTCGCCCCAGCTCACCACCTGCTTGCCGGCGCGCACGGTGCCCGGCAGATCAGCGATGGAATAGTTGTGATAGACGAACGCATCGAGAATCTGCGCACCGGACGACTTGGCGCCCTCCTTGCGGCCCTTGTCACTGATCGGTTTGAACTCGCGGTCTTCGTCCTTGAGTTCGAAGTCGTACCAGTATTTGCCGCGCACGAACACACCGGTGTCGCCGTACTTCAGTTCGAGGTCGTGGATGCCCTTGAAGATCTTGGAAAAGGTCTCGCCTTTCTTGAAGTTCAAACGCCCGTCATCACCGGTGGAAGACTGACCGGTTCCGCCGTTGACCGTACCCACCAGCGACTTGTCGGCATCGCGCATGCCCCAGCTCGCACCGACCGACAGCGACGAATCGAAGGTGCCTTCGATTTCCCCGATATTGAAAGCGACCGCGTGCGCCTGGGCACAGCAACCCAAGGCCACCGCAGCGGCGAGCGCCTGCGGTGTGAAGATGGCGCGCATTGTTGTTTTTGTCATGCGTCTTCCCCGGTGAGTGACAGAAGGCCTCACCCTACTGCCGCCACACGGGGACGATAAGCGCACCAAGGAGGTATTCACGTTGTCGCCCGAAAGGATGAATCCCCGCCTGCGACAAGGCTTTGCGCCTGCCATGAACAGGCTGGATGCACCACTATCAACGCAACGGATAATGACCACCCCGGTGCGCGCCACTGTTACATGCCCCGTAACAGTGCATGTCCGGAATCGCTATTTTTCCCTGAGGCGCCAGCCCTTATTCTAAGCGGGCTTTCACGGCAGACCGCCAGCAAGCACAAAGTCCGCGACCGAGTCGTCGGCAATCGATTTCTGATGGACCGAAGCGTTTTTCGATCCATCGCCCCGGTGTTCACTGACGTTGATTTGTAGCTCCTTGATCCAACGTCTTACCTTGGCCGCTGCGTTTGCAGCGGCCTTTTTTATGGGCGCTTTTTGACCCCGATAAATGATTGCGTGGCGCTCGCGCTGCTCTGAAGTGCCGTTTCCCTTTTCAGCGCAGGAAACCTCTTTTAATACGTAAGAAGTTTCCTGAGTCTTTGTATAAGCAATGAAAGTTCACTCTTAAACGCAAGTTACAACCTACACCCTTCTCAGATATCTCTGCGCAAACTCTCCTGTAACTTCAATGGGCAAATACCCATTAGTGATTCGTACGTTTATGTTCTGAAAAACCAACGCACATTCAAAAGGATATGAATATGCAAAGACCACCTCCATTTGAATTGACGGAGCCTGTGTGGACAACCGCTGAAGCACCGCCGCATTTCAACCCCGGTATTTCCACTGTTGATCACAATCGTTATAACGGTCCGTTCGGCACGCCGCGCAGCCCTGCCCGTTATCAGCAGGTGTTGCAGAACTTCATTACCCCGCTGACTCAGGAATACCAGGCGAAGGCTGCACAAATCCCGCAAGCCATTGAAGTCGATCTGGCCGCGACCCGCCTGGAAGAGTCGACCCAGCCGCTGCCGCCCGCTGCCGCGATCAGCCGAGAGCTGGGCGTGCGCAACCGGCTGATCCAGCGCAAGAACGCGCAACTGCAACAGCAGGCACAACTGTCCCACGGCTTCTACGGCAGCGATCCCACCGACAAGACGGTCTACCAGTTCCTGTCCCGGGCCTACGCCGTGGACAAGGTGCTGAGTCCCAACGGACCGGGGATGAACCTGTGGAAGCAATCCTATCGCGCGGCAATGGAAGTCAGATTGCTGACACAAACGCTGGCGACGCTGCATCAACAACACGTCAACGTGCACAACTGGCTGGCGGCGGTACAGGCCAACGACGCCGCGCAGGCCCAGGCCGCAGAAACCGCACGCCGTGCCGCGGAACAGGCGCGGATCGCCGCAGAACAGCAACGCCAGAAAGCCTTGGCGGAGACGGCGCGGCGCCAACAGGAACAGCAAGAAGTCCAGGCCCGCGAGCAAGCGCGGTTGGCGGCGCTGGCCGAGGCGCAACGCAAGGCTGCGGAGCAGGCGCGGATTGCCGCCGAAGCCGCTGCGCGCCAGCTTGCGGCTGAACAGGCGCGCCTGAAGGCCCTTGCCGATTTGCAGCGCCAGACAGAGGCTGCACGCCAGGCCCGTGACCAGGCACGAGCGGATGCAGGCCAGCGGGTTTATCCGGCTTTTGGCGCTGCGGCCAGCACCGGGCCGGTGATCGCATTCGCCTCGAACGCAGCGCGCCTGAACCCGTCGACAGCCACAGCGATCCTCACGGTCCTGCGCTCGGCGGTCGTCGGCATCAACGCCTTGGGCGCCTCGCTGCTGGCACCGGTTGCGGTCGGTTTCGCGGCTTTGCTGGCGCCTTCACGTCTGGGCAACGGTGAGCGTTTCAGCGTCAGCGTGCCGCTGGTCGAGTTGTCTTCTGCCACGCCGCAGGCATTACGCGAGATCGCGCAGCGCCAGGGCACATTGCAGATACCGGTCGGCCTGGGGACAAGAAGGATGAACGACGGCGCCGAAGTCTTCGTGGTCAGCGCTGACGACTTTCAGGTACGCAGCGATGTTTCGGTGCTGCGCGCGACCTTCGATTCGCTCAACGGGGTTTACGAGACCGTCCTGCCCGACTTGCCCAACGACATTCTGACCTGGACTCCGGCCATCAGCCCGGGCGACAGCTCCACGCTACTCCCGAGTGCCGATACCGATCCGCCGACATACAGCGGCGCGCCGATCATGCCGATCGAGGGAAGGCTCGACCTCCACCCGAGCCTGGAGGAGGAATGGGAGCGCTTCATCATTGTCTTTCCGGAGGACTCGGGGGTTGCGCCGCTGTAT
The DNA here is from genome assembly GCF_058796615.1 of Pseudomonas sp. GW823-FHT04A03. NCBI lineage: Bacteria > Pseudomonadati > Pseudomonadota > Gammaproteobacteria > Pseudomonadales > Pseudomonadaceae > Pseudomonas > Pseudomonas sp. GW823-FHT04A03. Next base: position 594,819 of record NZ_JBXAIV010000002.1, read on the forward strand.
GTGGTGATCAGCAGTCCGTATGCCGGAGGTAGTGCAGACGGCGAACACAGCGGCCGAGCATTCAATCCGAATGAAACGGGTGGCCCGATTCAGGAACTGGGTTGGGCGACAGCAACGGCTTCATCAGAAGGGGAAAATATCGTGAAACTGCATATTTCCAGGTTCTCGGCATCAGCCGCCAATAAAGTAATGCTTGATCGCCTGGAGAGAATTGTTCGTGGCGAGCTTGAAGCAACGGATACAGACAAGCGCTTCTACACTCATGAGCTAAGAGAGTTCGAAAGATTCAGAGCCTTGGGCTACGGCGATACCGAGCGACCTGATCCGGAGTCACCGGTGTGGAACAATGTGCACACGGCAACATTGGAAGACTTTCAACTGGCGGATGATGTTTCACTGCTTTACACACCGGAAGCACTGGCCGCAGACGCAGAACAGGATGAGCGCGATTACCAGCGGCTGTTAAAGGAGATGTGGAAATGAGCGTGGTTGAACAGATTGTCAAAAACGAATCGCTGGATGACATCGTTACTGTGTTCGCATTGACCAGGCCAAATCCGCTTCTGGACATGATGATCAGGCGTTACAACCCGGAGATTCTCAAAGGGTACGGTGCGTTGGAAAACGCTTACTCTCGACTCTTCGCCGCCGGTGTACTGGCTATTGATGAGAGTGGTCTGGCGATTAAAGGCCCCAACTGGTCCCCTCCAAAATTCATGATCGAAAACAGATACACCTGACCCGCCAATCGGCCACCTGACTCTCGCCAGGTGGCCACTTCAAGCTACAACGAATACTTCTGCAGATTCCCCATCATTTCCTTCAGCGCCTCGATGTTGTCCTTCGGATGCGCCGCGCCTTCGAAATCACAGATCTGCTGCCAGTGCGCCGCGACGTCTTCCGGGGAAAAACCGACGCGAGGATCGAACCCGGCACCGAGGCTGCGCTCCCAGCGCACCTTGCCCATCCAGCCGCCGCCGACTTCGAACAGGCCCGAAGTTTCCTGGCATTGTTCGCTGGCCAGGTACACCACCAGCGGGCTGACCAGTTCCGGTTTGAGTTGTTCGAACACTTGCGGCGGGATCAGGCCTTCGGTCATGCGGGTGCCGCCGGTGGGGGCGATGGCGTTGACCAGGATGTTGTTCTTGCGACCTTCGATGGCCAGGGTGCGGGTCAGACCGTAGAGACCGAGTTTGGCCATGCCGTAGTTGGACTGGCCGAAATTGCCGTAGATGCCCGAGGTCGATGCGGTGAAGATCACTCGCCCGTAGTTTTGCTCACGCAGGTGCGGCCATGCGGCGCGGGTCACCTTGTAGGCGCCTTCGACGTGGACGCGATAGACCAGATCCCAGTCGGCGTCTTCCATCTTGTGAAAGGTCTTGTCGCGCAGGATCCCGGCGTTGTTGACCACCACATCGACGCGGCCGAACACATCGAGTGCGTTCTGCACCAGTTTGTCGCCGTCGGTGACCGAGTCATGGTTGGCTTCGGCGATGCCGCCGGCCTCGCGGATTTCCGTTACCACACGATCAGCGGCCGAAGCGTTGGCGCCTTCGCCCTGGGTCGAGCCGCCGAGGTCGTTGACCAGCACTTTGGCACCCTGTTTGGCGAACAGCAAAGCGTGAGCGCGCCCCAGGCCACCACCGGCTCCGGTGACGATCACGACTTTATCTTCGAAACGCACAGACTCATTCATCGGGGCAACTCCAGCAGGCCTGAGGGACAGTGTCCACGAGTGTCAGGCACGACGCGTCTGGTCACAACGAACACGGCTGGGGCTGAATGGTGCGCGATAAGGCTGGGGGATGATGAAAACGTGCCGAGGCGCCAGGCGCCTGCGGCACGAATTCAGGAGCACGCCACCTTGCGCGGCGGCAACACGAAGTGATCGCGAAATTCGAGGTAGTGCTTGAGCACCTGCACCGGCGCTTCGGTTTGCGGGTAGTGACCGATGCCCGGCAACAGCACGGTATCCGCGTCGGGAATCAGCTCGCGATAACGCTCGACCATGTGCGCGCCGGAAATCGGATCGACTTCGCCATCGATCACCCGCAGCGGCACCTCGCCGCGCTGCATCGCCGCGACCCAGCGATCACGCTGAACCCGGCGCTCGGGAATGTAGTGAATCAGCTTGTGCATGACTCGCGGCCCGCGATTGCATTCGATCAGGCTCCAGAAATCATCCATTTCGCTTTCGCTGGGCCGGGTGTCCGGGCCGAAAATCTGATGGAAACTTTTCACCAGCGCATCACGGGTGAACGCTCGGCCGATCATCCAGCCCAAGGGACTGAGCAGCAGTTTTTGCGTCAGCAATGGCCGGTGGGTTTCCGGGAACAGACCACCGTTGAGGAACACGCAACTGGCGACCTCGATCAGGTCTTCGTAATGCCGGGCCAGCAGTTCCTGGGCAACACTGTCGCCGTAGTCGTGGGCAAGGATGTGCACCGGTTGCTCGACCTGCAGATGCGCCAGCAAGGCCTGTTGCAGATCGGCCTGCTCCAGCAGGCTGTAGGTGTGATTCAGGGGTTTGGCCGAGTCGCCGAAGCCGAGCATGTCGCAGGCAATCACCCGGTAGCGCTGGGACAGCGGCTGCCACAGGTAATGCCAGTCCCAGCTGGCCGTCGGAAAGCCATGGATCAGCAGCAGCGGTTCGCCCTGCCCGGCCGTCCAGTAGCGGATCGGCTGACCACGGAAGACAAACGTCTGGCTGCGTTTGCGCCAGGCACTCAGAGGGATCTCGGCGAGAGGCATTAGAGTTTATACCCGGGGTCTTGTTTATCGAGTTTGCGCAGCAGCGCTGGCCAGGCCAGCGCGCCACCCATGCCTTGAGCACTTTTGGTGACGCCGGCAATCATCGCCTTGGCGCCCGCCAGAATCTGCGGTTCGATGGCGATCAGTTCGGCACCGCCGGTCTGCGCCATGACCTGGATGTCGCAGGCGCGCTGGAAGGTGAACATCATCAGGAACGTGTCGGCGATGGTGCCGCCACAGGTCAGCAGACCGTGGTTGTGCAGCATCAGGAAATTGCTGTCACCGAGATCCGCCTGCAACCGCGCTTTCTCTTCATGGTTCAGGGCCACACCTTCATAGGCATGAAAGGCCAGGCTCGACAGCACGAACAGCGATTGCTGACTGATCGGCAACACGCCCTGCTTCTGCGCCGATACCGCGACACCAGAGGCGGTGTGGGTGTGCAGCACGCAGGCCACGTCGTGCCGCACTTCGTGCACGGCGCTGTGGATGGTGTAGCCGGCGGGATTGATTTCGTATGGGCTGTCCATGAGTTTGTTGCCGGCCTGGTCGACCTTCACCAGACTCGAGGCGGTGATCTCATGGAACATCAGGCCGAACGGGTTGATCAGGAAATCTTCGGTGCCGGGCACCTTGGCGGAAATGTGGGTGAAGATCAGATCGTCCCAGCCATGCAGCGCGACCAGACGATAACAGGCGGCCAGATCGACCCGGGTCTGCCATTCCGCGGCACTGACCTGGTCTTTGACGTTCACGGACGAAGGGACGGGGGCTACGCTCACTGTATGCACCTCTGCGTTCTTATTGTTTTTGCGTGTGTCAGCAGTCTAGTCAGCCCCGGACGGTCGCGTAGTTGCATTGGCAGCCAGCTTGATGACTGAACGAGTCAGCTACGCAAACAGCTTGGATCCATGTCAAAGCAACGACGCCAACAAAGGCGCGGCGAACAGATTGAGCAGCCCGGTCAGCACCATCACCAGCCCCGCCACCGAGCCTTCTTCGCCACCCACTTCATGGGCCCGACTGACCCCTGCACCGTGCGCACCGACGCCGAACAATGCACCGCGCGCCAGGGCGCTGCGCAACGGCAGCCACTTGAGCAGCACACCGCCGAGCATCGCTCCGAACACACCGGTGAACATCACGAACACCGCAGTCAGCTCCGGCACGCCACCCAGATCCTGCGCCAGCGGCATGGCGAACGGTGTGGTGATCGAGCGCGGCACCAGCGACAGCGTCACCGAACTGTCCAGCGCCAGCGCTTTCGCGAGGCCGAACGAGGTGGCGATCGACGCCGCACTGCCGGCCAACATGCCCAGCAACAACGCCGACCAATGCCGCGCCAGCAGACGCCGCTGCTGCCAGATCGGCACCGCAAACGCCACGGTGACCGGACCGAGCACCAGCATCAGCCAATGGGTGTTGCTGGAATATTCGGCGTAAGCGGTGTGCAGCGGCACGGCAAGCGCCAGCAGCAATGCGGGGACCAGAATCAGTGGTGACAGCACGTAGCGCCCGGTCCGGCGATACAGCCAGCGACTGAACAGATAAGCCAGCAACGTAAACGCCAGCCAGAACATCGGCATCAGCTCAAGCTTCATGGGACCGCCTCAGGCGCACGGCCAGTTCCACGGTGAACGCGGTCACCAGCATCACCATCAATGTGCTGGCCGCGATCACCAACAAGATCCGCCAGCCGTCATCGCGCAACAATGCGCCGTAATCCAGCAGACTCATCAGCGCTGGAATGAAGAACAGCAGCATCTCGGCCATCAACAATCCTGCGCCCATTTGCAGCGCCGCCGGTTTGACCCAGCCGAGGGCGAACCCCAGCAGCAACAGCGCCATGCCGATCACGCCGCCGGGAATCGGCCAGGCCAGCCACGCTGAGATCTGGCATCCGAGCAGGTAGAGAGCGAGCAGCACGGCCAGTTCGGCCAGCAGGCGGGAGAAGTATTTAACGGTCGAGGCTTTCATCGGAGGGCTCCTTTCAGGTGCCTATTTTACGAACCCGACTGCCATCTCCGAAGCGAATTGTTAGACTCAAAGCCATTCCAATCTGGAATCAGGCCATGGAATTCAAACAGCTCAAAAGCTTCGTCGAAGTCATGCATCAGGGCGGCTTCACCCAAGCCGCGAAGACCCTGCACATCAGTCAGTCCGCCGTGAGCAAGCAGATCGCCCAGCTCGAACAGAGTCTCGGCACGCCTCTGCTCGAACGGCTGGGTTCGCAGATACGCCTGACCGCCGCCGGCAGCGTGGTGCTGCAACGGGCCGAAGGCATGCTGCGGTTGCGCAATGAATTGCTCAGCGAACTGGATGACCTCAGCCATCTGGCACGCGGCGAGTTACGTCTCGGGCTGCCATTGCTCGGCAGCGATGCGTTGTTTGCCGGGTTGTTCGCTGAATACCGACGGCGTTACCCGAACATCAGCGTGCAGTTGCTTGAGGGCGGCAGCCGCAATATTGAACAGGCGGTGCTAAGTGGGGAGCTGGAGTTGGGCGGCAGTCTTCTGCCGAAAGATCCGCAGTTCGACTTTCAGCCGTTCTGCGATGAACCGCTGGATGCGTTGCTGCCGGTGGATCACCCACTGGCGGCAAGAGGCGAAATCGGCCTGGAGGAACTGGCCGATACGCCGTTTCTTTTATATCAGCGCAGTTTTGTGCTCAACGATCGGTTGCTTCAGGCGTGCCAGCAAATGGGCTTTACCCCCAAGGAAGGCGGGCGCAGCGGGCAGGCGGATTTTCTCGCGGCGCTGGTGGCCGCCGGGCAAGGCGTGGTGTTGCTGCCGAGCGTAGTGGCGCGCGGTCTGGTGCGGCCAGGCGTGGTTCGCCTGACCCTGAACGCGCCGGATTACTTGCGTTGGGATATCGCGTTCATCTGGCGTCGGGGCGCCTATCTGTCGAAGGCTGCGCAGGCCTGGCTGGCGCTGTTGCGTGAACGCGGGATCAGCCCTTGAGCGTGGCGATCAACTGTTCCAGCCAAGGCTCGGCGTCGGTTTCCGGGGTAACGCTTTCGCTGGCGTCGATACGCAGCATGTCCTGCACTTCGCGCACGCCCAGTTCACCGAACAACTCGCGCAGTTGCTCGCCGCCACCGCAGAACGTGTCGCCGTAGCTGGCGTCACCCAAGGCGATCACCGCGCCAGGCAAACCACGCCAGGCCGCCGGCAATTGGTCGCGAATCGCCGAATACAACGGTTGCAGGTTGTCCGGCAGCTCGCCCATGCCGGTGGTCGAGGTCACGCCGAGCAAGGCTTCAGGACCAAAGACCTGAAGATCCGCAAGGCTTGCGCGTGAGTTGTAGAAGGTTTCAAAACCGGCGGCGTTCAACAGGCTCTGAGCGTGGCGAGCGACTTCTTCGGCGGTGCCGTACACCGAGCCGGAGAGGATGGCGACTTTCATCAATCTGATCCTGAAACTGAAAAAAAGAGCGGCGATAGTAACAGCCAGCGGCGCCCTGTTGCGATTGGCTCTCGATAAGTGCTGATGGCCAGTAGACAGCGCTGGGCGATCTTCTAGAATGCCTGCGGTCGATAACACTGAAAGGATTCATAGATGATCAATGCCAGTCTGCTGCAGATGGTGATCAACGCGTCGAACGACGGGATTGTGGTAGCAGAGAAAGAAGGCGATCAGGACAACATCCTGATCTACGTGAATCCGGCTTTCGAAAAACTGACTGGGTACACCAGTGAAGAGATTCTCTATCAGGACTGCCGTTTCCTGCAGGCCGGGGACCGCGACCAGGCCAGTCTGGATGTGATTCGCGACGTTTTGAGAGAAGGCGGCTCATGCCGGGAAATTCTGCGTAACTACCGCAAGGACGGCACGCCGTTCTGGAACGAGCTGTCCCTGTCGACGGTAAAAAATGCCGACGACGGACTGACCTATTTCGTCGGCGTGCAAAAAGACGTCACGGTTCAGGTCAAGGCCCAGCAGCGGGTTGTGCAACTGGAAGCTCAGGTTGCGGCACTGGAAGCAGAAATTGCTGCCTTGAAAGCGACGAACGGCGCAAACAAAACAGCGAACTAATTGTCATTAACTACAATCACCAATGACTTTGTAATTATTCATTTCGAGTTAACCATGCAGCGTGACGCCCTCCTGACCCAGGATGAGCTGGATTTCATCCAGACCATGCAACACAACCCGCAACTCAATGTGCGGGATGCGACGTCGAGCCTGCTGGTCAATGGTGGTTCGCAAATCCGTGATCTGCTCACGCGTCTGGCGGCCCATGAGCAAGTCACCATCCAGGCCAACTTCGAAAATCAGCAGATGACCTTCCCGCTGCATCTGGTGGAAGACGAGTTCCACGCCCTGCACCTGCGCCTTGGCGTACCGAGCATCTACGAAGACGGGCCGATGGTGCGTCCATGGCGCCTGACCCTGGAAGAACCGGTGGCACTGGAAAATGCCAAGGGTCAGCCAGGTACGCTTTGGGTTCACGAGGTTTCGCACAAGGGTGTGCTGCTGGAAGTGCGCAACAAGACCAAACCGCCGAAGCATTTTGCCTTGTGGTTCAGCCCTTCGGGCTACGAGCGAATTTCCCTGCGCGGGACGTTCGAGCGGGAAACCGAAAGCGGCTTTTATGCTTACGATTTAAGCCAGAGCGATGCCGACGAAACCGAACGTCTGCGCCAGTTCATCCTGCAACAGCATCGTCTGACCCACCCTGCCCTGCACACCTGATTCTCAGGTATCCAGCGTTCCTGCGAGGAACTGATTCATGCGCTGGCGCATGGTCGATCCTTCATTGCCCAGACAGCCAACCGATGATCCGGCCAGGCTGTCCTGCGCCAGATCGGCAGCATCGCCTGCGAGCATCAACTGACAATCAAGACTCAAGGCCAGACGATTCAGACGTCGTGGCAGCTCTGCGGTCGGCGCGTGATTGGAAAACAGCACCAACGCCTGTGGCCTGGTCTTTTCGCACACCAGCGTCAGCTCGTCGAACGGCTGACCGGTGGTGAGCACACGAACGCCCGCGTCATTGCCGCTGAGAAACAGCGCCGCCACCAGCAATTCCAGCTCACGACATTGACCGGCCAGCGCGCTGACGATCACTTTGCGCGGTTGCGAGCCGCGCAGCACGACAATGCGCTGCAGTACCTTGGCGCGCAGAAAACCATCGAAGAACAGCCACTCGCTGGTTTGCCCGAACGCGTCCTGACGCTGGAGCATTTGCAGCCACAGCGGCATCAGGATGTCCTGAAAAACCACGGGCAAGGCGTAGGAGGAGAAAATCTGGCCGTAGACCCGGTCGAGCCACTGATCGTCGAACGAGCTGACGGCCTGCCGGACCTGCTCCTGCCACTGGAGATAGTCCGCCTGTACCAGATCATCGGGAATGAAGTCGGCCAGCACCTTCATTGGCTCGGTCTTGGCGAGGATCCTGCCGATCTTGCTCACGGCGACACCGCGATCGATCCAGTCGACGATGCTGCGAACGCGCTCGATATCGGTCATCGAATACAGCCGATGCCCACTTTCGGTGCGTGTCGGCTGGATCAAACCATAGCGCCGCTCCCATGCGCGCAATGTGACAGGGTTGACCCCGGTCAGGCGCGACACTTCTCGTATCGGGAAAAGCTCTTCGCGCTCCAGCGCAACAGATGCCTGCGAAGCAGGGCGAACGTCTGTAATGACAGGCATTTGGGCGGACACGTCCTTGTTGGCGTAGTTGGATCCCATTCTACTCCGTATGCCCCTTATCGGTTCAAGCAACGAAATGGGACGAAAGTCTCTGGTTCGTCACGAAAATGAGGAATAATCCTTGCTTATCGAAAAACGCAGCCCTCTACCCCGGCGCTGCGTCAGGCGAAACTCCTACCCGGAGCGACGCAAATGCAATACGGAGATACACAATGTCTACTTCCCCCGTCACGCTGATGGTCGCGCGTCGTGTCGCCAATGGTCGTTATCAGGATCTGATCGCCTGGTTGCGAGAAGGCGAACAACTGGCCACCGACTTCCCCGGTTACCTCGGCTCCGGCGTATTGGCCCCGCCTCCCGGCGACGATGAATTCCAGATCATTTTCCGCTTCGTCGACGAACAGACCCTGCACGCCTGGGAACACTCGGCATCGCGTACTGCATGGCTGGCTCGTGGCAGCGATCTGTTTGCTCACCCGACCGAACATCGGGTCAGCGGCATCGAAGGCTGGTTCGGTGCAGCCGGCGCGCGTCCTCCGCGCTGGAAACAGGCCGTGGCGATCTGGCTGGCGTTCTTCCCGGTGTCGCTGCTGTTCAATTTCGTGCTGGGCCCGCTGCTCGCTGAAATGAGCCTGTTGCCGAGGGTCTTCATCAGCACGCTGTGCCTGACCCCGTTGATGGTCTATTTCTTCATTCCGCTGTCGACCCGCCTGCTGGCAGGCTGGCTCAACCCGGCGCCTGCACGCCCGCTGCCTGCCGCACCCTCCACGCAAAATCGCTGAAGCCGTCGCTCGCGTCGCTGTTATAGTTTTTGCTCTGACTTCGACGCGAGCCGTACATGACTTCTCCCACAGCTCCCATCCTCATCACCGGCGCCGGCCAGCGGGTCGGCCTGCATTGTGCGCAGCGTCTGCTGGAAGACGGTCATCGGGTGATCTTCACCTATCGCAGCGAACGACCGGGTGTGAAGACGTTGCGGGATCTGGGCGCCCTCGGGTTGCACGCGGACTTTTCCAGCGAAGCCTCGATCCTCGCGTTCATCACCGAACTGAAGGCCCACACCGACAGCCTGCGCGCCATCGTGCACAACGCCTCGGAGTGGCTGGCGGAAAACGGTGACGGTGAAGCCGAAGCCTTCAGCCGCATGTTCAACGTTCACATGCTGGCGCCGTACCTGATCAACCTGCATTGCGCCGAATTGCTGCAGCGTTCGAGTCCTGCCGACATCATCCACATCAGCGATGACGTCACCCGCAAGGGCAGCAGCAAACACATCGGCTATTGCGCCAGCAAGGCCGGGCTCGACAGTCTCACGCTGTCCTTCGCCGCGCGCTACGCGCCGTCAATCAAGGTCAACGGCATCGCGCCAGCCCTGCTATTGTTCAATCCCGACGACGACGCGGCGTACCGCGCCAAGGCGCTGGCCAAGTCCGCGCTGGGTATCGAACCCGGCAGCGAAGTGATCTATCAGAGCCTGCGTTATCTGCTCGACAACCCGTATGTCACCGGCACGACCCTGACCGTCAACGGCGGGCGGCACATCAAGTAATACGCCCCCGCGAGGATGCTCCATGACCCGTTCCCTGCCCGAGAATTACCGCGAGATCCTGATCGGTCTCGGTGAAAACCCTGACCGCGAAGGACTGCTCGACACGCCGGTGCGCGCGGCCAAGGCCATGCAGTATCTGTGTCACGGCTACGAACAGAGCGTCGACGAAATCGTCAATGGCGCGCTGTTTGCGTCCGACACCGACGAGATGATCATCGTCGCCGACATCGAGCTCTATTCGTTGTGCGAACATCACCTGCTGCCCTTCATCGGCAAGGCCCATGTGGCTTATATTCCGACGGGCAAGGTGCTGGGGCTATCGAAGATCGCGCGGCTGGTGGACATGTTCGCCCGCCGCCTGCAGATTCAGGAAAACCTCACCCGCCAGATCGCGGAGGCGGTCCAGCAAGTCACCGATGCCGCCGGTGTCGCGGTGGTCATCGAAGCCCGGCACATGTGCATGATGATGCGCGGTGTCGAGAAACAGAATTCGACTATGAACACCTCGGTCATGCTCGGCGCCTTCCGCGAGTCGAGCAACACCCGCCAGGAGTTCCTGCAATTGATTGGACGGAGCAAGTAAATGCCACAACTTCAACCGGGAATGGCGCGCATCCGGGTCAAGGATCTGCGCCTGCGCACCTTTATCGGGATCAACGAGGACGAAATCCTCAACAAGCAGGATGTGCTGATCAACCTGACCATCCTGTACGCCGCGCAGGAAGCGGTGCGTGACAACGACATCGACCATGCGCTGAACTACCGCACCATCACCAAGGCGATCATCGCCCATGTGGAAGGCAACCGTTTTGCGCTGCTCGAACGCCTGACCCAGGAGCTGCTGGATCTGGTGATGGTCAACGAATCGGTACTGTACGCCGAAGTCGAAGTCGACAAACCGCATGCCTTGCGTTTTGCCGAGTCGGTGTCGATCACCCTCGCCGCCAGCCGCTGAACGTGTCTGGCGCTCCGGGCGTCAGACTTTTATCATCCGCGCCACGATTTGACTGCACAGAGCCCATCATGACCGAGCAACAACGCCTCGAACTCGAAGCCGCCGCCTTCCGCCGGCTGGTCGCCCACCTGGACAGCCGCAAGGATGTGCAGAACATCGACCTGATGAACCTCGCCGGGTTCTGCCGCAACTGCCTGTCCAAGTGGTACAAGGCAGAGGCCGACGAGCGCCAGATCGAGGTCAGCCTCGACGATGCCCGTGAAATGGTTTACGGCATGCCATACGCCGACTGGAAAGCCCAATATCAGCAAGAAGCCAGCGCCGAACAACAAGCGGCGTTCGCCAAAGGAAAACCCAATGAGTGATCTGAACACCCTGCGCGCCAGCCTCAAGAGCGGCGAACACGTTTTTGCCGACACCCTGTCCTTCATCGCCGCCGGTTACGACTACCAGCCTCAGGCGTTCAACAACGGCGGCGTGGAAAACGCGGCCGGGCAGAACGAAGGTTCGTGCAAGACCCTGGGTCTGGCGCTGATGGAAGGCTTGAGCGACGAAGAAGCGCTGCTGGCGTTCGGCGAACACTACCGCTCGGTCGTGGCAACCCCTGAAGGCAGCGATCACGGCAATATCCGTGCGCTGATCCAGCACGGTCTGGCGGGCGTGAAATTCGAAGCGCAACCGCTGACCCGCCGCTGATTCCGAGCGAATCGCAGGCATGAAAAAACCGGCCAATTGGCCGGTTTTTTTGTACCTGCAATCTTAGAACGAAACGTTCTGCAGATCGTCCAGATAGCGCTCGGTGTCCAGTGCCGCCATGCAGCCGGCGCCGGCCGAGGTGATGGCCTGACGGTAAACGTGGTCGGCCACGTCGCCGGCAGCGAAGATGCCTTCGACGCTGGTCGCGGTGGCGTTGCCTTCACGGCCGCCCTGAACCACGAGGTAGCCGTCCTTCAGCTCCAGCTGACCTTCGAACAACGAGGTGTTCGGGGTGTGGCCGATCGCGATGAACACGCCGTCGACCTTGATTTCGTCGAAGCTGCCGTCGTTGTTCTTCAGACGCGCACCGGTCACGCCCATGTTGTCGCCCAGCACTTCGTCCAGGGTCGCGTTCAGTTTCAGCTCGATCTTGCCTTCGGCCACACGGGCGTTCAGCTTGTCGATCAGGATCTTCTCGGCGCGGAAGGTTTCGCGACGGTGGATCAGGGTGACCTTGCTGGCGATGTTGGCCAGGTACAGGGCTTCTTCGACAGCGGTGTTGCCGCCACCGACCACAGCTACCGGCTTGTTGCGATAGAAGAAACCGTCGCAGGTCGCGCAGGCCGAAACGCCTTTGCCCATGAACGCTTCTTCCGACGGCAGGCCCAGGTAACGAGCGCTGGCGCCGGTGGCGATGATCAGCGCGTCGCAGGTGTAAGTGCCGCTGTCGCCGGTCAGGCTGTACGGCTTGGAAGCGAAGTCCACAGCGTTGATGTGATCGAAGACGATCTCGGTTTCAAAACGCTCGGCGTGCTCGCGCATGCGCTCCATCAGCACCGGGCCGGTCAGACCGTGGACGTCGCCCGGCCAGTTGTCGACTTCGGTGGTGGTGGTCAGTTGACCGCCGGCCTGCATGCCGGTGATCAGCAGCGGCTTGAGGTTGGCACGGGCAGCGTAGACGGCAGCGCTGTAACCGGCAGGGCCGGAACCGAGGATGATCACTCGCGAATGACGGACTTCAGACATGAACCTGCTCCTGTTGACCGGCCAAGACACCTGGCCGGACGCCGGACTGCCGGCGGGAATAAAAAAGGACTGTGGATAACCTTGGGGAAGGCGTGAGCTCGACAGTCCTGTAAAAAGTTGGGTGCAGCGTATCGAGGGGGGCAAGATTAAGGAAATACGGTTTAACAATCCAGCTCATAGGTGGTCTCTATGCCGACACACTGATGAGATGGACGTCTTTGTTACAGTGAATGTCGATCCCGCTGCCGCGCTTTCACAGGTTCTGCAAAGTCGGTAAGGTCGGCGCGTTTTCCCTTGCTCGGAGCACCTTATGCCCGCCCCTGTTCTGTCCGGCCCGCAATACCTGCGCGAAGGCCTCAAATTGGTTCTCAGCCCGAGCCTGCGCCTGTTCGTGCTGCTGCCGCTGGCCATCAACCTGGTGCTGTTCGTCGGATTGATCTACCTGGCCGGCCACCAGTTCAGCCTGTGGGTCGACACGCTGATGCCGTCGCTGCCCGAATGGCTGAGTTTCCTCAGTTACATCCTGTGGCCGCTGTTTGTGGTGCTGGTGGCGTTGATGGTGTTCTTCACCTTCACCATGCTGGCCAACGTGATCGCCGCACCGTTCAACGGTTTCCTCGCGGAAAAAGTTGAAGTGGTGGTGCGCGGCACCGACGACTTCCCGGCCTTCAGTTGGGGCGAACTGATCGCCATGATCCCGCGCACTTTCGCGCGGGAAATGCGCAAGCTCGGTTATTTCCTGCCCCGGGCGATCGGCCTGTTCATTCTCTCGTTCATCCCGGTGGTGAACATCGTCGCCGCGCCGCTGTGGCTGCTGTTCGGGGTGTGGATGATGGCGATCCAGTACATCGACTACCCGGCGGACAACCACAAACTGGGCTGGAACGAAATGCTCGCCTGGCTGCGGCAGAAGCGCTGGCAGAGCATGAGCTTTGGCGGGATCGTCTATCTGGTGCTGCTGATTCCGGTGGTCAACATCCTGATGATGCCGGCCGCAGTGGCTGGCGCGACACTGTTCTGGGTGCGTGAGCGCGGAGCCGAGAATCTGGTGACGCAACGCTGAGGCCGCGTCACAAATCCATCATCCGAACGTCACAACCACGACATGGCCTCAGCCGACACTGAGGTCATGACGACAGCTCTACATATCACCCTCATCAGCGAAACTTTCCCACCGGAAATCAACGGCGTGGCCAATACCCTTGGCCGCTTGTGCGACGGTTTGCGCGCACGCGGGCATCGGGTGGAACTGGTGCGACCGCGTCAGGTTGACGATCCGCAGCGCACTGAAGACGACTCGCTGCTGCTGTGCCGGGGCTGGCCGTTGCCGGGTTATCCGGGGTTGCAATGGGGGCAGTCGTCGATGCACAAACTGTTGCGACGCTGGACGCGCCAGCGCCCGGACGTGCTCTATATCGCCACCGAAGGGCCGCTCGGGTTGTCGGCTTTGCGCGCGGCACGGCGTCTGGGGATTGCTGTGGTCAGCGGCTTTCATACCAATTTTCAGCAATACACCCACCAGTACGGGCTGGGATTGCTGACGCGTTTGCTCACCCACTATCTGCGTTGGTTTCACAATCGCTCGGCCCTGACGCTGGTGCCGAGCGTCAGCCAGCGCCTGGAGCTGGAGCGTCGGCATTTCGAACGCCTGGCGCTGCTGTCGCGGGGTGTCGACAGTCAGTTGTTTCACCCGGCCAAACGCCTGAATGCCTTGCGTGAGCAATGGGGTCTTGGCGAGCAGGACATTGCTGTCATTCACGTAGGACGTCTGGCGCCGGAGAAAAACCTCGGCCTGCTCAAGCGCAGTTTCGAGAAACTCGCCGGGACTTATCCACAACGTAACCTGAAGCTGATCGTGGTCGGCGATGGGCCACAACGAATGGCACTGGAAAAGGAACTGCCCGAGGCGATTTTCTGCGGCTCGCAACGTGGCGAAGCGCTGGCGGCGCACTATGCGTCGGGGGATGTGTTTCTGTTTCCGAGCCTGACCGAAACTTTTGGCAACGTCGTGCTGGAAGCGCTGGCCTCAGGCCTTGGGGTGGTGGCTTACGATCAGGCCGCGGCAGCCCAGCATATTCGCCATGGCTACAACGGCGTGCTGGCGATGCCCGGGGATGAAGAGGCGTTCTGCGAGGCAGCGGCGTGGCTGCTGGAAGAAGACGAAAGGTTGCGCTGCGTACGCCTGAACGCACGCCAACACGCCAGCCGCCAAGGTTGGGCGGCCATCGTCGAACAGTTTGAAAACCATTTGCTGGGGGCTTGCCGCGACCTGCGCGACAAGCCGCCCACGGCGATCAAACCAGCGTCATCAACGCCTCACGGCTGAACGGCAGAATGTCCTGCTCGCGGCCTTCGCGCACTTTCTGCGCCCAGTCCGGATCGACCAGCAGCGCACGCCCCACCGCCACCAGATCGAACTCGTCGTTGTTCAGACGCTCCAGCAGCTTTTCCAGACTGGCCGGTTGCGCGACCTTGTCGGTGTTGACCATGAACTGTAGGAACTCGCCATCGAGGCCGACGCTGCCGACGGTGATGGTCGGTTTGCCGGTCAACTTGCGTGTCCAGCCGGCCAGGTTCAGGTCGGAACCGTCGAATTCCGGCTCCCAGAAACGGCGCGTCGAGCAATGGAAAATGTCCACGCCAGCGTCGGACAACGGCTTGAGGAATTCGCCCAGCGCTTCGGCGGTTTGCACCAGACGCGCAGCGTAGTCCTGCTGTTTCCACTGCGAGAAGCGGAAGATGATCGGGAAGCCTTCGCCAACAGCTGCGCGTACGGCCTGAATCAGCTCGATGGCGAAACGCGAACGGTTGGCCAGGCTGCCACCGTATTCGTCAGTGCGCTGGTTGCTGCCTTCCCAGAAGAACTGGTCGATCAGGTAACCGTGAGCGCCATGGATTTCCACGCCGTCCATGCCGATGCTCTGGGCATCTTTGGCGGCTTGGGCAAACGCAGCGATCACGTCCTGGATGTCCTGTTTGGTCATGCCGTGTATGACGACCTGACCGTCCTTGAGTTTTTCCGACGGGCCGTAACCCGGCACGCTCGCGTCCGGCTCGGTGCCCAGACGGCGCACATTGCCAACGTGCCACAGTTGCGGAACGATCTTGCCGCCTTCGGCGTGCACCGCATCCACGACTTTCTTCCAGCCGGCCAACGCCGCCTCACCATAGAAGTGCGGCACGTTCGGGTAACCGTTGGAAGCCTGGTGGCCGACGGTGGTGCCTTCGGTGATGATCAGGCCGACCCCGGCCGCTGCGCGACGACGGTAGTACTCAATCACTTTGGAATTGGGTACGCCACCCGGGGAAAACGAACGGGTCATCGGCGCCATGACCACGCGGGTCGGCAGTTCGAGGGCACCGAGCTGGAACGGTTTGAACAGGGCTTGCACGGGCATGGGAGGCTCCACGAAAAATTGATCGACGGGCATGCGATTCATATGACGGCGATAATATGCGGAGTTGCAAACGTGCGATAGCACTATTGATCTGAATGATTAAGGGTCAAAAGGCAGGCGAAAAAAATCGCAGCTCGAGGGCTGCGATTTTTGCGTTTCAGCTCAGGGCTTTTTCAATCGCCGTAATCACCGAAGGATCATCCGGCGCCGTGCGCGGCGAGAACCGGGCCAGTACCCGACCGTCCTTGCCGAGCAGGAATTTCTCGAAATTCCAGGTGATGTCACCGGGAAACTCCGCGCCCTCGCCCGCCAGCAGGCGGTAGAGCTGATGACGGTCGTGACCGTTGACTTCGAGCTTTTTCGACAACGGAAAACTCACGCCATAGTTGAGGCTGCAGAATTCCTGGATCTCCTGCTCACTGCCCGGTTCCTGACCGGCAAACTGGTTGCACGGCAGGCCCAGCACACTGAAGCCTTTGCCTTTGTATTGCTGATAAAGGTTTTCCAGCGCCGCGTACTGTGGGGTCAAGCCGCATTTGGAGGCGACGTTGACCACCAGCACGACTTGGCCCTTGAAGGGTGCCAGCGGTAGCTCCTGACCATCCAGGGCTGTCAACTTAAGGTCGTGAAAAGCACTCATGACGAACTCCAGATTCCCGTTTTCTACTCGAAACAGCCACTTGGCGAGGCCACCAAGGACAGCCGCGGACTAAAAAGGCGCCCTCGGGCGCCTCTCCAGTACTCGAAGCTTAGCGCAGAAAATCAGTGGTGATGGCCACCTTCGCCATGGACGTGACCATGAGCGATTTCTTCCTGGCTGGCGTCACGGATGGCAACGACCTTCACTTTGAAGTTCAGGCGCTGACCGGCCAGCGGGTGGTTGCCGTCGACAGTGACGTCGTCGCCGTCCAGGTCACGGATGGTGACGATCTGCATCTGGCCGTCCGGCGCCGAAGCGTGGAACTGCATGCCGACTTCCAGCTCGTCAACGCCTTCGAACATGCTGCGGCTCAGGGTGCTGACCAGTTCAGCGGCGTATTCGCCGTAGGCATCTTCCGGCTCGACGGAAACGTCCAGCTCGTTGCCGACTTCTTTACCTTCCAGGGCTTTTTCCAGGCCCGGGATGATGTTGCCTGCGCCATGCAGGTAGACCAGCGGAGCGCCGCCGGCGGAGCTGTCGATGACCTCACCAGCGTCGTTGGTCAGGGTATAGTCGATGGAGACAGCCTTATTGGCGGCGATCAGCATGGGGCGAGACCTTTTGCATAAGAATGAAGAACGGACAAGTCTAAACAAGGATTTGCCCGAAAGCGAACAGAACCCGGACAGACGGGATCGATTGGAGCCCGTGACCGTCACCGGATTCCATCAGGACGAGGACGGCCACTGGGTCGCCGAGCTGTCCTGCGGCCACACCCAGCACCTGCGCCACCAGCCGCCGTGGCAGTCGAGGGCATGGGTGCTGGACGCAACGCAACGTATTGAAAAAATAGGCCAACCCTTTGCTTGCGGTTGGTGCGCTCAAGGCTCGGTTAGCGATAACCTTGGCGACTGAAATTCGGCAGATCGGCACACAGAGACGATCGCCATTGCCATGCACCCTTAGAGAATCCGCATGCAAACTTTTTTTATCGCGCCCACCGACTTTGGTGTGGGTCTGACCTCCATCAGCCTCGGGCTGGTGCGTACGCTGGAGCGGGCCGGGCTGAAAGTCGGCTTCTTCAAACCGATTGCCCAGCCGCATCCGGGCGACACCGGCCCTGAGCGTTCCACCGAACTGGTGGCGCGCACCCACGGCCTGAAACCGCCGCAACCCTTGGGTCTGGCCCACGTCGAGCGGATGCTCGGCGACGGCCAGCTCGACGAGTTGCTCGAAGAAATCATCACTCTCTACCAGCAGGCCGCCATCGGCAAAGACGTGCTGGTCGTCGAAGGCATGGTGCCGACCCGCAGCGCCAGCTACGCCGCGCGGGTCAACCTGCACCTGGCCAAGAGCCTGGATGCCGAGGTGATTCTGGTCTCGGCCCCGGAAAACGAAGTGCTGACCGAACTGTCCGGCCGCGTCGAGTTGCAGGCGCAACTGTTCGGTGGGCCGAAAGACCCGAAAGTCCTCGGCGTGATCCTCAACAAGGTCAAGACCGACGAAAGCATGGACGCCTTCGCCGCGCGTCTGAAAGAGCATTCGCCGTTGCTGCGCACTGGTGATTTCCGTCTGCTCGGCTGCATTCCGTTCCAGCCCGAACTCAACGCCCCGCGCACCCGCGACGTCGCCGACCTGATGGGCGCCCAGGTGCTCAACGCCGGCGACTACGAAACCCGGCGCATGACCAAGACCATCATTTGCGCACGCACGATGCGCAACACCGTGGACCTGCTCAAGCCCGGCGTGCTGGTGGTGACCCCCGGCGATCGCGACGACATCATCCTCGCCGTCAGCCTTGCCGCCATCAACGGCGTACCACTGGCCGGCCTGCTGCTGACCAGCGACACCCTGCCCGATCCGCGCATCATGGATCTGTGCCGCGGCGCATTGCAGGCTGGCTTGCCGGTGCTGTCGGTGAGCACCGGCTCCTACGACACCGCCAACCTGCTCAATGGCCTGAACAAGGAAATCCCCGTCGATGACCGCGAACGCGCGGAGATCATCACCGACTTCGTCGCCAGCCATCTGGATGCCAACTGGCTGCACCAGCGCTGCGGCACGCCGCGGGAAATGCGCCTGTCGCCGGCGGTATTCCGTTATCAATTGATTCAGCGTGCACAATCGGCGAACAAGCGCATCGTCCTGCCTGAAGGCAGCGAGCCGTTCACCGTGCAGGCGGCGGCGATCTGCCAGGAGCGCGGGATCGCCCGTTGTGTGTTGTTGGCCAAACCGGCGGACGTCGAAGCCGTCGCCCGGGCACAGGGCATCGTGTTGCCGCCGGGGCTGGAAATCCTCGATCCGGATCTGATCCGCGAGCGCTACGTCGAACCGATGGTCGCCCTGCGCAAGAGCAAAAGCCTCAATGCGCCGATGGCCGAGCAACAACTGGAAGACACCGTGGTGATCGGCACCATGATGCTGGCGTTGGATGAAGTCGACGGCCTGGTCTCCGGCATCATCAACACCACCGCCAACACCATCCGCCCGGCCTTGCAGCTGATCAAGACCGCGCCGGGCTGCACGCTGGTATCGTCGGTGTTCTTCATGCTCTTCCCCGAAGAAGTGCTGGTCTACGGCGACTGCGTGATGAACCCGCACCCGAGCGCCAGCGAACTGGCCGAAATCGCCCTGCAAAGCGCCGACTCGGCCGCCGCCTTCGGCATCACCCCGCGCGTGGCGATGATCAGCTACTCCAGCGGCGAATCGGCTACCGGCGAGGAAGTCGAAAAAGTCCGCGAAGCCACCCTGCTCGCCCACGAACAACAGCACTCGCTGCTGATCGACGGGCCATTGCAATACGACGCCGCCGCCAACGAAACCGTCGCCCGACAACTGGCGCCGAACAGCCAGGTGGCCGGTCGCGCCACGGTATTCGTGTTCCCCGACCTGAACACCGGCAACACCACCCACAAAGCCGTGCAGCGCAGCGCCGATTGCGTCAGCCTCGGCCCGATGCTGCAAGGCCTGCGCAAACCGGTGAACGACCTGCCGCGCGGCGCGCAGGTCGACGACATCGTCTACACCATCGCCCTGACCGCGATTCAGGCTGCCAACCGACCTCTGGATATCTGACCCGATGCTGGCTTTTCTCCCTGCCCCCCTGCGCGGCGTGATCGCCGCGCTGCTGCTGGCGCTGAACACGATCCTGCTGTGCTCGTTCCTGTTTCTCGTGGCACTGATCAAAGTGCTGCCGTTCGACCTCGCCCGCCGCGCCTCGCGCTGGCTGATGAGCCACACCCACGAAGCCTGGATCAGCAACAACAAAGGCTGGATGAACCTGGTCCGCCGCACCCGCTGGCACCTCAGCGGCCTGCAAGGCCTGGACTATCAACACTCGTACCTGATCACCAGCAACCACCAGAGCTGGGTCGACATTCTGGTGCTGCAATACGTGCTAAACCGACGCATCCAGCCACTGAAGTTCTTCCTCAAGCAGGAACTGATCTGGGTCCCGGTCATCGGTCTGGCGTGGTGGACACTGGGCTTCCCGTTCATGAAACGCTATTCAAAAGCCTATCTGGAAAAACACCCGGAAAAGAAAGGCAAAGACCTCGAAACCACCCGCAAGACCTGCGCGAAATTCCGCGACAACCCGGTAGGCATCTTCAACTTCGTCGAAGGCACACGCTTCACCGAAGGCAAACACACGCAGCAGCAATCACCGTTCAAATACCTGCTCAAACCCAAGGCCGGCGGCATCGCGTTCGTACTGGATGCGATGGGCGAACAACTGGAATCGATCGTCAACGTCACCATCCACTACCCCGGCGGACGCCCGGGCTTCTGGGATCTGCTGTGCGGCAATGTACGAGACGTAGTAGTGCACTTCGAAGAACTGAAAATCCCACCCCAGTTCATCGGCAAAAACTACGACCAGGACGGCGAATACCGCCTGCAATTCCAAGGCTGGATCAACCAACTGTGGCAAGACAAGGATGCATTGCTGGAACAGATGCACCGCGAATATCCCAACCGACGCTGATACCCCCTGTGGGAACACCTGACAGAAATTGGTCATCTGTCAGGCCGCCATCGCCAGCAGGCTGGCTCCCACAGGAAACAGTTCGCTTTTAGCTTCCCACCACTCAACACAATGAGCGTTAGCTCGAGTACCGCTCTTGACGTGCCGGCCCCTTCGGCCGGCTGAGTGGAGGGATTCATCAGGGGGTGGGAGCGCAGCGACCGTGCGGCGCAGCCGCATGCATCGAGAGGAGGTGCAGCGAAGCAAACCGTAGGCGATGCCCCCGGATGAATCCCGTAACGAAGGAACACCGAGCCAAAGCGAGGTGCCGAACGCCGGGGCCCAGCGTTTTTGGTTACTTTTTTGGCGTTTGAAAAAAGTGACTCGCCGTAAGGGCGAAACCATAAGAAGCCGTTACCGCAGCAACGGATATTCACCCCAAACACCCAAAAAAAAACCCACCGATAATCACTCATCAGCGGGCTTTTTCATTCGCAGCTAACGCTTAAATCGCGCCACGCTTACGCAACAGATCCAACACCTGCTTCACACTTTCATCCAGCGACAACGACTGGGTGTCGATCACAAGATCAGCATCCAGCGGCACGTCATACGGGAACGACTCACCCGGAATGTTATCGCCACCCGCAGCATACAAACCTTGCGGATCACGCTCAGCACACACAGTCGGCGAAGCCTGAACATAAACCGTCAGCAAACGCTCCTTGCCAATCAGATCCTTCGCCTGCTCACGACCTTCAGCACTCGGCGCCACAAACGCAGCCAGCGTCAGCAGACCCGCTTCGTTGAACTGACGCGCCACATGCGCGGCACGACGCCAGTTCTCGGTGCGACCCGCGCGATCCTGCGGCAGCCCCTTATTGAGGTCATGACGCAAATTCTGACCATCCAGCACAAACACCGCACGACCCAGATCGAACAGCTTGCGCTCGACCGCGTACGCCAACGTGCTCTTGCCGGCGCCTGACAGGCCGCTGAACAGCACGGTGGCCGGTTGCTGACCGAAACGCTGGGCACGCTCTTCGGTTGCTACATGGGCCAGTTTGCCGTGATGCGTAGCCGTGCCATGGGTCACCGGCTGAGCGACGATCATGCCGGCGCCGACGGTGCCGTTGGTCAAACGGTCAATGATGATGAACGCGCCGGTGGTGCGGTTGCTGTCGTAACCGTCGAGGGCGATCGGCGCGTCGAGCGCGATCTTCACCTTGCCGATTTCGTTGAGCTGCAACGCGCTCGCCGGGCCTTCTTCGAGGGTGTTGACGTCGACCTTGTTGACGATGCTGGCGATGGAGCCCGGCACGTAACTGGTGGCGCGCTTGATGTCGTATTTCTTGCCCGGCAGCATCGGCTCTTCAGCCATCCACACCAGCATCGCTTCAAAGCTGTCGGTCACCGGCGGAACGTTGTCGGCGTGTACCAGCAGGTCGCCACGGGAGATGTCGATTTCGTCTTCCATGGTCAGCGTTACCGCCTGGCCAGGACCTGCGTGTTCCAGTTCACCTTCGAAGGTGACGATGGATTTCACGCGGCTGCTCTTGCCCGACGGCAGGACCACGACTTCGTCGCCCTTCTTGACGATGCCGCTGGCCAGAGTGCCGGCGAAACCGCGGAAGTTCAGGTTCGGACGGTTGACGTACTGCACCGGGAAACGCAGATCGGTGAAATTGCGGTCGCCCGCCACTTCCACGGTCTCGAGGATTTCCATCAGCGACTGGCCGGTGTACCACGGCGAGCGCTCGGACTTGTTCACCACGTTGTCGCCCTTCAGAGCGGACATCGGCACGAAGTGCATGCTCGTCGGCTTCATCTTCAAGCCTTCGGCGAACTTCAGGTAGTCGGCCTTGATCGACTCGAACACGCCCTGATCGAAGCCCTTGAGGTCCATCTTGTTGATGGCGACGACGATGTGCTTGATGCCCAGCAGGGATGCGATAAAGCTGTGGCGACGGGTCTGGGTCTGCACGCCGTAACGGGCGTCGACCAGGATGATCGCCAGGTCACAGGTGGACGCACCGGTGGCCATGTTGCGGGTGTACTGCTCATGGCCGGGGGTGTCGGCGATGATGAATTTGCGCTTGGCGGTGGAGAAATAGCGATAGGCGACATCGATGGTGATGCCCTGCTCGCGCTCGGCCTGCAGGCCGTCGACCAGCAATGCCAGGTCGATGTCGTCACCGGTGGTGCCGACTTTCTTCGAATCGCGGGTAATGGCTTCGAGGTGATCTTCGTAGATCATCTTCGAGTCGTGCAGCAGGCGCCCGATCAGAGTGCTCTTGCCGTCATCGACGTTACCGCAGGTCAAAAAGCGCAGCAGTTCTTTACGTTCGTGCTGGCCCAGGTAGGCGAGGATGTCCTCGCTGATCAAATCAGATGCGTGCGACATGACAACCCCTTAGAAATAACCCTGACGTTTCTTGTCTTCCATCGAGCCTGCGCCATCGTGGTCGATGACCCGGCCCTGGCGCTCGGAAGTTCGCGTCAGGAGCATTTCCTGAATGATGTCCGTCAGGCTTTCGGCCTCGGACTCCACCGCGCCCGTCAACGGGTAGCAGCCAAGGGTACGGAAACGCACTTTCTTTTTGACGATGCGCGCTTTGTCTTCATCAGACAGGTGCTCGAGGATGCGCTCGTCGTCGATCATGATCAGCGTGCCGTTCTTCTCGATCACTTCGCGTTCGGCCGCGAAGTACAGCGGTACGATCGGGATGCCTTCGAGGTAGATGTACTGCCAGATGTCCAGCTCGGTCCAGTTCGACAACGGGAATACGCGGATGGATTCGCCCTTGTTGACCTTGCCGTTGTAGACGTTCCACAGCTCCGGACGCTGGTTCTTCGGGTCCCAGCGGTGTTTGCTGTCGCGGAACGAGTAGACGCGCTCCTTGGCGCGGGACTTCTCTTCATCGCGACGGGCACCGCCGAAAGCGGCGTCGAAACCATGCTTGTCGAGCGCCTGCTTCAGGCCCTCGGTCTTCATGATGTCGGTGTGCTTGGCGCTGCCGTGGGTGAACGGGTTGATGCCCTGCGCAACGCCATCCGGGTTGACGTGGGTGATCAGGTCCAGGCCAAGTTCTTCGACCATCTTGTCGCGGAACTTGTACATCTCCTGGAATTTCCAGCGGGTGTCGACGTGCATCACCGGAAACGGCAGTTTGCCCGGGAAGAACGCCTTGCGTGCCAGATGCAGCATCACGGCGGAGTCTTTACCGATGGAGTACAGCATCACCGGGTTGTCGAACTCGGCGGCCACCTCGCGGATGATGTGGATGCTTTCCGCCTCCAGCTGTTTCAGATGCGTCAGTTTGTCGACCATGGCTACTCACGAAAGCTTTCTTATGAACGGCCAGCGGGCCGTGTTCGAGCGAGGAATCCTAGCACAGCGACCTCTTCTAATCAGGAAGCCAACTAGATCGAAAGGGTATATGAATATGCCCGCCCGTTCGGGTGCTTTCAGGGAAAAGTCAGATCGGATTCGGGCAGTCGATGAAGATGTGCTCGAGGGCAAAACGCTTCGCCAGATAGTCACCCAGCGCCTGCACGCCATAGCGTTCGGTGGCGTGGTGGCCGGCGGCAATGAAGCTGATGTCGTTTTCCCGGGCGCTATGGAACGTCTGCTCAGAGGCTTCACCGCTGAGGAACAGATCGACGCCGGCCGCGATGGCGTTGTCGATGTAGCCCTGCCCGCCGCCGGTACACCAGCCGACCCGGCGGATCATCGCGCTGCCTTCGACCAGCAGCGGCTCGCGGCCCATGACTTCCTGTACTTTGCGGGCGAAATCACGCGGGGTCATCGGCTCGTTCAGCGAACCGACCAGACCGACGATCTTCAGATTGTCCGGGTCCAGCGGACCTTCGACGGTGATGTCCAGCTGACGGGCCAGCTGCACGTTGTTGCCGACGTCCGGGTGCAGATCCAGCGGCAGGTGATAACCGAGCAGACTGATGTCGTGCTTGAGCAGCGTCTTCAGACGACGCTGCTTCATGCCGGTGATGCACGGGTTCTCGCCCTTCCAGAAATAACCGTGATGCACCAGCACCAGATCGGCTTCGGCCTCGACGGCGGCATCAAGCAACGCCTGGCTGGCGGTGACGCCGCTGACGATGCGCATCACCTGCGGACGGCCTTCGACCTGCAGGCCGTTGGGGCAATAATCGGCAATTTTCGCACTGCCGAGGTAGCGGTCGGCTTCTTCGACCAGGGTACTGAGGGCGACGGCCATGAAAGACTCCTGAAAATCCCGTTCAGAGGCACGCGCGGCCTCGTATAATGCGCGACATTATGGGCGGTCTGACCCCGCCTGCAACTTTTCCAGGACGTGCTTAATGCTCAAGGCGCTGCGTTTTTTCGGCTGGCCGCTGTTGGCCGGCGTGCTTATCGCTCTGTTGATTATTCAGCGTTACCCGCAGTGGGTCGGGCTTCCGAGCCTCGACGTCAACCTGCAACAGGCCCCGCAGACCACCAGCACGCAGCAGGGGCCGGTGTCCTATGCCGACGCGGTGACCATCGCCGCGCCGTCAGTGGTGAACCTCTACACCACCAAAGTCATCAACAAGCCGAGCCATCCGCTGTTCGAAGACCCGCAGTTCCGCCGCTTCTTCGGTGACAACTCGCCGAAGCAGAAGCGCATGGAATCGAGCCTCGGCTCCGGCGTGATCATGAGTCCGGAAGGCTACATTCTGACCAACAACCACGTCACCAGCGGCGCCGACCAGATCGTCGTGGCGCTCAAGGACGGTCGCGAAACCCTGGCCCGAGTGATCGGCAGCGACCCGGAAACCGACCTCGCGGTCCTGAAGATCGACCTGAAAACCCTGCCGGCGATTACCGTCGGCCGTTCCGACAACATCCGCATCGGCGACGTCGCGCTGGCCATCGGCAACCCGTTCGGCGTCGGCCAGACCGTGACCATGGGCATCATCAGCGCCACCGGCCGCAACCAGTTGGGCCTGAACAACTACGAAGACTTCATCCAGACCGACGCGGCGATCAACCCGGGCAACTCCGGTGGTGCGCTGGTCGATGCCAACGGCAACCTCACCGGCATCAACACCGCGATCTTCTCCAAGTCCGGCGGCTCGCAAGGCATCGGTTTCGCGATCCCGGTGAAACTGGCGATGGAAGTGATGAAGTCGATCATTGAGCACGGTCAGGTGATTCGCGGCTGGCTGGGCATCGAAGTGCAACCATTGACTCAGGAACTGGCCGAGTCGTTCGGTCTGTCGGGCCGTCCGGGGATCGTGGTGGCGGGGATTTTCCGCGACGGCCCGGCACAGAAGGCCGGCCTGCAACTGGGTGACGTAATTCTCAGCATCGACGGCGAACCGGCCGGTGATGGTCGCAAGTCGATGAACCAGGTGGCGCGGATCAAGCCGACCGACAAGGTCACGATTCAGGTGATGCGCAATGGCAAGGAGTTGAAGCTGACCGCTGAAATCGGCCTGCGTCCGCCGCCGGCTCCGGTGAAGGAAAAAGAAGAGTAAGACTTTGTTCGCGTCATTGGCGCGAATAACAGACATTCTCAACAGGCATGTTATATTGTTTCAATTAGCACATTGGAACAACATAACATGTCGTCTCGAAAAAAGGCCTCCCTCCTCGGCCTGACCCTTGGCCTGCTTGGCGATCCCGTGTTTGCCGATGAACCGCAAACGCTCGAACTCGACGCCATCAGCGTCACCTCCGATTACGAATCCCCTACCGGCCCGGTCAAAGGCTACCGCGCTACCCGCTCGTCCAGCGCCACCAAAACCGACACCGCAATCCGCGATATTCCGCAGGCCATCAGCGTGGTGCCCGCCAGCGTACTCAAGGATCTGGGCAGCACCAGCGTCGAGCGCGCGCTGGATTTCGCCGGTGGCGTTTCAAAGCAAAACAACTTCGGCGGCCTGACACTTTACGAATACAGCGTGCGCGGCTTCACCACTTCCGAGTTTTACCAGGACGGCTTCAGCGCCAACCGTGGTTACCCGAGCACACCGGACGCTGCCAACATCGAGCGCATCGAAGTGCTCAAAGGACCGGCCGCCAGCCTTTACGGCCGAGGCGATCCGGGTGGTACGGTGAACATCGTTACCAAGAAACCGCAGCCCGAAGCGTTCACTACCCTGCAAACCAGTGCCGGCAGTTGGGATCGTTATCGCACCGCGCTGGACGTCAACACGCCGCTGAATGATCAGGGTGATGTGCTGTCGCGAATCAACCTCGCGGTCGAGGACAACAACAGCTTTCGCGATCACGTCGACAGCAAACGCGTATTCCTCGCCCCCTCTTTCAGTTGGCAGTTGAACCCGGACACCAGCCTGCTGGTGGAGAGCGAATTCGTGCGTCATAGCTCGACCTTCGACCGCGGCATCGTTGCGCCAAACAATAAATGGAGCGGCGTCTCGCGCTCGACATTCCTGGGTGAGCCGAACGACGGCAACATCGACAACCACAACAACAGACTGCAAGCCACGCTTGAGCACCACCTCAACGATGCCTGGAAACTGCGCCTGGCCAGCCATTACAAGGAAGGCAAACTGTGGGGATTCGCCTCCGAAAACCGTCCTTTGAATGCCGATGGCCACACAATCAACCGCCGCTATCGCGAACGCGATACCAACTGGCACGACAGCATCACCCAGCTGGAACTGCGCGGCCTGTTCGACCTCGGCACCTGGCAGCACGAACTGCTGATCGGCAGCGAGTACGAGAACTTCCGCAAGAACGAGCGCGTCACCACCATCGCCGGCGGGCCTTACGCCATCGATATCTATAACCCGGTGTACGGCCAGCCCAAACCCAACGGCGCACGCTCCGGCACAGACTTCTTCGAACACGTCGAAAGCCATGCGCTGAACCTGCAGGATCAAATCGTCTTCAGCGAAAAACTGCGCGGGATGATCGGGGCGCGATTCGAGCACTTTGAGCAAAACATCGATGACCACAGCCGCAACACCACCAGCCGCCAGAGCCACGATGCACTCACCCAACGTGCCGGCCTGCTCTATCAACTGACACCGGACACAGGCCTGTTCGCCAACGCCTCGACCTCATTCAAACCGAACAACGGCCTCGATGCCGCTGGCAAATCCTTCGATCCGGAGGAAGGTGTGGGTTACGAAATCGGCATCAAGAACGAGCTGTTCGACGAACGGTTAAGCAGCACCCTCGCCTTCTTCCATATCGACAAGGAAAACGTCCTCGCCCTCGACCCTGGCACCGACACCAGCCGCGCCATGGGCAAGGCCCGCAGCCGGGGTTTCGATCTGAAAGTCACCGGGCAAGTCACCGACGCCGTCAGGGTGATCGGCGCCTTCGCCTGGATCGACGCCGAAGTCACCAAGGGTGATGCAGCGATCCCCACCGGTAGCCGCATCCTCGGAGTGGCCAAACGCAGCGGCAGCCTGCTGGGTGTCTATGAGTTTCAGGACGGCCGCTTGCGCGGCTCGGATATCGGCGCGGCGTTCACCTACGTCGGTGACCGCTCGGGTGAGTCCGGCAGCGATTTCGAGCTGCCGGCCTATCACACCGTCGACCTGCTGGCCCATTACAAGGCCAGCGACACCGTCACTCTCGGCCTGAATCTGAACAACCTGTTCGACGAAAAGTATTACGAGCGCTCGTACAGTAACTACTGGGTCAACCCCGGCGAGCCGCGCAATTTCACGGTCAGCCTGACACTCAACCTGTAAAAGGACGTCACCATGCAATACGGCAAATCCCTGCTGCTCATCGCCGCGCTGTTCGCCACACACGCCTCGGCCCATGGTTTGTGGACCGAACAACGGCGCGGCAATATCGAAGTCGTCTACGGCCACGGTGCCGAGGACAATGCGTTCAAACCGCAGAAAGTCAGCGGGGCGTGGGCCTTTGACACGAGCGGCAAGATGATTCCCGTCAGTGTGCAGCGCCTGGCAGATCACGCCCGCCTGCAACCGTTGAAACCGCCGGCGGTGATGGCCGTAGCCCTGAACAATGGCATGTGGTCGCAAACCGCCGACAAGAAATGGGTGAACGAGGGGCGCAGCAAAGTCCCAGGTGCCATCGAGTCGACCGAGACCCTCAAGTACAGCCTGGCGATTTATCAGCCGGGAGCGAAGCTGCCCAAACTGGATCAGATCAAATTGCTGATCCTGCCAGAGGTCGATCCGCTGACCGTCGGGCCGGGGAAATCATTGCCGGTGCGTGTGTTGCTGGATGGCAAACCGGCCGCGGGCGTGAAGTTGATCGGTGACTACCGCAGCGCGCCGAATACCTTGAGCACTGAAACCGACAAGGAAGGCCGCGCGCAGTTGCTGGTGCGCAATGAGGGATTGAATGTGATTGCGGCGCAGGTGGAAGTGCCGGTGAAGGACAGTTCAGAAGTGAGCAGCAGAGGGTTGTTCAGTTCGTTGACGTTCCTGGGCGAACCGCATCACGAATAAACCAACGCTGATCCCTGCGGGACGAAACCCACAGGGATCAGCGTCGTTTCAGAGTTCGCCCAGGCCGTCGATCAACGCCTGATTCTGCTCCGGCGTACCGATCGAGATCCGCAGGAACTGGGCAATCCGCTCCTGCTTGAAGTGGCGCACGATCACGCCCTGCTCACGCAGCTTGGCCGCCAGCCCCGCCGCATCGTGTTGCGGATGACGGGCGAAGATGAAGTTTGCCGCCGACGGCAGCACTTCAAAGCCCTTGGCCTGCAACTGTGCAACCACCCACTCGCGACTCTCGATGACCAGTGCGCAGGTCTTGTCGAAATACTCGCGATCTTCGAACGCCGCGGCCGCGCCGACATTGGCCATGCGATCGATCGGGTAGGAGTTGAAGCTGTTCTTGATCCGCTCCAGCGCCTCGATCAGGTCCGGATGGCCGACCGCCAGGCCGACCCGCAGGCCCGCGAGCGAACGGGACTTGGACAGGGTCTGGGTGACCAGCAGGTTCGGATAACGGTCGACCAGGCTGATCGCGGTTTCACCGCCGAAGTCGATGTAGGCCTCGTCGACCACCACCACCGAATCCGGGCTGGCCTTGAGAATCTGCTCGACCGCTTCCAGCACCAGCAGGCAACCGGTCGGTGCGTTCGGGTTAGGGAAGATGATCCCGCCGTTCGGTTTGGCGTAGTCCGCCGGGTTGATCTGGAACTGCGCATCCAGCGGCACCGCATCGAAATCGATGCCGTAAAGGCCACAGTAGACCGGATAGAAGCTGTAGCTGATGTCCGGGAACAGGATCGGCTGATCGTGTTGCAGCAGGCCGTGGAAGATGTGCGCCAGCACTTCGTCCGAACCGTTGCCGAGGAACACCTGATTGCTTTGTACGCCGTAATACTTGGCGACGGCGTTCTTCAGCAGGTCACTGTTCGGATCAGGGTATAGACGCAGGTTGTCGTTGAGTTCGGTCTGCATCGCCGCCAGGGCTTTTGGCGACGGGCCGTAAGGGTTTTCGTTGGTGTTGAGTTTGACCAGACGGGTCAGCTTCGGCTGCTCGCCCGGCACATACGGCACCAGATCCTTGACGAACGGGCTCCAGAATTTACTCATGTTCAGTTCCCCTTCACGTCGTCTTTGATGCGGTATTCGGCGCTGCGCGCGTGGGCGCTCAGCGATTCGCCACGGGCCAGGATCGATGCAGTCTTGCCCAGCTCGGAAGCACCGGCCTCGGAGCAGAAGATGATCGACGAACGTTTCTGGAAGTCATACACGCCCAGCGGCGAGGAGAAACGCGCGGTGCCGGACGTCGGCAACACGTGGTTCGGACCTGCGCAGTAGTCGCCCAGCGCTTCGGAGGTGTGGCGACCCATGAAGATCGCGCCGGCGTGGCGGATCTGCGGCAGCCAGGCCTGCGGGTCGGCGACCGACAGTTCAAGGTGTTCCGGCGCGATGCGGTTGGCGACTTCGATGGCCTGGGCCATGTCGCGCACGTGGATCAGGGCACCACGGCCGTTGATCGAGGTTTCGATGATGGTCGCGCGATCCATGGTCGGCAGCAGTTTGTCGATGCTGGCGGCGACCTTGTCGAGGAACTCGGCGTCCGGGCTGACCAGAATCGCCTGGGCGTCTTCGTCGTGCTCGGCCTGGGAGAACAGGTCCATGGCGATCCAGTCGGGGTCGGTCTGGCCGTCGCACACCACGAGGATTTCCGACGGGCCGGCGATCATGTCGATGCCGACCTGACCGAACACGTGACGCTTGGCCGTGGCGACATAGATGTTGCCCGGGCCGACGACCTTGTCCACCTGCGGCACGCTTTCGGTGCCATAGGCCAATGCGGCAACGGCTTGCGCTCCACCGATGGTGAACACCCGGTCGACGCCGGCGATGCACGCCGCCGCCAGCACCAGCTCGTTGACTTCACCGCGCGGGGTCGGCACCACCATGACCACCTCGGTCACGCCGGCGACCTTGGCTGGAATCGCGTTCATCAACACCGATGACGGATACGACGCCTTGCCGCCCGGCACGTACAGACCGGCGCGGTCCAGCGGCGTGACTTTCTGGCCCAGTACCGTACCGTCGGCTTCGGTGTAGCTCCAGGAGTCCTGCTTCTGTTTTTCGTGATAGCTGCGCACGCGGGCAGCGGCTTTTTCCAGCGCTTCGCGTTGCGGGACAGTGATGCGGGTCAGAGCCAGCTCCAAGCGCTCGCGCGGCAGGATCAGGTCCGCCATCGAAGCGACTTCGAGGCCGTCGAATTTCTGGGTGAACTCGACCAGCGCCGCGTCACCGCGCTCACGCACAGCCTTGATGATGTCCAGCACCCGCTGATTGACCGAGTCGTCAGACACACTTTCCCAGCTCAGCAGATGATCCAGATGATGCGCGAAATCCGGGTCAGCAGCGTTGAGTCGGCGAATTGCAGTCGGTGCGGTCATAGCGAGAGCCTCATAGGAATGGCAAAAACTCAGGCGCCCGAAACTACCATTCGATCCGCTTGGGCACCTGAGATTCTGGCTATGAGGCGGATAGACGGCGCAACTTAACGTCGCGCAGGTAAATCAGCCGCGGTGTCGAGACTCCACTGCCTTGCGCAGGGTGTCGATCAACGCCTGGATACGGGCGTGTTGCATTTTCATCGAAGCTTTATTGACCACCAGACGCGAGCTGATCGTGGCTATCAGTTCCTGGGGTTCCAGGCCGTTGGCGCGCAGGGTGTTGCCGGTGTCGACCACGTCGATGATCTTGTCGGCCAGGCCGATCAGCGGTGCCAGTTCCATCGAGCCGTACAGCTTGATGATGTCGACCTGACGACCTTGTTCGGCGTAGTAACGCTTGGCGACGTTGACGAATTTGGTGGCGACGCGCAGGCGGCCCTTGGGCTCGACCGCGCCGACCTTGCCGGCGGTCATCAGCTTGCACTGGGCAATCTGCAGATCCAGCGGCTCGTACAGGCCCTGGCCGGTGTATTCCATCAGCACGTCTTTACCGGCAACGCCGAGGTCGGCCGCGCCATGCTCGACATAGGTCGGCACGTCGGTGGCCCGCACGATCAACAGGCGAACGTCTTCCTGGGTCGTGGGGATGATCAGCTTGCGGCTCTTGTCCGGATTCTCGGTCGGCACGATGCCCGCTTCGGCGAGAAGCGGCAGGGTGTCGTCAAGGATGCGGCCCTTGGACAGTGCGATGGTCAACATGGGAAACGTCAGTCCTTATCAAGGTACTCATGTCCGGTCGCAATCGGCGCCGGACATACATCGAGGGCGTTACCACCCCCGATCAAAACGAATTCAACGGACACTTCCCTGTGTCCAGATGCAGCGATTAGCCCGGAACGCGACGGATCTTGGCGCCCAGCATCTGCAGTTTTTCCTCGATGCACTCGTAACCACGGTCGATGTGGTAGATGCGGTCGATCAGCGTATCTCCTTCAGCCATCAGGGCCGAAATTACCAGGCTTGCCGAAGCCCGCAGGTCGGTAGCCATGACCGGCGCGCCCTTGAGGATTTCAGTACCGGTGACAATGGCCGTGTTGCCTTCGACCTGGATCTTGGCGCCCATGCGGTGCAGTTCGTACACGTGCATGAAGCGGTTTTCGAAGATCGTCTCAATTACGGCGCCAGTGCCTTCGGCAATGGCGTTGAGCGAGATGAACTGCGCCTGCATGTCGGTCGGGAACGCCGGGTACGGCGCGGTGCGCACGTTGACCGCTTTCGGGCGCTTGCCGTGCATGTTCAGCTCGATCCAGTCTTCGCCGCTGGTGATTTCGGCGCCGGCTTCACGCAGCTTTTCCAGAACAGCTTCGAGAATGGTCGGATCTGTATCCTTGACCTTCACGCGGCCACCGGTGACCGCAGCGGCTACCAGATAGGTGCCGGTCTCGATACGGTCAGGCATGACTTTGTAGAAGGTCGAACCCAGACGCTCGACGCCGTCGATGGTGATGGTGTCGGTGCCGGCACCGGACACCTTGGCGCCCATGGCGTTGAGGAAGTTCGCCAGGTCGACCACTTCAGGTTCGCGGGCGGCGTTCTGCAACACGCTACGGCCCTTGGCCAGAGCGGCGGCCATCATGATGTTTTCGGTACCGGTCACGCTGACGGTATCGAAGAAGAAGTGCGCGCCGCGCAGGCCGCCTTCAGGCGCCTTGGCCTTGATGTAGCCGCCTTCGACGTCGATGACTGCGCCCATGGCTTCCAGGCCACGGATGTGCAGGTCGACCGGACGCGAACCGATGGCGCAGCCACCAGGCAGTGCGACTTCGGCTTCACCGAAACGTGCAACCATCGGACCCAGTACCAGGATCGAGGCACGCATGGTTTTCACCAGTTCGTACGGAGCGACCAGGGTCTTGATGGTGCGCGGGTCGATTTCGACGCTGAGCTTTTCGTCGATCACAGGCTCGATGCCCATGCGACCGAACAGCTCGATCATGGTGGTGATGTCGTGCAGGTGCGGCAGGTTGCCAACGGTAACCGGGCCATCGCACAGCAGGGTGGCGGCCAGGATCGGCAGGGCGGAGTTCTTCGCCCCGGAGATGCGGATCTCGCCATCAAGACGAGCGCCACCGGTAATAATCAATTTATCCATAAGAATCTCGACGCCCTAGGGCTCAGGTGCGCTCGGCCCAGGCCGCGCTGCTGAAAAATTTCATAGTGACCGCGTGGATGCTGCCATCGGCGATCCAAGGGTTCAAATGGGCATAGATGCTTTGCTGACGCTTGACCGGGCTCAACGCCGCCAGTTCATCACTAATCACGTTCAGCTGAAAGTTGCAGCCTTCGCCTTCAACTTCCACCTGCGTTCCTGGCAGCTTTCCTTCAAGGAAGCTCTTCACTTCTACGGCCTGCATGCTCAACCTCAATCGGCGCCCTGTGCGCACGGGTCGGACATCATACAAAAAAGCCCCGCGCCTGCGAACCCCGCTGCGCAGGACTCTGACGGGGGGCTTCTCTATTGATGCGGGTTCAGGGTTGCGCCAACAGCTCGGTCAGTTCGCTGACCTGAGCAATTTCACGCATGTCTTCGGGCATCCCGCGGATGCTGACCGCCTTGCCGGCGGCCTTGGCATCGCGAATGAAGCACAGCAGCAGCGACAGACCGACGCTGCTGGACTTCTCCACCGCCGAGCAATCGATCACCAATGCCGGGGCATTGCACGACTTGATCAGCGCCCTGCCCTGCTCGCGCAGGTCAGGGGCGGTGCGGTAATCCAGCACGCCGCTGAGCTGCAGTTCACTGGCTTGATCCAGACGAATGGCCGACTCGGTCATTGGGCTGGCTTCTCGTTCTGCTCGGCCGACTGCTTGGCCTTGGCGACTTCACCGGCCCAGCCGTTGATGGTCTTGTCCAGGTCGTTGCCATTGCGCTGCATCGCGTCGGCGAACTGGTCACGGAACAGCTTGCCGATGTTGATGCCGTTGATGATCACGTTACGCAGCTTCCACTCACCGTTGATCTTCTCCAGGGTGTACGACACCGGGTAGATCGCGCCGTTGTTGCCCTTGACGGTCATGCCGACGCTGGTGCGGTCGCCCGACTCATCCTTGGGCGCATCGACGGTGATGCCCTGGTTGTTGTACTCGAGCAGCGCGTTGCCGTAGAACTGGAACAGGCCGCGCTTGAAGTTTTCCTCGAAGGTCTTCATCTGCGCCGGGGTTGCCTTGCGCGAATACTTGACCGTCATGATGCTCTTGGAAATGCCCTCGGCATCCACGACCGGCCCGACGATGGTGTTCAACGCGGTGTAGAAGTCAGCCGGGTCCTGCTTGTACTTCTCTTTATTGGCAGCCAGATCAGCCAGCATCCGGTTGGTGGTGTCCTGAACCAGGTCATGCGCCGAAGGCGCCGCCACGGCATTGGCCACCAGCGGCAGCGCCGCAAGCAACACCAACAGGCCACGTCGCAAGGTAGAGATCATTCAAAAGCTCCTCATTTGGCGTCTTTGCTAACGGTATTGAGCAGGAATTTACCGATCAGGTCTTCCAGTACCAGAGACGACTGCGTGTCGTGGATGGTTCCACCATCCTTCAGGCGGGTGTCTTCCCCGCCCACGCTGATACCGATGTACTTCTCGCCCAGCAGACCCGCTGTCAGGATAGATGCTGTGGAGTCGGTCGGCAGGTTGTCGACGCTTTTATCCACTTGCAGGGTTACCCGACCGGTGAAGCTGTCGCGGTCCAGATCGATCGCGGTGACCTTGCCGATGGTCACACCCGCCATGGTCACTTTGGCTCTGACCGTCAAACCGGCGATATTGTCGAAATAGGCGTAAAGCTTGTAGGTATCGGTGGTCGAAGTCGGAGACAGGCCACTGACCCGCAGGGCCAGCAGCAACAAGGCCAGGATCCCTGCCAGCAGGAACAGGCCGACACCGATTTCCAGGGTGCGGTTTTGCATCAGAAATCTCCAAACATCAAAGCGGTCAGAATAAAGTCCAGGCCGAGTACTGCCAGCGAGGCGTAAACCACGGTCTTGGTGGTGGCACGGCTGATCCCCTCGGAAGTGGGTTCGCAGTCATAGCCTTGAAATACGGCGATCCAGGTGACGACAAAAGCGAATACTGCACTTTTGATGATGCCGTTGAGCACATCGTCACCGAAGCTCACGCTGTTCTGCATGTTCGACCAGTAGGAACCTTCGTAGACGCCCAGCCAGTCGACGGCGACCCACGAACCGCCCCAGATGCCGACCACGCTGAAGATCATCGCCAGCACCGGCAGGGAAATGAAGCCGGCCCACAGACGCGGAGCGATGATGTACTTGAGCGGGTCGACGCCGATCATTTCCAGGCTGGACAACTGCTCGGTGGATTTCATGTTGCCGATTTCCGCCGTCAGTGCCGAACCGGCACGACCGGCAAACAACAGTGCGGTTACCACCGGCCCCAGCTCACGCAACAGGGTCAGCGCCACCATCTGCCCGACAGCCTGCTCCGAGCCATAGCTCGACAGGATGTTGAAGCCCTGCAGCGCCAGCACCATGCCGATGAAAATCCCGGACACCACGATGATCACCAACGACATCACGCCGACGGAATGCAGCTGCTTGACCAGCAGGCCAAAACCGCCACCGATGCCGCCACGCCCGAGCAAGGCATGAAACAGGAACAGGGTCGAACGCCCGAACACTGCGACGCTGTCGATTCCGGCAAGGCCGAAACGACGCACACGCTCCATTAATGTAATTCTGCGCATCAGCGGCGCTTCCCCAGAAGATCGGCGCGGTAATCCGGCGCTGGAAAGTGATACGGCACCGGGCCGTCGGGTTCACCGGTCATGAACTGGCGGATACGCGGATCATCCGAGTTCATCAGTTCGTCCGGCGTACCCTGCCCCAATACCTGCCCATCACCGACCACATAGATGTAGTCGGCGATGCTCGCGGTTTCGGCGAGGTCGTGGGAGACCACGATGCTGGTGATCCCCAGGGCATCGTTGAGCAGACGGATCAGGCGGACCAGAACGCCCATGGCAATCGGATCCTGGCCGACGAACGGTTCGTCGTACATGAGGATTTGCGGATCGAGAGCAATGGCCCGGGCCAGGGCGACACGGCGCTTCATGCCGCCGGACAGTTCGTCGGGCATCAGTTCGATCGCACCGCGCAAGCCCACCGCCTGCAATTTGAGCAGCACGATGTCGCGGATCATCTCGTCCGGCAGGTCGGTATGAACGCGCAGCGGAAAGGCGACGTTCTCGAACACATCGAGATCGGTGAACAGCGCACCGCTCTGAAACAACACGCCCATGTGCTTGCGCGCATCGAACAGGTCGCTGCGCGACAGCTTCGGCAGGTTCTGGCCGTTGACCCAGACCTCGCCTTTGGATGGCCGCAACTGGGCGCCCATCAGGCGCAGCAGTGTGGTCTTGCCACACCCGGAAGGCCCCATGATGCCGGTGACCTTGCCGCGCGGGATGCGGATATCGACGTTATTGAAAATGCTCCGCGCACCGCGCTTGAAGGAGACTCCCTTCAGCTCGACCGCGTAGGCGTTATCGGCACTCATCTAAACTCCTTGCGATGCAGCCTCTCACTCGGACGCCTGGCTTTCTTGAGAAAGCCCCTACATCCCGGGCAGGCCGAACTGGCGGCGAACT
The DNA here is from genome assembly GCF_058796615.1 of Pseudomonas sp. GW823-FHT04A03. Taxonomy (NCBI): domain Bacteria; kingdom Pseudomonadati; phylum Pseudomonadota; class Gammaproteobacteria; order Pseudomonadales; family Pseudomonadaceae; genus Pseudomonas; species Pseudomonas sp. GW823-FHT04A03. The sequence continues at coordinate 631,970 of NZ_JBXAIV010000002.1, forward strand.
ATATCACTGCAATGGGCAAGCGCCCAAGGCCTGCACCGGCCCGCATTCGGCGAGTTGAAGGGCCTGGAGCCTTATTTACAGAGTTTTGGTAACGAGGAATGACAAAGCACGACGAACTTGCGTGAGGCTTTTCAACATAACCGCTATAATCGCCGCCTTTTCATCGGGCTATACGATTTCTGACATGAGCCAAACCAGCGACCTGATTCAATCGGCACAACGCACCATCCGCCTCGAAGTGGAAGCCGTACAAGGCTTGTTGCCCCATATCGACGCCGATTTCGTACGCGCTTGCGAGATGATTCTGGCCAGCAAGGGCCGTGTAGTGGTGGTCGGCATGGGCAAGTCCGGGCACATCGGCAACAAGATTGCCGCGACCCTGGCGAGCACCGGCACCCCGGCATTTTTCGTGCACCCGGCCGAGGCCAGCCACGGCGACATGGGCATGATCACCCGTGACGACGTGATTCTGGCCCTTTCGAACTCCGGCTCCACCAACGAAATCGTTACCCTGCTGCCACTGATCAAGCGCCTGGGCATCCAGCTGATCAGCGTCACCGGCAACCCGCAATCGCCGCTGGCCAAGGCCGCCGAGGTCAATCTCAACGTTCACGTCGAGCACGAAGCCTGCCCGCTGAACCTGGCGCCGACCTCCTCGACCACCGCAGCTCTGGTCATGGGCGACGCGCTGGCCGTGGCGCTGCTGGAAGCGCGCGGCTTCACGGCCGAAGACTTTGCCTTTTCCCACCCGGGCGGCGCACTGGGCCGACGCCTGCTGCTGAAAGTGGAAAATGTCATGCACGCCGGTCAGGAGCTGCCGCAGGTACAGCGAGGCACCCTGCTCAAGGACGCATTGATGGAAATGACTCGCAAGGGTCTGGGCATGACCGTCATTCTTGAAGCCGACGGCAAACTGGCCGGGATCTTCACCGACGGCGACCTGCGCCGCACCCTGGATCGCAGCATTGATATCCACAGCGCGACCATCGACCAGGTGATGACCGTGCACGGCAAGACCGCCCGCGCCGAGATGCTCGCCGCCGAAGCCCTGAAAATCATGGAAGACCACCGAATCAACGCGCTGGTTGTCGTGGATGAGGAGGATCGCCCGATCGGCGCCTTCAACCTCTCCGATCTGCTGCGCGCAGGAGTGATGTAAATGAGCACCGATCTGCTGCAACGCGGCAAAGCCATCAAACTGGCGGTTTTCGACGTCGACGGCGTCCTCACCGACGGGCGCCTGTACTTCCTTGAAGACGGCAGCGAGTTCAAGACTTTCAATACACTCGATGGCCAGGGCATCAAGATGCTGATGAACGCTGGCGTACAGACCGCCATCATCAGCGGTCGCAAGACCCCGGTGGTCGAACGTCGGGCAAAGAACCTGGGGATCCCGCACCTGTTTCAGGGGCGCGAAGACAAACTGGTCGTTCTCGACGGTCTTCTGGAGCAACTGGGCCTAAGCTATGAACAAGTGGCCTATCTCGGTGACGATCTGCCCGACCTGCCGGTGATCCGCCGCGTGGGGCTGGGCATGGCCGTGGCCAACGCCGCTGCCTTCGTGCGCGAACACGCTCACGGCGTTACCCAGGCCCGTGGCGGCGAAGGTGCCGCCCGCGAATTCTGCGAACTGATCCTGCGCGCCCAAGGCAGCCTCGACGCCGCCAACAACGCGTACCTGTGAGTCCAACCATGTTTAGCAAAAAGTTTCGCAACATCCTGCTGTTCGGTTGCATCGCAGCGATATTCGGTGCGGTGGGCTACTGGAATATCAGCCCGGAACGCTTCCTCGACAAACCGCCGGTCTCGGCAGAAGAAAGCCCGATCGACTGGTATGCGACCAATACACACACGATCCAGTACCTCGAAGACGGCAAAGTGCAGTACGAAATGACGTCCGAGAAGGCCGAGCACGTCAAGGTGACCGACATTACACTGGTCACCAAGCCTGATCTGAACATGTTCCGTGGCACCGATTTCCCGTGGCACGTGACCAGTGAGCGGGGCGAAGTGAATTCCGGTGGCACCGAGGTCGAGCTGATCGACTCGGTACGCGTCAAGCGCACCGACGAAAAGAACCGCGACACCCTGATCACCTCCACTCGCATGACGGTGTTTCCGCAGCAGCAATATGCGCAGACCCAGCAACCCGTTAGAATCGACGGCGCTGGCGGTGTATCGACTGGCGTAGGAATGAAAGCGTATTTGAAGGAAAGCAGGATACACCTGCTATCGAACGTAAGAGGACAGTATGAGGCTCGTTAAAACCCTCCCTATTTTGCTCAGTCTGGGCGCAGCACTGGGAAGCGTGAGCGCCTGGGCTCTGCCGAACGATCAAGAGCAGCCAATCCGCATTCAGGCCGACGATGCCCAGCTGGACGACAAGAATGGCGTTGCCACCTATAAAGGTGACGTGATCATCACCCAAGGTTCGATGATCGTCAAAGGCAACACCGTGACCATGACCCGTGCGCCGAACGGCGACATCGACGTCGTGACGTCGGTGGGCAACCTCGCTTATTTCGAACAGTTGCAGACTGCCGGCGACGCCAAACCTGTCCAGGGCTACGGCGTGACCATTCAGTACCACGCGCAGCAGAACCGCGTTGTGCTGATCGACAAGGCCAAGGTCATCGACAAGGACAACAACGTCACTCAAGGCGAAAAAATCGTCTATGACACGGTGAAGAAACTGGCCAGCGCCGGTCGAGCCACTGGCAGCAAGGTTACCGAAGCGCGTCCGCGTATCGACATGGTGATCCAGCCGAAGAAGAAAACCGACGAGAAAACCCAGTAATGGCAACTCTGAAAGCTCAGCACCTGGCCAAGGCCTATAAAAGCCGCCAGGTCGTGCGCGACGTCAGCCTGTCGATCGACAGCGGTCAGATCGTCGGCCTGCTCGGCCCCAACGGCGCCGGCAAGACCACCTGCTTCTACATGATCGTCGGCCTGGTCCAGGCCGATCAGGGTCGCGTACTGATCGACGATCTGGACGTCAGCCACCAGCCGATGCATGGTCGCGCCAAGGCCGGTATCGGCTATCTGCCGCAAGAAGCGTCGATCTTCCGCAAACTGTCGGTGGCCGACAACATCATGGCCATCCTCGAAACCCGTCAGGAACTCGACAAGGCCGGTCGTCGCAAGGAGCTGGAGAGCCTGCTGCAGGAATTCCACATCAGCCATATCCGCGACAACCTCGGCATGAGCCTGTCCGGTGGTGAGCGCCGCCGCGTGGAGATCGCCCGCGCACTGGCCACGGCACCGAAGTTCATCCTGCTCGACGAACCGTTCGCCGGTGTCGACCCGATCTCGGTCGGCGACATCAAACAGATCATCCATCACCTCAAGGCCAAGGGCATTGGTGTACTGATCACCGACCACAACGTCCGTGAGACGCTGGATATCTGCGAAACCGCTTACATCGTCAACGACGGCCAGTTGATCGCCGAAGGCGACTCCGCGACCATCCTCGCCAACGATCTGGTGAAGGAAGTCTATCTGGGTCACGAGTTCCGCCTGTAAGCGCGACAGCATTCGACCAGCCGTCCGGGTGCTGTAACGTTGAAGCGCCTTTTTATACGCTTTTATTGTTACAGCGCTCTAGGCAAACACGACAGTTTCAGGCATATAATTTGCTTAAGTTTGGCGCTCCGGCGCCCTGTAGTGGATGGCGCATAGCGCCGGCGAATAAGGTGTTAAGCCCCTGCCATGAAACCATCGCTAGTCTTGAGAATGGGCCAGCAGCTGACGATGACACCGCAGCTGCAACAGGCCATCCGCCTGCTCCAATTGTCGACCCTGGATCTGCAACAGGAAATCCAGGAGGCTCTGGAATCCAATCCGATGCTCGAACGCCAGGAAGACGGCGACGACTTCGACAACTCCGATCCCATGGCCGACAACGCCGAACAGAAGCCCAACACCGAGATCCAGGAACCCTCCTATCAGGAGACCGCGCCGACAGTCGACAACCTCGAAGACGGCGAATGGAACGAGCGAATCCCCAACGAACTGCCCGTCGACACCGCCTGGGAAGACGTCTACCAGACCAGCGCCAGCAGCCTGCCGAGCAGCGACGATGACGAGTGGGACTTCACCACCCGCACCTCCGCCGGCGAGAGCCTGCAAAGCCACCTGCTGTGGCAGTTGAACCTGGCACCGATGTCCGACACCGATCGCCTGATCGCCGTTACCCTGATCGATTGCATCAACAATCAGGGTTACCTCGACGAAACCCTCGAAGAAATCCTCGACGCCTTCGATCCGGAACTCGACATCGAGCTGGACGAGATCGAAGCCGTCCTGCACCGCATCCAGCAATTCGAACCGGCCGGCATCGGCGCACGCAATCTGGGCGAATGCCTGCTGCTGCAATTGCGCCAGCTGTCGGCCAAGACCCCTTGGCTGGCCGAGGCCAAGCGTCTGGTCACCGATTACATCGATTTGCTCGGCAGCCGCGACTACAGCCAGCTGATGCGGCGCATGAAACTCAAGGAAGACGAGCTGCGCCAGGTCATCGAACTGGTGCAGAGCCTCAACCCGCGCCCGGGCTCGCAGATCGAATCCACCGAAGCCGAGTACGTGGTGCCTGACGTCATCGTGCGCAAGGACAACGAACGCTGGCTGGTCGAGCTGAACCAGGAGTCGGTGCCGCGCCTGCGGGTCAACGCCCAGTACGCAGGCTTCGTGCGCCGCGCCGACACCAGCGCCGACAACACCTTCATGCGCAATCAGTTGCAGGAAGCCCGCTGGTTCATCAAGAGCCTGCAGAGCCGCAACGAAACCCTGATGAAAGTGGCCACCCAGATCGTCGAGCACCAGCGCGGCTTTCTGGAATACGGCGACGAAGCCATGAAGCCGCTGGTGCTGCATGACATCGCTGAAGCAGTAGGCATGCACGAGTCGACGATTTCCCGGGTGACCACGCAGAAATTCATGCATACCCCACGGGGCATATATGAACTGAAATACTTTTTCTCCAGCCATGTGAGCACCTCCGAAGGCGGTGAATGCTCGTCCACGGCGATCCGCGCGATCATCAAGAAACTGGTTGCCGCGGAAAATCAGAAAAAGCCGTTGAGTGACAGCAAGATCGCTGGTTTACTGGAGGCACAAGGCATTCAGGTGGCTCGCCGCACCGTCGCCAAGTACCGCGAATCCCTCGGGATCGCGCCTTCGAGCGAACGCAAGCGGTTGATGTAAGCCACGTTACAGCGTTCCAGTGGCAGGCTCTTCGGCCTGCCGCTTTATGCACTGGCAACGAAGGAGAAGCTGTATGCAAGTCAACATCAGTGGACACCAACTGGAAGTTACCCAACCTCTCCGTGAATACGTTGAGCAAAAGCTCAAGAGGCTTGAGGGACATTTCGACAAGATCACCAACGTGCAAGTCACGATGTGCGTCGAAAAGCTGAAGCAGAAAATCGAAGCCACGCTGCATATTCCCGGCAACGAGGTCGTCGCAAACGCGGAACATACCGATATGTACGCTGCGATCGACGCGCTGACCGACAAGCTTGATAAACAACTCAAAAAGCATAAGGAAAAGACCCAGAGCCTGCTCCAGGGCGCTACCGGTCGATAACCCCCACCCCCATGATCCGACTTGAAAGTATCCTGACCCCCGGCCGTTCCCTGGTGAACGTGCCGGGCGGCAGTAAAAAGAAAGCCCTCGAACAAATTGCCAACCTGATCGCCCGGGAAGTCCCGGATCTGGAGATGCAAGATGTCTTCGAGGCATTGATTGCTCGTGAAAAACTGGGTTCCACCGGTTTTGGCAACGGCATCGCCATTCCTCACTGCCGCCTCAAGGGTTGCGAAGCGCCAATCAGTGCGCTGATGCACCTTGACGCTCCTATCGATTTCGACGCTATCGACGGCGCGCCTGTGGACCTGCTGTTCGTCCTTCTGGTGCCGGAAGCCGCCACCGACGCGCACCTGGAACTGTTACGCCAGATCGCCAGCATGCTCGACCGCAAAGACGTGCGCGACAGACTGCGCAGCGCGCCAAGCAACGAAGCGTTGTACCAGGTTGTACTGGAAGAACAGAACAGGCCGTAACCATGCGCTTGATCATTGTCAGTGGCCGTTCCGGCTCGGGTAAAAGTACCGCCCTGGATGTCCTTGAGGACAACGGCTACTACTGCATTGACAACCTGCCGGCCGGTTTGCTGCCAGATCTCGCCGAGCGCGCGCTGGTCCACACCGAAATGCTCCAGCCGCTGGTTGCCGTCTCGATCGATGCGCGCAACCTGCCGAGCCACCTGTCGCGGTTTCCCGAGCTGCTTGAGGAAGTCCGCAGCCGGCATATCCAGTGCGATGTCCTGTACCTGGACGCCGATGACGAAACGTTGCTCAAACGTTTTTCGGAAACCCGTCGTCGTCACCCGCTCAGCAATGCCAACCGCTCGCTGGCCGAAGCCATCAACGACGAAACCGCCCTGCTGGGCCCGATCGCCGACCTGGCCGACCTGAAGGTCAACACCACCAATCTGAACCTCTACCAACTGCGCGATACCATCAAGCTGCGACTGCTGAACCAGCCGGAGCCGGGCACCGCGTTTCTGGTGGAGTCGTTCGGTTTCAAACGCGGCATGCCGGTGGATGCGGATCTGGTGTTCGATGTACGCTGCCTGCCCAATCCGTACTGGAAACCGGAGTTACGTGCGCAATCCGGGCTCGATGAGCCTGTGGCCGAATACCTGGCAGCGCAGCCGGAAGTCGAAGAGATGTTCCAGGACATCTATGCCTATCTGTTCAAATGGCTGCCGCGCTTTGCTGCCAGCAATCGTGCCTACGTGACCATTGCCATTGGCTGTACCGGCGGACATCACCGTTCTGTCTACCTGACCGAACGCCTGGGTCAGGCCTTGCAAAAAACCCTGAAAAACGTCCAGGTCCGCCACCGCGACCTCAGCTAAAGGATTCACACCGCGATGCCTGCTCGTGAAATCGAAATCATCAACAAGCTGGGCCTGCACGCCCGCGCATCGGCAAAGTTCGTCGGAGTGGCGGGCCAGTTTCCCGATTGCACGATCAGAGTGGGCCGCACCCCGGAAACCACGGTTGACGGTAAAAGCATCATGGCAATGATGATGCTCGCTGCGGGCAAGGGCACCAAAATCCACCTGAGTACCGATGGCCACCAGGAACAGGAAGCCATGGACGCGCTGGTGACACTGATCAACAACTACTTCGACGAAGGTGGTTGAAAACGTTTGAGGCGAGGGAGTCAGCTCCCTCCTCCCGGTTCATCCCAACGCAGTATCCATCACCATCATCAGACAGAAGCCGATCAACAACCCCAGGCTTGCCAGCTTCTCGTGACCATTGCGTCGCGATTCCGGGATGACCTCATGAGTCACCACCAGCAACATGGCACCCGCCGCCAACGCCAATCCCAAAGGCAGCAACAACTCGGCAAGACTGACCAGCCACGCGCAGAGCAGCGCGAACACCGGTTCGACCAGACCTGACGCTGCACCAATCAAAAACGCCTTGACCCGCGACATCCCGGCACCGGCCAGTACCAGTGCAATCACCAGCCCTTCCGGCACATCCTGCAAGGCAATGCCCATTGCCAGGCTGTCTGCGTCCGGCATACCACCGCCGGCCGATACTCCGACCGCCATGCCTTCCGGGATGTTATGGGCAATGATGGCGAACACGAACAACCAGATCCGCGGCGGAATGACCGGATGCTTGACGGTACCGATGAGCATTTCCGGCGAAGCGCCCGACACCCGGCGATCAACCAGATACAGGCCGAAAGCTCCGAGCATGATGCCGAAGCAGATCAGGCCGCTGGCGCCCCATGGGCTCAGGCCCAGACTTTCGGCGGCGGCAATTCCCGGCACGATCAGCGAAAACGCAGTTGCTGCCAGCATCACACCGGCGCCAAAACCCAGCAGCGTATCGCCCAACGCCTGGGGCATATTGCGAATCACCAGCACCGGAACGGCTCCCAGTGCGGTGCCGAGGGCGCAGATCGCGCCGCCCTGCAATGCCCGGGACAATCTCGGCTCCAGATTCAGCCATTCCAGTCCGTGGGCAACCAGCAAGGTCATGCCCGCCAACAGCAATAGCGATCCAATTGCGTAACGAAACATACGCCCACTTCCGATCGCCAGTGTTTCAGTGCCCATAGTCAGCCTTGGATTGTTTTTATAGGAGACTTAAACCAGTGCGGCCTGATAGCGCGCAGCGACTTCCGGCCAGTTGATCACGTTGTAGAACGCGCTGATGTATTCCGGCCGACGGTTCTGATAACGCAGATAGTAGGCGTGCTCCCACACGTCGAGGCCGAGAATCGGCGTATTGCCGTTCATCAGCGGGCTGTCCTGGTTACCGCTGCTTTCCACCACCAGCTTCTTGTCCGGCGTCACGCTGAGCCACGCCCAACCACTGCCGAAGCGGGTCAGCGCGGCTTTGGTGAAGGCTTCCTTGAAGCTGTCGAGGCCACCCAGTTGCTCATCGATCGCCTTGGCCAGCGCGCCGTCCGGCTTGCCGCCACCGCCGGGCACCATCACTTCCCAGAACAACGAATGGTTGGCGTGACCGCCGCCCTGGTTGATCACCGCCGCGCGGAGCTTTTCCGGCAACTGCTGGACGCTGGCGACCAGTTTCTCCACCGGCCACTCCGCGAACTCGGTGCCCTCGACCGCAGCGTTCAAGTTATTGATGTAGGTCTGGTGATGCTTGGTGTAATGGATCTCCATGGTTTGCGCATCGATGTGCGGCTCCAGTGCGTCGTAGGCGTAAGGCAAGGCTGGCAGGGTAAAAGCCATTTCAATGGACTCCATGGTGCTGTGGGGCAGGCGCGCGGCGCGCATTGCCGGTATCTGGGTGCAGCAAACGCTGGGTGCGCGGGTATTCGCCGTGTTCGCTGATGAAATTGAGCAGCTCGACGTAGGTTTTGCTGCTCTGGCGCAGCGCTGCTTCACGCAGCGCCGGGCGCAGGCGCTCGTCCTGCATGGTCTGCAACAGCCGTTGATGGATCGCACAGAGATATTCGGCGCTCTCCTCCGGCTGATTCAGGCGCAAATGCAGATCGGCCAGGTTGTGGTGGGAGATGACGCAGGCCGCCACCGCTTCGTCGGCGTCGGCCCAGCGCTCGAACAACACCTGCGCCAAGGCCAATGCTTGCAGGTAGGCCTCGCGGGCATCAATCAGCTCGCCCAGCATGAAGCAGCGATTGGCCCGTTCGATCGTGCGTTTCCAGTGCTCCATGGTGAACCTCCAAAGCGGTTGCAGTGCTTACACGCCGCCGGCGGTGAGTTTCTCGGGATTGAGCAACTCTTCCAGCTGGCTGCGCGACAGGTCGGTGTGTTCCAGCGCGACGTCGATCACCGGGCGACCCTGTTTGTAGGCCTGCTTGGCGATCTCGGCGGCTTTCTGGTAACCGATGATCGGATTGAGCGCGGTGACCAGAATCGGATTGCGCGACAGCGCTTCCTTGAGGCGTGACTCGTTGACCTTGAAGCTGGCGATGGCCTTGTCAGCCAGCAAACGGCTGGAGTTGGCCAGCAACTCGATGCTGCTCAGCAGGTTCTGGGCGATGATCGGCAGCATCACGTTCAGTTCGAAATTGCCCGACTGACCGGCGATGGTGATCACCGAATCGTTGCCGATCACTTGCGCGGCCACCATGGCGGTGGCTTCCGGGATCACCGGATTGACCTTGCCCGGCATGATCGAAGAGCCCGGTTGCAGGCCTTCCAGTTCGATTTCACCGAGACCGGCGAGCGGGCCGGAGTTCATCCAGCGCAGGTCGTTGGCGATTTTCATCAACGACACGGCGGTGGCCTTGAGCTGGCCCGACACGGCCACGGCTGTGTCTTGCGAGCCGATCAGCGCGAACAGATCCTTGCCCGGGGTGAATTGCACGTTGGTCAATTGACTCAACTGGCGGCTGAATCGCGCGGCGAATTCCGGATGCGCATTGATCCCGGTGCCGACCGCCGTACCGCCCTGGGCCAGAGATTGCAGGCTTGGCAGCAAGTCCTGCAGGTGACCGACGTTGGCCTTGAGCTGCTGCGCCCAACCGTTGAGCACCTGACTCATGCGCACCGGCATGGCGTCCATCAAGTGAGTGCGGCCGGTTTTGACGTGGTGATGCACTTGGTCGGACTTGCGTTCGATCACTTGCACCAGATGCAACAGCGCCGGCAGCAACTGTTCGTGCAGGGCCAGTGCCGCACTGACGTGGATGGTGGTCGGGATGATGTCGTTGCTGCTCTGCCCGCAGTTGACGTGATCGTTGGCGTTCACCGACTCTTCGAGCAGACGGCTGGCCAGGGTGGCAATCACTTCGTTGGCGTTCATGTTGGAGCTGGTGCCTGAACCGGTCTGGAAGATATCCACCGGGAAATGCTGCATGAAGTCGCCTTCCAGCAGCCCTTGGGCGGCATCGCTGATGGCTTTGCCTTGAGCGGCGCTGAGCTGGTTGAGTTCGACGTTGGCGCGCGCGGCAGCGGCTTTGGCCAGAATCAGGGCGCGGATGAACTGGGTCGGCATCGGTTTGCCGCTGATCGGGAAATTATCCACTGCGCGCTGGGTCTGCGCGCCGTAGAGAGCGTCCACCGGCACCTGCAGTTCGCCCATGCTGTCGCGCTCAATACGTGTCTTGGTCATCTGAAAATCCTTGCACCAGTTCAATAAGAGGAATCGAGGGTTGCAACTCGCAGGTGGCGAGCTGCCAGGTGTAGCTTTGCCAACGTTTGAGCCGGCACTTGCACAGTGACAGGCGCTCCATTTCACGCAGCGGTCGCCAGGCTTGATCGAGACAGAGGCTGCGCCAGTGCCACGGCAACGCAATGTCGGTGGCCGTGTCGAGCAGCAGACGGAAAGAGGTTTCAGCGACCGTCCAGGGCGAGGTCGCCGTGCAGCAGGCCAGATATCGGCCTTCGGCCAGGTAGTGCTCGATCAGGCGCGGTTCGTCGGGATCCATTGCGCAACGGATCTGGCGACTCATCCAGCGCCAGCTTTCGAGGTACGGCTGCTCGTGCAAGGCAGAACTCATGATCCTGGGCTCATCCGATAATGAGATTTATTATTAGATGATAATGAGAACCAAAACAAGAGCAGCTTTTTTGCTGTCTTCATCAGCCCGAAAAATTTGCGGACACAAAAAAAAGGCGTGCCACCCAATCGGGTGACACGCCTTTTTGGTATCTGCCTGCGGCTTAGCTGCCCGCGACAGTCATCTTCTCGATCAACACCGAACCGGTGCGAATGTTGCTGCGCAGCTCCAGATCGTTACCGACCGCGACGATCTGCTTGAACATGTCGCGCATGTTGCCGGCGATGGTCACTTCCTGCACCGCGAACTGGATTTCACCGTTCTCGACCCAGAAACCCGCCGCACCGCGCGAGTAATCACCGGTCACCATGTTCAGACCGTGGCCCATCAACTCGGTGACCAACAGGCCACGCCCCATGCGCCGCAGCAATGCAGCCTGGTCTTCATCGCCATGGGTGACGAACAGGTTGTGCACGCCGCCCGCGTTGGCGGTGCTTGGCATGCCGAGTTTGCGACCGGAATAAGTGCCAAGGATGTACGAGACCAGCTCGCCTTTCTCGACGAACGGTTTGGCGTAAGTCGCCAGGCCGTCACCATCGTAGGAAGCACTGCCCATGGCACGCATCAGGTGCGGACGCTCGTCGATAGTCAGCCATTCCGGGAACAGCTTCTGCCCCAGAGTGCCTTCCAGAAACGACGATTTGCGGTACAGACTGCCGCCGGAAATCGCCGACAGGAAGCTGCCGAACAACCCACCCGCCAGTTCCGCCGAAAACAAAACCGGCACTTCGCAGGTCGGCACCGGGCGCGCACCCAGACGGCTCGCAGCCCGCTGCGCCGCGCGCTGACCAATGCTCACCGGATCCGCCAGCAAGCTGCCCTGACGGTTCACGTCATACCAGTAATCACGCTGCATCTGGCCATCGGCCTCGGCGATCATCACGCAGCTCAAGCTGTGCCGGGTCGACGCATAACCACCGATAAAACCGTGGCTGTTGCCGTACACGCGGCACCCCTGATGGGTGCTCAACGTGGTGCCATCGGCATTCTTGATGCGCGCATCGGCGTCGAACGCGGCAGCTTCACAGAGCAACGCCTTTTCGATGGCCTGCTCCGGGGTGATGTCCCATTGGTGGAACAGATCAAAATCCTGAATATCCCGGGCCATCAGCGCGGCATCGGCCAGCCCCGAGGCTTCGTCTTCGGAGGTGTGCTTGGCAATCGCCAGCGCCGCAGCGACGGTTTCGCGAATCGCATCCGGCCCGGTGGCGGAGGTGCTGGCCGAACCCTTGCGCTGGCCGACGTACAGCGTGATGCCAAAACCCTGATCGCGGTTGAACTCGACCGTTTCGACTTCACGCTGGCGCACCGAGGTCGACAGGCCCTGCTCCAGCGACACCGCTACTTCGCAGGCACTGGCGCCCTGACGCTTGGCTTCGGCGATGATCTGCTCGACCTGTTCCTGCAGTGCCGGCAATGCCTGTGGGCCGACGCTTTCAACTGCACTCATGCTCATCTCCACTCAAATTCTGCTTTCGGCTGGGGCCTTCGAGCGACCGGGCCGGACAAGCGGCCCCCGACTGGTTATCATGGCGGCGTTTCTTTGCGGACTGCCACCATGGTTGATTCTTACGACGACTCCCTCGATACGGGAGAAAAAAGCAAATCCCAGGTCAAACGCGAGCTGCATGCTCTGGTTGACCTTGGCGAGCGCCTTACAACGCTCAAGCCCGACTTGCAGGCAAAACTGCCATTGACCGACGCCTTGCGCCGGGCCCTGGCCGATGCGCCCAAGCACACCGCGAACATCGCGCGTAAACGGCATTTGCAGTTCATCGGCAAACTGATGCGCGATCAGGACACTGACGCGATTCTCACCCTGCTCGATCAACTCGATGCCTCTACCCGTCAGTACAACGAGCGTTTCCACAACCTCGAACGCTGGCGTGACCGCCTGATCGCCGGTGACGATGCCGTGCTGGAGAAATTCGTCGTCGATTACCCGGACGCCGATCGCCAGCAACTGCGTTCCCTGATCCGTCAGGCCCAGCACGAGGTTGCGCAAAACAAACCTCCTGCCTCGAGCCGCAAGATCTTCAAGTACATCCGTGAGCTGGACGAGACTCAACGCGGTCTGCGTTGATATTCGCCACCGGGTGGCCGCACTGCGCGCCACCCGAAGCTCCATTCCTTCTTATGCGCCCGTGCCACCCACGGTGATCGCATCGATTTTCAGGGTCGGCTGACCTACGCCCACCGGCACTGACTGCCCGTCCTTGCCGCACGTGCCCACACCGCTGTCCAGCGCCAGATCGTTACCGACCATCGACACCCGGCTCATCGCTTCCGGACCGTTGCCGATCAACGTTGCACCTTTGACCGGTGCGGTGATCTTGCCGTCCTCGATCAGATAAGCCTCGCTGGTGGAGAACACGAATTTACCGCTGGTGATGTCGACCTGACCGCCGCCAAGGTTGGCGCAGTAGATGCCCTTCTTCACCGACGCGATGATTTCCGCCGGATCGCTCTGGCCGCCGAGCATGTAGGTGTTGGTCATCCGTGGCATCGGCAGGTGCGCGTAGGATTCCCGGCGACCGTTGCCGGTGCGGGCCACGCCCATCAGGCGCGCATTGAGCTTGTCCTGCATATAGCCCTTGAGCACGCCGTTTTCGATCAGCGTGGTGCACTCGGTCGGGGTGCCTTCGTCGTCGACGCTCAGGGAACCGCGACGACCGCTCAGGGTGCCGTCATCGACGATGGTGCAGAGTTTCGAGGCAACCATTTCGCCCATGCGCCCGCTGTAGGCGGAACTGCCCTTGCGGTTGAAGTCGCCTTCCAGACCATGACCGACCGCTTCGTGCAACAGCACGCCGGACCAACCCGAGCCCAGAACCACCGGCAAAGTGCCGGCCGGGGCAGGAATCGCTTCCAGGTTCACCAGCGCCTGACGCAGCGCTTCACGGGCGTAGCCCATGGCACGGTCTTCGGCGAGGAAATAACGGTAGTCGGTACGCCCGCCGCCGCCATGGCCGCCACGCTCGCGACGGCCGTTCTGCTCGACAATCACACTGACGTTGAAACGCACCAGCGGACGCACGTCCGCAGCCAGGCCACCGTCGGTCGAAGCCACCAGAATACGTTCCCAGACCCCGGCCATGCTCACGCTGACCTGCTGGATACGTGGATCGAGGGCGCGGGTGGCAATGTCGATACGTTTGAGCAGTTCGACTTTTTCAGCGCGGCTCAGGACTTCCAGCGGGTTATCCGGCGCATACAACTGGGCGACGTCCTGGGTGCTGAACGCCTGTACCGTGCCATTCTGCCCGGCGCGGGAAATTGAACGGGCCGCACGGGCCGCTGCGCCGAGGGCTTCGAGGGTGATCGCGTTGCTGTAGGCGAAACCGGTTTTCTCACCGGACTGCGCCCGCACGCCAACACCCTGGTCGAGGTTGAAACTGCCTTCCTTGACGATGCCGTCTTCCAGCGACCAGGACTCGGAAATCTGTCCCTGGAAATACAGGTCAGCCGCATCGATGCCTGGACCCGCCAGATCACCGAGCACGCCTTGCAGGCTCTCGATCGTCACGCCGCCGGGCGCCAACAGGTGATCACTGACTGAGGACAACAACTCGCTCATAGGTTTTACGCCTTAAATTCGTGTTCTGAAGCAGGTCGCTGTGCGCCCTGCGAAAAAAACCGCCGATGACCCGTCACCGGCATTCGCGCCCGGATGGACGCTTGTTCATTGCTGTCGCGTTCGGCCAGCAACACGGCTTCGCCTTGCTCCTGCTGCGCCAGCACGCGGCCCCACGGATCGACAATCGCCCCGTGGCCAAAGGTTTCCCGCGGCCCCGGATGCGTTCCGCCCTGAGCGGCCGCCAGCACATAGCACTGGGTTTCAATGGCCCGCGCGCGGATCAGTACATCCCAGTGCGCCGCCCCCGTCACTGCGGTGAAGGCCGACGGTGCGGTAATCAGTTCGGCCCCGGCTGCGCGTAATTCGCTGTACAGCTCCGGGAAACGCAGGTCGTAGCACACCGTCAGGCCGATTCGGCCGACCGGCGTGTCCGCGACCACCACGCCACTGCCATAAGCATAGTCATCGGATTCGCGGTAACGGCCGCGATTGTCCGCTACGTCGACATCGAACAGGTGCAACTTGTCATAGCGCGCAACGATTTCGCCCTGATCGTTCACCAGCAGCGAACAGGCATGGGACTTGGCCTCGGGCTGCCCCACAGGCGGCAACGGCAACGTGCCGGCCACAATCCATAACCTGAGGTCGCGGGCGGTCTGTTTCAACCACGGCAGTATCGGGCCTTCGCCGAGCGCTTCGGCGCGACCGATATCGGCGATGTCGCGACGGCCCATGGCGGCGAAGTTTTCCGGCAGCACGGCCAGCTTCGCACCGGCGCTGGCTGCTTGTTCGAGCAAACGTCGGGCATCGCGCAGATTGGCCAGCACATCGCTCTGGCTGACCATTTGAATCACCGCTAAAGACATGGCGCACTCCGCAAGAGGTATGCGGCCATGCTACTCCATCGGTTCAGGGGCTGGCTGCTCAAAAAGGCTTGTCGAAGGTGATTTTCGGCTCTTTCCACGGGCCTTTGACGGTGTATTTGACGCTGGCGAACCGTGCCACGCGATCGCCGATCAATTTGTCGATCAGGAACAAGGCACCGCCGACCGCCGGCGCACCGACAATCAGCGCAGCAATCGGCAGGTTGTTGGTCACAGGCAAAGTCACCAGCAATTTGGCATCCACCTTGTCGCCCACCAGATCCAGCGTGCCGTCCAGTTCCAGGTTGCTCGAAGGACCGGTCAACTTGATCGGCTCTTTCGTCACATAAACGCCATTGGTCGCCACCAGCAATCCCTTGACCCGGTCATAGCTCAAGCCCTTGCCGAACAGGTCGGAGAAGTCGAGTCGCAAACGCCGGCCAATCGAGTTGAAGTTGAGCAGACCGAATACGCGCAATGCCTGAGCGCCGCCCTCCACTTCAACAAACTGGCCTTTGTTCAACGACGCATCGAGGGTGCCTGAGAAGCGCTTTGTAGCCAGCCACGCCGGCGAGCCCGGCCAGCGGCCGTCGACATCCATGTGGAATTCTTCGCTGGTCACACTCGGCGCAAACCCCCAACCCTTGAGCACATCGGCGAGGTTCTTGCCACCGATCCGCCCCTTGTACCAACTCGTCGTAGCACCGGGCGTGCCTTCCCAGCCGCCGCTGCCCTGCAGGAGGATGCCCTTGAGGCCCAGATCGAGGTTGTTCAGGGCGATGCCCTTGGCGGTCGGCCGAACCTTGAGCGACCAGCCACCGACCAGGTCCTGGCCCTGGAACAATTGATTGATGGTGATATCCAGCGCCGGAATCTTGCTCGGATCGACCGAAGCCAGTGGATCCGGCGCATTCTCGTCGGCCTGCACCGTCGGGTCCGGTGCCGGCAACCGCACGTATTGCAGGTTCACCGCAATCGGCGCGCCCTTGGCGTCGGGAATGCCAGCCGTGCCTTTGGCCTGCTGACTGTCGAGGGCCAGAGCCCAGGCGCCGGGCTTGCGACTCACCTGCACTGCCGCCTGATCCAGCGTGGTGCCGAAGGCCGTGAGCTTGCCGATCTTGAAATCCGCGCTGCTGAGCAACTGCTTGGCGTTGCCGCCCGGATCCTGGCCAGCGTACTTGTCCAGCAGATCCTGCCAGGGTTTGACGTCCAGCTCGGACAACACGCCGCGTATTCGCAAGCCTTTGTTACCCGGCAATACCGCTTCGCCGGCGCCGAGGAACAATTCGCCCCGACCATCGGCGAAATTGCTTGGTGGCGCGGCGAAGGTGAAGTTGGCCAGTTGATCGTAATTGACCCAGTAACGCCGCTCTTGCCCCTGCAACGTCATACGGAACACCGTGTCACGCCCGACATCGGCGGCCATGCCGAACGGCGCGGGCAGATCCACCGCCACGCCCTTAAGGCTGGAGTTGACCATCAACTGGCTGTCGGCACCGTCCAGATTCAATTGCAGTTGATAAGGGATAGTCCCGGACACCGGCAACGGTTGAGTCACGCCCAGCCAGTCGGTGAGTTTCTTGACCTCGACCTGCCCCGACGCCGCCACCCGGGTCTTGAGTTTGCCGGGGCCGCCGTCGGCGAAGATCTGCGCTGTGACCGATTTGTCGAAGGCCCGGACACTGATGTTCTGCCCGCTCAGGCCCTTGGCGCTGTCGAAGCGGAAATCACCCTTGAGCTGGCTCAGTTCGAGCTTCGGCTCCGCCAGCTTCAATCGCGCATTGGCGGTTTTGAAGTCGACGAGGATTTTCGGCTGATCGCCCTTGGCCAACGGCACATCGAGTTTCAGCTTGCCTTGCAGATCACCCTCGCCTTCCCAGCCGGCGAAGGTGTCGGCGGTACCGATCGGCGCCTCCTGAAGAATCTTCAGGCCATCGCCCAGCCCACCCGCGAAGGTGCCGTCGAGGAACATATGGCTGTGCTCGCCGCTCGGCACATGGGGAATATTGACGAAGACATCGCTGACCTGGGTATTGAGCAACTGCCCCTTGCTGGCAAGAATCCGCACGCCGCTGTCTTCGATGAACACGTCACCGCTGACCTTGCTCACGTGCGGCCAGCCCGGCTGGAACGCCAGCTCGGCGTCGTGCACCTTGAAGAACAGACTGATGCTGCGATCCGCTTCCCCGGCGTTCTTGTTCAGCGAACCCTGATACTGGAAGAAGCCCTGATCCACCGCGCCCTTGAGAATCGCCGTGCGCAGCCACTCGTCGAGGGCCGGGCTCAGGACTTCCGGCAGGTACTTGGCGGTGTAACGACCGTCGCCGTCCACCAGACCGACCCGCAGATCCATGTAGTCTTCCTGGCTGTGATCGAAATGCAGGCGGATCAGGAAGTCGCCGGCAATCTTGCCTTCCTCGCCGAGCACCTTCAGGTAGGGCGCGATCAGGGTGAAACCTTCTTTATCGAGCTTCCAGGTCAACCGCGCGTTGGCCTGAATGTATTGCCACGGCTTGGCGAAAATCGGATCGAGGTGCAGGACGAAATCCTTGCTGTCCATGCGCAGCTCGCCGCCACCGAGGTTACCGGTAAGACTGCCGCTGACATTCCGCGCTGCCGGGGCGCCGTGATAGGCATCGAACCCGACTTGTTCGAGGTTGGCGGCGAAGCCGAATTTGCTGTCGTCGGTGGCGTTCGGCCGGAAATCCAGCAGCACGTTACGCAGACCGCCGGTCACTTTCAGGCGCTCGACCACGGTGGCGAAGCCTTGAGGCAACGGACCGAGGGCATTGAGCAAAGGCGTGATCGGCGTCAGGTCGAGCCGGTCGGCCTGCAGATGCCAGAGTTCTTCGTTCTTGTCGGTGGCGGCAGTCTGTTTGATCTGGACATGCGACTCCCAGCGAGTTTCGCCGAAGTTCATCGCCAGCGAATCAAGCGTGACAGTGGCCCCTTCGGGACCGCGCTGGAAGTAGCCGTTGAGCGCCAGATTGTTGATCTGGATCGGCTTGCGTTCGGCGTAGGCGCCGGTCAGTTGCGGCGCATTGAGACGGATCGCTCCACTCTGCAACGCCCCCTCGCGCCAGTTGACCCACAGCTCGCCACCGGCCTTGATCTCGGAAAAATTCCATTGCTGGGTCAGGCGCTCGGGCAGCCATTTCGACCAGTCGCTCTGCGGCAGGCTGACATAACCTTCCACTTCGCTGTTCTGCCACTGACTCGGACGAATCCGCGTGCGCAGGCTCAGCGCCACGGGCTGGCCGTCAGGCAGGGTCAGTCGTGCATCAAGGCGCTGACGGCTGGTGCCGGTCTTGAGATTGAGGCCGACATACGTGAGGGTCAGCGGTGCCTGTTCCCGCGGCTGCAAGGTCACCTGGCTGTCGAGCACCGACAGTTGCTGAATCATTTGCATGCGGTTGAACAGTTGCTCGGGATCCATGGGCTGATCCTGCTGCACCGGCAAGCCTTCCAGCGCCCACTGTCCGTCTTCGCCTTCCTTGAGGCTGATCTTCAGACCGTTGAGCTCAAGGTGGGCGATGCGCACTTCGCGGGCCAGCAGACTGGCCCAGAGGTCAGGCACTGCGCGCACCCGATCCAGGCGCAAGGCATTGGCGCCGCTGCCGACCATCACATCGTGAGCCAGCAGGATCGGTGCAAACCCGCTCCAGTTGCCTTCCAGCTCGCCGATCTGCAACGGCATGCCCAGGGCGGAACTGGCCTTGTCTTCGATATCGGTGCGGTATTCGGCCACCAGTGGCGTGAGTTCCCGGCCGAGACTGACGTACAACGCCATCAATACCAGAACCAACGCGCACAGGCCCAGACCCCAGCGGGTTAGTGCGGCCAAAATGCGTGTCAGACGTTCCATGTCAGTTGGCTCCCATGGCAAAAATACTGCAAAAAGCTGAGGCCAGCCGTTTCAGGAAAAGGGTGACGCAGGGGTTCAGAGCAGCACCACGTCATATTGTTCCTGGGAATACATGGTTTCTACCTGGAAGCGTATGGTGCGCCCGATGAAACCTTCAAGTTCGGCCACGTTACCGGACTCTTCATCGAGCAGGCGATCCACCACTTTCTGGTTCGCCAGCACCCGATAACCCTCGGCCTGATAGGCCCGGGCTTCGCGCAGGATCTCGCGGAAAATCTCGTAGCAAATGGTTTCCGGGGTTTTCAGCTTGCCCCGGCCCTGACAGCTGCTGCACGGTTCGCACAGCACCTGTTCGAGGCTTTCGCGGGTGCGCTTGCGCGTCATCTGCACCAGGCCCAACTCGGTAATACCAATGATGTTGGTCTTGGCGTGATCGCGCTCCAGTTGTTTCTCCAGGGTACGCAGCACCTGACGCTGGTGCTCTTCGTCTTCCATGTCGATGAAGTCGATGATGATGATCCCGCCCAGGTTGCGCAGGCGCATCTGCCGGGCAATCGCGGTCGCGGCTTCGAGGTTGGTCTTGAAGATGGTTTCTTCGAGGTTGCGATGACCGACGAACGCCCCGGTGTTCACATCAATGGTGGTCATGGCTTCCGCCGGATCGATCACCAGATAGCCGCCGGACTTCAGCGGCACTTTGCGTTCCAGGGCTTTCTGGATTTCGTCTTCGACGCCGTACAGGTCGAAAATTGGTCGTTCACCCGGGTAGTGCTCCAGACGATCGGCGATTTCCGGCATCAGTTCGGCGACGAACTGCGTGGTTTTCTGGAAGGTTTCCCGAGAGTCGATGCGGATCTTCTCGATCTTCGGGCTGACCAGATCGCGCAGGGTGCGAAGCGCCAGACCGAGGTCTTCGTAGATCACGCTCGGTGCGCCGATGGTCTTGATCTGTTCGTTGATCTGATCCCACAGGCGGCGCAAGTAGCGGATGTCCATCAGGATCTCGTCGGCCCCTGCGCCTTCGGCGGCAGTACGCAGAATGAAACCGCCAGCCTCCTTGATGCCTTCTTTGGCCACGCAATCGCTGACCACCTGCTTGAGGCGTTCGCGCTCGGCTTCGTCTTCGATCTTCAGGGAAATGCCGACGTGGGCGGTGCGCGGCATGTACACCAGATAGCGCGACGGGATCGACAGCTGCGTGGTCAGGCGCGCACCTTTGGAACCGATCGGATCCTTGGTGACTTGCACCACCAGGCTCTGGCCTTCGTGCACCAGAGCGCTGATGCTTTCTACCGCCGGGCCTTCGCGCAGGGAAATTTCCGAGGCATGAATGAAGGCTGCGCGATCCAGGCCGATGTCGACGAAGGCCGCCTGCATGCCCGGCAGAACCCGCACCACCTTGCCTTTATAGATGTTGCCGACGATCCCGCGTTTTTGCGTACGCTCGACGTGCACTTCTTGCAGCACACCGTTTTCGACCACCGCCACGCGCGATTCCATCGGCGTGATGTTGATCAGAATCTCTTCACTCATGGCAGGGTCTCGTTCAGGCATGTTCACGATAAAGGCCGCATCTTGTCCGTTCGACGCTTATTGCGCGTTCAGGGTTTGCCAACAGGGTATGCCGAAATGGCCAAGCAGTTCTGCGCTTTCGCACACCGGCAAGCCGACGACCGCCGAGTAACTGCCATCGAGGCCGGCGACGAACACCGCGCCAAGCCCTTGAATGCCATAGCCACCCGCCTTGTCCCGGGGTTCGCCGCTGGCCCAGTAGGCAGCGGCTTCTTCGCGGCTGATCGACCGGAACCGCACCAGACTGCGCACCACCCGCGACTCGCAGCGCTCGCCGTCGAGCACGGCAATCGCCGTCAGCACTTCATGCTCCTTGCCGGACAACATCATCAGCATGGCGCATGCGTCGGCTTCGTCCAACGGTTTGCCAAGAATTTTGCCGTCCAGCACCACGGCGGTGTCGGCGCCCAGTACGCAAAACGCTACGTCGCAAACGACGGTGCGCCGCCCGGCCTCGGCCTTGCCGCGCGCCAGGCGCTCGACGTAGGCCGATGGGGATTCATTGGCTAAAGGAGTTTCATCGATGTCCGCGCTGATGGCGGTAAACGGAATGCCGATCTGCGTGAGCAATTCACGCCGACGCGGCGATCCTGAGGCGAGGTAAAGCTTTTTCATCAAGACATCTCCCTGTCGAGGTGCGGGCAAATGCCTGACCGAATCAGTTGATTTTGTAGCGCCGGCGCAATCCACGCAGAGCGAAGCTGACCCATGGCCATAGCAAGGCACTGACCAGTGCCGGCAGGACCAGCGCGAGGGTCGGCTGACGGTTGCCGGTCAAGGCACTGAGCCAGAGTTGTACGAGCTGGGCGAGGCCGAAGATCACCAGGATCACCAGGCTCTGCTGCCACATCGGGAACATTCGCAGGCGTTGCTGCAACGACAGCACCAGGAACGTGATCAGGGTCAGGATCAAGGCATTCTGACCGAGCAGATCGCCCTGCAGAACATCTTCGGCCAGTCCCAGGCAGAACGCCGTGACCATGCCGACGGTGTGCGGCAAATACAAAGCCCAGAAGGTCAGGAGCAAGGCCAGCCACAGCGGGCGCAGGATTTCCATGAAAATGGGCAATGGCGACACGCTGAGCAGAATGCCGACAATAAACGTCAGCCAGACAATCCAGCCATTACGCGATGCGGTAGCCCCGACCATTATTCTTGCCTCCCGGTGGTCGCCGGCGCAGTGACTGGCGGTTTGGCCGCTGGTCGAGCCGCCGGCTGATTCGCCGGTGGTTTGCTGGCCGCTGGTGTGGCTGCAGGCGGTTTGCTTGCAGCGGGTTTGGCCGGTGTAGTGCTGGCGGCAGGCGCAGCCGGCGACGTCGCCGTGGCAGGAGTTGCTGCTGCGGCAGGCGGGGTGACGATTTTCGGCACCGTGGACGGAATCACCGGACCGCCACCGAAGGCATCAAGGTTTTCCTGAGCCTGCGCAGCATCGTTGGCACGTTCTTCGGCGGTGCGGTTGTCACTGAATACCAGCAGCAGGTAACGGCTGCGGTTCAGTGCGGCGGTCGGCACGGCGCGAACAATGGCGAATGGCTGGCCGGAATCGTGTATCACTTCCTTGACCGTCGCCACCGGATAACCGGCCGGGAAACGCTGACCGAGACCGGAGCTGACCAGCAGATCGCCTTCCTTGACGTCGGCAGTGTCCGCCACGTGGCGCAGTTCCAGACGCTCGGGGTTACCGGTGCCGCTGGCAATCGCCCGCAAACCGTTACGGTTCACCTGCACAGGAATGCTGTGGGTCGAGTCGGTCAGCAGCAGCACACGGGAGGTGTACGGCATCAGTTCGACCACCTGCCCCATCAGGCCGCGAGCATCGAGCACCGGCTGACCGAGCACCACGCCATCACGCTCACCTTTATTGATGATGATGCGATGGGTGAAAGGGTTGGGGTCCATGCCGATCAGCTCGGCCACTTCGACCTTCTCGTTGACCAGCGCGGAGGAATTGAGCAACTCGCGCAGACGGACGTTCTGCTCGGTGAGGGCGGCAAGCTTCTGCATGCGACCCTGCAACAGCAGGTTCTCCGACTTGAGTTTTTCATTTTCGGCGACGAGCTCGGTGCGACTGCCGAACTGGCTGGCGATACCTTCCCACAACCGTCCGGGCAGGTCGGTAATCCAGTAGGCGTCCATCAGCACCAGCGAGGCCTGGCTGCGTACGGGTTTAAGCAGGCTGAAGCGCGCGTCAACGACCATCAGCGCGACCGACAGTACGGCCAGCACCAACAAGCGCACGCCCAGTGAGGGGCCCTTGGCGAAAAGCGGTTTAATAAGCCGCTCCTCCCAGGCAAATGTTCTGTTTATTCATACGGCATCAAACCGGCCTGGATGAAGACTGACAGAAGATAAACGCCAACAGGCAGCACTGCAAAGTGCTGCCTGTGCGCTCACCCACGTATTGCACCCGGCGATTATTCGCTGGAGAGCAGGTCCATGGTGTGCTTGTCCATCATTTCCAGTGCACGGCCACCACCGCGAGCAACACATGTCAGCGGGTCTTCGGCAACGATCACCGGCAGACCGGTTTCCTGGGCCAGCAGCTTGTCGAGGTCACGCAACAGCGCGCCACCACCGGTCAGCACCAGACCACGCTCGGCGATGTCGGAAGCCAGTTCCGGCGGCGATTGCTCCAGAGCACTTTTCACGGCCTGAACGATGGTTGCCAGGGACTCTTGCAGAGCTTCCAGCACTTCATTGGAGTTCAGGGTGAATGCGCGTGGAACGCCTTCGGCCAGGTTGCGACCGCGAACGTCGACTTCGCGAACTTCGCCGCCCGGGTAGGCCGTGCCGATTTCCTGCTTGATGCGCTCGGCGGTGGATTCGCCGATCAGGCTGCCGTAGTTGCGACGCACGTAGGTGATGATCGCTTCGTCGAAGCGGTCGCCGCCAACGCGTACGGATTCGGCATAGACCACACCGTTCAGGGAGATCAGCGCGATTTCGGTAGTACCACCACCGATATCCACGACCATCGAGCCGCGGGCTTCTTCAACCGGCAGGCCGGCACCGATCGCAGCAGCCATCGGCTCTTCGATCAGGAACACTTCACGGGCACCGGCGCCAAGGGCCGATTCACGGATGGCACGACGCTCAACCTGGGTGGACTTGCATGGAACGCAGATCAGCACACGAGGGCTGGGCTGCAGAAAGCTGTTTTCGTGAACCTTGTTAATAAAGTATTGCAGCATCTTTTCGCAGACGCTGAAGTCGGCGATCACGCCGTCCTTCATCGGACGAATGGCAGCAATGTTGCCCGGCGTACGGCCGAGCATGCGCTTGGCCTCGGTGCCGACAGCGACGACACTTTTCTGGTTACCGTGTGTCCGAATGGCCACAACCGATGGCTCATTCAGGACGATACCGCGCTCGCGCACGTAAATAAGGGTGTTGGCAGTGCCCAGGTCAATGGAAAGATCGCTGGAAAACATGCCACGCAGTTTCTTGAACATGGGAAAGGGACCCTAGGCAACGCGTGGGTAAAAAAGTGCGGCAAACTCTAACAACGACAGGGATTTTGGGCAAGGCGCCAATATGTTAAATTGGCCGCTTTTCTGTGCACCAAGCCCCACAATCGCGGCCTTATGACCGTAGAAGTGCGGTAGTGTTCCGACAATCTAACACACGGACGCCGTCCGTCCTGTTTTCCACTGGAGAAACCCGATGGCGCTAGAACGCTCCGACGTGGAAAAAATCGCTCATCTGGCCAGCCTTGGCCTTAATGACGCCGATCTTCCACACATCACTTCGGCCCTCAACAGCATTCTCGGGCTGGTCGACGAAATGCAGGCGGTCAATACCGACGGTATCGAGCCGCTGGCCCACCCGCTGGAAGCCAGTCAGCGCCTGCGCGCCGACGTCGTGACCGAAAGCAATAACCGCGAGGCTTATCAGTCCATCGCACCAGCGGTCGAAAACGGCCTGTACCTGGTTCCGAAAGTCATCGACTAAAGGGAAAGAGCCTGCAATGCATCAATTGACTCTGGCCGAGATCGCCCGCGGTCTCGCCGATAAAAAGTTTTCCTCCGAAGAGCTGACCAAAGTCCTGCTGGCGCGCATTACCCAGCTCGATCCGCAGCTCAACAGTTTCATCAGCCTCACCGAAGAGCTGGCCCTCGAGCAGGCGAAAGCCGCCGACGCGCGCCGGGCCAATGGTGAGAGCGGCGCGTTGCTTGGCGCGCCGATCGCCCACAAGGACCTGTTCTGCACCCAGGGCATTCGCACCAGCTGCGGCTCGAAGATGCTCGACAACTTCAAGGCCCCGTACGACGCCACCGTTGTGTCGAAGCTGGCCGCTGCCGGTACCGTGACCCTGGGCAAGACCAACATGGACGAATTCGCCATGGGTTCGGCCAACGAGTCGAGCTGGTACGGCGCGGTGAAAAACCCGTGGAACCTGGAACACGTACCGGGCGGTTCGTCCGGTGGTTCGGCGGCGGCGGTTGCCGCTCGTCTGTTGCCAGCCGCAACGGCCACCGACACCGGTGGTTCGATCCGTCAGCCGGCTGCATTCACCAACCTCACCGGCCTGAAACCGACCTACGGTCGCGTTTCGCGCTGGGGCATGATCGCTTACGCCTCCAGCCTCGATCAGGGCGGCCCTCTGGCTCGCACTGCCGAAGACTGCGCGATTTTGTTGCAAGGTATGGCCGGCTTCGATCCGAACGACTCCACCAGCATCGATGAGCCAGTGCCGGACTACGCCGCCGGTCTGAACGGTTCGCTGCAAGGCCTGCGCATCGGCGTGCCGAAGGAATACTTCGGTGCCGGTCTCGACCCGCGCATTGCCGACCTGATCCAGAACAGCATCAAAGAGCTGCAGAAGCTCGGTGCCGTGATCAAGGAAATCAGCCTGCCGAACATGCAGCACGCGATTCCTGCGTACTACGTGATCGCTCCGGCAGAAGCCTCCTCCAACCTGTCGCGTTTCGACGGCGTGCGCTTCGGCCACCGCTGCGAAGATCCGAAGAACCTGGAAGACCTGTACAAGCGCTCCCGTGGCGAAGGCTTCGGCCCTGAAGTGCAGCGCCGGATCATGGTCGGTGCCTACGCGCTGTCCGCCGGTTACTACGACGCCTACTACCTGAAAGCGCAGAAGATCCGTCGCCTGGTGAAGAACGACTTCATGACCGCATTTAATGAAGTCGACATCATCCTCGGCCCGACCACGCCAAACCCGGCCTGGAAACTCGGCGCCAAGAACAGCGACCCGGTCGCTGCCTACCTGGAAGACGTCTACACCATCACCGCCAACCTCGCGGGCCTGCCGGGCCTGTCGATGCCGGCCGGTTTCGTCGACGGTCTGCCGGTTGGCGTACAGCTGCTCGCGCCGTATTTCCAGGAAGGTCGCCTGTTGAACGTTGCCCACCAGTATCAGTTACACACTGACTGGCACACCCGCACCCCAACCGGCTTCTGAGGAGACACACATGCAATGGGAAGTCGTGATCGGGCTGGAGATTCACACCCAGCTCACCACCCGGTCGAAAATCTTTTCCGGTAGTTCCACCACGTTCGGCTCCGAGCCGAACACCCAGGCCAGCCTGATCGACCTGGGCATGCCCGGCGTGCTGCCGGTGCTGAACCAGGAAGCGGTGCGTATGGCGGTGATGTTCGGTCTGGCGATTGATGCCGAGATCGGCCAGCACAACGTGTTTGCCCGTAAAAACTATTTCTACCCGGATCTGCCGAAGGGCTACCAGATCAGCCAGATGGAATTGCCGATCGTCGGCAAGGGCCATCTGGACATCGCCCTGGAAGACGGCACGGTCAAACGCGTCGGCATCACCCGCGCACACCTGGAAGAAGACGCCGGCAAGAGCCTGCACGAGGAATTCAGCGGTGCCACCGGCATCGACCTGAACCGTGCGGGCACGCCGCTGCTGGAAATCGTTTCCGAGCCTGACATGCGCAGCGCCAAGGAAGCCGTGGCCTACGTCAAGGCGATCCACGCGCTGGTGCGTTACCTGGGCATCTGCGACGGCAACATGGCCGAAGGCTCGCTGCGTTGCGACTGCAACGTGTCGATCCGTCCGAAAGGCCAGGCCGAGTTCGGCACCCGCTGCGAGATCAAGAACGTCAACTCGTTCCGCTTCATCGAGAAGGCGATCAACTCCGAGATCCAGCGTCAGATCGACCTGATCGAAGACGGCGGCAAAGTGATCCAGCAGACCCGTCTTTACGATCCGAACAAGGACGAAACCCGTCCGATGCGCAGCAAAGAGGAAGCCAACGACTACCGTTACTTCCCCGATCCGGACCTGCTGCCGGTGGTCATCGAGGATTCGTTCCTTAATGACGTGCGCGCCACCCTGCCGGAACTGCCGCCGCAGAAACGCGAGCGCTTCCAGAGTGCTTTCGGTCTGTCGGCCTACGACGCCAACGTGCTGGCCACCAGCCGTGAGCAGGCGGACTACTTCGAGAAAGTCGCAGCCATCGGCGGCGACGCCAAACTGGCGGCGAACTGGGTGATGGTCGAGTTGGGCAGCCTGCTCAACAAGCAGAACCTGGACATCGAGGATTCGCCGGTTTCGGCCGAGCAACTGGGCGGCATGCTGCAGCGCATCAAGGACAACACCATCTCCGGCAAGATCGCCAAAGTGGTGTTCGAAGCGATGGCCAACGGCGAAGGCAGCGCAGACGAGATCATCGAAAAGCGCGGCCTGAAGCAAGTCACCGACAGCGGCGCAATCTCGGCAGTGCTGGACGAAATGCTCGCGGCCAACGCCGAGCAGGTCGAGCAATACCGCGCGGCGGACGAAGCCAAGCGCGGCAAGATGTTCGGCTTCTTCGTCGGTCAGGCCATGAAAGCCTCCAAAGGCAAGGCCAACCCGCAGCAAGTGAACGAACTGCTGAAAAGCAAGCTCGAAGGCTGACGATGGCCCAGCGCCCGAGGATCGTTCCCACGCTCTGCGTGGGAATGCCGCCTCGGACGCTCCGCGTCCATTTCGGTGTGACGCAGAGCGTCACGGGGTGCATTCCCACGCCGGAGCGTGGGAACGATCACTTGGGAGCTTTTGAATGAAACGTCTGCTCGGCGCCTGCGCCCTGCTCTCTTTGCTGGCCGGTTGCGCCAGCACCGACACCATCGACCCGCACGGTTACGACCAGACCGGCGTCGCCTCCTATTACGGAGCCAAACACCACGGTAAACGCACCGCCAGCGGCGAAGCGTTCAACCAGAATTCCCTGACCGCCGCCCACCGCCAGTTGCCGTTCGGCACGCGGGTGAAGGTCACCAACCTGAAAAACGATGAGTCCGTCGTGGTCCGCATCAATGACCGTGGCCCGCACACCCGTGGCCGCCTGATCGATGTTTCACGTGCGGCGGCCGAACAGCTCGGTATGCTGCGCAGTGGAACCGCCCGGGTTCGGGTCCAGGCCCTCGACGACTGATGGAGCGTCCACCATTTTCGGACTGACCGACTTACCCCTGATCAGCGTGATCGAATTGCTCAGCGGGCTGTTCCTGCTGATCGCCGGCGCCGAACTGATGGTGCGCGCCGCCGTGCGCCTGGCCGCGCGTCTGCATGTACGACCGCTGATCATCGGCCTGACCATCGTCGCCCTCGGCAGCAGCGCCCCGCAAATGGCCGTCAGCCTGCAAGCCGTGCAGGCGCACACGCCGGACATCGCCGTCAGCAGCGTGATCGGCAGCAGCATTTTCAACATTCTTGTCACCCTCGGCCTGTCGGCGCTGATCATTCCGCTGCGGGTGTCGCGGCAACTGGTGCGCCTCGATATCCCGTTGATGATCGGCGCCAGCCTGCTGGTGTTTGTGCTGGCGTGGAATGAAGAACTCGGGCGCTTCGACGGTATTCTGCTGCTCGGCGCCCTCGCCCTTTACCTCGGGTTGTTGCTGCGCCAGTCGCGGCACTCGACCCGTCCGCATTCCGATCAACCGCACGAGCCACAGGCCCCCTGGTTCACCAGCCTGCTGATGATTATTGGCGGCCTGGGCATGCTGGTGCTCGCCGGGCATCTGCTGCTGGGGGCGGCCGTGGTCGTGGCCACCGATCTGGGATTCTCCGAGCGGGTGATCGGCCTGACCGTGGTCGCGGTCGGCACCTCGCTGCCGGAACTCGCCACCTCGCTAATCGCCGCACTGCGCGGTCAGCGGGACATTGCCGTCGGCAACGTGATCGGCGCCAACCTGTTCAACCTGCTTGGAGTGCTGGGCCTCACCGCACTGATCGCGCCGACGCCGCTGTCGGTCTCGCCGAACGCACTGGATTTCGACCTGCCGGTGATGCTCGGCGTCGCCGCGCTGTGCCTGCCGGTGTTCTATTCCGGCTACCGCGTGACCCGGGCCGAAGGTCTGTTGCTGCTCGGCTTGTATCTGGCGTACGGGCTGCACGTGGTGTCGTTCACCACCGGCATGCCACTGGCCGGCAAACTCGAGCGATTGATGCTGTTTTATGTGCTGCCGACGCTGCTGACGTATCTGTTTTTCACGTCCGTGCGCGCCTGGCGCCGCCAACACCACAAGAGGGATGTGCCATGACCGAATCGAAGAAATCCGGGGTTGAAGTCCGCCGTCAGGTAATGGGCGACGCTTTTGTCGACCGCGCGCTGGGCAACGCCACCGAGTTCACCCAACCCTTGCAGGATTTCGTCAACGAACACGCTTGGGGCGGCGTGTGGAATCGCGAAGGTTTGCCGCTGAAAACCCGCAGCCTGATCACCCTTGCCGCGTTGACCGCGTTGAAGTGCCCGCAGGAGTTGAAGGGTCACGTGCGCGGCGCGTTGAACAATGGCTGCACGGTCGATGAGATCCGTGAAGCGCTGCTGCATTGCGCGGTGTATGCCGGCGTGCCGGCGGCGATCGATGCGTTCCGCGCGGCGCAGGAAGTGATCGACAGTTACCAGAAGCCGGAATAACCGCCGGCCTCAGATCCACCCGCCCCACTGCAAGAAGAAGATCCCGATGTTGGTGGTGATCGCCGCCATCAACGTGGTCAGCACGATGATCGCCGCCGCCAGTTCATGGTTGCCCTGGGCGGCACGGGCCATGACAAAACTGGCGGCGGCGGTCGGGCTGCCGAAGTACAGGAACAGAATCCCCAGCTCCGCCCCGCGAAAGCCCCACAGCCATGCGCCCAGTGTGGCGATCACCGGCAGGCCGATCATCTTCACCAGACTCGAACTGAGCGCCATGTTGCCGCTCTTGCGCAGTGCCGCCAGCGACAGCGTGCCGCCAATGCAGATCAGGGCCAGCGGCAACGTGGTCTGCGCCAGGTACTGGCCGGAGGTTTCCAGCCAGCCCGGCAGACCGATCTTGAAATAAGCGAACGGCGCTGCCGCGATCACGCTGATGATCAGCGGATTGCTGACCACGCTTTTGCAGATGCTCCACGGGTCGGACTTGATCACCGGGCTGTAGACCGCCAGCACGATGGTCGACAGGGTGTTGTAGAAGAGGATCACCAGCGCTGCGAGAATCGCTCCGAGGGAAATCCCGTAGTCGCCGTACATACTCGCCGCCAGCGCCAGGCCAATCACCCCGTTGTTGCCGCGAAACGCGCCTTGGGTGTAGATGCCGCGATCCTCACGCGGACAGCGGAAAATCGCCCAGCCCCAGGCCACGGCAAAACTGGCCAGCGTGGCCAGTGCGAAATAGATCAGGAGTGCCGGTTGCAGCGCGGCGTGCAGGTCGGCGTGCAGGATGCCGAGAAACAGCAGCGCCGGCATAGTGACGTTGAACACCAGCGACGAGGCCGTGTGGATGAAGTTGTCGTTGATCCAGTCGATGCGCTTGAGTAGCACACCCAGAAAAAGCATGGCAAACACCGGCGCGGTGATGTTCAGGGTTTCGAGGAAAATTGCCAGCATGCCGGGGAGCCTTGGAGGTGAGCGTCGTTAGGGGGCTAATGATAAGCCACTTTCACCCCGTTCGTTCCCACGCTATGCGTGGGAACGATCAACATACTCAGGTGATAGGCGCCGGATTGAACAACGTAATGTCGTTATGCAGCTTGTGCTTCTCCGCCCACGTCTGCTGCTTGCCGCTCGCCACATCCAGGTAGTAGTGGAACAACTCCCAGCCCAATTCCTCGATCGACGCGCGCCCGGTAGCAATCCGCCCGGCATCGATATCGATCAGATCCGGCCAGCGCTGCGCCAGCTCCGTACGGGTCGAAACCTTCACCACCGGCGCCATGGCCAGACCATAAGGCGTACCGCGCCCGGTAGTGAACACGTGCAGGTTCATCCCCGCCGCCAGTTGCAAGGTACCGCAGACAAAATCACTCGCCGGCGTTGCGCAGAAAATCAAACCCTTCTGCTTGAAACGCTCCCCAGGGCCGAGCACGCCGCTGATCGCGCTGCTGCCGGACTTTACGATCGAGCCCAACGACTTCTCGACGATGTTCGACAACCCGCCCTTTTTGTTGCCCGGCGTGGTGTTGGCGCTGCGATCCGCTTCACCCTTGGCCAGGTAACGGTCGTACCAGTCCATCTCGCGCACCAGTTCCTCGGCAACGGTTTTGGTCTGAGCCCGTGAAGTCAGCAGGTAGATCGCATCGCGCACTTCGGTGACTTCGGAAAACATCACCGTCGCCCCCGCCCGCAGCAGCAAGTCCGAGGCATAACCCAGCGCCGGGTTGGCGGTGATCCCGGAAAACGCATCGCTGCCGCCGCACTGCATACCGAGGATCAGCTCGGACGCCGGCACGGTTTCCCGGCGGCGTTGGTCGAGTTTCTTCAAGCGGACTTCGGCCAGCTCCATGATCTGCTCGATCATCTCGGTGAAACCGTGACTGGAATCTTGCAAGCGATACAGCCACGGCTCGCTCAGATCCACCGACGCATCGTCCTCGTGCATCACCTGCCCGGCCTGCAACTTCTCGCAGCCCAGGCTGATCACCAGCGCCTCGCCACCGAGGTTCGGGTTGCGCGCCAGATTGCGCACGGTGCGGATCGGGATGTAGGCGTCGGTGGCCGTAATGGCCACACCGCAACCGTAACTGTGGGTCAGTGCCACCACGTCATCGACGTGCGGGTACTTCGGCAACAGCTCATCCTTGATCCGCTTCACCGCGTGATCCAGCACCCCGGTGACGCATTGCACGGTGGTGGTGATCCCGAGGATGTTGCGCGTGCCGACGGTGCCGTCGGCGTTGCGATAACCCTCGAACGTGAAACCTTCCAGCGGCGCCTGGGCGGCCGGCACATCGGTGGACAGCGGAAGGCTGTCCAGCGGTGGCGCGGTCGGCATGCGCAGTTGATCTTCCTTGACCCAGCTTCCACGGGGAATCGGCTGCAACGCGTAGCCGATGATCTGGCCGTAGCGAATCACCG
The DNA here is from genome assembly GCF_058796615.1 of Pseudomonas sp. GW823-FHT04A03. Lineage (NCBI taxonomy): Bacteria > Pseudomonadati > Pseudomonadota > Gammaproteobacteria > Pseudomonadales > Pseudomonadaceae > Pseudomonas > Pseudomonas sp. GW823-FHT04A03. The sequence goes on from NZ_JBXAIV010000002.1 coordinate 664,225, forward strand.
TGCCGCCCTCGGGAATGTCCACGAGGCTGACCTTGTGACTCTGCGGCACGAAATCCACCGTCACCAGACCGTCGGCAAATGCGGTGCCGGCCGGCACGCCCTGGTCGTTGACCACTACCACTACGTTGTCCCGCTCGTGCAGGCGGATGTAGCGCGGCGAGTCGGAATGTTCAATCAACTGCATGACGCCGCTCCTCAGGAATGCGCTTGAGACAATTTACCAGCCGCTTCGGAACCACCGTTGGTTGGCGGCTCTTTCAGGACCACACGCTTGATCGGGCCGACGATCACCAGGTAGCTGAACACCGCCACCAGCGCGTTGGCGCCGACGAACACCAGCGCCCATTTGAACGAACCGGTGGAGCTGATGATGTAGCCGATGACGATCGGGGTAGTGATCGACGCGATGTTGCCGAAGGTGTTGAACAGGCCACCGCTCAGACCGGCGATCTGTTTCGGCGAGGTGTCGGACACCACCGCCCAGCCCAGCGCACCCACGCCTTTGCCGAAGAATGCCAGGGCCATGAAGCCGACCACCATCCATTCAACGTCGACATAGTTGCAGGCCACGATACTGCTCGAAACCAGCAGACCGGCAATGATCGGCGCCTTGCGGGCGAAGGTCAGCGAATGGCCCTTGCGCAGCAGGTAATCGGAAATCACCCCGCCGAGGACGCCGCCGATAAAGCCGCAGATCGCCGGCAACGAGGCAATGAAACCGGCCTTGAGGATGGTCATGCCGCGTTCCTGCACCAGGTACACCGGGAACCAGGTCAGGAAGAAATAGGTGATGCCGTTGATGCAGTACTGGCCCAGATAAACGCCGAGCATCATGCGGTTGGTCAGCAGCTGGCGGATGTAATCCCATTTCGGGCCGTCTGCCTTTTTGCCTTGTTTCTGGTCCATGTCGACCATGCCGCCGTTGTCGGCGATGAACTTCACTTCCGCTTCGTTGGCCATCGGGTGTTGGCGCGGGCTGTGGATAACCTTCAGCCAGACCAGCGAGAACACGATGCCGAGCAGGCCCATGACGATGAACACATGTTCCCAGCCGAAGGTGTAAACGATCCAGCCCATCAGCGGTGCGAACAGCACGGTCGCGAAGTATTGCGCCGAGTTGAAGATCGCCGAAGCGGTGCCGCGTTCAGCGGTCGGGAACCAGGCCGCGACGATCCGCGCGTTGCCGGGGAACGATGGCGCCTCGGCCAGACCGACCAGGAAGCGCAGCATGAACAGCGCGACGATGGCCGTGGACATGCCGAACTCACCGACGAAGCCTTGCAGCACGGTGAACAGCGACCAGGTGAAGATGCTCAGTGCATAGACTTTTTTCGAGCCGAAGCGATCGAGCAGCCAGCCGCCGGGGATTTGCCCGGCCACGTAGGCCCAACCGAAAGCAGAGAAGATGTAACCGAGGGTGACCGCGTCGATGCCGAGGTCTTTTTGCAAACTGGAACCGGCGATCGCGATGGTGGCGCGGTCGGCGTAGTTGATCGTGGTCACCAGGAACAGCATGAGCAGGATCAAATAGCGGACGTGAGTCGGCTTGGACGATTGCATGTAGATGTACTCCCACTGATTATTTTTATGCGGGTAAAACATTCTTTGGTCTTGTGCCGCGCAGGGCCTCAGGCGAAGGCCCGGCGCGGGTGCAGCGATTTACGAACCGATGTAGCTGGTCTTCACGACCGTGTAGAACTCTTGCGCATAGCGGCCTTGCTCACGTGAGCCATAGGATGAACCCTTACGGCCACCGAACGGAACGTGGTAATCGACACCGGCGGTCGGCAGGTTGACCATCACCATCCCGGCCTGGGAATGACGCTTGAAGTGGTTGGCGTACTTCAGCGACGTGGTGGCGATACCCGCCGACAGACCGAATTCGGTGTCGTTGGCCATGGCCAGTGCAGCCTCGTAATCGGCCACGCGGACGATGTTGGCCACCGGACCGAAGATCTCTTCGCGGCTGATGCGCATCGAGGCTTCGCTGTCGGCAAACAGCGTTGGCGCGAGGAAGTAGCCCTCGGTGTCGCAGGTCACCAGACCGCCGCCGCTGACCACACGCGCACCTTCGGACTGGCCGATGTCGATGTATTTCAGGTCCTGTTCAAGCTGCGCTTGCGAGACCACCGGACCGATGTCGGTACCGGCCTTCAGCGCGTGGCCGACCTTGATCGACTTCATGCGCTCGGCCATGGCTTCGACGAACTTGTCGTGAATGCCGGCGGTAACAATCAGTCGGCTCGACGCCGTGCAACGCTGGCCGGTGGAGTAGAACGCGCTCTGCACCGACAGCTCGACCGCCTGCTTGAGGTCGGCGTCGTCGAGAATGATCTGCGGGTTCTTGCCGCCCATTTCCAACTGAACCTTGGCCTGGCGCGACACGCAGTTGACGGCGATCTGACGGCCCACACCGACGGAACCGGTGAAGCTGATGCCATCGACTTTCGGGCTGTTGACCAGCGCTTCACCGACCACGCGGCCACTGCCCATCACCAGATTGAACACGCCAGCCGGGAAGCCTGCGCGGGAGATGATTTCGGCCAGCGCCCAGGCGCAACCCGGCACCAGATCCGCCGGTTTCAACACCACGCAGTTGCCGTAGGCCAGGGCCGGGGCGATTTTCCACGACGGGATGGCAATCGGGAAATTCCACGGAGTGATCAGGCCGACCACGCCGAGGGCTTCGCGGGTGACTTCGACGTTGACGCCCGGGCGCACCGACGGCACGTAGTCGCCGGAAAGACGCAGGCACTCGCCAGCGAAGAACTTGAAGATGTTGCCGGCGCGGGTCACTTCGCCGATGGCTTCGGGCAGGGTCTTGCCCTCTTCCCGGGCCAGCAGGGTGCCGAGTTCTTCGCGGCGGGCGAGGATTTCGGTGCCGACTTTATCAAGCGAGTCGTGGCGGGCCTGAATACCCGAAGTCGACCACGCCGGGAACGCGGCGCGCGCGGCGTCGATGGCGGCGTTGACCTGAGCCAGGTCAGCCTTGGCGTAATCGCCGATGGTGTCGCTCAGCTCGGACGGGTTGATGTTGACCGAGTAATCGTTGCCGGCGACCCATTCACCGTTGATGTAGTTGTCATAGCGCTTGGTCACGAATCATTCTCCTGACGCAAAAGGCCGCTGATTGCTCAGCGGCCTTGTTTATAGAGTTGTGTTACTGCGCACCTTGCTTGTCGATCAGCGCGGCAAGCATTTCGTACTCTTCGCGGGTCAGGTCGGTCAGCGGAGCCCGCACCGGGCCTGCGTCATAGCCGGCGATTTTGGCGCCTGCCTTGACGATGCTCACGGCGTAACCGGCTTTGCGGTTGCGGATGTCCAGGTACGGCAGGAAGAAGTCGTCAATGATCTTGCCGACGGTGGCGTGATCTTCGCGGGCAATCGCGTGGTAGAAGTCCATCGCGGTTTTCGGGATGAAGTTGAACACCGCCGACGAGTAGACCGGCACGCCCAGGGCCTTGTAGGCAGCGGCGTAGACTTCGGCGGTCGGCAGACCACCGAGGTAGCTGAAGCGATCACCGAGGCGACGACGGATCGACACCATCAGCTCGATGTCACCCAGACCGTCCTTGTAACCGATCAGGTTCGGGCAGCGCTCGGCCAGACGTTCCAGCAGCGGCGCGGTCAGGCGGCAGACGTTGCGGTTGTACACAACCACGCCGATGTTGACCGATTTGCACACCGCCTCAACGTGGGCGGCAACGCCGTCCTGGCTGGCTTCGGTCAGGTAGTGCGGCAGCAGCAACAGGCCTTTGGCGCCCAGACGCTCGGCTTCCTGTGCGTATTCGATGGCCTGGCGGGTCGAACCACCGACACCAGCGAGGATCGGCACGCTGCTGGCGCAGGTGTCGACGGCAGTCTTGATGATTTCCGAGTATTCGCTGGCAGCCAGGGAGAAGAATTCACCGGTGCCACCGGCGGCGAACAGGGCTGAAGCACCGTACGGGGCCAGCCATTCCAGGCGTTTGATGTAGCCAGCGCGGTTGAAATCGCCCTGGGCATTGAAATCGGTCACCGGGAACGACAGCAGGCCGGCGGAGAGGATGGACTTCAGTTCTTGTGGATTCATTATTCGAACACCCTGGTAGCAACGTTTTTTTGTGAGTAGACCGTTCAGCCTTCGCCGAAGTTGTAGGTCATCGTACAACTTAAAAGATAACCGTCAACTGCATTTCATCGCTGGGGGGCATTTTTTGTCGGACAAGATTTCTTTTTGACGTAGGAGATTTCTCGACTAGGCTCGATTTAACTGTATATGCATACAGTTAAATAAAAACCTGCCGACGACATATCAAGGAGAAAGAAATGTCCGGTCTACAAACAAAATGCCTTGAAAAACCCACACCGGTCATCGCCCGCTTCGATGATCTTTTCACCCCCGGCGGCATCGCTTTCAGTGCCGAAAATCCACACCTGTTGCTGCACATCGCCGACTCGCACAGCGATGTCGAACCCGCGACCGCCCTGCCCGCTCAAGACTTGAAAGGCAAACCGCAGTTGCGCTTCGAAGGCGCGGAACACGCGGCTATCGGCGATAGCACCCGGCTGCGTTTCGTTGAAAACGCTGAGCCGGTGCTCGCGCAAAATGTGCCGCTGCATCTGCCGAACGGGTTGGCTCTGACCTATGGCCAGGTGCTCGCGCTGGGTGGCGATTTCTACGGAATCGCCGACCGGCCGATCAACGAAGGATCGACCCCGGCTGATCGCATTCAGCGCTTCACGGCGGCCTTCGACACCCTCGCCGCGCTGCCCGCTTCAAAGGCCGAAGCGATACAGATTCTCGCGATCATGCAAAAGGAGATCGACGCGGTTAAACAGGCGATCAAGGACGGCAAGCAACCCCATGAGGCTTATGACGCTTTGGGAGATACGTTGTCGGAAGAGTGGAACAAGATCACTGGTGGAGGCAGTTTTGTTTCGGCGCTGTTCCCGCTCGGTCGCTATCTGAAACTGGCAGCGAACAACGCCGACCACTTCGGCGAATGGGCCCGACAGGCCTACATCGCCGGGCACACCGCCGCCCTGCAAACCGCCGCAGCCGCCCACGCCAGTCAGGACGAGCGGCAACTGGAACGGGCCTACGCGATGAACGCGTTCGCCGACCACTACCTCTCCGACCTGTTCTCTTCCGGGCATTTGCGAGTGCCGCGCAAGGCCATGGCTGCAGCGGTAACGCCAAGCGACCTCGGTTCACTCATCACTCGCTTCATGCACGACGAAGACAGCAAGTTCGGCCTCAAGGTGCGCAACGGCCATGGCGAGCAATGGCGGGCTTTCGGTGACAAGCGCTACTTCGACGCCACGGACGCCGACAACCGAAATCAGGTGAATCTGGCGGTGCAGGACTCGGCGGACGAGGTGTATGCCGCTTATTCAAGCGGCAATGTGCCGACCACCTTCAACGCGCTACAACGGCTGCCGGACCTGACAGCCGTGCTGGATCCGGCCAACAACTTCTCGCCACTGTTCCGCCTTCAAGGCAACAAGGTCCTGCGGCGCAAGGACGTGAACAACCTCAACGACACCGCCACCGTCGACGACTGGTGGGGCTGGAGCACTTACCTGCTGCTCAAGGACTATCACCCAACCGGCAACACGAATTAAGGAGCGATTCGATGAGCATCAAATTGAGAGTTGAACTGGCCTCGGGCCAATCATTGAAAGGTGCGCCGCTGCAATTGCTGCGCGACGGCGTGGCCATCGCCCGGGCATCGGTGGATTCTCTGGGCCAGGCGACGTTCGACGTCAGGCCCGGCCCGGGCAAACTCGCGGTCAGGGTGGATCGATCGATTCTGCCCCACAGCTGAAATGCCCGGACAAGATTGCCCCGGCGCGTCTCACCGATTCGCCGGGTAAAGTGCGACGACTGCCGCGAAGGATCGCGGCAGATCTTTCAAGGAGAACGAAGCATGACGTTTGCCGCTGCACACCTTCCGCAATTCCCCGACCACGCCAGCGACTCGATCATCCTGCGGTTATCGACTCTGGATGACGACCTGATCGTTCAGGTACCCGATGGCCAGAACACACCGCCGAACTGGGATGTGTACCCGATCCTCGGTGACGATCCGGAAGAGCCTGAATGGCTGGGCCTGTCGGAACCGACCGGCGTCTGGGACGACGCACTCGACGACATGGTCGGCCTGACGGGAATCGAACTGAGCATCCCCAAATTCGAGCTGGAAAAGTACCTGAACAGCACCGTCGAACTGCGCTACAAGTTTGCTGATGAAGCCAGTCTGGAGCCTTGTTCGGAACCGCTGAAACTCTACATCGAAGCCTGATGTCTCAACCCTGCGCCTGCGCCTCTTCATGCGCCTGACGCAGCCGTTCGCGGCTGTTGGTCAGGTGCAGGCGCATGGCCGCGCGGGCGGCATCGGAATCCTGGCGGGCGATGGCCTCGTAGATTTCCTCGTGCTCGCGGCTCAGGCGATTCATGTAGTGCTGCTGATCGTCATGGGCCAGGCGCGCCGAGTTCAGCCGCGTGCGCGGAATGATGCTGGTGCCCAGGTGGGTCATGATGTCGGTGAAGTAGCGGTTGCCGGTGGACAGGGCGATTTGCAGGTGAAACTGGAAGTCCGACGCCACCGCATCGCTGGCGTGGGCCACGCTTTCGTTCAGCGCATCGAGGGCGGCGCGCATGGCGGCCAATTGTTCGGTGCTGCGCCGTTGCGCGGCGAGACCGGCCGATTCGACTTCGAGGCTGATCCGGAATTCGAGAATCGCCAGCACGTCACGCAGGGTGACCACGGTGGCGGGGTCGATCCGGAAGCCACTCGGGCTCGGCGTATCGAGCACGAAAGTGCCGATGCCGTGCCGGGTTTCAACCTGACCTGCGGCCTGTAGCCGGGAAATCGCCTCGCGCACCACGGTGCGGCTGACGCCATGGGCTTCCATGATCGCCGACTCGGTGGGCAACTTGTCACCGCGTTTGAGCAAACCGTCGCGGATCTGCTCGGTCAGCACCGTCACCAGTTCCTGAGCCAGGCTGCGGCGCTTGCGAGGGAGGCGCGGGGTGTTGATCGGGTTTTCCATGGTCTGCGTTTGTCTCGAAAAATCGGCTTGAGGGGCATCATAGCGTAAGCGGGTTGTACGATCACCGTCCTCTGTGGGAGCAAACTCCCACAGAGTCAGAACCTGTCACGCGGTCACGGTCTGTTCCACCAAGTGCCCGCCATCGATCCGCACATGCCGTGGATGGAAGCGCTTGAGACTGCTGCGATGGCCGACGCTGACGATGCTCAGGCCCGGCAACTGGTCGATCAGCGCCTGATACAGCGTGGCTTCGTCTTCTTCATCCATCGCCGACGTCGCTTCGTCCATGTACAGCCATTGCGGTGCATAGAGCAGCGCGCGGGCGAAGGCTAGACGTTGCTGTTCACCCGGCGAGAGCATGCGCTGCCAGTGATTGGCTTCGTCCAGTCGAGCCACCAGATGCGGCAGACGGCAGGTTTCCAGCACTTGTGCATAACGCTCAGGCGCGTAGGTGTCGCCCGGTTGTGGATAACTCAAGGCTTCGCGCAGGGTGCCGATCGGCAGATACGGCTTTTGCGGCAGGAACAGATAACGCGATGCCGGCAAGCGAATGCTGCCGTGCCCCGCCGGCCACAAATGCCCCATCGCCCGCAGTAGCGTGGACTTGCCGCTGCCGGAACGGCCGCTGAGCATCACCCGATCGCCCTGCTCCACGGTCATGTCGGCGCTGGTCAGCAGATGACGGCCATCGACGAGGTCCAGCCCCAGGTTGTGCACCCTCAGTTCGCTGCCCTGATTCTGTACATCGATGGCTGGCATCCGCTGCTCATTGTCGGTCATGGCCTGACGGAAACTCAGCAGACGATCACAGGTGGCGCGCCAGGAAGCGAGGTTCTGGTACGCACTGATGAACCAGCTGAAACTCTCCTGAACATTGCCGAATGCCGAGCTGATCTGCATGAGTTCACCGAGCTCGATCTTGCCGGCGAGGTAACGCGGCGAGGCGACGATGAATGGGAAAATGATCGCGGCTTGGCTGTAACCGGCTGTGAAAAACGTCAGGCGCTTGGAGACTTTCATGATGTCCCAGAAGTTGTGCCAGACATTGCCGAAACGGCCGCTCAAGCGACGATTCTCATTCGGTTCGCCGTTGTACAGAGCAATGCTTTCGGCATTTTCCCGAATCCGCACCATGGAAAAACGCAGGTCGGCTTCGAAGCGTTGTTGTTGGTTGTTCAGACCGATCAAACGACGACCGATCAAATGCGTCAGCCAACTGCCCACCACCGCGTAAACCAGCACGCACCAGAACATGTAGCCGGGAATGGTGATGCCATAGACTTCAATGCTGCCCGACACGCCCCAGAGAATGATCGAGAACGACACCAGGCTGACGATATTGCGCAGCAGCCCGATACCCAGTTCAAGGGTGTTGGAGGTGAAGTTATTGAGATCTTCGGAAATCCGCTGATCCGGGTTATCGGTGTAACCGCCCTGCTCCAGCTGGTAGTAGTTCTTGTCGGCGAGCCAACGCGAAAAATGCTTTTCAGTGAGCCAGGCGCGCCAGCGAATCGTCAGCATCTGCGTCAGATAAAGCCTGTAAACTGCACCGACAATCGCCACGGCCGCAATGCCACAGAAATACAGAATCAGCTGCCAGAACGCCGCCTCATCCTTCTTTTGCAGCGCATTGTAAAAATCCTTGTACCAGGTGTTGAACCACACCGAGATGCCCACGCTCAGCAGCGAGAGCGCGATCACCGCGATCAGCAACGTCCAGGCCTTGCCCTTCTCTTCACTGCGCCAGTACGGCGTGATGATCGCCCACACCTTGCGAAAAAACTGCCCGCGCACAGCATCGTTGACCGCGGAATATTCAGCGTTCTGATTCATGGAAAAGGCTCGATAAAGAAAAGAACAGACACGCACCGATCATAGTTGATCGGTGCGTTTTATCGCGAGGGCTGGCGATGGTCGTTCAGCGCAGGTTCAGCGACGAACCGGGCGCTTCTGCAGTTTGCGCTGCAGGGTGCGGCGGTGCATGCCCAGGGCGCGGGCAGTGGCGGAGATGTTGCCTTCGTGCTCGGTCAGCACGCGCTGGATGTGCTCCCACTGCAGGCGATCCACCGACATCGGGTTTTCCGGCACCAGGCTGTCGAGGTCGGCGTGTTCGGACAGCAACGCTGCCAGCACGTCGTCGGCGTCGGCCGGTTTGCACAGATAGTTGCAGGCGCCGCGCTTGATCGCTTCGACTGCGGTGGCAATGCTCGAGTAACCGGTGAGGATCACCACGCGCATTTCCGGGTCCAGCTCCAGCAGCTTCGGCAGCAGGACCAGACCGGAGTCACCGTCCATTTTCAGGTCCAGCGCGGCATAGTCCGGCAGATCGGCCTGGGCGATGGTCAGGCCTTCTTCGGCGGAACCGGCGGTGCTGACGCGGAAACCACGGCGAGCCATGGCGCGGGCCATCACCCGGGTGAAGGTCGCGTCGTCATCGACCAGCAGCAAATGCGGCAGTTCTTCGCCTTCGACTTGGATTTCGTCACTCATGTTGCTCTCCTCGGGCGCCGTGGGGCAGGCGCAGCTCGGTGAGCGTGCCGCCTTCCTCATGACTATAGAGTTTCACTGAGCCGCCGGCGCGTGTCACGCTGGCCTTGCTCAAAAACAGGCCCAGGCCGAAACCTTTGCCCTTGGTGGTAAAAAACGGTTTGCCGATCTGCTCGGCGATGGCCAGCGGCACACCGGCGCCATGATCGCGAATGCTGATGGTCAGGTCTTCGGCGGTCCAGTCCAGGGTCACTTGAAGGTTTTCCGGACAGGCGTCGGCGGCGTTGTTCAACAGATTCAACAAGGCCTGGGTCAAATCCGGCGGCGGCGCCACACGCGGCAACGGGCCCTGGCCCAGACGCTGGAAGCGATAACTGGCTTCCGGGCGCATCAGGTGCCAGCGATTGAGCGCTTCGTCGAGCCACTCGGTAACATCCTGCATCTCCACCGCCATCCGGCGATTGGCTTCGGCGGCGCGCACCAGTTGTTGCAGGGTCTCCTTGCAGAGCTTGACCTGATCCTTCAGCACCTTCAGGTCTTCCTGAAGCATCGGGTCGTGATGATCCTGCTGCATTTCGTTGAGCAACACGCTCATGGTCGCCAGCGGCGTGCCAAGTTCATGGGCGGCACCGGCCGCCTGAGTCGCCACGGCCAGCAATTGCTGATCGCGCAGGCCCTCCTCACGACGGATCGCACGCAACTCTTCCTGCCGGCGCAGCTCTTCAGCCATGCGCGCAGCGAAAAACGTAATCACCGCTGCCGCGAGGGCAAAGCTCAGCCACATGCCGTAGATCTGCAGGTTCTCCCGGGCGACCGGCAGGGTTTCCAGCGGATAGAAATGCGTCAGCATCAGCGTGTACAAGGCCAGCGCAATGCCCGACAGCACCACCGAATAACGCCATGGCAGCGTTACCGCAGCGATGGTCAGCGGCACCAGATAATACGAAACGAACGGGTTGGTCGAACCACCGGAGAAATACAGCAAGGCACTGTGGATAACCAGATCGCAGGCCAGTTGGAGCGCGTATTCGAGCTCGGTGACTGGCCACGAAGTTCGCAGGCGCACGGCGGTGAACACACACAGCAGAATCGAACAGCCGAGGGTCATCACCAGCTGCACCCACGGCAACGGCAACAGATCCAGCCAGTAGGCCAGGCCCACGGAACCGGCCTGCGCGGCGAGCACCAGGGTGCGAATGAAAGTCAGCCGCCAGAGGTTCTGGCGAGTGGCGGAAGTCAGTTGTACGGGGGCGAGCATGAGCTCTCCTGATGAGCGCTCCAGGCGGATCGCACGGAGTATAACCAAGGCGCGGGCTCGAGAGGCGAAAGTGCGGCAAACGACCACATGGCGCAAAGTTTTTCTGCGGCTATAAGGGCCCCTTCGCGAGCAAGCTCGCTCCCACAGGGAACGCGTCCCAAATGTGGGAGCGAGCTTGCTCGCGATTGGCTGCGCAGCAGCCACCAGCCATCTGTATAGAAGTTGTAACTGGGCGAACCGGATCATAAAAGCTAGAGTCTGATGGTTTCACGCAGGCCCCCGAACCATCACCTGCGCCCTCATCAAGGAGCTTTCATGCACACATTTCGCCGCAGCGCCGCCCTTCTCGCCCTGACCGTCGGCAGCGTCGCCAGCCTTCCGGCCCTGGCCGCCGATGAGCTGCACTACAACCAGATTTCCCTGCGCGCCGAAGTCAGCCAGGAAGTGGCCCGCGACCTGATGATCGTGACCCTCTACACCGAAGAACAAAACACTGACCCGGCCAAACTCGCCGCCGACGTCAGCACCACCATGAACAAGGCCCTGGCCCAGGCCAAGCAAGTCAAAGACATCACCCTGCGCCAGGGCAGCCGCAACAGCTACCCGATCTACGACACCAAGGGCCAGAAAATCACCGGCTGGCGCGAACGCGCCGAACTGCGCCTGGAAAGCGCCGACTTCGCCGCCCTGTCCAAACTCACCGGCGAACTGCTGACTGACCTGAAAATGGGCGGCATGGACTTCGCCATCGCCGACCCGACCCGCAAGGCCAGCGAAGACAAACTGCTGAAAGAAGCCGTCACCGCCTTCAAGGCCCGCGCCCAACTGGCCACCGACGCCCTGGGCGGCAAGGGCTACAAAATCGTCAACCTGAACCTCAACAGCAACGGCTTCCCACAACCGTACATGCGCGCCCCGATGATGATGAAAGCCGCCGGCATGGACGCAGCGCCGGTCACGCCTGAAGTCGAAGCCGGTACCAGCCAGGTCAGCCTGACGGCCGATGGCTCGATTGAAGTGTTGATGCAGTGATTGAATGACAGCTGAATGAAAAACCGGCGATCAGAGAATGATCGCCGGTTTTTTTGTGCCCGGGATTTGGGTCGTCAGGTTTGCGGATCAACCCGATCCAGCGCGCGGTTCACTGCAAGCTCGGCCAGCATGATGATCTGCTGGATGCCGAGCGCCGTACTGCGCTGCGGGCCGCTGAGTTCGTTGGCGAAATTGCTCGCGATGGTACTGGCCGACGCCAGGGACTCGCAGGCATTGGCCAGCAGGCTTTCGGTGTCGACGCTGGGCGTGACCATGTACATCGTGCTCGGGCGCGGTTTGGACGGATTGGGGCAGAGATAAAAATCGAGGGCGCGTTTGATGGCTTCGCGGTTGCGGGCGAGGTCTTCGGCGCGCATGGCTTCTTCGAGTGGGGTGGATGATTCGAGGGGGGGGGTCGGGGACAACCTTGTTCATTGATTAACTCCTTGCTGACTTGAAGCCACCAAATGCCGTTCTCACGCGGCGAAGAGGTGGCAGCTATGTGCGGGGTGAGAAACCGGGCAAGGAGATTCCGGCCAGACCGAAGTCTGCCCGCACACGGCCGCCATAAATCAATTACAGGCAGCAGAAATGCTGGCGGCAATTATGGTCGGACTGGCGTTTGAATAACACTCGCTTGCCTGGGTTCTCACACCCAATCACAGAGTTTTCTGCGACAACCAAAGACTAGGGATCGTGGTTCCGACGGACAACCTGAAAACCTTGTGGGAAGGTTCGGTGAATCCCACACATCTTTAAACGTCCGAAAATGGAACGCGGAGCGTCCCGGGCTGCATTCCCACGCAGAGCGTGGGAACGATCAAGCAGTCCGCAGTTGCTTTCCGCTTTCCGCTTTCCGCTTTCCGCTTTCCGCTTTCTGCTTCTCGCTTCTCGCTTTCCACCACTCAACACGATGAGCGTTAGCTCGAGTAAAGCTCTTGATCCTTTGGCCCCTTCGGCAGGCTGAGTGGAGGGATTTATCCGGGGGTGGGAGCGCAGCGACCGTGCGGCGAAGCCGCATGCATCGAGAGGAGGTGCAGCGAAGCAAACCGTAGGCGATGCCCCCGGATGAATCCCGGAACGAAGGAACCCCGAGCCCCAGCGAGGGGCCGAACGCCGGGGCCCAAGACCTTTGGTTACTTTGGGGCGTTTGCCAAAGTGACCCGCCGTAAGGGCGGAACCATAAGCCGCAGCACCCGAAAAAACGGATATGCCCAAAAACCGCTGGATATACCGAGATAGACGCATCCCCTCAAAAAACGATATTTCCGATCCCCCTCAAATCCCCGCTAACCTCAAAGAACAACCACCTAAAAACCCACGGGCCAGACATGCAAAGATCCACCCTCAAACCACTCCTGATCACCCTGGCCCTGACCGCCATAACCCCAATCGCCAACGCAGCAACGACCTTGGTCTACTGCTCCGAAGCCAGCCCCGCAGGCTTCGACCCCAGCCAATACACCAGCGGCACCGACTTCGACGCCTCCGCCGAAACCGTCTTCAACCGCCTAACCCAATTCAAACGCGGCGGCACCGAAATCGAACCCGGTCTGGCAACCAACTGGGAGGTAAGCCCGGACGGCCTCCAATACACCTTCCACCTACGCCAAAACGTAAAATTCCACACCACCGACTACTTCACCCCCACCCGAACCTTCAACGCCGACGACGTCCTGTTCACCTTCCAGCGCCTGCTCGACCCGGAAAACACCTTCCGCAAGGCCTACCCCGCCGAATCCCCCTACTTCACCGACATGGGCCTGAACACCACGATCAAATCCGTGGAAAAGCTCGACGAAAACACCGTGCGTTTCAACCTGAACAACGTCGACGCCGCCTTCGTGCAAAACCTCGCCATGAGCTTCGCCTCGGTGCAATCGGCCGAATACGCCGCGCAACTGTTGAAGGAAGGCCACGCCGCCGACCTCAACCAGAAGCCGGTCGGCACCGGCCCCTTCGTGTTCAAGCGTTACCAGAAGGACGCGCAGATCCGCTACGCGGCGAACAAGGACTACTGGAAACCCGAGGACGTGAAACTCGACAACCTGGTGTTCTCGATCACCCCGGACGCCGCCGTTCGCCTGCAAAAGCTCAAGACCGGCGAATGCCAGGTCAGCGGCTACCCGCGCCCGGCCGACATCGAAGTGATGGAAAAAGACCCGAATCTGCGGGTGTTGAAGCAGGCCGGTTTCAACCTCGGCTTCCTCGCCTACAACACCACCCATCCGCCGCTGGACCAGCTCAAAGTGCGCCAGGCGCTGGACATGGCCATCGACAAACCGGCGATCATCAAGGCTGTTTACCAGAGTGCCGGTCAGCTGGCGCAAAACGCCTTGCCGCCAGCGCAATGGTCATTCGATCCGAACATTAAAGACGCGCCGCACGACCCGGTAAAAGCCAAGGCGCTACTCAAGGAAGCCGGGGTTGCACCCGGTACAACCATCAACCTCTGGGCCATGACCGTGCAGCGCGCTTCGAACCCGAATGCGCGGATGTCGGCACAGATGATCCAGCAGGATTGGGAGAAGATCGGTATCAAGGCCAACATCGTCAGTTACGAATGGGGCGAGTACATCAAGCGCGCCAAGAATGGCGAACACGACGCGATGATCTACGGCTGGACCGGTGACAACGGCGACCCCGACAACTGGCTGGGCGTGCTTTACAGCTGCGCGGCAGTGAACGGCAGCAACTACGCCAAATGGTGCGATCCGGCCTACGACAAGCTGGTGCAGCAGGCCAAGGTGTCCACCGATAAATCGCAGCGGGTAAAACTGTATCAACAGGCGCAACTGATCCTTAAACAGCAGGTGCCGATCACGCCAATCGCCAACTCCACGGTGTTCCAGCCGCTGCGCAAGGAAGTCACCGACTTCAAGATCAGCCCGTTCGGTCTAACCCCCTTCTATGGCGTAGGTATAAATAAGTAACACCCGGCCCCAATCCGGCGCGCACAACGTGACCAATGCACCGTTTTGGGGCTTCGTTTGCACCGTAAAAACCGGCCGCAAACGGTCAAATGCGTCAGAAGTTATACGGATGCGACATTAAGGTACGTTCGTGCCACGCTTTGACGCCGCCGAGCGCTCTGGATCTTGCATTGGGTATGGGCCCTGCATAAGTATCCGCAGGCACGACTCACGAGGTCGTACCTCACAACTAAAAAATGACAACAAATCATGAGGCCAACATGCTTAAACACGCGGTCATTCCGTTTTTAGTCGGCGCAGGCTTGTTAGCCTCCGCACCTTTCGCCACCGCTGCGACTAACCTGGTGTTCTGCTCCGAAGGCAGCCCGGCCGGTTTCGATCCAGGCCAATACACCACCGGAACCGACTTCGACGCCTCAGCCGAAACCATGTTCAACCGTCTGACCCAGTTCGAGCGTGGCGGTACCGCCGTGATTCCTGGTCTGGCGACCAAGTGGGACATCTCGGATGACGGCCTGACCTACACCTTCCACCTGCGTGAAGGCGTCAAGTTCCACACCACCCCGTATTTCAAGCCGACTCGTGAGTTCAACGCCGACGACGTGCTGTTCACCTTCAATCGCATGATTAACAAGGATGACCCGTTCCGTAAGGCGTACCCGACCGAATTCCCGTACTTCACCGACATGGGGATGGACACCAACATCACCAAGATCGATAAAGTCGACGACCACACCGTCAAGTTCACCCTGAAAGAAGTCGACGCCGCGTTCATCCAGAACATGGCCATGAGCTTCGCGTCTGTTCAGTCCGCCGAGTACGCAGCCCAGCTGCTGAAGGAAGGCAAGGCTGCCGACATCAACCAGAAGCCGATCGGCACTGGTCCGTTCGTGTTCAAGAGCTACCAGAAAGACTCCAACATCCGCTACACCGGGAACAAGGACTACTGGAAGCCTGACGACGTGAAGATCGACAACCTGATCTTCGCCATCACCACCGACCCGTCGGTACGTATCCAGAAGCTGAAAAAGAACGAGTGCCAGGTCACCCTGTTCCCTCGTCCGGCTGACCTCAAGGCGCTGAAAGAAGACCCGGCGCTGAAGATGCCTGACCAGGCTGGTTTCAACCTGGGCTACATCGCCTACAACGTGATGGACAAGGTCAAGGGCAGCAACGAGCCGAACCCGCTGGCCGACCTGCGCGTTCGTCAGGCGCTGGACATGGCTGTAAACAAGCCACAGATCATCGACTCGGTTTACCAGGGCGCCGGCCAGCTGGCCGTGAACGCCATGCCGCCGACCCAGTGGTCCTACGACACCACCATCAAGGACGCCAAGTACGATCCTGAGAAAGCCAAACAGCTGCTCAAGGAAGCCGGCGTCAAGGAAGGTACCGAGATCGTCCTGTGGGCGATGCCGGTTCAGCGTCCGTACAACCCGAACGCCAAGCTGATGGCTGAAATGCTTCAGTCCGACTGGGCGAAGATCGGCCTGAAAGTGAAGATTCAGAGCTACGAGTGGGGCGAGTACATCAAGCGTTCCAAAGGTGGCGAGAACCAGGGCATGCTGATTGGCTGGAGCGGTGACAATGGTGATCCGGACAACTGGCTCAACGTGTTGTTTGGTTGCGACTCCCTGAGTGGCAACAACTTCTCCAAATGGTGCGACAAGAAATTCGACGGCCTCGTGAAAGAAGCCAAGCGCACCACTGACCAGGCCAAGCGCACCGAACTCTACAAAGAGGCGCAGCACGTCCTCAAAGATGCAGTCCCTATGACACCTATCGCTCACTCGACGGTGTATCAACCCATGCGCGCCAACGTGCAGGACTTCAAGATCAGCCCATTCGGCTTGAACTCCTTCTACGGCGTCAGCGTCAGCAAATAAAAGAAGCAGCGGCGACGTTTTCAGCGTCGCCGCTGTTTTTTTTGCCGAGAAGCCAGGAATTTGCCTACAACCTTTTCCGCCCCGCCTTACCGGGACGGTTCAGGACGTGTTGCCTTTTCCTACGAGGCTTTAGGACAAAGCGCATTTACTGCCAGACCCACGGCCCCTACCGTCGGGTTCTGACCAGTGACTGTGTGGGCTATCGGTTTTGCTGCCGTATTGGTTTGAGCTCAATGCAGCCACCACATCCCTGGACGGGATCGCGGCGCATTGAAAAACACTAAAAAAGAGGGAGCGTCATGCGCCATACCTTGGTTTTTTCCGCATTGCTGGGCGCCGGTCTGTTGGCCGCCACGTCCGCCAGTTTCGCCGCCAGCAACAGTCTGGTGTTCTGCTCCGAAGGCAGCCCGGCCGGTTTCGATACCGCGCAGTACACGACGGCGACCGATAACGACGCCGCCGAACCGCTGTACAACCGTCTGGCCGAGTTCGAAAAAGGCGCGACCAATGTCGTACCGGGCCTGGCAACCAGCTGGGATATTTCCGAGGATGGTCTCAAGTACACCTTTCACCTGCGTGAAGGTGTGAAGTTTCATACAACGCCGTACTTCAAACCTACGCGTGATCTCAACGCCGACGACGTGCTGTTCACGTTTAACCGCATGCTCGATCCGCAACAGCCATTCCGTAAGGCTTATCCGACCGAGTTCCCGTATTTCAACGGGATGAGCCTCAACAAGAACATCGCCAAGGTCGAGAAGACCGGGCCGCTGACCGTGCAGTTCACGCTCAACAGCGTCGACGCCGCGTTCATCCAGAACATCGCCATGAGCTTTGCCGCCATCCTGTCTGCCGAATACGCCGACAAGCTGCTGGCCGAAGGCAAGCCGAGCGACATCAACCAGAAGCCGATCGGCACTGGTCCGTTCGTGTTCAAGAGCTACCAGAAAGACTCGAACATCCGTTACACCGGCAACCCGCATTACTGGGATCAGAGCCGGGTGAAGCTGAAGAACCTGATTTTCGCGATCAATACCGACGCCTCGGTACGTGTGCAAAAGCTCAAGGCCGGCGAATGCCAGATCACCCTGCACCCGCGCCCGGCCGATGTGCCGGCACTGAAGAACGATCCGAAACTGCAATTGATCGAGAAGCCGGGCTTCAACCTCGGTTACATCGCCTACAACGTGCGTCACAAGCCGTTCGATCAGCTCGAAGTGCGTCAGGCGCTGGACATGGCGGTGAATAAACAGGGAATTCTCAACGCTGTTTATCAAGGCGCCGGCCAACTGGCTGTGAACGCCATGCCACCGACCCAATGGTCCTACGACGACACGATCAAGGACGCCGCCTACAACCCGGAAAAAGCCAAAGAGCTGCTCAAGGCTGCCGGCGTCAAGGAAGGCACCGAGATCACCCTGTGGGCAATGCCGGTACAACGTCCGTACAACCCGAACGCCAAACTGATGGCCGAGATGCTCCAGGCCGACTGGGCCAAGATCGGTCTGAAAGTGAAGATCGTCAGCTACGAATGGGGCGAGTACATCAAGCGCACCAAGAATGGCGAGCACGACATCAGCCTGATCGGCTGGACCGGTGACAACGGGGATCCGGACAACTGGCTCGGCACGCTCTACAGCTGCGACGCCATCGGCGGCAACAACTACTCCATGTGGTGCGATCCGGCTTACGACAAGCTGATCAAGCAGGCCAAGGTCGTCACCGACCGTGACCAGCGCACCGTGCTCTACAAACAGGCCCAGCAACTGCTCAAGCAGCAAGTGCCGATCACGCCTGTCGCCCACTCGACGGTCAACCAGCCGCTGAGCGCCAAAGTCGAAGGGTTCAAGGTGAGCCCGTTCGGTCGCAACGTGTTTTCGGGTGTCAGCATCGATTAAACAAAAAACCGATTAGCCGCAATGCTGAGGGGGCCGTCTACCCCCTCACGCAAGCGCTTTGCCGAAATTCGCCAATCAGGCCTTTTGCAAACGTTTGCGATGTGTGAATGAGTTCTAAACCAATAACCGGCCAACCCAAAAAAGCCGGCATAAAAAGAAAGTAAAGGAGCTTCACCCATGAAACTGAGCAGCACCGCGATACTGGCCCTGGCCATCAGCAGCATCACCGCTACGGCTTATGCCGAAGAGCAGAGCCAGGCATTCACCCCGGTGACCGTCAACACCAAGAGCGCCCAGGCTGAAGCAACAGGCTTCCTCGAAGGCCAGTCGATCAGCGGGACTACCCGTAACTGGTACGCCAACGAACAACTGAAACGTGGCGGCAAGTTCGCCTACAAAAAAGATGGTTCGCTGGCCGAAACCGACCGCCGGATCAACTGGGTACAGGGCACTATCGTCAAGTACAACTCGGGCTTTACCGAGGGCACTGTCGGTTTCAGCACCGAGATCGCTGCTTACAACGCCATCGCGCTGGAACGTGACCGCGAGAACCTGGCCGCCGGTAACGGTGGCGCGCCAAAAACCGGTCCGGCTTCGGGCAACAACCGTACCCTGACCCGCAAAGACAATGGCGATGCTGTCGGCCAGTGGAGCAAGCTGGGACTGGCGAACGTCAAGGCACGCGTTTCCAACACGACGCTGACTGCCGGTCGCATGAACTTCAGCAGCCCGCAAGTCGATGTGATCGGTAACCGTGCGCTGCCTTCGAGCTTCGAGGGTGTCGCGATCCATAGCGAAGAACTGAACAACCTGTCCTTCGACCTGGCCACCTTCGACCGTGTTTCACCACGTTCGGAACAGAGCCTGCAGAAATTCCGTACCGAGTACGGCAACGGCCGTGTGGAATCCGACCACGTCAACACCGCCGGTATCTCTTACCAGCCGTTCGCCAGCCTGACCACCAGCCTCTGGGGTACACAGGTCGAAGATATCTGGAACCAGTACTACTTCGGCGCTACCCATGTGCTGGGTGACAGCTCCATCGTCAGCCTGACCACTGGCCTGAACTACTACAAGACCGTTGATGAAGGCAAAAAGAAACTGGGTGAAATCGACAACGACACCTACTCGCTGTCGCTTGGCCTGACCCACCAGGCCCACAGCCTGACCTTCTCGTACCAGGAAGTGAACGGTAACGAATACTTCGACTACCTGCACGAAACCAACGGTATCTACCTGGCCAACTCCCTGCTGTCGGACTTCAACGGCCCGAACGAGAAATCCTTCCAGGTGGCCTACGGTCTGAACATGGCCGAATACGGCGTACCGGGCCTGAAATTCAACATCTACCAGGCGCGCGGCTGGGGTATCGACGGCACTCACTACAAGGGTGGCGGCTACGACGGCGTGCAGGCAATGGACGGTGAAAACCACTACGAATACGGCATCGGTGCAGCCTACGCCGTGCAGAGCGGCCCGCTCAAGGCCACCACCATCCGTGGTACTTACACCGCTCACCGCGCCAGCGAAAACCAGGCTGACGGCAGCATCAACGAGTTCCGTCTCGTGACCACCATCCCGTTCAACATCCTGTAAAAACGCACGCCGACGGCTGACTCAGTGACGAGTCGGCCGTTCGGCTTTTTGTCTTCAACCGATTGCAGAGGGTTCTTGATGAAAATGCTTCCCCTACGTGCAGCCATCGCGGCTGCGTTGCTGAGTGTCGCTGTCGGCGTCTCGGCCAAACCCTTGGTGGTCTGCACCGAAGCCAGCCCGGAAGGCTTCGATATGGTCCAGTACACGACTGCAGTCACTGCCGACGCGGTGGCCGAAACCATCTTCAACCGTCTGGCGGACTTCAAGCCCGGCACCACCGAAGTGATTCCGGCGCTGGCCGAATCCTGGGACATCAGCGAAGACGGCCTGACCTACACGTTCCACCTGCGCAAAGGCGTCAAGTTTCACACCACCGAATATTTCAAGCCGACCCGCGACATGAACGCCGACGACGTGGTCTGGAGTTTCCAGCGTCAGCTGGACCCGAATCACCCGTGGCACAAGCTGTCGAGCGTGGGCTTCCCGTACTTTGAAAGCATGGGCTTCAAGGAACTGCTCAAAAGCGTCGAGAAAGTCGACGACAACACCGTCAAGTTCACGCTGACCCGTCGCGAAGCGCCATTCCTGGCCGACATCGCCATGGCGTTCTCCTCGATCTACCCGGCCGAATACGCCGACCAGTTGCTCAAGGCCAACAAGACCGGCGATCTGAACAACAAACCGGTCGGCACCGGCCCGTTCATCTTCCAGCGTTACGCCAAGGACGCCCAGGTACGCTTCAAGGCCAACCCGGACTACTTCCGCGGCAAGCCCCCGGCTGACGCGTTGATCCTGGCGATTGGCACAGACAACAACGTACGTTTGCAGAAGCTCAAGGCCAATGAGTGCCAGATCGCGCTGTATCCGAAACCGGATGACATTCCGAGCATCAAGAAAGACAGCAACCTGAAAGTCGATGAAATGGACGCGATGACCGTCTCGTACATCGCCATGAACACCCAGCACAAGTACATCAGCGACGTGCGGGTGCGCAAAGCGATCGACATCGCCTTCGACAAGGAAGCCTACGTCAACGCCCTGTTCGGCAAAGGCAACGCCTCGGTCGCGGTCAACCCGTACCCGCCGACCCTGCTGGGCTACAACCACGATCTGAAGAACCCGCCACGTGACCTCGACGCCGCCCGCAAGCTGCTCAAGGAAGCCGGCGTACCGGAAGGCACCGTGTTTACCCTGTTTACCCGCAACGGCGGTGGCCCGACCAACCCGAACCCGATGCTCGGCGCACAGATGATGCAGGCTGACCTGGCGAAAGTCGGGATCAAGATCGACATCCGCGTGATGGAATGGGGCGAGATGCTCAAACGCGCCAAGGCCGGCGAGCACGACATGGTTTCGGCCGGATGGGCGGGCGACAACGGCGACCCGGATAACTTCCTGACGCCTATGCTCAGTTGCGAAGCTGCCAAGAACGGCGAAAACTACGCTCGCTGGTGCAACGAGAAATTCCAGGCCCTGCTCGACGAAGCACGGGCTAAAGTAGATCCGGCCGAACGCGCCAAACTGTATGAAGAGGCGCAAGTCATCTTCAATCAGGACCAACCGTGGATCAGCATGGCCCACACCCGCATGTTCACCGCAATGCGCAACAACGTAGAGGGTTATCACATCAGCCCTCTGACAACCAATAACTTCGCCACCACCCAGGTGAAGTAGATAAGAAACTCCCGGCCTCCCTGACCCCAGGGTCGCCGGGCACGCCTAACCGGCTGATGAGGTACCACACACGATGTTTAGTTTTATTGCCCGCCGACTGGGGTTATTGATCCCCACGTTTTTCGGCATCACCTTGCTGACTTTCGCGTTGATTCGCATGATTCCCGGCGACCCCGTGGAAGTGATGATGGGCGAACGTCGGGTCGACCCCGAAATGCACGCTCAGGCAATGGAACGCCTCGGTCTGAACAAACCGTTGTACGCCCAGTACCTGGACTACATCGGCAAACTGGCCCATGGCGATCTCGGCGAATCCCTGCGCACCCGTGAGAGCGTATGGACCGAGTTCACCTCCCTCTTCCCGGCGACCCTGGAACTGTCCATGGCCGCCCTGCTGTTCGCCGGTATCCTGGGCCTGCTGGCCGGGGTGATTGCGGCCCTCAAGCGAGGATCCCTGTTCGACCACGGGGTAATGGGCATCTCCCTCGCGGGTTATTCGATGCCGATTTTCTGGTGGGGCCTGATCCTCATCATGTTCTTCTCGGTGAGCCTGGGCTGGACCCCGGTGTCCGGGCGGATCGACCTGCTTTACGACATCGAGCCGCGCACCGGCTTCATGCTGATCGACACCCTGCTGGCCGATGACATGGGCGCGTTCCTCGATGCCCTGCACCACCTGATCCTGCCGGCCATCGTGCTGGGCACCATTCCGCTGGCGGTGATCGCGCGGATGACCCGTTCGTCGATGCTCGAAGTATTGCGTGAAGACTACATCCGTACCGCCAAGGCCAAAGGCCTGTCGCCGTCGCGCGTGGTGTTCGTGCACGGCCTGCGCAACGCGCTGATTCCGGTACTGACCGTGGTCGGCCTGCAAGTCGGCACCCTGCTGGCCGGTGCGGTCCTGACCGAAACCATCTTCTCCTGGCCCGGCATCGGTAAATGGCTGATCGAAGCCATCGGCGCCCGGGACTACCCGGTTGTACAAAACGGCATCCTGTTAATCGCCTGCCTGGTGATTCTGGTCAACTTCGTGGTGGACATCCTCTACGGCTTTGCCAACCCACGCATCCGTCATCAGCGCTGAGGTCAATACCCATGAGCACTCCAACTTCCTCAGTAGTCACCGCCGCCACCGCCGTGGATCAAAGTCTGCTGTACCCGTCACCGTACAAAGAGTTCTGGCAGGCCTTC
The DNA here is from genome assembly GCF_058796615.1 of Pseudomonas sp. GW823-FHT04A03. Taxonomy (NCBI): domain Bacteria; kingdom Pseudomonadati; phylum Pseudomonadota; class Gammaproteobacteria; order Pseudomonadales; family Pseudomonadaceae; genus Pseudomonas; species Pseudomonas sp. GW823-FHT04A03. The sequence continues at coordinate 687,218 of NZ_JBXAIV010000002.1, forward strand.
GCCAAGAACAAGGGCGCCGTCGCCGGCCTGCTGTTCATGCTGCTGGTGATTTTCTGCGCGATCTTCGCGCCGTGGGTCGCCCCGCATAACCCGAGCGAGCAATACCGTGACTTCCTGCTGACGCCGCCGGCGTGGCTCGAAGGCGGGCAGATGCAGTTCCTGCTCGGCACCGATGAACTGGGTCGCGACCTGCTGTCGCGTCTGATCCAGGGTTCGCGCCTGTCGCTGCTGATCGGTCTGTCGTCGGTGGTGATGTCGCTGATCCCGGGGATCCTGCTGGGTCTGTTCGCCGGTTTCTTCCCGAAAATGATTGGCCCGACCATCATGCGTCTGATGGACATCATGCTGGCCCTGCCATCGCTGCTGCTGGCTGTGGCGATCGTCGCCATCCTCGGCCCAGGCCTGATCAACACCGTGATCGCGATTGCCGTGGTTTCGCTGCCGTCCTACGTGCGTCTGACCCGTGCCGCCGTGATGGGTGAGCTTAACCGCGACTACGTGACCGCCGCGCGCCTGGCCGGTGCCGGTCTGCCGCGCCTGATGTTCATCACCGTGCTGCCGAACTGCATGGCACCGCTGATCGTTCAGGCGACCCTGAGCTTCTCCTCGGCGATCCTCGATGCCGCCGCCCTGGGCTTCCTCGGCCTCGGCGTCCAGCCGCCAACCCCTGAGTGGGGCACCATGCTGGCTTCGGCCCGCGACTACATCGAACGCGCCTGGTGGGTGGTGAGTCTGCCTGGTTTGACCATTTTGCTCAGCGTGCTGGCAATCAACTTGATGGGCGACGGCCTGCGCGATGCGCTGGACCCGAAACTCAAGAACGCCGCCTGAGGAGATTCCCATGTCACTGTTAGAAATCAAGAATCTCAACGTTCGCTTCGGCGACAAGAACGCCACCCCGGTCGTCGACGGCCTCGACCTGAAAGTCGACAAGGGCGAAGTCCTGGCGATCGTGGGCGAGTCGGGTTCCGGCAAGTCCGTGACCATGATGGCGCTGATGGGCCTGATCGAGCACCCGGGGATCGTCACCGCCGACTCGCTGAGCTTCGACGGCAAGAACATGCTCAAGCTGAACAACCGCCAGCGTCGGCAGATCGTCGGCAAAGACCTGGCGATGGTGTTCCAGGACCCGATGACCGCGCTGAACCCGAGCTACACCGTCGGTTTCCAGATCGAAGAAGTGCTGCGCCTGCACCTGAAAATGTCCGGCAAGCAAGCGCGTAAACGTGCGATCGAACTGCTGGAAAAAGTCGAAATCCCGGGCGCTGCCAGTCGTATGGACGCCTACCCGCACCAACTGTCCGGCGGCATGAGCCAGCGTGTGGCGATTGCCATGGCGATTGCCGGCGAGCCGAAACTGCTGATCGCGGACGAGCCGACCACTGCACTCGACGTGACGATTCAGGCACAGATCATGGATCTGCTGCTGGCGTTGCAGAAAGAGCAGAACATGGGCCTGGTGCTGATCACCCACGACCTCGCCGTCGTGGCCGAAACCGCCCAGCGCGTGTGCGTGATGTACGCCGGTCAAGCCGTTGAAGTCGGTCAGGTGCCGCAACTGTTCGACATCCCGGCCCACCCGTACAGCGAAGCGCTGCTCAAGGCGATTCCGGAACACAGCCAGGGTGCCGAGCGTCTGGCGACTCTGCCGGGCATCGTTCCCGGCCGTTACGACCGCCCGCAAGGCTGCCTGCTGTCGCCGCGCTGCCCGTACGTGCAGGACAGCTGCCGCGCGCAGCGTCCGACCCTTGACCCGAAAAGCAACAGCCTCGCCCGCTGCTTCTATCCGTTGAACCAGGAGGTGGCGTAATGGCCGTCGTACTTACCGCCCGCGACCTGACCCGTCACTACGAAGTCTCCCGTGGCCTGTTCAAGGGCCACGCGACCGTGCGCGCCCTGAACGGCGTGTCGTTCGAGCTGGAAGCCGGCAAGACCCTCGCCGTTGTCGGTGAATCGGGCTGCGGCAAATCCACCCTCGCCCGCGCCCTGACCCTGATCGAAGAGCCGTCGTCCGGTTCGCTGAAAATCGCCGGGCAAGAAGTGGCCGGCGCCGACAAGGCTCAGCGCAAACAACTGCGCAAAGACGTGCAGATGGTGTTCCAGAGCCCGTACGCCTCGTTGAACCCACGGCAGAAAATCGGTGATCAACTGGCTGAACCGCTGCTGATCAACACCAACCTGAGTGCTGCCGAGCGTCGCGAGAAAGTCCAGGCGATGATGAAGCAGGTCGGCTTGCGTCCCGAGCACTACCAGCGGTATCCGCACATGTTCTCTGGCGGTCAGCGTCAGCGTATCGCGCTGGCCCGCGCCATGATGCTGCAACCCAAAGTGCTGGTGGCGGACGAACCGACCTCGGCGCTGGACGTGTCGATCCAGGCGCAGGTGCTGAACCTGTTCATGGACATGCAGCAGGAGTTCAACACCGGTTACGTGTTCATCTCGCACAACCTGGCGGTGGTACAGCACGTGGCCGATGACGTGATGGTGATGTACCTCGGACGCCCGGTGGAAATCGGTCCGAAGCACGACATCTACGCCCGTCCTCTGCACCCGTACACCCAGGCGCTGTTGTCGGCGACCCCGACCATCCACCCGGATCCGGACAAGCCGAAAATCAAGATCGTCGGCGAGCTGCCCAACCCGCTGAACCCGCCACCTGGCTGCGCGTTCCACAAGCGCTGCCCGTACGCCACCGCGCGTTGCAGCAGCGAGGAGCCGGCCCTGCGCCAGCTCGATACGCGTCAGGTTGCGTGCCACTACGCCGAGCAATTCCTCGACGGCGCGGCATGAAAAAACCCGCCCTGTTTCCCGGGGCGGGTTGTTGATGAGTTGACCAAACCCCTTCTGCCCCGATTGCGCATCGATCGGGAAAGAAGGGGTTTTCTTTTGCCCGGAATCTACGTCTGGCTGTCGCCATCGTCCGGATCGTCGGTGTCCGGCTCATCGGTGGTCGAATCGTCATCGTCGGCGCTGCCGCCCTGGCCCTGATCGCCCGGCTCGGACTCCGACTTGGCCAGCATCAGCGCGCTGTGCCCCACCTGCCCATTGAATGCCTGGGTATCGTGATCCTCGCACTCGGCCCAGGCCGTCGCGGTGCCGAGGGACAGCATCACCATCACTTTCAACAGCAGCAAAACGCGTAGCAACCTGTTTTTCATAGCCGAGTCCATCCTGTTCCAGGTGAGAAATTCATGCTGACCTGACGCTGATTGAAATCTAGTTCCGATCCGCCGGGTTCACCAGATAGGACGCTAACCAACGCCCGGAAATGCCATGCATGGACAGACCGCTTTCGAATAACGCCCATAACCGGATCGGCTAAGCGAGGTCGCTTCCTCCTATCGCTTGCTGAGCAACCGATCTGCAGCCAATAAAAAGCCCCCGAGGCTTATGCATCGGGGGCTTTGGATGGAGCCGTTCAGCGCTTAGTGATGCTCGCGCGTCGCACGGAATTTCACGTCCGGCCAGCGCTCTTCCATCAGGGCCAGGTTGACCCGCGTTGGCGCGAGGTAGGTCAGGTGACCGCCGCCGTCCAGTGCCAGGTTTTCCACGGCCTTGTTGGAGAATTCCTCGAGCTTCTTCTTGTCGCTGCATTCGATCCAGCGCGCGGAGTACACGGTGATCGGCTCGTAGGAGCACTCGACCTTGTATTCCTCTTTCAGGCGGCTGGCGACCACATCGAACTGCAGCACACCAACGGCGCCGAGGATGATGTCGTTGCTGCGCTCCGGGAAGAACACCTGGGTCGCGCCTTCTTCGGCCAACTGTTGCAGGCCCTGGCGCAGTTGCTTGGATTTCAGCGGGTCGCGCAGGCGTACGCGGCGGAACAGTTCCGGGGCGAAGTGCGGGATACCGGTGAAGCCCAGGGTTTCGCCTTCGCTGAAGGTGTCGCCGATCTGGATCGTGCCGTGGTTGTGCAGACCGATGATGTCGCCGGCGTACGCCTCTTCCAGCTGTTCACGCTCAGAGGAGAAGAACGTCAGGGCGTCGCCGATGCGCACGTCCTTGCCGGTACGCACGTGGCGCATTTTCATGCCTTTTTCGTACTTGCCGGAGCAGATACGCATGAAGGCGATGCGGTCGCGGTGTTTCGGGTCCATGTTCGCCTGGATCTTGAAGATGAAGCCCGAGAACTTCTCTTCCACCGGCTCCACGGTGCGCTCGTTGGCTACGCGTGGCAGCGGGCGCGGGGCCCAGTCGACCACGGCGTCGAGCACATGGTCGACACCGAAGTTGCCCAGTGCGGTACCGAAGAACACCGGGGTCAGTTGACCGTCGATGAACTCCTGCTGGTTGAACTCGTGGCAGGCGCCCTGCACCAGTTCCAGCTGCTCGAGGAAACGATCGTACTCGTCGCCCAGATGCGCGCGGGCTTCGTCGGAATCGAGCTTCTCGATGATCTTGGTTTCGGTGCGTTCGTGACCGTGACCGGCGGTGTAGACAATGATGTAGTCGTCCGCCAGGTGGTACACGCCCTTGAAGTCGCGGTAGCAACCGATCGGCCAGGTGATCGGCGCAGCCTTGATCTTCAGAACGGCTTCGATCTCGTCGAGCAGTTCGATCGGGTCGCGGATGTCACGGTCGAGTTTGTTGATGAAGCTGACGATCGGCGTGTCACGCAGACGGCAGACGTCCATCAGCGCGATGGTACGTGGCTCAACACCTTTACCGCCGTCGAGAACCATCAGGGCCGAGTCCACCGCGGTCAGGGTGCGGTAGGTGTCTTCGGAGAAGTCTTCGTGGCCCGGGGTGTCGAGCAGGTTGATCATGTGTTCGCGATACGGGAACTGCATGACCGACGTAGTAATCGAGATGCCCCGCTGCTTTTCCATCTCCATCCAGTCGGATGTCGCGTGGCGATCGGATTTGCGGGATTTCACCGTACCGGCCACGGCAATCGCCTTGCCCATCAGCAAGAGCTTTTCGGTGATGGTGGTTTTACCGGCATCGGGGTGGGAAATAATGGCGAAAGTGCGGCGTTTCGCGACTTCGGCGGCCTGTCTGGTCATGGGAAATCGCCTGGCGGTGATTCAAAAAAGGGCGGCGATTATAGCCCAACTCGATTCAATAACCGAACCGTTGAGCACATTAAGGGTGGCCAAATGCTGCCTCAGATGGGAACCTTTTAAAGCACGGAGACGTCCATCCCCTGTTACGACAATTCGTCAGGGGCTGAAAAATCAGCAAGTTAGCCTGACGAGGCTGCGCTCATGGCTCGCTTTCAGGCCGCTTTTGCCGGGCTGAAAAAAAGCTGCTTCTCGCGAACGCTGACTTCGGCAGCCAGGAATGGCCTTGCCACACGGAGCAGCGCTCGCCGACTACAAAAAAAGGAGTCCGCCTGTGGCTATCCGCTATGGCAAAGGGCTGATGGGAGGTGCGGTGGTGATCGCGCTCCTGGCCCTGCTGGTCCACTGGATCGGCATCAACACGATCGAACACTACCGCGACGATTTGTTGTTTTACCTGCAAGCTCACCTGATTCTCGTCCTCGCTTCAATGCTGGCCGCCCTGGTCGTGGGCATTCCCGCCGGTATCTTCCTGAGCCGTCCGACCATGGTCGGCCGCGCCGAACGCTTCATGCAGATCTTCAACATCGGCAACACCGTGCCGCCGCTGGCCGTGCTCGCGATTGCCCTGGGGATTCTCGGCATCGGCAGCGGTCCGGCGATCTTCGCCCTGTTCCTCGCCTCGCTTTTGCCGATTGTGCGCAACACCTATGAAGGCCTGAAAAACGTCCAGGGCTCGCTGAAAGAAGCCGCTGTCGGCATCGGCATGACTCCGCGCCAGGTGCTGTGGAAAGTCGAGTTGCCCAACGCCGTGCCGATCATCGTCGGTGGTGTGCGGGTGGCGCTGGCGATCAACGTCGGTACGGCGCCGCTGGCCTTCCTGATCGGCGCCAACAGCCTCGGCAGCCTGATCTTCCCCGGCATCGCCCTGAACAATCAGCCGCAATTGCTGCTCGGCGCCGCGTGCACCGCGCTGCTGGCCCTGCTGCTCGATGGCGTGGTCACCCTCGCCAGCCGTCTCTGGCTGGAACGCGGTCTGCGCCCGTCTTAAGGCTTTTGCGAAGGAATGAACATGAAACGACTTAGCTTGATCTTAGGCTGCGCCCTGCTTTTCGCAGGATTGGCCCAGGCGGCGGAAAAGCCGCTCATTCGCCTCGGCGCCCGGGTGTTCACCGAGCAGACCCTGCTCGCGGAAATCACCGCGCAATACCTGCGCAGCAAAGGCTACGACGCGCAGATCACCGGCGGTCTGGGCAGCAACCTGGCCCGCAGCGCCCACGAAACCGGACAGCTGGACATGCTCTGGGAATACACCGGCGTGTCGCTGGTAGCCTACAACCATGTCACCGAAAAACTCGACAGCGAACAGTCCTACGCCCGGGTCAAAGAACTCGACGCGAAAAAAGGCCTGGTCTGGCTCACACCGTCGAAATTCAGCAACACCTACGCCCTCGCCCTGCCGAAAAAAGTGGCCGAGCAATACCCGCAGATCAGCAACATCAGCCAGCTGAACGACGTGTTGAAGGCTGAAGCCAAGACCAATCACCTGGTGGCGCTGGACACCGAGTTCGCCAACCGCTCCGACGGCCTGGACGGCATGGTCAAGCTCTACGACATGAACCTGACCCGCCAGAACATCCGGCAGATGGACGCGGGCCTGGTCTACACCGCGCTGCGCAACGGTCAGGTGTTTGCCGGTCTGGTCTACACCACCGACGGTCGCCTCAACGCCTTCGGGCTGAAGCTGCTGGAAGACGACAAGCATTACTTCCCGGACTACACCGCCGCGCCAGTCGTGCGTCAGGCCTACCTCGACGCGCACCCGAAACTCGCCGAGCAACTCAAGCCGCTGGCCGAACTGTTCGACGACGAAACCATGCGCCAGCTCAACGCGCGGGTCGATGTCGATCACGAGAGCCCGTCGAAAGTCGCTGCCGATTTCCTGCGCCAGCATCCACTGAACTAAAGGAGGAAAAGTCATGGAATTTTTGAACGCCTTTTCCCACCTCGACTGGCAGCAGGTGATGCACCTGACCTGGCAGCACATCACGCTGGTCGGCATCGCCGTCAGCCTGGCGATCCTCATCGGCGTGCCGCTGGGCATTTTGATGACGCGCTTCCCGAGCCTCGCCGGTCCCTTGCAGGCCAGTGCCACGGTGCTGCTGACCGTGCCGTCGATTGCCCTGTTCGGCCTGCTGCTGCCGTTCTACTCGAAATTCGGCCAGGGCCTCGGCCCGATGCCGGCGATCACCGCCGTGTTCCTTTATTCACTGCTGCCGATCATGCGCAACACCTACCTCGCCCTGACCGGCGTCGAACCGGGCATTCGTGAAGCCGCACGCGGCATCGGCATGACCTTCGGCCAGCGCCTGCGCATGGTCGAGTTGCCGATCGCAGTGCCGGTAATCCTCGCCGGTGTGCGTACCGCCGTGGTGATGAACATCGGCGTGATGACCATCGCCGCGACCATCGGCGCCGGCGGCCTCGGTGTGCTGATCCTCGCCTCCATCAGCCGCAGTGACATGTCGATGCTCATCGTCGGCGCGCTGCTGGTCAGTCTTCTGGCGATCTTCGCCGACCTTATTTTGCAGTGGCTGCAACGTTCGCTGACTCCAAAAGGACTCCTCAAATGATCGAACTTCAAAACCTCAGCAAGACCTTCCAAAGCAACGGCAAAGATGTGAAAGCCGTGGACTCGGTAAGCCTGACCGTCAATGAAGGCGAAATCTGTGTGTTCCTCGGGCCATCGGGTTGCGGCAAAAGCACCACGCTGAAAATGATCAACCGCCTGATCAAGCCGACCTCGGGCAAGATCCTGATCAACGGCGAAGACACCACCGACCTCGACGAAGTGACCCTGCGTCGCAACATCGGCTACGTGATCCAGCAGATCGGCCTGTTCCCGAACATGACTATCGAGGAGAACATTGTCGTCGTGCCGAAACTGCTCGGCTGGGACAAACAGAAATGCCACGACCGCGCCCGCGAACTGATGAGCATGATCAAGCTTGAGCCCAAGCAGTATTTGCATCGTTATCCGCGTGAGCTGTCCGGCGGCCAGCAGCAACGTATCGGCGTGATCCGTGCGCTGGCGGCGGATGCGCCGCTGTTGCTGATGGACGAACCGTTCGGCGCGGTCGACCCGATCAACCGCGAGATGATCCAGAACGAATTCTTCGAGATGCAGCGCGCGCTGAACAAGACCGTGATCATGGTCAGCCACGACATCGACGAAGCGATCAAGCTCGGCGACAAGATCGCGATCTTCCGTGCCGGCAAGCTGCTGCAGATCGATCATCCGGACACCCTGCTTGCCCATCCGGCGGATGATTTCGTCAGCAACTTCGTCGGCCAGGACAGCACCCTCAAACGCCTGCTGCTGGTGAAAGCCGAAGACGCCGCGGACAACGCGCCGTCGGTGAGCCCGGAAACCCCGGTGGCCGATGCGCTGGAGTTGATGGACGAGCATGACCGTCGCTATGTCGTCGTGACTGACGCTGAGAACAAGGCGCTGGGTTATGTGCGCCGTCGTGATCTGCATCGTCAGACCGGCACCTGCGCGCAATTCCTGCGCGAGTTCAACGCCACGGCGGCATACGACGAGCATTTGCGCATCCTGTTGTCGCGCATGTACGAGTTCAATCGGGCATGGTTGCCGGTGATGGATGCCGAGCGAGTGTTCCTCGGCGAGGTTACCCAGGAGTCGATTGCGGCGTACCTGAGTTCGGGTCGATCGCGCGGAATGAAGACCAATATTGTGTCGCCAGCCGAGGCGGTGGCCTGATCAAAAGCAAAAGGGCTGTTCAACAGCCCTTTTTTTCGACCGCCGGATCCTCCAGGCCGGGATTTTTTCGCCGACGATGAGCCGGCAAGAAATATCAACACACCAGAGCGCCGAACCCGGCCGAATTTGTCAGCTTCAACCAGCAAATCCCCTCTCACCTGCCCTTCTCGCCGCCAACGTCGCCGATGTTGAAGTGATCGTACTTACCTGAGAGTTGGCGCACATCAGCATCGAACGTGCAGGTATTTTTAACACCTGAAAATTATTGCGGAACATCTGACCGTCATCTCGGTCGGCTACAAAGAGTGATATCCGCGACGCACGTCAGAAGCGTGCAAAAACGCGACATTTTTAGTTGATCTCAGGCCCCTCACGCCCTAAAGTTCGCGCCGAACGTCCATGCTGGAAACGATCCATCCGGCTCAAGTACTGACGACGAGACAGCAAGGCCAAGGGCAGCGACCCCAGATCGTTTGAGAGCGTAGCGAGCGCAGGCAAGACAAGGCGGGAAGAGGCGAGGAAGCGGAGTTTACTGGTTGTAAATGAGCATTCCGAGCCTCTTCCCAACGCAGTATTGCCAAGCGCAGTAGCTCTCAAACGATCTGAATGGCCTTTTTGCTTTCGGCGCCATTGCCTTGGGAAGTAGGCGAACCAAAGTGGGGATACGGAGGGCGTTCATTTGCACCCATTGATTTCACGAGTTTGCCCATAGGAGCTCCCAAGTATGTCGATCCAGGTCGAAGACTATTTCGCGCGCGAAACCTTTCAGAAAATGAAGGCGTTCGCCGACAAACAGGAAACCCCGTTCGTGGTGATCGACACCGCGATGATCGCCCAGGCCTACGATGACCTGCGCGCCGGTTTCGAATTCGCCAAGGTCTACTACGCGGTCAAGGCCAACCCGGCCGTCGAGATCATCGACCTGCTCAAAGAGAAAGGTTCGAGCTTCGACATCGCCTCGATCTATGAGCTGGACAAAGTGCTGAGCCGTGGCGTCAGCGCGGACCAGATCAGCTACGGCAACACCATCAAGAAATCCAAGGACATTCGCTACTTCTATGAGAAGGGCGTGCGTCTGTTCGCCACCGACTCGGAAGCCGACCTGCGCAACATCGCCAAGGCCGCACCGGGCGCCAAAGTCTATGTGCGCATCCTGACCGAAGGCTCGACCACGGCTGACTGGCCACTGTCGCGCAAATTCGGCTGCCAGACCGACATGGCCATGGACCTGCTGATCCTCGCCCGCGACCTGGGTCTGGTGCCATACGGCATCTCGTTCCACGTCGGCTCGCAACAGCGTGACATCAGCGTCTGGGACGCGGCGATCGCCAAGGTCAAAGTGATCTTCGAGCGCCTGAAAGAAGAAGACGGCATCCACCTGAAGCTGATCAACATGGGCGGTGGCTTCCCGGCCAACTACATCACCCGCACCAACAGCCTGGAAACCTATGCCGAAGAAATCATCCGTTTCCTGAAGGAAGACTTCGGTGATGACCTGCCGGAAATCATCCTGGAGCCAGGTCGTTCGCTGATTGCCAACGCCGGCATCCTGGTCAGCGAAGTGGTACTGGTTGCCCGTAAATCCCGTACCGCCGTCGAGCGTTGGGTTTATACCGATGTGGGCAAGTTCTCCGGCCTGATCGAAACCATGGACGAAGCGATCAAGTTCCCGATCTGGACCGAGAAGAAAGGCGAGATGGAAGAAGTCGTGATCGCCGGTCCGACCTGCGACAGCGCCGACATCATGTACGAAAACTACAAGTACGGCCTGCCGCTGAACCTGGCGATCGGTGATCGTCTGTACTGGCTGTCGACCGGTGCGTACACCACCAGTTACAGCGCCGTAGAGTTCAACGGTTTCCCGCCGCTGAAATCGTTCTACGTGTAAGCGTTGCTGGCGTAATGCAAAAAGCCCATGACGTGTCATGGGCTTTTTTGTGGCTGCGATTCAGGTGTTCTGTAACTCGGTGCAACGGTGAGCGTAGGCCTGCGCCAGTGCCTGGATTCGCGGATCGGTTGCGCTCGCCAGCGTCTGGCTCGCCACGCGCAGGAAATTCAGGTTGCCGCCGGCCAGCGCTTTCTCCAGCCAGATGAGCGCGTCATCGATCCGCCCCTCATCTGCCAGCACCGCTGCATAGCTGAATTGCCCGCGAAAGTCCCCGCCCTCGGCCGAACGTCGATACCAGTCACGAGCCGCTGCGGGATCCGCCGCACACACCTGCCCTTCCTCCAGATAACGCCCGAGCAGGTTCATCGACTTGGCATGCCCGATCTCGGCCGCGCTTTGATACAGCGCCATGGCCTGAAGATGATCGACCGCTACACCGCGCCCGGTCGCGAGCAGATTGGCGAGGTTGTACATCGCCCAGTCCAGTCCGCCGTCAGCGGCGATTCGATAATGTTTCACCGCATTCGCGGCATCGGCCGGACATCCCCAACCGTGCTCATTGCAGCGGCCGAGCATGTTGCGCGCCATCAGATGACCCTGCCCTGCGGCGATTTCAAACCAGCGCAATGCCAGCGGCTGATCCTGAGCAATCCCATGACCATCGAGCAGGATCTGCCCGAGCAGTGCCTGCGCTTCCAGCACGCCCTCACCCGCCGCCAGCAGAATTGCCTGAGCGGCGCGGGCCGGGCTTTCTTCGAGCATGGCCGTGAGGCGTTCGCCGTCGAGGACTTCTTCGCGACGTAACCGAAAGTCCGCCACTTACACCTCGACCCAGCGACGCAGCAGGTTGTGATAAGTGCCGGTGAGGCGGATCAGCGAAGGGTGATCGGGCATGTCCTGAGTCAGTTGCTGGATCGCACCGTCCATCTCGAACAGCAACGCGCGCTGGCTGTCTTCGCGCACCAGACTTTGAGTCCAGAAGAACGAGGCATAACGCGCGCCGCGAGTGACTGCGTTGACCTTGTGCAGGCTGGTGCCGGGGTACAGCACCATGTCGCCGGCGGGCAATTTCACTTGCTGGGTGCCGAAGGTGTCCTGGATTTCCAGCTCGCCGCCGTCGTAGTCCTCGGGCTCGCTGAAGAACAGCGTGGCGGACAGATCGGTGCGCACTCGCTCGATGCTGCCCTTGGGCTGACGCACCGCGTTGTCGATGTGGAAATCGAAACTGCCGCCCGCCGTGTAACAGTTAAGTAACGGCGGGAACACTTTGTGCGGCAGCGCGGCGGACATGAACAGCGGGTTTTTCCACAGGCGCTCAAGCATCGCGGCGCCGATTTCCTTGGCCAGCGGATGGCCTTCCGGAAGCTGCAGATTGTGCTTGGCCTTGGCCGATTGATAGCCGGCGGTGATCTTGCCATCGGCCCAGTCGGCCTGTTCCAGAGCCTCGCGGATGCGCTGCACTTCTTCTTTCGCGAACAGCCCGGGGATGTGCAGCAGCATGGCAATGTCACCTGATGGCAAAGAGGCGGCAATGGTATTGATTCTTATTGGCTGTGTAAAACCCGCTAGACGAATGAACTGGCAAAAACCGTAAGGTTAAATTGTAAAGAATGTAAATTCAGTGCGAATAACAATGTTTCGCAATTGATACGAATACCTGTTTACCCTATATTCCGCCGCCTCAAATCCTTGGGGAGGGGAATAAAAATGGCACGTCAACAAGCACAATTACCGGTCAGTTCACCACGTCTGCTCGCTTCCGCCATCGGCGTGGCAATCACCGCCGGCTCCGCAGGCCACATGGTGTTCGCCGCCGAAAAAACCGACAGCAAAGCCACCGGCAATGCCATCGCCCTGGACGCCACCGCCATCACCGGCGAAGCACAGGACTCGACGTCCTACCAGGTCGAGAAAGCCTCCTCGCCCAAGTACACCGCGCCGCTGGTCGATACCCCGCGCTCGGTCACCGTTATCCCGCAACAAGTCCTGAAAGACACCGGCGCCCTGAACATGCAGGACGCGCTGCGCACCGTACCGGGCATCACTTTCGGTGCCGGTGAAGGCGGCAACCCGCAGGGCGACCGCCCGTTCATCCGCGGTTTCGACGCCCAGGGCGACACCTACCTCGACGGCGTGCGCGACACCGGTTCGCAGAGCCGCGAAATCTTCGCCGTAGAAAACATCGAAGTCAGCAAGGGTCCGAACTCCGCCATCGGTGGTCGCGGCGCGGCTGGCGGCAGCATCAACCTGGTGAGCAAGAAAGCGCACCTTGGCAACTCTTTCGACGGTGGTTTCACCTGGGGCTCCGACCAGACCCAGCGTTACACGATGGATGGCAACTACCAGTTCAGCGACACCGCTGCCGGCCGTCTGAACCTGATGAGCCACGAGAGCAACGTCGCCGGTCGCGACAAGGTCGACTACGACCGTTGGGGCATCGCGCCGTCCCTGGCCTTCGGCCTGGGCACCGACACCCGCGTCAACCTCGACTACTACCATCTCGAAAGCAACGACACCCCGGATTCCGGCATTCCTTACACCATCCCGGCCGGTGGCTCGGCGGCGCGCACCAAGTCCAACCCGGACAAGCCGTACGCCGGCGGCGATCACAGCAACTTCTACGGTCTGGACCGCGACTTCCGCAAAGGCCGCACCGACACTGCGACCTTCGCCATCGAGCATGACCTGAGCGACTCGCTGACCATCAAAAACACCCTGCGTCACGGCACCAGCATGCAGGATTACATCCTGACCCAGCCGGACGACAGCAAGGGCAACGTCAACAACGGCAGCGTCTGGCGTCGTGCGAACACTCGCGTGAGCAACACCGAGACCACCACCAACCAGACCGACCTGTTCGGCAACTTCTACCTCGCCGGTTTCAAGAACAGCTTCTCCACCGGTGTCGAATACACCCGTGAGGAAAGCCGGAAGTCTTCGTACAACGTCAACACCGACACCACGCCGCGCACCACCAACGTGGCGTCCAGCACCAACTGCACGCCAGCGATGATCGGCGCGCCGAGCGGCTACAACTGCACCTCGCTGTCGAACCCGAACCCGAACGATCCGTGGAACGGCGCCATTTCGCGCAACTACGCCGGCACCGACACCCAGTCCGATACCTACGCGCTGTATGTGTTCGACACCCTGGAGCTGTCCCAGCAATGGCTGGTGAACATGGGCCTGCGTTACGACCACTTCGAAACCGGCTATAAGACCTACACTGCCGCTGGCAACACCACCGCCAAAGGTGCCGACACCAGCGAGTTCGTCACCGGTCAGTTCGGTATCGTCTACAAACCGGCAGAGAACGGCAGCATCTATGCGTCCTACGCCACCTCCGCCACGCCACCGGGCAGCACCTTGGGCGAAGGCATGGACGGCAACCCGCTGGGCGGCACGCCGGATCGCAACGGCAACCTGCTCAAGAGCGACATGGAGCCGGAAACCACCAAGAACTACGAAATCGGTACCAAGTGGGATCTGCTGAACGATCGCCTGTCGCTGACCGCCGACATCTTCCGCACCGAGAAAGAAAACGCGCGTGTCCAGGTTGATACCACCTCGTACGAAAACGCCGGCAAGACTCGTGTACAAGGTATCGAGTTGTCCGCCAGCGGCAAGATCACCGACAAGTGGCAAGTGTTCGCCGGTTACGCCTACATGGACAGCGAACAGGTTGACGGTGGCGACCTGCCGGCCAACAAGGCCAACAACGGTAACGAGCTGCCTAACACGCCGAAAAACAGCGCCAGCCTGTGGACCACTTACCAGGTCACGCCGAAGCTGACCATCGGTGGCGGTGCGTTCTACGTGGATGACGTATTCGGCAGCGTGGCCAACACCACCATGGTCGATTCCTATGTTCGCTACGACGCGATGGCGGCGTACAAGTTGAGCAAGAACGTCGACCTGCAACTGAACGTGCAGAACCTGACCAACGAGACCTACTACGACAAAGCCTTCTCGACTCACTTCGCCAACCAGGCGGCGGGCCGTACGGCATTGCTGAGCACCAACTTCCACTTCTGATCGAAGAGGGAAGTACCGAGCCCCGTTCATTCATTTGAGCGGGGCTTTTGTGCGTAATAAAGAACGTTTCTCGATAAGCCACGGCATAATGCACGCCGTGAACACAATTTCCGAACGGACAAGGCAAGCGACGTGTTGAAGAAAACCCTGTTCCAGTTGCACTGGTTTTTTGGCATCACTGCCGGGCTGGTGCTGGCCCTGATGGGCATCACCGGCGCTGCCTATTCGTTCCAGGACGAAATTCTCAAAGCCCTCAACCCCTCCGTATTGCAGGTCGAGAAACAGGTCGCCGGCGTCCTCCCGCCTGCCGACCTGGTGGCGCAGATCGAAGCGGCCTCTGGCAAGAAAGTCTCGATGCTCTCGGTCGAGACCGAAAGCGGCAGCGCCGGCCGCGTCTGGTTCACCCCGCCCAAAGGTGAACGCCGGGGCGAGATGCGCTACTTCGATCCCTACACCGCCGAGTTCAAGGGCGACGCCACCGGCCAGGACTTCTTCGGCCTGATGCTGCAACTGCACCGGTTCCTCGCCATGGGCGATACCGGCCGCAACATCACCGGCGCCTGCACCCTGATGCTGCTGTTCTTCTGCCTGTCCGGTCTGTACCTGCGCTGGCCGCGCCAGTGGAACAGCTGGCGCGTGTGGCTGACCCTCGACTGGAAGAAAAAGGGTCGCAGCTTCAACTGGGATCTGCACTCGGTGTTCGGCACCTGGTGCATGCTGGTTTACCTGCTGCTGGCACTGACCGGACTGTCCTGGTCCTACGAGTGGTACAACAAAGGCCTGACCAGACTGCTTTCCGATGCGCCGCAAAACGAACGCGTGCGCGGCGGTCGCGGCCCGGCCCCCGAAGGTCCGGCGCCGACTGCCGATTACGCCGCCATGTGGGTCAGCATCTACAGCGCCGCCGGTCCAGGCCTCGCTTCCTACAACATCCGCATGCCGCCAGTGGCCGGCCAACCGGCGACCGTGTTCTATCTGCTCGACAGCTCGCCCCATGACCGCGCGCTGAACCAGATCACCCTCGACCCGGCCACCGGCGTCGTCAAACGCGTCGACCGCTACGCCGACAAAAGCTTCAAGGCGCAGTTGCTGACCAGCATTTATGCGCTGCACGTCGGCAGCTATTTCGGCCTGGTCGGGCGGATCATCGTCACCGTCGCGGCGGTGTTGATGCCGCTGTTCTTCATCACCGGCTGGCTGTTGTACCTGGATCGCCGACGCAAGAAAAAGCAGATCAAGGACGCGCGCAAAGGCCTCGACCAACCGGCCGGCGATACGCCCGCGTGGCTGATCGGCTTTGCCAGCCAGAGCGGTTTTGCCGAACAATTGGCGTGGCAGACCGCCGGTCAACTGCAGGCAGCCGGATTGCCGGTGAAGGTGCAGCCGCTGGCGAATGTCAGCGAGCAGGATCTGCGTGAATCGAACAACGCGCTGTTCGTGGTCAGCACTTTCGGCGACGGCGAAGCACCGGATAGCGCTCGCGGTTTCGAGCGCAAGGTATTGAAGAACGCCTCGACTCTCGACAGCCTCAACTACGCGGTGCTCGGCCTCGGCGATCGTCAGTATCAGCACTTCTGCGGTTTCGCCCGGCGCCTGCATCAATGGCTGGGCGAGCATGGCGGCAAGACCCTGTTCGCCCCAGTGGAAGTCGACAGCGGCGATCCTTACGCCCTGCGTCACTGGCAGACCCAGCTCGGCCTGATTACCGGGCAAGCGCCGGTCGACACTTGGCAGGCGCCAAGCTACGAAAACTGGACGCTGGTGCGCCGCGAGCTGATGAACCCGGACAGCAGCGGCTCTCCGGTCTTCCTGCTCGGCCTGACCGCGCCGACCTCCCGCAGCTGGCTGGCCGGCGATCTGGTGGAAGTGCTGCCACGCAACTGCCCGTGGGCGATCGAGCATTTCCTCGACGGCCTCGGCATCCGTGGTGAAACCAGCGTCAAGGTCAACGGCCTGGAAGAGTCGCTGGAAGTCGCCCTCGCCACCCGCCAGTTACCCGAGCACCGCGCCCACCTGGTGGGCCTGCACGCTCAGGCGCTGGTCGATGCGATGGTGCCGCTGGCCATGCGCGAATACTCGATCGCCTCGATTGCCGCCGACGGCGTGCTGGAACTGATCGTGCGTCAGGAACAGCATGCCGACGGCAGCCTCGGCATCGGTTCCGGCTGGCTGACCGAGCATGCTCCGGTCGGCGGCAGCATCAGCCTGCGGGTCCGCCGCAACAGCGGTTTCCATCTGCCGAACGCTCCGGTGCCGATGATCCTGCTGGGCAACGGCACCGGCCTCGCCGGGCTGCGCAGCTTGCTCAAGGCGCGGATCGCCGACAATCAGCAGCGTCACTGGCTGCTGTTCGGCGAACGCAATCGCGAGCACGACTTCCTCTGTCGTGCAGAGCTGGAGGAGTGGTTGATCAATGGCGATCTGGAACGCCTCGATCTGGCGTTCTCGCGGGATCAGGCCGAGAAGGTTTACGTGCAGGATCGCCTGCGCGAATCGGCCGGCGAGTTGAAGAAATGGCTGGCGGACGGTGCGGTGATCTACATCTGCGGCAGCCTTCAAGGCATGGCGTCGGGCGTGGATCAGGTGCTCAATGAAGTGCTGGGCGCCGCTGAAGTCGAACGCCTGATCGAGCAGGGTCGCTATCGCCGCGACGTTTACTGAGCACACATAACAACTGTGGGAGCGAGCTTGCTCGCGATGACGGTTTTACATTCAACACATTCGTTGTCTGTTACACCGCTATCGCGAGCAAGCTCGCTCCCACAAATTGTTTGCGGTGAACTCAGGTCGGTGACAGCTTCTGCTCGAACACCGCAACACCCTCCAGATCCCGCAACACCACGCTCATCTCCCCGCTCTGCCCGTCAATGTTCACCTCACCGAAAAACTGAAACCCGGCAAACGGCGAGGCGTTCTGTACCGCCGGCGCCTTCTCGAACACCACCTGCGGGCCAAAGGTCTTGTCCAGCGGATTGGGGCCGAAACTGCCGGCGTTCAACGGCCCTGCGACAAATTCCCAGAACGGTTCGAAATCCTGGAACGCCGCACGATCCGGGTGGTAGTGATGCGCCGCGCAGTAATGCACGTCCGCCGTCAGGAACACGAAATTGCGCACCTGCTGCGCGCGCAAAAAGCCCAGCAGTTCGGCGATTTCCAGTTCACGTCCCTGCGCCGGACCTGGGTCGCCGTTGGCCACCGCTTCCCAGCGCGCAACACCGGGACTGACTTCGCCATCCGGCACGCCGAGACCGATTGGCATGTCGGCGGCGATGACTTTCCACTGGGCTTTCGAGGCCTTCAATCCGCGCTTGAGCCAGTTCAGTTGCTCACGCCCGAGGAACGGTTTTTCCGCCCCGAGATTGTCGTCGTTGGCGCCGCGATAACTGCGCATGTCGAGCACGAACACATCGAGCATCGGCCCGTAACTCAGCTTGCGATAGATCCGCCCACCGCCATCGGCGGCCTGCAAACGCATCGGCGAATATTCGAGCCAGGCCTGACGCGCACGACCGACCAGGGTGTGGATATTTTTTTCCTGATAACGCTCGTCGAGCTGCTTGCCCGGCGACCAGTTGTTGACCACTTCATGGTCGTCCCACTGCCAGATCTGCGGCACTTCGGCATTGAAGCGACGGACGTTTTCGTCCATCAGGTTGTAGCGGTAATTGCCGCGATAATCGTCGAGGGTCTGGGCGACCTTGCTTTTGGCTTCGGTGGTGAGGTTGCGCCAGATCCGGCCACCTTCCGTGGTCAGTTGCGTCGGCACCGGGCCGTCGGCGTAGATGGTGTCGCCGCTGTGGATAAAGAAGTCCGGCAGGCGCATGCGCATGGCTTCATAGATGCGTATGCCGCCGATATCGGGGTTGATGCCGAAGCCCTGGCCTACGGTGTCGCCGCTCCAGACGAAGCGGATATTGCGCCGTGCCGTCGGTGCGCTGCGCAAGTGGCCGAGCCACGGTTCGCTGGCGACGCCAGTGCGGGCGTCCTTGAAATACACGCGATAGAAAATCGCCTGATCGGCGGGCAGCCCGGTGAGTTCGACGCGGGCGGTGAAATCGCTGCGGGCATCGGCCAGCGCCGAGACGACGCGGCGCGGATGGCGGAATTGGCTGCGGGTGTCCCACTCCACCACCATCTGCGCCGGGCGGTCGGCACGGCTCCAGATCATCGCGCGGTCGCCCTGCAGGTCGCCAGATTGCACGCCGTCAGTGAGTTGCGGTCGATCCTTGACCGAGGCGATGACGGCCGGGGCCAGCCCCGGCATCAGCAGTCCGGCGCCGACGGCTTGCATCACGCGCCGGCGACCGGGATTGAAATCGCTCATGGTGTTCTCCCTGAAAAAAGGAAAACTTAAGCACCGCTAGATGAAAGGGGTGTGACACCTCACGCCTTCGCGGGCTCCAGCGCCAGCTCCACGGCTTCCGGCCGCTTGACCATCGCGTACACAACCGCCGTCAGCAGGCTGCCCGCGACGATTGCCAGCAGATACAGCAGCGCATGGTTGATCGCGTTAGGGATCGCCAGCACGAACAGCCCACCGTGGGGCGCCATCAGTTTGCAGCCGAAATACATCGACAGCGCACCGGTCAACGCACCGCCGGCAATGCTTGCCGGGATCACCCGCAACGGGTCTTTCGCAGCAAACGGAATCGCCCCTTCGGAGATAAAGCAAAGCCCCAGCACCAGCGCCGCTTTACCGGCTTCGCGCTCGGTCTGGGCGAACTTGCGCCGGGCGATGAACGTGGCGATGCCCAGACCAATCGGCGGCACCATGCCGGCGGCCATGGTCGCGGCCATCGGTGCATAACTCTGCGAGGCCAGCAGTCCCACCGAGAACGCATAGGCAGCCTTGTTGATCGGCCCGCCGAGGTCGACGCACATCATGCCGCCCAGCAGCACACCGAGCAGGATCGCGTTGGTGGTGCCCATGCTGTCGAGGAAATGCGTCAGCGCCGCGAGCATCCCGGCCACCGGTTTGCCGACCACGTAAATCATCACCAGCCCGGTGAACAGACTGGCGAACAACGGGATGATCAGAATTGGTTTCAGCGCTTCCAGGCTTTGCGGCAGCGCCACGTATCGACTGATCGCCTTGGCCGCGTAGCCTGCGATAAAGCCGGCAACGATCCCGCCAATGAAGCCGGCGCCCAAGGTGCTCGCCAGCAAACCACCGATCATCCCCGGCGCCAGACCGGGACGGTCGGCAATCGACCAGGCGATGTAGCCGGCCAACAACGGCACCATCAATTTGAACGCGGTCTCGCCGCCGATCTGCATCAGCGCCGCCGCCAGCGTGCCTTCTTCCTTGAACGCGGTGATGCCGAACACGAACGACAAGGCGATCATCAGACCGCCCGCCACCACCATTGGCAGCATGAACGACACACCCGTCAGCAGGTGTTTGTAGACGCCGCTTTTCTCCTGCTTGGCCGGCGCTTTGCCGTCGCTCGCAGCACTTTCCTGCTTGCCTTCGGCCAGGGCTTTTTTCAGCGTGGCCTCGGATTGCTTCAAGGCGATCCCGGTGCCGCAGCGATAGATTTTCTTGCCGGCGAAACGCTCGGTCGCGACTTCAATGTCAGCCGCCAGCAGCACCACGTCAGCCTCGGCAATCGCGGCAGCGCTCAGCGGATTTCGCGCGCCGACCGAGCCTTGGGTTTCGACTTGCAGATCAAAGCCCAGACGCTTGGCGGCTTGCTGCAAGGCTTCGGCGGCCATGAAGGTATGAGCGACGCCGGTCGGGCAGGCGGTGACCGCGACCAGTCGCGGTGCTTGAGCACTGGCAACCACGGGCGGCGTTTCGGCAGCGACGTAAATCTCGGCCTCGACGGCGCCACGCCGCAGTACTTCTTCGACATCCTGCAGGGCTTGCGCCGGCGCGATCCGAAAGACTTTCTTGCCGATGAACCGGGTCATGTCCACAGGTCCCGTGGCCACCAGCAACACCCACTCGGCGGCCTCGATGGTGGCCGCCGACAACTCGCGTTCCGGGTGCGCGGCATCCACCACTTCGACGCTGGTGCTCCAGCCCTGACGCTGGGCCGCGGCATCCAGCAACCGGGCGCACAGCACACTGGTGACCATGCCGTTCGGGCAGGCCGTGACAATGGCTAACTTCATGACAAACCCTCTTATTGTTCTGTCAGGGGGCGCACGCGCACGCCCTGTTCGAGCTGCGTCAGTTGCGCAGCATCGTGAATACCGAAACCGATCTGGGTCACCGCCTGCGCCGCAATCGCGGTGGCCGTGCGCAGGGTTTGTTCCGGCGTATCGGCGCTGAGCAAGCCGTGAAGCATGCCGGCCAGCAACGAATCGCCGGCACCGACCGTGCTGGCGACGCTGACCTTCGGCGGCGTCGCATGCAGCGCCGAGCCGACGCTGAACCAGTTCACACCTTCGGCGCCGTGGGAAATCACCACATGCTCGATGCCTTGGGCGTGCAGCCGATTGGCCGCCTCGGCCTGAGACGCGTGGGACACCACTTCACAGCCCAGCGCATCGGCCAGCTCTTCAGTGTTCGGCTTGATCAGCCACGGGCCGGCCTTGAGCGCCGCGCGCAAGGCTTCGCCGCTGGTGTCCAGGGCGACTTTCAGGCCTAACGCCTTCAAGCGCTCGACCAGTTCGCGCAACCACTGTGCAGTGACTCCGCGCGGCAGACTACCGGCGACCACCACCGCGTCATGCCCCGGCGCGATCTGCACCAGACGATCCAGCAACGCCTGTTGCGCCACCACGCCGACCACCGGACCCGGGCCGTTGATGTCGGTGATGCGTCCGTCCTGTTCCGCGACCTTGATATTGCTGCGGGTCTCGCCGGGCACCCGGATAAACGCATCAGTGAAACCGCGCTTGGCGAACAGGTTTTCGAACGCTTGCAGATTGTCTTCGCCGAGAAAGCCGCTGACCGTCAGTTGATGACCGAGGTCGGCCAGCACCTGTGCGACGTTGACGCCCTTGCCGGCGGCGTGGGTGTGCATCTCGTCGCTGCGGTTGACCTGACCGGCCTCAAGACGTGGCAACTGCACCGTGAGGTCCAGCGCCGGGTTGAGGGTCAGGGTGAGAATCTTGGCCATTACAGGGCCTCCACTAATGCGCGCACTTCGTTGGCGCTGCCCACGGCCAGGGCTTGTTGAGCAAGGGTTTGGGTCTGGGTCAGGCTGAGTTCACGAATGCGTGCCTTGACCTCGGCGATGCTGCGCCCGGAGACGCTCAGTTCATCCACGCCAAGGCCGACCAGCACCGGCACCGCCAGCGGATCCGCCGCCAGTTCGCCACACACACCGACCCATTTGCCGTGGGCATGGGCCGCGCGCACGGTGATGTCGATCAGTTGCAACACCGCCGGGTGCAGGCCGTCCGCCTGGGCGGACAGGGTCGGATGACCACGGTCGATGGCCAGGGTGTATTGGGTCAGGTCGTTGGTGCCGACGCTGAAGAAATCCACTTCTTTGGCCAGCACTGGCGCAAGCAAGGCAGCGGACGGCACTTCGATCATGATCCCCAGTTGCAGATCGGCAACCGGGATTTCCAGGCGCAGGCGTTCGGTCATGTCGCGGGCCTGACGCCACTCTTCGACGCTGCCGACCATCGGGAACATGATCCGCAATGGACGGTTGTCCGCCGAACGCAGCAAGGCGCGCAACTGCGCTTCCATGATCTGCGGACGTTGCAAGGTCAGGCGAATACCGCGCACACCGAGGAACGGGTTTTCTTCCTTGGCGATCGGCCAATACGGCAGCGGCTTGTCACCGCCGACATCAAGGGTACGCACCACCAGCGGCCGACCGGCGAGGCCATCGAGGACGCGGCGGTATTCGGCTTCCTGAGTCGCCTCGTCCGGCGCTTGCGGATGGGCCATGAAAATCAGTTCGGTGCGCAGCAGGCCGATGCCTTCGGCGCCCTGCTCCACCGCGCTGATCACACCGGCGCTTTCGCCGATGTTGGCGAACACTTCCACGGCGTGGCCGTCGGTGGTGTGCGCTGGATGATGGCGTTGTTCGGCAGCGGCTTTCAGGCGTTGCTCGCGGGTGTCGCGTTCTTCGCTGGCGCGTTGCAGGGTCGCGGCATCCGCGTCCACATGCAGGCGACCGCGCTGGCCGTCGAGCAGCAGCGGCGTGCCCGGTTTCAGCAGCAATACCGCTGCGCCCGCACCGACCAGCGCCGGAATGCCCAGTGCGCGAGCGACGATGGCGCTGTGAGCGGTGGCGCCACCACGGGCGGTGAGAATCCCCGCGACCCGCGCCGGATCCAGACGCGCCACGTCGGACGGGCCGACTTCATCCATCACCAGAATGTACGGTTGCTCTGGCTCGGCGGGCGTCTGCACGCCACACAGTTGCGCCAACACCCGGCGGCCGATGTCGCGCAGATCGGCGGCGCGTTCGGCGAGCAACGCGTCCTGCAACGCTTCCTGTTGTTTCGCGGCGGCCTCGATCACGGCCATCCAGGCTGCTTCGGCACTTTCGCCCTGCTTGAGGCGGGTGTCGACTTCATCGGTGAGTTCCGGGTCGTCGAGCATTTCCTGGTGGGTGATGAAAATCTCGCGGATCGCCTTGGCCTTGCTGCGTTCGATCAGGCCCTGAATGTCCTGACGCACGTCGGCCAGCGCTTGCTTGAGACGCTCGCGCTCGATGGCGGCGGACTCGCCGCGCAACGGGTAATCGATGGTTTGCTGAACCTGAATGTGTGCCGGGCCGATGGCGATGCCGGGGGCGGCAGGAATCGCTTGCAGCAGGCTGCCGGAGGCCGGGGCGCTCAGGACTTCGGCAATGTCGGCGATCACTTCGCGCTGCTGACTCACGGCCGGCAGCGGCTCGACTTCTTCGCCGAGGCCTTCTTCGATGGCGGCCAGCAACGCCGGCAATGCGTCGGCGGCGATGCTCGGTTTGGCGATGATTTCCAGCACCTGCCCGCGACGGGCGCCCAGGCTCAGCAGTTTGCTCAGGCTTTTCACCGATACGGCGCTGTCCTGACCGTCGACGATGCGCACACGGATTTCACCGTCAAAACTCTTCGCCAGTTGCGCGAGGATTTTCGCCGGCCGCGCGTGCAGACCATGGGCGTTGGCCAGCGCAATTCGCGCACTTGGCCAGTCGGCCGGCAACTCACCGCCGAGCACTTCGAGGACTTTGCGGCTGCTGGTGGCGCGGCCCAGTTCATGGCCGCGACCTTCGATCAGCAACGCGCACAAACGCTCAAGCAACGCCTGATGCGCTTCACCGAGGCTGGCCAGACAAAACAGACCGCTGAGCGGCTGGCCGAGGTAGCGCATCGGTTTGTCCGGCGTGACGAACGCCAAGCCTGGACGCTTCACGGTCTGCTCGCTATGCAGCCACCACAGGCCATCGCCCAGCGGTAGCGCTTCGACCTGCTGCAATACACCGGCGAACCCGTTGCTTACGCAATCGGCCTGACGTAGCAGACGTGCCCCGCGCCAGACCAATTCTTCGAAATCGTCGGCGGAGACCCCGAGGCCGATCATCTGCGCATCCAGCGCCAGCTCCTGTGGCGCGCCTTGCAGCAGTTTCAGCAGCGCTTCGGGAGAACTCGCGCGGCGCAGGGCCTGGCCCAGATCGGTCTCGCCGAGGGCACGAGTCAGCAGTTGCAGCAGGCGCAGGTGTTCGTCGGATTTGGCGGCGATACCGATGGCCAGATAAACGATCTGGCCGTCGCCCCAGTCCACGCCGTCGGGAAACTGCATCAGACGCACGCCGGTGGCGAATACCTGATCGCGGGTTTCGGGCGTGCCGTGGGGGATCGCAATGCCTTGACCGAGGAAGGTCGAGCCCTGAGCCTCCCGGGCCTGCAGGCCGGCGAGGTATCCGTCGGCGACCAGACCATCGGCGACCAGATGACTGGCCAGCAATTGCAAAGCGGCGGGTTTATCCACAGCCGACTGGCCCATGGATATCTGCTCTACAGTGAGCTCGAGCATGCGATCTCCTTTTTGGCGCGGTGGCGCGCCAGGTATTGTTTTGAATGGTTGCAGCTTAGGCGCTATGGGCCATCCTTTTCAGGAGGCAGTTTTGGCGGTTTCACGGCAGAACCGGCCAAAGGCGTCTAAAACGTAGAAAATACGCTTGCTGAAACGTTTAATCTAGATTGATCGGCACGTTACTCGATAATGTCCCATCCTTGAAGTCCAACTTGTCGGATGCGCTGAGACAATGGTCGCCTGCCTGAATCGGGTAGGATTGGCGAAAATGTCGCGGCAAGCTCGAAAAAACAAGGAAATCCCGGGTTGAAACTCAGTGATATCGCGCGGTTGGCCGGAGTGTCCGTGACCACCGCCAGCTACGTCATCAACGGCAAGGCCGAACAGCAACGCATCAGCACCGCCACCGTCGAGCGGGTGCGGGCGGTGGTCGATCTGCACGGCTTTACCCCCAATCCACAGGCGGCGGGACTGCGCAGTCGGCACACCCGGACCCTGGGTTTTATCCTGCCGGATCTGGAAAACCCCAGTTACGCGCGGATCGCCAAACTGCTGGAGCAAGGCGCCCGTGCGCGGGGCTATCAGCTGCTGATCGCCAGCTCCGACGATGCACCGGACAGCGAGCGGCAACTGCTGCAACTGTTCCGCGCCCGGCGCTGCGATGCGTTGATCGTCGCCAGTTGTCTACCGGCCGGTGACGACAGTTATCGCCAGTTGCAGGCCAAGGGACTGCCGATCATTGCCATCGACCGGGTGATGGATGCCGAACACTTCTGCTCGGTGGTCAGCGATGACCGCGAAGCCAGCCTGCACCTGACCGAAAGCCTGCTCGACCCGCAGCCGAAACAGATCGTGCTGCTAGGCGCGCGTCCGGAACTGAGCATCAGCCAGGAACGTGCGGCCGGGTTCAAAGAGGCTTTGGCCGGATTCAAGGGCGAAGTGCTGATCGAGCACGCCGAATCCTTCAGCCGCGAGTGCGGCAAGCAATTGATGGAAGAACTCCTGCAACGCCTCGGGCATTTGCCGGATGCGCTGGTGACCACGTCCTACGTGCTGCTGCAGGGCGTTTTCGACGCGCTGCATGACTTCCCGCTCAAAAACCGCCCGCTGCGCCTCGGCACGTTCGGCGACACCCAGTTGCTGGACTTCCTGCCGCTGCCGGTCAACGCCATGGCCCAGCAGCATCAGTTGATCGCCGACAAGGCGCTGGAACTGGCACTCGCGGCAGTCGAGCAATCGGACTACCAGCCTGGCGTGCAGGCCATTGCCCGTACCTTCAAGCAGCGTATTCACCGGGACTGAGCCGTGGAGCTGATCGACAGCCACACCCATCTGGACTTCCCCGACTTCGACGCCGACCGCGCGGCGCTGCTCACCGAAAGCCGCGCCCTCGGCGTGCGGCGGATGGTGGTGCTCGGGGTCTTCGAGGGGAACTGGCAGCGGGTGTGGGATCTGGTGCAAAGCGACGCCGATTTGTACGCGGCGTTCGGATTGCACCCGGTCTATCTCGATCAGCATCGGCCTGAAGACCTGCTTGCTCTGGGCGATTGGCTGACACGGCTAAAGGGTCATCGGCAGCTGTGCGCGGTCGGCGAAATCGGCCTGGACTACTTCATCGAAACCCTCGACCGCGAACGCCAGCAAGCGCTGTTTGAGGCACAGCTGCAACTGGCGGCGGATTTCGAACTGCCGGCGCTGATCCATGTGCGTCGCAGCCATGCGGCGGTGATTGCCACGCTCAAGCGCTTCAAGCTCAAGCGCGCCGGGATCATCCACGCCTTCGCCGGCAGCCTTGAAGAGGCGCGGGAATACATCAAGCTCGGTTTCAAACTCGGCCTCGGTGGTGCACCGACCTGGCCGCAGGCGTTGCGCATGCACCGGGTGCTGGCCGACTTGCCGCTGGACGCGGTGGTGCTGGAAACCGACTCACCGGACATGGCGCCTGCCATGTACCCCGGCATTCGTAATACGCCGGCGCATCTGCCGGCGATCTGCGACTCACTGGCCGCGTTGATGAACATCAGTGCGCAACAACTCGCCGCCGCCAGTACCGCCAACAGCTGCGACGTGTTCGGCTGGTAATCAGTCGGCGTGGGCCTTGGCCGCGTCGAGAATCAGTGTCAGGTGTTGTCGCTGCCGGGCATAACGAATGACCGCGAAGTACACGAAAATCGCGATCAGCGACGCGTTCAACTGCTCGGTGACGCTGAGCAACCCCACCCATTCCATCACCAAAGCCACCAGCAACGCGGTGCACACCGTCACCAGCGCACTGGCGCGCATTAGCCCGAGAGAGTCGAGCGAGCGAAAGCGTTTGATCTGCTTCGGACAGCGCAGCTCCAGGCTTTTCTGGCAGTGCGCACAGGTGAATGCTTCGTGGATCGATATGGCGTTGAGCTGCCAGGGTTTGAGCACCAGCGTGGTCTGGCAGTGGGCGCAGCGGCCCTGGACGCCCAGGGTTGCGACGGACATGTGCGATCTCCTCCAAGTGGTCAAAGAACTGAGCTTGGTTCATTGAAGACGAAAAACCAGCACCCGGAGGAAAACAGGATTTGGCTTACAGATGTAAGCAAAAAAGTACTACAAAGCATTCCGAAAAAACCTGCCTCACCAGGAGGCAGGTCGGTTCAAACCCGGAACGCGCTGATCAACTGCTTCAATTCGACCACCTGCGCCGATAACGCGCGGCTGGCATCTTCGGTCTGATGCGCACCTTCCGCTGTGCGCTCGCCGGCCCGGTTGATCTCGACGATGTTCTGGTCGATGTCGTGGGCGACAGCGGTCTGCTGCTCGACGGCGGCGGCGATCTGCTGGTTCTGATCGACGATCATGCCGACCGCGCCGAGGATGTTTTCCAGCGCCTGCTGGACTTTTTCCGACTGCCCCACCGTGCCGTTGGCCATCTGATGGCTGACGCCCATGGCCTTCACTGCCGCGCCGACGCCGCCGTGGAGTTTGCCGATCATCTGCTCGATTTCTTCGGTCGATTGCTGAGTGCGTTTGGCTAGCGTGCGGACTTCGTCAGCGACCACGGCAAAACCACGCCCCTGCTCACCGGCCCGCGCGGCCTCGATCGCGGCGTTGAGCGCCAGCAGATTGGTCTGCTCGGCGATACTCTTGATCACTTCCAGAACGCGGCTGATCGACTGACTGTCGCTGGCCAACTGATTGATCACCAGCACCGATTGATCGATTTCGCTCGCCAGTGCCGCGATGCTGCCCTGCTGCGATTCCACCAGTCCGCGACCGCTAATGGTTTCGTCGTTCACGCTGTGGGCGCTGCTGACCGCAGCCGCTGCACTGCGTGCCACCTCCAGCGACGTCGCCGACATCTGGTTCATCGCGGTGGCCACTTGCTCGATCTGCGTGCGTTGCCCGGCGACCGCCTGATTGCTTTGCGCCGAGACGTTTTCCACTTGCCCCGCCTGTCGCTCGACCTCACCAACGGTGTGGCCGACCCGTTCGATCAGGTCATGGATTTTCCTCACCGTACCGTTGAACACTTCGCCCAGCTCACCGAGTTCATCGCGGCTGTTGGCGCGGAAATTCACTGTCATGTCACCCGCCGCGACCTTATCCATCATGGCGCCGAGGTTTTTCAGGGTGGCGCGGGTCGACGCGTAGAAGCCGCCGTAGAGATAGAAAATCAGCACAAACACCACCGACAACGCCACGGCTTGCAGCACCATGTGCGTACGGTTTTGCCCCAGACGCTGTTGCAACTGGGTGTCGAGGAATTTCAGGGTGGCGTCGTTGAGCTGGTAGGTCTGAGCCATCAACCCGGTGACCTGGTCATAAAAGCCCTGCCATGGCGCGTCGAGCGTTTCGGCCATCACCACTTGCTCTTCGATCAGGGTGCCGGCCTGTTTCAGCGTCGCCTTGCTGGCATCCGCCGGTGCACTCAGAGAATCACGGGCGGCTTTGCTGGAGCCCAGCGCATCCTGCAATTTCAGGCCATATTCGGCCTGAAGTTTTTCGATCTGCACCAGCAACTCGTCAAAACGGGTGCTCGACGAACTGTTGAGAAAGCCCTGGCCCAATGAATACGAGCCCATCGCCCGACCTTCGCCCAAGGCCTGGGTGACGGCCGGCGTGGTCGCGGTGATCAGCTCGCTGAGCTGGCGTATGTCGCCCTGATTGTCGCGACTCAATCCGGCCTGGCTGGCCACGATCTGGCTGAAAATCTGCGCATTGCCCAGCAATTTGCCGATCAGCGCACTTTTACTTTGCAGGGAATTTTCCGCTTGCTGGTTCTTGAAGGCAGCGATCATTTCATCGCGCTTGGCTTCGAAGAACTTGATCTGCTCCGGATCCTCCGTCATGGGCGTCAGCCCTTGCAGGCGCGCCAGGACGTTTTGCTCAAGGCTGGTGATCTGCGCCTCGACATTGCCGGCCTTGCCGGACTGGCCGAGGGTGACATTGATCTGCACCAGATTGTTGAGGGTTTCCAGATCCCGGCGCAGGGTCAGGCTGCTGCCCAGCAGGTCGAGGCTCTGCAGCTCCACCCGGGTGCCCTGGAATTCGCGATAGGAATCGCGCACCAGATAGAAATTGGTCACCAGCATCGGCACCAGGAACAGCACGCTGATCAGGCTGAACTTCATGCCGAAGCTCAAGCGGTTCATCAGCGAGACGGCGGGATAGAGCAAGCTCTTCACTGGAAGTCTCCCTTGGTTTTTTCTTGTTTTTATTGGCAGGCGCGGGGCGACAGCAGATAGCCACTATCGGGCGCCATCTCTGTATAGCTCAAATCGAAGGGAGGTTTTGTAACTTAAGGTTAACGAGGGGGACTACCCCCTCGTCACGGGAAAGGCCTACGCGAGTACCGTCCACAGGGCAAAGCCGGCATACCACAGCACCGCCGCCCGCAGCAGCAGTTCCCACAGGCAGTCGAGGGTGTTGATGCCTTCGGGGCCGACAGCGGCCGGCGGAATTTCCCCGGCAGCCAGCCCGACCTTGTCGATCAGTTGGGCGGCGCTGATGTTCCAGTTCAGCAGCTCGTGCAGCATCACCCGGCTGACAGCGACGAAGTTGCCGACCAGAGCAAGACTCGCCGCCAGCAGGCGTACCGGCACCCAGTCGAAGGCGTGGCGCAGTTGCCCGGCCCGTTCGGCCACCGCCGGGTTCTGGGCGTTATCTTCCGCCAGCGCCAGCAGGCGATAGCTCAGCGCCGCGACGGGGCCGAGCAAGAAATACCAGAAAATCACCGCAAAGAAACTCTGGTAGGCCTGCCACAACAGATGCCGTTGCACTTGCTCCAGCAATTGTTCGCCGCTTTCGGCGCAGATGTTCAGGTCGCGTTTGGCGACATGGGCGGCGGCCTGCAGGTCCTCACGGCGCCAGGCGTCGCGAAACGGCCCGAGTTCGCCGAGCAGATCGCCACGCCCCAGGCTGTAAATCACCACCAGTAAATGCACCGGCAACGCCAGCAGACCGTAGGCCACCGGGTCCAGCACCACCAGCAGCAATCCCAGCAGCGCCACCGGCAACAGCACCAGGACGGTCAGCACCAGCCACGGCTGTTTGGCCAGCCCGCCGGTTTCCAGCTTGTGCAGTTCGCGGATCCATCCGCCATCGCGTTGAACCCGTTGGCGCAGGGCCGAGAACTTCTCGATCCATACCGCCAGCAGTAACACCAGAAAACTCATTGTCCTTCCTCTTGTGCCAGGGCGGCGCGGTAGCGTGCCCAGTCGAATGCGGGTCCGGGGTCGGTCTTGCGTCCGGGGGCGATATCGCTGTGCCCGCAGATGCGCTCGACGGTGATCGCCGGGAACGCCGCTTGTATCTGCCGGGTCAACGCAGTCAGCGCCCGGTACTGCGCATCGGTGAACGGCAGATCATCGGTGCCTTCCAGCTCGATGCCCAGCGAAAAATCGTTACAGGTTTCCCGTCCCTCGAACACCGAAACACCGGCATGCCAGGCCCGCTCAAGACAGGAGACAAACTGGGTGACCTTGCCGTCACGTTCGATCAGAAAATGCGCAGACACGCGCAGGTCGGCGATCCCGGCAAAGTAGGGATGTTCCGTGACATCCAGACGATTCTGGAAAAATTCCTGCACCTTGCCGGTGGCGAACTGCGCCGGTGGCAGGCTGATGTTGTGGATGACCAACAGGGAGACTTCGCCCGCCGGGCGTTCATTGAAGTTGGGCGAAGGGCAGACCTGCACCCCGTGACACCACCCGCTTGCGGGATCCAACTGCATACCGATTCCTTCAACGCCGACTGTGTTGGCGACCAGTATGCCGTGATCGGCCCCCGGCGCGCGATCACTTGCCGCGATTGAGCCGCCGCAGATTGCCGAGCACCGACTCCAGCGCCCGGTCGAACAGCAAGGTGTCGTCCAGCGCCCGCACCGCACCGCGACGAAACGCCAGGGCCAGTTCAGTGCGTTCGCGCTCCAGCACTTTCATCCCGGTGCGGTCGACGAACACGTACTTGTTGGTGGCCTCGATGATCGCAGCCAGTTTGCAGCGCAGGGTGTGTTCTTCGTCTTCCTCGAACGCCACCCAACTGCCCAGGCGCAACTGATCGACCTGGCGCAAACCTGCATCGTCGGCCGGCAAACGCGCCGGCGTTCGTGGCTGGAGGCCGTCGTCGGCCATCTGCAAGACAATCGCCTGCGACACCTCGATCATTTCCGGCAGTGCGGTCTGATCCGGCTCGCTGGACGGTTCGAGCAGGCGCACATGCAGCGCTTCAAGTTCACTGAAGAAGCCGCTGGTGGCAAACGGATCGAAGGCCGAACTGCTCAGGCCGTCGCGCAATGACTTGAGTAACCCCGGCACCAGCGCCAGCAGGCGCAGGCCGGCTTCGGCGTCGTCGTGGCGCTGCACGCTCCAGATCAATTGCTCCATGGTCTGCACGTCGGCCTGCCATTCGGCGGACTGATCGCCGTGCTTGAGGCAGGTCAGCAGCAGCACCTTGCTCCAGGCCTCCTGCACGAACGTCACCACCGACGGTGGCAGGACTTTGCCCAGCAAGGCCTGATTCAGCGCCTGCTCGACACGTTGGCGGGCCAGTTCGGTTTTCGCCCGGCCCTCTTCGGCATCGCGCAATCGCTGTTCAAGCAATTCGCTGCGACGGCGCTCGTCACTGGTGAACGCAAGGAAGTCTGCCAGCAACTCGGAAAAAATCGCCGGGTCATCGACGAAATCCGTCAGCAGGCGCTGCACCACTTGCTCGATGCGCAGGTACAGACTGTCGCGCGCATTGCCGTCGCACTCGCCCCAACCCATCGCCGCTTCGGCAATTTCGTTGAGCAGGCGACGCGCCGGGTGACTGCTGCGGCTGAAGAAGCTTTTGTCGATCACCGCGACCTTCAACATCGGGATCTGCAACCGGGCGATCAGCGCCTTGAGCGAGTCCGGCAGGTTGCGATCATCGAGGATGCAGTCGAAGACCATGGCCACCAGATTGATTACGTCCTCGTCAGCCCCGCCGACGATTCGTGATTTGCCGCTGCGCACGCTGACCCGGGTCAGCAACTGTTCAAGCTGATGACGTAGATCGAAGTCGTCCTGCACCGCCAGCGCCGGCACGTATTGCTGCAGGTGCGAAAGCAGGCGCAGCAAGTCGCGGGTGGAAATCGGCTGCGCCGGGGCGCTGGGTTCAAGGGTCGGCGCAACAGTGCCGCGCACGTGCAGCAGCAGCTCCTGCAACGCGGCGAAGACCTCTTGCACACCCGCATCGGTCTGGGTTTTGTCGACGCCCTCGAATTCGCTCTGCACGCTGGCCACGGCCTGATCGATGGCACGACGGGCCGGTGCCGGCTTGAGCTCAGGCAACACGCCCGTGGCGATCAGCAGTTGATTGGCTTCGGCGTAGAGTTGATCGGTATCGGCCAGCACATAGCGCTCGAACAGTTTGAGCAGGATCAGTTTGACCTTGATCTCCACCCCCAGATTGCGCCCGGCCTGCAGGAAGTATTCGCAAAGCATCGCCGGGCCCAGCGGGTTGTATTGATCGTCCAGGGTCTTGCCCAACAACGCATTGAATCGCGCAGTCAGCTGGTCGAGGGCGAACCCGTCGCGATTCAGCACGCGGCCGACCATGGTCTCGACCGCGACGTTGCGCTCCATGTCGTCGGTGCGCGCGGTAGTGTCCTCATTCTGCAAAGCATGAGAGAGGACGGTGGGGACGGGATCGAATTGAGTGAGGCCGACAAAGGCTTCGAAGAATTGCTCGAGAAAACCGCGCTCAATGTTCTTGCGCTTGAGGCGCAGGTCGCGCATGGCTTCGAAAAAGATGTTCTGCTCGACGTCGTTACGCGCCCGGTCGGCCATTTCGAACAAGGTGTCGTCGGCGTTATCGAACAGCTCCTGCAAACCATTGCGCAGGCGCTGGGCAGCCTTGTCGCGAACCTGAAGCAGAATCACAGGCAGGCGGGCGAGCGGCGAGTGAGTCGCCTGATCGGTAGTGGCCTTGTGCAAAGGCACTACATTCCCGTCGTTGTGCATCCAAGCCTCCTGAAACGGTGAATTGCCGACGTCAAAGTCATGGCGTCAAATGCAAGGCGGATTATCTTGCAAAAGATGTCCCCGGCGCCAGAGCCGTCAGGGTTTCCCCTATGCGCCGACACCTTGCAGTGACCACGACAGAATCGGGTTTGCTCAAAGAAAATCGACCGGATGCAGCGCTGCGTGGCTGTTCTCGCCTTGGGTTGGCCGACGCCATGCCCCTATAATCGGGCCACTTAGTTTGTGGAGCCCGTTATGCCGAATCTACGTCTCGCCGATTTGACCGCCGAAATCGAAGCCAACGTGCGCCGTGCGTTGCTCGAAGACATCGGCAGCGGCGACATCACCGCGCAACTGATCCCGGCCGAACGCCTGGCCAAAGCCACCATCATCACCCGCGACGCCGCCGTCATCAGTGGCACGGCCTGGGTGGATGCGGTGTTCCGCCAGCTCGATCCACGGGTGGCGGTGCACTGGCAGGTGCGCGATGGCGAACGGGTTTCGCCGAATCAGCCGCTGTTTCATCTGGAAGGCCCCGCCCGCTCGTTGCTGACCGGTGAACGCAGCGCGCTGAACTTCCTGCAGTTGCTGTCGGGTGTGGCGACCCGCGCGCAGTACCTGGCGGACTTCGTTGCCGAGACGTCGGTGAAACTGCTCGATACCCGCAAGACCCTGCCGGGCCTGCGTCTGGCGCAGAAATACGCGGTCACCTGCGGTGGCTGCCATAACCATCGCATCGGCCTGTACGACGCGTTCCTGATCAAGGAAAACCACATCGCTGCCAGCGGTGGCATTCCGCAGGCCATTGCCGCTGCGCACAAGATCGCCCCAGGCAAACCGGTGGAAATCGAAGTGGAAAGTCTGGAGGAGCTGAAAGAAGCGCTGGCCGCCGGTGCCGACATCATCATGCTCGACGAGCTGAGCCTCGATGACATGCGCGAAGCCGTGCGCCTGAACGGCGGCAAGGCAAAACTGGAAGCCAGTGGCGGCATCAACGAAAGCACGCTGCTGCCGATCGCACAGACCGGGGTGGATTACATCTCGATCGGCGCAATGACCAAGGACGTGAAGGCCGTGGACCTGTCGATGCGCCTGAGCATCTGAGTCGGCCACGCAATAAAAAACGCCAGCCCTTTCGAGGCTGGCGTTTCTGTTTCAGACCACCAGATTGTTCATCTCGCAGTATTCATCCCACTCGACGCCCAACACTTCGGCCGCTTCCTTGTGCAGTTCCAGGCGCTTGGCCTCGAACTCTTCAGGGGTGCTGGTGTACTTGAGCGTCAGTTCCCAAGGTTGCAGGCCCTGGGCTTCGGCTTCGTCTTCGAACGCCCACTGGATCTGGTCTTTCTGCTCATCGGGACTGAGATCCTTGATCTCGTCCATCAACTCCGACGCATCAAGTTTGTACTTCTCCAGCGCTTGTTCGTGGCGTTGCTCTTGAGTTAACTCGGTCATGGCGTTCTCGCTGATCATAAGAATGGAAGATGGATGTGGATCATCAAGGATCTCTCTGACGCGGATTGTCCGGCCTTCGGAACCATTCGGGATCATCTGAAAACTGCTGGGCGATGCTCATGCAGACAACGAATATAGGACGTTTGGCGAACGAATTACACGGGACTTTACATCTCTCTCACAAAAAGTTGACCCGCGGAACATAAAACGTATTCCTGAGTCATAGCGATGTGCCACTTCGGCACTCACCTTCGCTGTTCACAAGGAAACCCAGTGATGCGCAGCCTTTCGAAGATTTCTTCTGTTGTATCCGCCACCGCTTTGACCGCCCTGTTGGTCACCCTGGCCCTGCCGGCCAGCGCAATGGCAGTTGAACTGAGTAGCAGCAGCCCTTCTTATGGCGACCAGATATCCGCCATTCACAACGATTTCGGCAAAGACGTCGTGATCAAGAGCGGCATAGGTGTCGAGGAACTGAAAAAGATGCGTGACACCGTCAACGAGCAGTCGCGTCAGATCGAAGAATTCAAGCGCAGCAGCGGTTCCAGCTCGAGTTCCAGCGGCAGGGAAATCGAAGATCTGAAGAACAAGGTCAAGGAGCAGGATCGCCAGCTCGATACGCTCGGCCGCCAGGTCGAAGACCTCAAGCGCAACAGCGGTTCCAGCTCCAGCTCGAGCAACAGCGAAATCTCCAGCCTTAAGCAGAAGCTCAACGATCAGGATCGCGCAATGGATCAGCTCAAACGCACTGTCGAGGAGTTGAGCCGCAAGGTGAAATAAGGGGAAGTGGTGCCCGAGATACGAACCGCATCAAAGCCAATACGCCTGTGTTTGCCGGGCCTTACCGAATCTGACCAAAACTGCTGTGCCGGCCAGTGTACTTTTTTATACTGGCTGGCCCTTTTCCAGGTGGCGGAACAGCCTTCCATCCATGTGGCATGATGCGCGGTATTGCTGTCAACGTGGAACACCGATGAAGACCACATTCAAAAAGGGGGGAGTCTTCCCCCGCCTGTTCGGTGCAGCTCCTGGCCGAAGTGCACGGCGTGCTGCTGGTCGTCGGCGAAGAGCATCACAAGAAAAGCAACACCCTCAAATAATCAATTGCGAGTAAATGCACGTGAACGCATCGAATCCGTTGACCCTATTCGTAATGACCGAAAAAGGGCTGACTTTTACCGAGCAGGCCGTTTCTCAATTCAAAGACATAATTGAGCATGTCGTGATCGGCCAGGACAGTTCGGTACAGAACGATTATGCAAAGGAAATTGCAGCCGTTTGCGAATCGGCCGGGGTCAGATTCAGCTATCGGAAAGACTTCACCGGTATCACCAGCGAATACGCGATGGCCATTTCCTGGCGCTGGCTTATCCACCACCCGGCAGAGAAGCTGATTGTTTTCCACGATTCGCTGCTGCCGAAGTATCGCGGCTTCGCGCCGCTGGTCAATGCGCTGATCAATGGTGAAAGTCTGGTTGGCGTATCGGCCATTTTCGGCGCCAGCGAATACGATCGTGGGGATGTGATTCACCAGACCTCGGTGACTATCCGTTACCCGATCACAATCGCCGAAGCAATTACCGCTGTTGGTGGCTGCTACCTGCAGTCGGGAATGGCCGTCCTGAAAACCTTGGCCAGTGGTGAACCCCTTCTATCCAAGGCTCAGGATCACAGCGAGGCGACCTACAGCCTGTGGCGCGATGATGAGGATTATAAAATTGACTGGAGCCAGTCGGCGGAGAAAATCCGGCGCATGATTGATGCCGTAGGACACCCGTATAAAGGTGCCTTCTGCCGGGTTGACGGTGTTCCAGCGCGCATCCTTGCGGCGGAAGACCTTGATGACGTGCAGATCGAGAATCGAACCGCTGGGAAGGTGATATTCGTAGAGGAAGGGTTGCCGGTGGTTGTGTGTGGCACCGGCCTGTTGCGAGTAACCCACTGCGTCCACGATGAAAGCGGCGACACGCTGCTGCCGCTTGCAAAGTTCCGCGTGCGGTTCAATTGACAGGTGATGGTGGTGCATCGACGTCGATAACGTCAGAGAAAGCCCGTTCAGTGCGAAGCGCCGCAGACTCTGTGGCGCAACCGTGGCTGCAAATGTGTACGGAAAAAACCTCGACGCAAGCGTGAGAAACTCACCGGAAGGCGGTGAAAGCAGATGTGGTGCCCGAGACAGGAATCGAACCTGCGACCTTCGCGTTACGAGTGCGCTGCTCTACCGGCTGAGCTACACGGGCGGTGGGCTAAACCTAGCACTGGTCTTGCAGGTCGGCAACTTCACCGAATGACTCGATATTTCACGGACAAAAAAATGCCCCGCCGTTTTCACGGCGGGGCATTTTTATTGCGCTAAAGCGACGGGGTGATTAAACGCCCGAAGCCTTGGCCGCTGCCACGTCTTTGATGGACAGCTTGATACGGCCGCGGTTGTCCACGTCCAGTACCAGCACTTCCACTTCCTGGCCTTCTTTCAGGATGTCGGTCACTTTCTCTACGCGAGCGTCGCTCAGCATCGAGATGTGAACCAGGCCGTCCTTGCCTGGCAGGATGTTGACGAATGCGCCGAAGTCGACGATGCGCTCAACCTTGCCGACGTAGATCTTGCCGATCTCGGCTTCCGCGGTGATGCCCAGAACGCGCTGACGTGCTGCTTCAGCCGCTTCCTTGGTTTCGCCGAAGATCTTGATCGAACCGTCGTCTTCGATGTCGATCGAAGCCTTGGTCTCTTCGCAGATCGCACGGATGGTCGCGCCACCTTTACCGATAACGTCACGGATCTTGTCAGTATCGATCTTCATCGCGATCATGGTCGGAGCGTTGGCCGACAGTTCGGTACGCGACTGGCCGATGATCTGGTTCATCTGACCGAGGATGTTCAGGCGCGCTTCCAGGGCTTGGCCCAGAGCGATTTCCATGATCTCTTCGGTGATGCCCTTGATCTTGATGTCCATCTGTAGCGCGGTGACGCCTTTGGCGGTACCGGCTACTTTGAAGTCCATGTCGCCCAGGTGGTCTTCGTCACCCAGGATGTCGGTCAGAACAGCGAATTTCTCGCCTTCTTTAACCAGACCCATGGCGATACCGGCAACCGGTGCTTTCATCGGAACACCAGCGTCCATCAGGGCCAGGGAAGCGCCGCAAACGGAAGCCATCGAGCTCGAACCGTTGGATTCGGTGATTTCCGAAACCACACGGATGGTGTACGGGAACACGTCTGCAGCAGGCAACATGGCCGAAACCGAACGACGGGCCAGACGGCCGTGACCGATTTCGCGACGACCGGCGCCACCCATGCGACCACACTCGCCCACCGAGAACGGAGGGAAGTTGTAGTGCAGCATGAACGGGTCTTTTTTCTCGCCTTCCAGAGTGTCCAGCAGTTGTGCGTCACGGGCGGTGCCCAGCGTCGCGACGACCAGAGCCTGGGTTTCGCCACGGGTGAACAGTGCCGAACCGTGGGTCTTCGGCAGAACGCCGACTTCGATGTTCAGCGGACGCACGGTGCGGGTGTCGCGACCGTCGATACGTGGCTTGCCGTTTACGATGTTTTCGCGAACGGTGCGGTATTCGATTTCGCCGAAAGCAGCTTTGACGTCGGAAGCCGAAGGCTGGCCTTCTTCACCGGACAGCTTGGCTACAACCTGGTCACGCAACTCGCCCAGACGCGCATAACGGTCGGCCTTGATGGTGATGGTGTAAGCCTGGGAGATCGCTTCGCCGAACTCGGAACGGATAGCAGCCAGCAGCTCGGTGGCTTCTGGAGCAGGTGCCCAGGTCCAGGTTGGCTTGGCCGCTTCGGCAGCCAGTTCTTTAACGGCGTTGATTACGACCTGGAACTCGTCGTGAGCAAACAGTACCGCGCCCAGCATCTGGTCTTCGGTCAGCTCTTTGGCTTCCGATTCAACCATCAGCACGGCGTCCGAAGTACCGGCAACAACCATGTCCAGGCTCGAAGCAGCTTGCTGCTCGTAGGTCGGGTTCAGCAGGTAGCCGGTGCTTTCGTGGAAGGCAACGCGAGCGGCGCCGATCGGGCCGTCAAACGGAATACCGGAGATCGCCAGGGCAGCCGAGGTACCGATCATCGCAGCGATGTCCGGATCGGTCTTCTTGCTGGTGGAAACGACGGTGCAGACAACCTGCACTTCGTTCATGAAACCTTCCGGGAACAGCGGACGGATCGGACGGTCGATCAGTCGGGAAGTCAGGGTTTCTTTCTCGGAAGGACGGCCTTCACGCTTGAAGAAACCGCCAGGGATCTTACCGGCAGCGTAAGTCTTTTCCTGGTAGTGAACGGACAGAGGGAAGAAGCCCTTGCCCGGATCGGCTTGCTTGGCACCGACTACGGTCACCAATACGCTGACGTCGTCGTCAACGGTGACCAATACTGCGCCGGAGGCCTGACGGGCGATACGGCCAGTCTCGAGGGTAACGGTCGACTGACCGAACTGGAATTTTTTGATTACCGGGTTCACGGTGTCCTACCTTCTTTGTGGCTCTTGGGGGAACTGGTTTCTTGCGAAATTCTTGGGCAATGCCGGGAATCGGCCCGACGTCTGTCCGGGGTAAAACGTGTATCCAGATAAAACTTGAGGCTGGGAGCCTGCCATGCGCCAGCGGGAATCCCACTGACGCACGACAGACAACCAACCTCTAGCGCAATCGCTGATTAGCGACGCAGACCCAGGCGAGCGATCAGAGCGCTGTAACGGCTCACGTCCTTGCCTTTCAGGTAGTCCAGCAGCTTGCGACGCTGGTTTACCATGCGGATCAGACCACGACGGGAGTGGTGGTCTTTACCGTTGGCCTTGAAGTGACCTTGCAGTTTGTTGATGTTGGCGGTCAGCAGTGCAACTTGCACTTCTGGCGAACCAGTGTCACCAACAGCTTGCTGGTAGTCGGCAACGATTTGAGCTTTTTCTTGAACGTCGAGAGCCATGAGGCAATCCTTTTATCAGGAAACTGTTTCAAAAACAGTTTCAACAGGCCAGGGACAAATCCCTGTATCTATAAATGAGTAGTGACCGTGCCTGTTGACAGCCACACTCGCCGGCCTGCTGTTACACAGACCGGTTTCCGGTCATTCTGACCGAATCAGTCGACGCGGCGCGATGCGCCCGTCTTCGCTCACTTCACCGATACCGATGAAGCGACCGTTGTGATCCTGTACCCGCACCATGCCGAACTTCGGAGCATCCGGGGCACGTACCGGCTGGCCGTTGAGCCAGTAGAACGCGCTCGCTTCCGAGAACTGCAGCAACGGCCAATCCTGCAGGCCGCTGTCCGATGGCATCAGGAAGCGGTCGACCGCTTCGTTGCCGCCTTCGGCATGTACCGCTTCCAGCTCTTCGAGGGTCACGGTCTGCGCCAGGGTGAAAGGCCCGGCCTGGGTACGACGCAATTCAGCGACGTACGCGCCACAACCGAGTTGCTCACCGATATCCTCCACCAGGGTGCGAATATAGGTGCCCTTGCTGCAATCCACCGCAAGACGCGCAGTATCGCCTTCGAAGGCCAGCAATTCCAAGCGCGCAATAGTAACAGAACGCGGTTCGCGCTCCACTACTTCACCTGCACGGGCCAACTTGTACAGCGGCTGGCCATCACGCTTGAGAGCGGAGTACATCGGCGGTATCTGACTGATTTGCCCGCGAAATTTCGGCAGAACCGCTTCAATGTCGGCCTGACCAACGGTCACCGGACGCTCCTGCAAAACCTCACCTTCGGCGTCTGCCGTGGTGGTGGTCTTGCCCAGTTGCGCCAGGGTTTCGTAACCCTTGTCGGAATCGAGCAGGTACTGCGAAAACTTGGTCGCCTCGCCAAAGCAAAGCGGCAGAACGCCGGTGGCCAAGGGATCGAGACTGCCGGTGTGACCGGCCTTCTCGGCGTTGAGCAACCAGCGAACCTTCTGCAACGCGGCGTTGGAGGTAAACCCCAGCGGCTTGTCGAGCAGGATGATGCCGCTGACGTTACGGCGGATACGTTTGACCTGAGCCACCGAGTTACTCCTTGGTGTCTTCGGGTTCTGCCGCAGCCACGTGCTGATTGTCCTCAGCCACGGCGCGCTCGATCAGGGCCGACAGGTGCGCACCACGTACGACGCTTTCGTCGTAGTGGAAGTGCAATTGCGGCACGCTGCGCAGCTTCATTTCGCGGGCCAGCTGCATACGCAGGAAACCGGCGGCTGCGTTGAGCACCTTGATGCTTTGCGCGATGTCTTCGGCGTTGTCCTGCCCCATCACGGTGATGAAGATCTTCGCGTGACCGACGTCACGGCTGACTTCCACAGCGGTAATGGTGACCAGGCCGACGCGCGGGTCTTTGACTTCACGACGGATCAGCTGGGCCAGCTCACGCTGCATCTGATCGCCGATACGTTGGGTACGGCTGTATTCTTTTGCCATGATTTGTTACCTGTTACTGCCCCGCGGTGAAACCCGCAAGGTCTGAAAGCGGCAAACGCCCGGCCTGACAAAAGCCAGACCGGGCGTTGCGTTTAGAGTCCTGACGCCGTGCCGCGCACTTGCATGCGGCAGCCCGACGTGGCCCTTGAAGTGCGCGAGTCAGAGGCTGCGAGCAACCTGAACCTTCTCGAAGACTTCGATCTTGTCGCCGACTTTGACGTCGTTGTAGCTCTTCACGCCGATACCGCATTCCATGCCGGCACGTACTTCGGAAGCGTCATCCTTGAAGCGGCGCAGGGATTCCAGCTCGCCTTCGAAGATCACGATGTCTTCACGCAGTACACGGATCGGACGGTTACGGTGAACAGTACCCTCGATCACCATGCAGCCGGCGATCGCGCCGAACTTAGGCGAACGGAATACGTCACGGACTTCGGCCACACCGAGGATGTTCTCGCGAACGTCGCTGCCAAGCATACCGGTCAGGGCTTTCTTGACGTCTTCGATGATGTCGTAGATCACGTTGTAGTAACGCATGTCCAGACCTTCCTGCTCGACGATCTTCCGTGCGCCGGCATCGGCACGCACGTTGAAGCCGAACAGTACAGCGTTGGAAGCCAGTGCCAGGTTGGCATCGGATTCGGTGATACCACCGACGCCGCCACCGACCACGCGCACTTGCACTTCGTCGTTGCCCAGGCCATTCAAAGCGCCCTGCAAGGCTTCCAGCGAACCACGGACGTCGGATTTGAGGACGATGTTGAGCGTCTTCTTCTCTTCCTGACCCATGCTTTCGAAGATGTTTTCCAGCTTGCCGGCGTGAGCGCGAGCCAGTTTGACTTCGCGGAACTTGCCTTGACGGAACAGAGCCACTTCACGGGCTTTCTTCTCGTCGGCAACCACGCTCATCTCGTCGCCAGCGTCAGGCGTACCGTCCAGGCCGAGGATCTCGACCGGAATGGCCGGGCCCGCTTCCTTGATCGGCTTGCCGTTCTCGTCGAGCATGGCGCGCACGCGGCCATAGTTCGAGCCGACCAGCACCATGTCGCCTTGACGCAGCGTACCGTCCTGAACCAGAACAGTCGCTACCGGGCCACGCCCCTTGTCGAGGCGCGATTCAACCACAACACCACGGCCAGGAGCCGAAGGAGTGGCGGTCAGTTCGAGAACTTCAGCCTGCAGCAATACGGCTTCAAGCAGTTCGTCGACGCCGGTACCCATCTTCGCGGAAACCGGAACGAATGGAGTGTCGCCACCCCAATCTTCGGAGGTCACGCCGTGGGCCGACAGTTCGCTACGGATGCGATCGAGATCAGCGCCCGGCTTGTCGATCTTGTTCACCGCAACCACCAGCGGAACGCCAGCAGCGACAGCGTGCTGAACGGCTTCGATGGTTTGTGGCATCACGCCGTCGTCCGCCGCAACCACCAGGATCACGATGTCGGTCGCCTTGGCACCACGGGCACGCATGGCGGTAAACGCGGCGTGACCAGGGGTGTCGAGGAAGGTGACCATGCCGCGTTCAGTTTCAACGTGGTATGCACCGATGTGCTGGGTGATACCGCCGGCTTCGCCAGCAGCTACCTTGGCTCGACGGATGTAGTCGAGCAGCGAGGTCTTACCGTGGTCAACGTGACCCATTACGGTCACAACCGGCGCACGAGGAACCGCTTCACCTTCAAACTTCAGGGACTCGGCCAAGGAATCTTCCAGAGCGGTATCGCTGACCAGGGTCACTTTGTGGCCCAGTTCTTCGGCTACCAGTTGAGCAGTTTCCTGATCAAGCACCTGGTTGATGGTCGCTGGAGTACCCAGTTTGAACATGAACTTGATGATTTCAGCAGCCTTCACCGACATCTGCTGAGCGAGATCGCCAACAGTGATGGTTTCGCCGATCTTCACTTCACGCACGACAGGGCCGGTCGGGCTCTGGAAACCGTGGGCGTTGCGTTTTTTCAGCTTGGCCTTGCCGCGACCGCCGCGACGGAAGCCATCGCTTTCTTCGTCGGTAGTGCGAGGCGCCACACGTGGAGCCGGAGCCTTTTCCTTGACCGATGCGCGATGCGGAGCGTTTTTGCGCTCGCCATCACCACCGCCACGACGGTTGTTGTCGTCGGCACGTGGTTTGTCCGGACGGCGCTGTTCGTCACGCTTGCGAGTGTCGGCAGCTGGCGCAGCAGCCACAACCGGCGCGGCTTCGCGCACAGGTTCGGCCACTGGC
This sequence comes from Pseudomonas sp. GW823-FHT04A03, assembly GCF_058796615.1. NCBI lineage: Bacteria > Pseudomonadati > Pseudomonadota > Gammaproteobacteria > Pseudomonadales > Pseudomonadaceae > Pseudomonas > Pseudomonas sp. GW823-FHT04A03. The sequence continues at coordinate 730,401 of NZ_JBXAIV010000002.1, forward strand.
GCAGGTGCAGCGACGGCTTCGGCAGGCGCGGACGGCGCAGCAGCAGGCTGGCGACGCGCTTCTTCTTCGGCGCGAACGCGGGCTTCTTCTTCAGCCTTCTGACGGGCAGCATTTTCTACTGCGCGACGCTCATCCAGTTCACGCTTGCGCTCGGCTTCGATTTCTTCCGGGCTACGCTGTACGAAAACTTTCTTCTTGCGGACTTCAACGCTGATGCTTTTGCTGCCAGCCACACGCAGGGTGCTGGTGGTTTTACGCTGCAGCGTGATCTTGCGTGGTTCTTCCACTTTCGCCTTGTGGCTGCTTTTCAAGTGGGTCAGCAGGGATTGCTTCTCACTGTCAGTCACATTTTCTTCGGCGGCGGTGTGCGGCAGACCTGCCTCACGCATCTGCTGCAACAGGCGCTCTACCGGTGTTTTGACCTCATCGGCCAGTTGTTTCACCGTGACTTGCGTCATGCACTTCTCTCCTCAGGCCGCGCCTAATTACTCGAACCAGTGGGCTCGGGCGGCCATGATCAACTTGCCGGCACGATCATCGTCAATGCCGTCGATGTCGAGCAGGTCGTCAATAGACTGCTCGGCCAGGTCTTCGCGGGTAATTACGCCGCGCACCGCCAGTTCCATCGCCAAATCCTTGTCCATACCCTCAAGCGAGAGCAGGTCTTCGGCCGGATGGGCGTCTGCCAGCTTTTCCTCAGTAGCGATGGCTTTGGTCAACAAGCGATCCTTGGCACGAGCGCGAAGCTCGTTGACGATGTCTTCGTCAAAGCCGTCGATGTTGAGCATTTCTTCCAACGGTACGTAGGCAATCTCTTCCAGGCTGGTGAAGCCTTCGTCTACCAGCACCTGAGCCAGTTCTTCGTCGACTTCCAGCTCGTCGATGAAGTTGCGCAGGATGTCGCCGGTTTCCGCTTGTTGCTTAGCCTGGATGTCCGATTCGGTCATCACGTTCAGGGTCCAGCCAGTCAGCTGGCTCGCCAGACGCACGTTCTGACCACCACGACCGATGGCCTGAGCCAGATTGTCTGCGCCAACGGCGATGTCCATGGCATGGGCATCTTCGTCAACGATGATGGCCGCCACTTCTGCCGGCGACATGGCATTGATCACGAACTGGGCCGGGTTGTCGTCCCACAGGACGATGTCGACACGCTCGCCACCCAACTCGCCCGACACGGCCTGGACACGCGAACCGCGCATACCGATGCACGCGCCTTGCGGGTCGATGCGTTTGTCCTTGGAGCGGACAGCGATCTTGGCACGCGAACCCGGATCACGGGATGCGGCCATGACTTCGATCAGGCCTTCAGCGATTTCCGGCACTTCGATACGGAACAGCTCGATCAGCATTTCCGGCGCGGTACGCGACAGGATCAGCTGAGGTCCGCGGTTCTCGGTGCGGATTTCCTTGAGCAGCGCACGCAGACGCACGCCAACACGGAAGGTTTCGCGAGAGATGATGTCTTCACGGGCCAGCAACGCTTCAGCGTTATTACCCAGGTCGACGATCACGTTGTCGCGGGTCACTTTCTTCACGGTGCCGGAGATGATTTCTCCCAGGCGCTCGCGATAAGCGTCAACCACTTGAGCGCGCTCGGCTTCGCGCACTTTCTGCACGATGACCTGCTTGGCGGTCTGCGCAGCGATGCGCCCGAACTCGATGGACTCGATCTTTTCTTCAACGACGTCGCCAACCTTGGCGCCAGGGTGCGTTTCAGCAACCTTGCTCGGCCAGGTTTCGATGGCCGGATCATCGAGATCATTCTCTTCGACGACCGTCCAGCGACGGAAAGTTTCGTAAGAACCGGTGTGGCGGTTGATTTCCACACGCAGATCAACTTCGTCTTCAAAACGCTTTTTGGTAGCAGTGGCCAGAGCCAGCTCCAGCGCTTCAAAAATTACGCTTGCCGGTACACCCTTTTCATTGGATACCGACTCAACAACCAGCAGTACTTCTTTGCTCATCGTACGCCTCGCCTTTCGCAAGCCATTGGATCCGCGGGATCCGCGTCTCAGTCAAAACTGGGAATAATGTTGGCCTTGTCGATCATATCGATCGGCAACAGGAACTCATGGTCATCTACCTGCACCACGACGTCCTGCTCTTCTACACCGCGCAGAAGGCCCTGAAAGTTGCGTCGACCTTCAAAAGGCGAGCGCAGCTTGATCTTCACTTGTTCACCGACATATTTGGCAAACTGCTCAAGAGTGAACAGTGGGCGTTCCATGCCTGGCGAGGAAACTTCAAGGGTGTATTCAACGGAGATCGGATCTTCAACATCCAGCACACCGCTGATCTGACGGCTGACGATGGCGCAATCGTCCACCAGTACGCCGCCTTCCTTATCGATATAAACGCGCAACATTGAGTGGCGACCTTGAGCCGAAAACTCAATACCCCAGCATTCATAGCCTAGGGCCACGACCACCGGGGCCAGCAAGGCCTGCAACTCTTCTAGCTTGCTCGACACCTGAACCCCCTCGTGCATGTATGTGCATGCTATGCAAAATAAAAAAATGGGCGAAACGCCCATCCTTGAAACGCCGTCGAACAGCGGCGTTGAAAGTGTCCAGCTAACAAAAAGCCCCTTAAAAGGGGCTCCTTAAACTGGTTGCGGGGGCCGGATTTGAACCGACGACCTTCGGGTTATGAGCCCGACGAGCTACCAGACTGCTCCACCCCGCGACAAAGCTGGGGCGGAAGTATACGACCGATCCCTTATAGGGTCAATGTAACCTTCCACCTGCAAGAAAGCCCGCAACAGCGGGCTCTCCTGACTAATTGGTACCGAGAAGGGGACTCGAACCCCTACACCCTATGGGCACAACCACCTCAAGGTTGCGTGTCTACCAATTCCACCACCTCGGCAATACTACGTTTGAAACCCTTCTTACTTCTGCTCTTGAGCTGGAGGTACGTCAGTCGCTGGAGTAGCCGACTTTTGCTCTTGAAGCACCGGGACATCATCAGAAGCCGGTTGTTGCTTTGGAACTTCCAACACTGCCGGGTTTGGCAAACCTGCTTGAGTCAGCTGATGAGCCTTCTCTTTAGCAAAGTATCCTAACCCCAAGCTGGTTATGAAGAAACCGGCGGCAAGTATAGCAGTAAACTTACTAAGAAAGGTAGAGGAACCTTGGCTTCCGAACACAGTATTTGAAGCACCTGCTCCGAAAGACGCGCCAGCATCCGCACCTTTACCCTGCTGCAGCAAAACCAGAGCAACTACGCCCAATGCACCCAGCAGATGAAAAACGACTACGACTGTTTCCAGCATTTTTTCAGTTTCCCGCGGCGCGACAAATCGCACCGAACTCATCTGCATTCAGGGAAGCTCCACCAATGAGCCCCCCATCGATATCCGGCATGCCGAACAGTTCGACCGCATTGGCCGCCTTCAAGCTGCCGCCGTATAGAAGCCGCACACCTCGTGCCACTTCAGAATTCTCTGCCGCCAACTGCTCGCGAATGGCTTTATGCACATCCTGAGCCTGCTGCGGCGTTGCAGTCAGCCCGGTACCGATCGCCCAGACCGGCTCGTAAGCGATCACTGCGTTGGCAAAAGCACCTACACCCAGCTCCTCGATGATACTGCCCAGCTGACGCCCGACAACCTCAAGAGTTTTTCCGGCTTCACGCTGCTCCAGGGTCTCCCCTATACACAACACCGGAATCAAGCCACATGCCTGTGCCGCTGCGAACTTGCGATTCAGCATTCCGTCTCGCTCGCCCATGATCTGACGGCGTTCGGAGTGCCCGACAAGCACCAGGGAACAACCTGCATCCACCAACTGACTCGGCGCAATCTCGCCCGTCAACGCACCTTGCATGGATTCCACCGCAGAATTCTGCGCACCGACCGAAATCGATTTGCCTTTCAAGCCATCAATCACTTGATTGATATACAAGCAAGGCGGGAATACCGCGACATCAACACCGCTCGGCAAGGCCAGATGACGAAGGCCGTTGATCAGCTCAGCGACGCTGGCGCGGGTACCGTGCATCTTCCAGTTACCAGCTACCATAGGGCGACGCATGCTGTACCTCGTCGGTCAAAGTGGGCGCAGATGTTACCCAACACAATCATGGCTGGCAAGCCGAATCAGGCAGAAACTTCAGTTACCAGTTTTGCCAGTTCTTCGGCATAGCCACGAACCTGGGTTTCGTCCTCGCCTTCGACCATCACACGCACCAGAGGCTCTGTCCCGGACTTGCGCAAAAGCACACGACCACGCCCGGCCATTGCCTGGGTTACGCGCGCACTCGCCTCCTTGACAGCCGCATTCTCCAGCGGGCTATCACCCCCACCGAAGCGCACGTTGATCAACACTTGCGGACACTTGCGCAACGCCTGACGAGCCTGAGCAAGCCCTTCGTTACGAGCTTTCAGCGCCATCAACACCTGCAAAGCCGCGATGATCGCATCACCTGTGGTGGTGTGATTGAAGCACACGATATGCCCCGAGTTCTCCCCACCGACCAGCCAGTTTCGCTCCAGCAGTTCAGCGATCACATACCGGTCACCAACATTGGCACGGACAAAAGGAATACCCAAATCTGCGAGCGCAAGCTCAAGCCCGAGATTACTCATCAAGGTACCGACCACACCACCTTGCAGCTTGCCGCGCTCATGCAGATCGCGCGCAATGATGTACAGCAGTTCGTCGCCATCGACAATCGCACCAGTGTGATCGACCATCAGCACCCGGTCACCATCGCCATCGAAGGCGATACCCAGATCTGCATGCTCGGACATCACTGCCGCCTGCAACTGCCCCATATGCGTGGAGCCACAGTTGTCATTGATGTTCAGACCGTTAGGCTGAGCCGACAGAACGACGACCTCGGCACCCAGCTCACGGAAAACACTCGGCGCAACCTTATAGGTAGCACCGTGTGCGCAGTCGATGACAATTTTCAGGCCGGAGAAACTGGTGCCGGTCGGCACAGAGCTCTTGCAGAACTCGATATAACGACCGGATGCGTCATTGATTCGCGACACCTTGCCGATCTTGCTCGATTCGACAACGGTCATCGGCGTATCGAGCAACTCTTCGATCATCAGCTCCAGGTCATCGGGCAGCTTGGTGCCCTTGCCGGAGAAAAACTTGATGCCGTTATCGTCATGCGGATTGTGCGACGCACTGATCACGATTCCGGCCTCGGCCTGGAACGTACGCGACAGGTAGGCGATGGCCGGAGTAGGCATCGGGCCGAGCAGCATCACATCGGCGCCCGCGGATGTCAGGCCTGCCTCAAGCGCCGATTCGAACATGTAACCGGAAATTCGCGTGTCCTTGCCGACCAGCACCTTGCAGGCACCCATCTTGCGAAAGGCCATGCCGGCAGCCCAGCCGAGCTTGAGCATGAAGTCCGGAGTGATCGGGTATTCCCCGACACGACCACGAATGCCGTCGGTACCAAAATATTTCTTGCTCATAAGTGCTCCATCTTTCTTATTCGGCTGATTCCACGGCCGCGAGCATTCGCACCACGTCCACCGTTTCCGCCACATCATGGACGCGCAATATACGCGCTCCTTTCACCGACGCCAGTGCAGCCAGTGCCAAACCACCGTATAGACGCTCACCCACCGGGCGATTCAATGCATGACCGATCATGCTTTTGCGCGAAACGCCCACCAACAGTGGCCGCCCCAGCGCATGCAAGGCTTCCATATGCTTGAACAAGCTTAGATTGTGCTGCAGGGTTTTGGCGAAGCCGAAGCCCGGATCAAGAATGATCCGCTCAGCCGGAATACCTGCCAACTCACACTGAGTCATGCGCTCGGCGAGAAATTCACCCACTTCCCGGGTGACATCCTGATAACGCGGATCGTCCTGCATGTCGCCAGGCTCACCGAGCATATGCATGAGACACACGGGCAATCCCGTGGCAGCAGCAGCATCCAACGCGCCATCCCGCCGCAGCGAACGAACGTCGTTGATCAAACCAGCACCCAACCGCGCAGTTTCGCGCATGACCGCCGGGGTAGATGTATCGACGGATATGACCACATCCAGTTCGCGATTGATCAGCTCCACGACGGGAGCGACACGCTCCAGTTCCTCCAACGGAGAAACAGCCCGCGCACCAGGCCGGGTCGACTCGCCGCCCACGTCGATCAGCGTCGCACCCGCCGCAACCATGGCTTCGGCATGACGCAAAGCCGCATCGAGCTGACTGTATCGGCCACCGTCGGAAAAGGAATCGGGAGTGACATTGAGGATACCCATGACATGTGTCTGGGCCAAATCAAGAACCCGGTTGCCGCAAGGCAACCGGGTCAGGGACTGTACAGAAGTCATTTCAAACCTTAAACGTCGGCAGCCGGACCGCCAATCGGTGCTTCCGGACGCTCGCCCTGAATGACAGGAGGCGTGCCAGTTCCGGTACCGCCCGACCAGTCGCGAGGCTCGCGAGGTGTACGACCGGCCATGATGTCGTCGATCTGCTCGGCATCGATCGTCTCGTATTTCATCAGGGCATCCGCCATGGCATCGAGCTTGTCACGGTTGTCCGTGAGGATCTGCTTGGCGGTGCCGTAGCACTGATCGATGATGCTGCGCACTTCGGAGTCGATCAGCTTCGCTGTCTCACCGGAGAAGCTTGCATTCTGACCGCCACCACCGCGACCGAGGAATACTTCACCCTCTTCTTCAGCGTACATCAACGGACCGAGTTTTTCCGACAAGCCCCACTTGGTCACCATGTTTCGCGCAATCTGACTCGCACGCATGATGTCGTTGGAGGCACCCGTGGTCACACCGTCAAAGCCCAACGTCATCTCTTCAGCAATACGGCCGCCGTACAGCGAGCAGATCTGACTGATCAACGCACGCTTGGACAGACTGTAGCGATCTTCTTCCGGCAGGAACATGGTCACACCCAACGCACGACCGCGCGGGATGATCGACACTTTGTAGACCGGATCATGCTCGGGCACGACACGACCAACAATAGCGTGGCCTGCTTCGTGATAAGCGGTGTTCTGCTTTTCCTTCTCGGACATGACCATGGATTTGCGCTCGGCGCCCATCATGATCTTGTCTTTGGCCAGTTCGAATTCCTTCATCTCGACGATGCGCTTGCCGGCACGGGCAGCGAACAGCGATGCCTCGTTGACCAGGTTCGCCAGATCGGCACCGGAGAAGCCCGGAGTACCGCGCGCGATAACGGCCGGAGCAACGTCGTCACCCATTGGCACTTTACGCATGTGAACCTTGAGGATTTGCTCGCGACCACGGATGTCCGGCAGACCGACCACCACCTGACGGTCGAAACGACCAGGACGCAGCAAAGCAGGGTCCAGCACGTCAGGACGGTTGGTCGCGGCGATGACGATGATGCCGTCATTCATTTCGAAACCGTCCATCTCGACCAACAACTGGTTGAGAGTCTGTTCGCGCTCGTCGTGACCGCCGCCCATGCCAGCACCACGATGGCGACCAACGGCGTCGATCTCGTCGATGAAGATAATGCACGGAGCGTGTTTCTTGGCCTGTTCGAACATGTCACGAACGCGGCTGGCACCGACACCGACGAACATTTCAACAAAGTCGGAACCGGAAATGGTGAAGAACGGCACCTTGGCTTCGCCGGCAATCGCCTTGGCCAGCAAGGTTTTACCGGTACCCGGAGGACCGACCATCAGCACGCCGCGAGGAATGCGGCCGCCCAGGCGCTGGAATTTGCCCGGATCACGGAGGAACTCGACCAGTTCGCCCACTTCTTCCTTGGCTTCGTCGCAACCGGCAACGTCAGCCAGGGTGGTTTTCACCTGATCTTCAGACAGCAGACGCGCCTTGCTCTTGCCAAAGCTCATCGGCCCGCCCTTGCCGCCCGCGCCGCCCTGCATCTGGCGCATGAAGAACATGAACACCGCGATGATCACCAGGATCGGGAAGCTGGCTACCAGAAGCTGGGTCCAGATGCTTTGCTGCTCAGGCTGCTTGCCTTCGACTACAACGTGGTTGTCGACCAAGTCGCCGATCAGGCCATTGTCCTGGATTGCCGGACGAATGGTCTTGAAGCTGTCGCCATCGTTGCGTTTGCCGGTAATCACGTAGCCGTCGACGGCCACGCGCTCGACCTTGCCATCCTTGACCTGCTGGATGAAGTCGGAATAGTTGAGGGTCTGCGGCTCGTTAGGGCTGGAGAAGTTGTTCATCACCGTCACCAGGACAGCCGCGATGATCAACCACAGGATCAGATTCTTTGCCATATCGTTCAATTAACTACCCTCTGAAGCAAGCTCCGCTACTGGCGCGCGCTTCGCATGATATTCACCGGCCTAACTTACTACATTACCTACAGCTCTGGCAGGCGCCGTCTGTAACCCTTTGTGAAACACTTTCTACACAATATTCGCTTATGCGCGCGGGGCGAAATACGAAAAACCTATCACCCCGCCAAAAAACCTCGTTTTACTCGCTACGACCGCGGTAGCCCCAAGCCAGCATGTACTGCTCGCGAGAGCTGCCACGAGAGGAGTCCGGCTTGATCATCTGGATCTTGTCGAACTTCTTGCGAGCGTCCTTCAGGTAAACATCAAACCCCTCACCCTGAAAAATCTTGATCACGAAATTGCCACCCGGCTTGAGTATCCGCTCCGCCAGATCAAGCGCCAGCTCGCAAAGAAACATGGCTTTGGGCATGTCCACTTCAGGCGTACCACTCATATTGGGGGCCATATCGGAAATCACAAGGTCCACCTGCGAATTACCCACGGCCTCAAGGATCTGAGCGAGCACTGCATCCTCGGTGAAGTCACCCTGAATGAAGGTCACATCCGGAATGCTGTCCATTTCCAGGATGTCCGAGGCGATCAGTCGCCCCTGACCACCGATCAGCCGGCTGGTGACCTGCGACCAGCCGCCAGGCGCCGCGCCCAGGTCGACGACGTTCATGCCCGGACGGATCAGTTTGTATTTCTCCTGGATCTCCAGAAGCTTGTAACTCGCACGCGAGCGGTAGCCATCCTTCTGCGCTTGCTTCACATAGGGATCATTGACATGTCTTTTCAGCCAACCAAGGCTTGTCTTGGAACGCGCCATTGGGCACCTCGTTGATTAGGGTCGTGATTAATTGGGCGGATCCACGAGCCCTCGGGTAAAATGGCCGCCATTTTACAGAATCCAGACGAAAGGGTCAGATTATGCCGCTCACTCCAGAGCAGAAGAAACAGTACAAATCCATTGGCCACCACCTGAAACCGGTTCTGACTGTGGCTGACAACGGTTTGACTGAGGGTGTTTTAGCCGAACTCGAACGCGCATTGGCGGATCACGAGCTGATCAAGATCAAGCTCAACATCCTCGATCGCGAGGCGCGCCTGGCGTCCGTTGCAGAGCTGTGCAAGGTCGGCAAGGCCGATCTGGTTCAAGTCATCGGCAAAATGGCACTGATTTACCGCAAGAACTTCAGCGTCAACAAGCAGCTGTCGAACGTCCATCGCTTCAAGTGATGGCAAGGGTCAAGGGTGTGCTTCGCGCACCCTGCCACTCCATCCCGGCACCGGCTGCAATACCAGCACCAACCCGGAAAAACCCAACACAAGAAAGCTGAACACCTGCCAGCGCTGCGCATCCGGCCAGCCGACACGCACAGCGACGAACATCGCACACGCATACAACGCCATCAGCAACACCTGCCCGCGAAAATCCCGCCATAGACTGGCAAGGCCCTCGGCCTGTACCAGCACCAAAGCCTGAAATATCACGCACGCGACGGCAAAACCTACCACCGCCACTTCAAACGTACTTGCAACTTCGTCGATCAGCAGCGGAGCCAGGCCAATTTGACCCAGCACCGGCCGCAGACCGAGATGTACCAGCCACAGGCCACCGACCCACAACATCTGGGCCAGTTGCCAGAGCATCGCGCCCGCATGCAGCGGGCGCCCACCCTCAGATGTGACGGACTTCGACAATCTCGTACTCGATATCGCCACCTGGCGTTTTCACGACGACCGAATCGCCCTCTTCCTTGGCAATCAAGGCGCGAGCGATCGGCGAGCCGACCGAAATCTTGCCGAGTTTGATGTCCGCCTCATCCTCACCCACGATCTGGTAAGTGACGCTTTCATCAGTCTCGACGTTGGCGATTTCGACGGTGGTACCGAAAATCACTTTGCCGGTGTGCGGAATGGTCGTCACGTCGATGATCACAGCGTTCTGCAGGCGACCTTCGATATCACGGATCCGCGCCTCGACCATACCCTGCTGTTCGCGCGCGGCATGGTATTCAGCGTTTTCTTTCAAGTCACCCAACTCGCGGGCCGTACCGATGTCCTGGCTAAGCTTCGGACGAACGACCTTGGTCAGGTGAGCATGCTCTTCTTCCAGGGCCTTGGAGCCCTGGACGGTCATTGGGTATTTATTCATGCCTTCAATCCTGCGTGTAGATCCTGCAAGCGGCGCACGGTCTTCTCGGGACCGAACTTCAGCGCTTCACAGATAGCTTCGCCAGCAGCAATGGTGGTGGTGCAGTAAATCTTGTGCTGCAAGGCGTTACGGCGAATGGAATAGGAATCGGCGATCGACTGGCGACCTTCGGTGGTGTTGATGATCAGGGTGACTTCGTCATTCTTGATCATGTCGACCACGTGCGGACGACCCTCGGTCACCTTGTTCACGCGACGCACTTTCAGACCTGCGGCTTCGATCAGCTTGGCAGTGCCGGCAGTGGCGACGACTTCGAAGCCCAAGTTGATCAGATCACGAGCCACGCCTGCAACCAGTGGCTTGTCATCGTCGCGCACGCTGATGAATGCGGTACCGCCGGTCGGCAGCACTTCGCTGGCGCCCATCTGGGCTTTGGCAAAGGCTTCGCCGAAGGTGTCGCCGACGCCCATCACTTCGCCGGTGGACTTCATCTCTGGGCCGAGGATCGGGTCAACGCCAGGGAACTTGGCGAACGGGAATACCGCCTCTTTCACGCTGTAGAAGTTCGGGATGATTTCCTTGGTGAAGCCGATTTCCTTCAGGGTTTTACCGGCCATCACGCGGGCCGCGATCATCGCCAGGGAAACACCGATGCACTTCGACACGAACGGTACGGTACGGGAAGCACGCGGGTTGACTTCGATGACGTAGATGTCTTCGCCTTGCAGCGCCAACTGAACGTTCATCAGGCCGACCACGCCCAGTTCCAGGGCCATTTTCTTGACCTGTTCACGCATCTCGTCCTGGATGTGCGCCGGCAGCGAGTACGGCGGCAGCGAGCACGCGGAGTCACCGGAGTGAACGCCCGCCTGTTCGATGTGCTGCATGATCGCGCCGATTACTACGTCCTTGCCGTCGCAGACCGCATCCACGTCCATCTCGATGGCGCAGTTGAGGAAGTGGTCGAGCAGCACCGGGCTGTCGTTCGACACTTGCACCGCGTCACGCAGGTAACGCTTGAGTTCTTCTTCCTTGTAGACGATTTCCATCGCCCGGCCGCCCAGTACATAGGACGGACGCACCACCAGCGGGTAACCGATCTTCGCGGCAGCACGAACAGCTTCGTCTTCGCTGCGCACGGTGGCGTTTGGCGGCTGACGCAGGTTCAGGCGCTCAACCATTTGCTGGAAGCGCTCACGGTCTTCGGCACGGTCGATGGCGTCAGGGCTGGTGCCGATGATCGGCACGCCGGCTGCTTCCAGGGCGCGAGCCAGTTTCAGAGGAGTCTGGCCACCGTACTGGACGATCACGCCTTTCGGCTTCTCGACGCGGCAGATTTCCAGCACGTCTTCCAGGGTCACTGGTTCAAAGTACAGGCGATCGGACGTGTCGTAGTCAGTGGAAACGGTTTCCGGGTTGCAGTTGACCATGATGGTCTCGTAACCGTCATCGCGCAGCGCCAGTGCCGCGTGTACGCAGCAGTAGTCGAACTCGATGCCCTGACCGATACGGTTCGGGCCACCGCCGAGGATGATGATTTTGTCGCGACCGGACGACGCAGCTTCGCACTCTTCCTCGTAGGTCGAGTACAGGTAGGCGGTGTCGGTGGCGAACTCGGCCGCGCAGGTGTCGACGCGCTTGTAGACCGGGAACACTTCCAGCTTGTGGCGGTGAGTGCGCAGGTTCTTCTCGGTGACGCCCAGCAGCTTGGCCAGACGCTGGTCGGAGAAACCTTTGCGCTTGAGCTTGTACATCAGATCGCGGTCGATAGCGGACAGACCGAGGGTCTTGACCTTCTCTTCGTCCTTGATCAGATCTTCGATCTGCACCAGGAACCACGGATCGATCATGTTCATGCCGAAGATTTCTTCGACGGTCATGCCGGCGCGGAAAGCGTCCGCCACGTACCAGATACGCTCGGCGCCCGGCACGGTCAGCTCGCGCTTGAGCACGCTCATGCTTTCCGGGTTGCTCAGGTCGACTTTCTCGTCCAGACCGCAAACGCCCACTTCCAGACCGCGCAGGGCTTTCTGCAGGGATTCCTGGAAAGTACGACCGATGGCCATGACTTCACCGACCGACTTCATCTGAGTGGTCAGGCGCGCGTCAGCGTTGGCGAACTTCTCGAAGGCGAAGCGCGGCAGCTTGGTCACGACGTAGTCGATGGACGGCTCGAAGGACGCCGGGGTACGGCCGCCGGTGATGTCGTTCTGCAGTTCGTCGAGGGTGTAACCGACGGCCAGCTTGGCCGCGATCTTGGCGATCGGGAAGCCGGTGGCTTTCGAGGCCAGAGCCGACGAGCGCGATACGCGCGGGTTCATTTCGATCACGACCATGCGACCAGTGTCCGGGCAGATACCGAACTGAACGTTGGAACCGCCGGTCTCGACGCCGATCTCGCGCAGTACCGCCAGCGAGGCGTTACGCAGGATCTGGTATTCCTTGTCGGTCAGGGTCTGAGCCGGGGCAACAGTGATCGAGTCACCGGTGTGCACGCCCATCGGGTCGAAGTTTTCGATCGAGCAGACGATGATGCAGTTGTCCTTTTTGTCGCGGACAACTTCCATTTCATATTCTTTCCAGCCGATCAGCGATTCGTCGATCAGCAGTTCCTTGGTTGGCGACAGGTCCAGACCACGGGCGCAGATTTCTTCGAACTCTTCACGGTTGTAAGCGATACCGCCACCGGTGCCGCCCATAGTGAAGGACGGACGGATGATGCACGGGAAGCCCAGGCGCTCGAGCACCGCGTTGGCTTCTTCCATGCTGTGGGCGATACCGGAACGCGGGCATTCCAGGCCGATGGCTTTCATCGCCTTGTCGAAACGCGAGCGGTCTTCAGCCTTGTCGATGGTGTCGGCGTTGGCGCCGATCATCTCTACGCCGAACTTCTCCAGAACGCCTTCGCGCTCCAGGTCCAGGGCGCAGTTCAGAGCAGTCTGGCCGCCCATGGTTGGCAGCACGGCATCCGGACGCTCTTTTTCGATGATCTTGGCAACGGTCTGCCACTTGATCGGCTCGATGTAGGTGGCGTCGGCCATGTCCGGGTCGGTCATGATGGTGGCCGGGTTGGAGTTCACCAGGATGACGCGGTAACCCTCTTCGCGCAGGGCTTTACAGGCCTGGGCGCCGGAGTAGTCGAATTCGCAGGCCTGGCCGATAACGATCGGGCCAGCGCCGAGAATCAGGATGCTTTTAATGTCTGTACGTTTTGGCATGGGTTTGTCACTCAAATCCGCAGGTCAGTCGGCAAGCCGTCTTGATCGATTTCTGAAGTCCCGAGGGGGCCGCCGGATCCGGGGCCGCCCTCGAGGGGCTTCTCGCTACAGTCTCAAGGCGAGCGCTTAGCGTCGCTTGGCCATCTCGTTGATGAAGCGGTCAAACAGAGGGGCCACATCGTTCGGGCCCGGGCTCGCTTCAGGGTGACCCTGGAAGCTGAACGCGCTCTTGTCGGTGCGCTCGATACCTTGCAGGGTGCCGTCGAACAGCGATTTGTGGATCGCGCGGACGTTGGCTGGCAGGGTTTCTTCGTCAACCGCGAAACCGTGGTTCTGGCTGGTGATCATCACGACGCCCGTGTCCAGATCCTGAACCGGGTGGTTGGCACCGTGGTGGCCGTGGCCCATTTTCAGGGTCTTGGCGCCGGAGGCCAAAGCCAGCAGTTGGTGACCGAGGCAGATGCCGAAGACCGGAATTTCGGTTTCCAGTACTTCCTTGATCGCCTTGATCGCGTAGTCGCAAGGCTCCGGATCACCAGGGCCGTTGGACAGGAACACGCCGTCCGGTTTCAGAGCCAGCACGTCGGCAGCCGGAGTTTGCGCTGGAACGACAGTGACGCGGCAGCCGCGCTCGACCAGCATGCGCAGGATGTTGACCTTGACGCCGTAGTCGTAGGCAACCACGTGGTATGGCAGCTCGGACGCTTCAATGGTCGCGTGGCTGTCGGTTTTCAGATCCCAGACAGTGGAACGCCATTCGTATTGGGTCTTGGTGCTGACGACTTTCGCCAGGTCCATGCCTTTCAGGCCCGGGAAGCCTTGCGCCGCGGCGATGGCCGCTTCTTCGGAGATGTTGTCGCCGGCCATGATGCAGCCGTTCTGTGCGCCTTTTTCACGCAGGATGCGGGTCAGGCGGCGGGTGTCGATACCGGCGATCGCCACAACGTTGTTGGCTTTCAGGTAATCGGACAGGGACATCGTGTTACGCCAGTTGCTCGCTACCAGCGGCAGGTCACGGATGACCAGACCAGCGGACCAGACGCGATCGGACTCTGCATCTTCCGGCGTGGTGCCGGTGTTGCCGATGTGCGGGTAAGTCAGGGTAACGATCTGTTGGGCGTAGGAAGGATCGGTAAGGATTTCCTGATAGCCGGTCATTGCGGTGTTGAACACCACCTCACCAACGGTCTGACCGTCGGCTCCAATGGCTTCGCCGCGAAAAATGCTGCCATCAGCAAGGGCGAGTATGGCTGGCTTAGTCAAGAAGACCTCCCGTAAATAACGCATGAAAGGGCAATCGCAGGTTGTAAAAAAGCGGAGTGACGTATGGACACGTCACCCCGCTTCTTCACTGAATTATTCTGCGCGCTTTTAGTGGACACACTAAAGCTGTAGCTTACAGAAAAAGGGATTTTTGGTCTACCGCCAATGAGGCCGAAAGGCCGGAGAATGCGACAGGGCGTCGCTCGGCGGAGCAAAACCGGCACAAACAGGGCGTTTGCGCCGGCTTCAGAACATCTCAATGCAGGCCGAGCACGTCCTGCATGTCGTACAAACCAGGCTCACGAGCATCCAGCCACAACGCCGCACGCACCGCACCCTTGGCAAACGTCATGCGACTCGAAGCCTTGTGCGTGATCTCCAGGCGCTCGCCCTCGCAGGCAAACAGCACCGTGTGATCACCCACCACATCACCACCACGAACAGTGGCGAAACCGATGGTTTCACGCTCCCGGGCACCAGTGTGGCCTTCACGACCATAGACCGCGACTTTCTGCAGATCACGATCCAGTGCATTGGCGATCACTTCACCCATGCGCAGGGCCGTACCCGACGGCGCATCGATCTTGTGCCGGTGATGGGCTTCGATGATTTCGATGTCCGCATCTTCCGCCAACACCCGCGCCGCCATGTCGAGCAGCTTCAGCGACAGGTTGACGCCGACACTGAAGTTGGCGGCGAAGACGATCGGAATATCCTTGCCCGCCTCGGCCAGCAGCTGCTTCTGCGCAGCGTCCAACCCGGTCGTGCCGATCACCATCGCCTTGCCGGCCTTGCGGCAGAAGGCCAGGTTTTTCAGCATGACTTCCGGCAGGGTGAAGTCGATCAACACATCGAACTCTTCCGCCACCGATTCCAGATTCCCGGACAGCGGCACGCCGATTCGACCGAGCGAAGCCAGCTCACCGGCATCCACCCCGATCAGCGTACTGCCAGGGCGGACAATCGCGGCCGTCAGACCGGTCAGCGGCGCGCGTTGCTGCACCGCCTCGACCAGAATCTTGCCCATGCGCCCGGCAGCGCCCATCACAGCTATACGTCGCATGCCGACTCCTTACAGATCGCCGAAGAAGCGTTTCACACCGTCGAACCAACCGGTGGTTTTCGGGGAGTGACTGTTGTCGTCTGCCAGGGAGCTGCGGAACTCTTCCAGCAGCTCACGCTGACGACGGTTCAGATTGACCGGCGTCTCGACGGCCACACGGCACATCAGGTCGCCCGCACCACCGCCACGCACTGGCGCAACGCCTTTGCCGCGTACGCGGAACTGCTTGCCGGTCTGAGTTCCTTCCGGAATCTTCAGTTTGACGCGACCGTCGAGGGTCGGAATTTCCAGCTCGCCGCCCAGGGCTGCGTCGACGAAGCTGATCGGCACTTCGCAGAACAGGTGTTTGCCGTCACGCTGGAAGATGTCGTGCTCGCGAACGTTGATAACCACATACAGGTCGCCGGTCGGGCCACCTTGAGTGCCCGCTTCGCCTTCGCCGGACAGACGAATGCGGTCGCCAGTATCGACACCGGCCGGCACTTTGACGGAGAGGGTTTTGTACTCTTCAACGCGACCGTCACCGTGGCAGGAGTCGCACGGGTCGGAGATGATCTTGCCCTGGCCATGGCAGCGCGGGCAGGTCTGCTGCACCGAGAAGAAGCCTTGCTGCATGCGCACCTGGCCGATGCCGCCGCAAGTCGGGCAAGTCGAAGGCGACGAGCCTTTCTTCGCGCCCGAACCATCGCAAGGCTTGCAGTTGACCAGTGTCGGAACGCGGATATTCACGGTCGTGCCGCGCACCGCTTCTTCCAGATTCAGCTCCAGCGTGTAGCGCAAATCGCTGCCACGCTGGGCGCCGCCACGGGAACCGCCGCGACCGCCACCGAAGAAGTCACTGAAGACATCGCCGAAGATGTCGGAGAAGTTCTGACCGCCGAAGCCTGCACCGCCGCCACCCATGCTCGGATCGACGCCGGCATGACCGTACTGGTCGTACGCTGCACGCTTGCTGGAATCGGACAGCACTTCGTAGGCTTCGTTGGCCTCTTTGAACAGCTCTTCCGACGCTTTGTCATCGGGATTACGGTCCGGGTGATGCTTCATCGCCAGACGGCGATAGGCCTTTTTCAGGTCTGCTTCGCTTGAGCCGCGCTCAACACCCAACACTTCGTAATAGTCACGCTTAGCCATAAGTTCTTCATACTCTTGAGGATGTTCGGCAAACCCCTCCTGAGCTTCGCCAAACTCGTTGAGCCCCAATACAGGCCCGGACCCAACTCACGTCAATTCAACGATCCTGGTCTTTGGTTCATGCGGCACTTTCAGCTCGAAAAGCAGGAGCATTTCCGGCCATGCCACCAACACGCGAAGCTTGTCGCATGCTGTAAAAATTCGCGTATTCCAGATACGCCAACGCGGGAGCAAGCTCCCGCGCGGCGACATCCTACCAGTCAGTGCCCAAAGGCAGTCAACCGGCCGACCAACAACTTACTTGTGGTCTTTGACTTCTTCGAACTCGGCATCGACAACATCGTCAGCCTTTTCAGTTTTCTCGTCGTGCGGTGCCGCGCCTTCAGCAGGCTGAGCCTGTTCGGCGTACATCTTCTGGGCAACCGGCGCAGAGACTTTCGACAGTTCTTCGACCTTGGCTTCGATGGCAGCCTTGTCGTCGCCTTTGACGGCAGCTTCCAGGGCAACCACGGCCGCTTCGATTGCAGTCTTCTCTTCTGCAGTCACTTTGTCGCCAGCGTCAGCGATCATCTTGCGAGTCGAGTGAACCAGTGCATCACCCTGGTTACGGGCAGCGGCCAGCTCTTCGAACTTGCGGTCTTCCTCGGCGTTGGCCTCGGCGTCACGCACCATGCGCTCGATTTCTTCGTCGGACAGACCGGAGTTGGCCTTGATCACGATCGACTGGGTCTTGCCGGTAGCCTTGTCCTTCGCACCTACGTGCAGGATGCCGTTGGCGTCGATGTCGAAGGTCACTTCGATCTGCGGCACGCCACGTGGAGCTGGTGGAATGTCAGCCAGGTCGAACTTGCCCAAAGACTTGTTCTGTGCGGCTTGCTTGCGCTCGCCTTGCAGGACGTGAATGGTCACGGCGCCCTGGTTGTCGTCGGCAGTCGAGAACACTTGCGATTTCTTGGTAGGAATCGTGGTGTTTTTCTCGATCAGCGCGGTCATCACGCCACCCATGGTTTCGATACCCAGGGTCAGCGGGCTGACGTCGAGCAGCAGAACGTCTTTCACGTCACCGGCCAGAACGGCGCCCTGGATAGCAGCACCCATGGCAACGGCTTCGTCCGGGTTCACATCTTTACGTGCTTCTTTACCGAAGAAATCGGTAACTAGCTTCTGAACCAGCGGCATACGGGTCTGACCGCCGACCAGGATCACGTCGTTGATCGCGCCAACATCCAGACCTGCGTCTTTCATGGCGATGCGGCAAGGTTCGATGGTGCGCTGAACCAGGTCTTCAACCAGAGCTTCGAGCTTGGCACGCGAGATCTTCACGTTCAGGTGCTTAGGACCGGTGGCGTCTGCAGTGATGTACGGCAGGTTCACGTCGGTCGACTGAGCGGACGACAGCTCGATCTTGGCTTTCTCGGCAGCTTCTTTCAGACGCTGCATCGCCAGCGGGTCACCCTTGAGGTTCATGCCGCTTTCTTTCTTGAATTCGTCGACGAGGTAGTCGATCAGACGAATGTCGAAGTCTTCACCACCCAGGAACGTGTCACCGTTGGTGGCCAACACTTCGAACTGGTGCTCGCCGTCAACTTCAGCGATCTCGATCACGGATACGTCGAAAGTACCGCCACCCAGGTCATAAACGATCACGGTGTGATCGCCCTTGGCCTTGTCCATACCGTAAGCCAGAGCAGCTGCGGTCGGTTCGTTGATGATACGTTTTACGTCCAGACCCGCGATGCGGCCGGCGTCTTTGGTCGCCTGACGCTGGCTGTCGTTGAAGTAGGCCGGAACGGTGATCACCGCTTCGGTCACTGCTTCGCCGAGGTAGTCTTCGGCGGTCTTCTTCATCTTCTTCAGAATTTCAGCCGAGATTTGTGGCGGAGCCATTTTCTGGCCGTTCACTTCAACCCAGGCGTCACCGTTGTCAGCCTTGGCGATCTTGTAAGGAACCATCTGAATGTCTTTCTGTACCACTTCTTCTTCGAAGCGGCGACCGATCAGACGCTTTACCGCGTACAGGGTGTTGTGCGGGTTGGTCACTGCCTGACGCTTGGCGGACTGGCCGACCAGGATTTCGCCATCGTTGGCGTAAGCGATGATCGATGGCGTGGTACGCGCGCCTTCGGCGTTTTCAATAACTTTGGCTACGCCGTTTTCAAGAATGGAGACGCAGGAGTTGGTAGTCCCCAGGTCGATACCGATAATTTTGCCCATGTTCACTCTCCCGAAACTTTGGATTTGGTTGCCGCAGTGGTTGTGGCCAACTGCGGTAGCACTTAAACGCTTGACTTCTAAATGGGGGCCTTGCGGCTAATTTCAAGCCTTCTCGTCAATCGAAGGCGAAACTGGCGCCGGCGCCTTGCTGACCACGACCATCGCCGGGCGCAGCAGGCGACCGTTGAGCTGGTAGCCCTTCTGGAATACCTTCAGAACGCTGTTCGGCTCAAGGTCTGCACTTTCCTGCATGGCCATTGCCTGATGTTCCACGGCGTTGAACGGCTCGCCTTCCTGCGGACTTACAGCGACAAGCTGATAGCGCGCGAGGGTGTCGTGAAACATTTTCAGGGTCAGCTCGATGCCTTCACGCATCGGACGGATGCTCTCGTCATCCGGGTTCGACAGCTCGAGGCCGCGCTCCAGGCTGTCGACGATCGGCAGCAGGTCGCCGGCGAATTTTTCCAGCGCAAACTTGTGCGCCTTCTCGACATCCTGCTCGGCACGGCGGCGGACGTTCTGCAGATCGGCAGCTACGCGCAGCGATTGATCCTGCGCGGCGGCCAATTGCTCTTCGAGCACTTGTACACGGGTCGCCAGGTCATCACCCGAGGTCTCGGGCGCCTGATTGGCTTCTGGATTTTGCGTATCTACTGTCTGTTCGTCAGCCATAGAATTCTCCTTTCAATATCGTCCGCGAGTTCGATTCGCGCTTCTGCCCCGGTATATGGGGCCGCAAATTCAGGCTTCAAGGGCTGACAACGATTAACCCTACAAAAAAGTGCTGCATTGCCATTCCCGAACGCGATAAGCATTTGATCGGATCATCCACATCGAGCTAAGCGTGGGCATTGTCAGCCCGAAACAAAACACTGTATAAATAACCAGACCTGAAGCCTGGGAGCGGCCTTTATGCTGGTGCACCTGTCCGTACACAACTACGCCATCGTTGAACATCTCGATCTCGAACTCGATCGCGGCATGAGCGTGATTACCGGGGAAACCGGCGCCGGCAAGTCGATCATGCTCGACGCCCTGGGCCTGACCCTTGGCGATCGCGCCGACAGCGGCGTGGTTAGACCGGGCGCCGACAAGGCCGATATCCTGGCGACCTTCGATCTGGCCGACATCCCCGAGGCCAGCGCCTGGCTGGCGGAACGCGACCTGGAAATCGACGGCCCGTGCATCCTGCGCCGGGTCATCACTTCCGAAGGTCGCTCGCGTGGCTATATAAATGGCACGCCCTGCCCGCTCGGCGATCTCAAGGCGCTCGGCGAGCTGCTGATCGACATCCACAGCCAGCACGAACACCAATCCCTGCTCAAGACCGACACACACCGGCGCCTGCTCGACGAGTACGCCGGGGCCACCGATCTGGCGCGGCAGGTGCATCTGGCCGCCCAGCGCTGGCGCCAGACCCGTCAGGAGCTGGAACGGCTTTCCAATTCCGGCGACGAACAGCGCGCGCGCCATCAACTGCTCAGCTACCAGCTCGAAGAACTGGAAAACCTCGGCCTCGGTGAAAACGAGCTGGAAGAACTGGAGCAGGAACACAAGAACCTGACCAATGCCGAAACCCTGCTCGGTATCTGCCGACAAGTGGTCGAGCAATGCAGTGAAAGCGATTCCGGCAACGTGTTGAATGCCCTGACGGCCAGCCTCAACCGGCTGTCGAGCGTGAACAATTCGGTGGGTGCGCTGGGTGAGGCAAGTAGCCTGCTGACCAGTGCGCAGATCCAGGTCGAAGAAGCCGTCGGCGAACTCAATCGTTTTCTCGACAATTTCGACGCCGATCCGGCGCGCCTGCAATACTTGGAAGAACGTCTGGACTCCATCTACACGCTGGCACGCAAACACCGCATTCAGCCGACGGAAGTGGCGGAGATGCAGCAGAAGCTGCTCGACGAAATCGAAGCCCTCGACGCCAACGATGAATCCATCGAACGCCTCGCCGAAGAACTGGCGTCCTATGCCCGCCACTATCAGGAAAAGGCCCGGGAGCTGAGCGAGCTGCGTCATCAGGCAGCCGGCAGCCTGGCAAGCGCGGTGGAGCAGGAGATTCAACGCCTGGGCATGCCCGGCGGTCGCTTCACCATCGAATTGCGCGCCAACAACAGCAGCGAACTGCAACCCAATGGCCTGGAGCAAGTCGAGCTGCTGGTCAGCGCCAACCCGGGTCAACCACTGAAGGCCCTGGCCAAAGTGGCGTCCGGCGGTGAACTGTCACGGATCAGCCTGGCCATCCAGGTGATTACCGCCCAGACCTCTCGCGTACCGACGCTGGTGTTCGACGAAGTGGACGTGGGGATTGGCGGTCCGACGGCCGAAATCGTCGGTCAGTTGCTGCGTCGCCTCGGGGATCGCGGACAGGTACTGACAGTCACGCACTTGCCGCAAGTCGCGGCTCAGGGGCATCAGCATCTGTTCGTGCACAAGGTACGAGGCGAGCAGGCGACTCACACGGCCGTTTCGAAGCTGAGCAAGAATGACCGCATTGAAGAAGTCGCGAGGATGCTCGGCGGCATCGACCTGACCAAGGAATCTCTGGCGCACGCGAAAAAGATGGTGGTTACCGCAAAGGTTTAAGCACCGCAGAAAGCACGAAGGCGACCCTTGGGTCGCCTTCGCTCGTTTCGCGAACCTGAAATTCGCGCGACATGCTTACTTTTTCTTGCGTACGTACAGCACCAGGTTGTGATCCACCAACTCGACACCGTGCTCCTCGGCGATTGCCTTCTGGAGTTTTTCGATTTCGGTGCTGACGAATTCGATGACCTCACCGGATTCCACGTTGACCATATGGTCGTGGTGGCCACCGTCGGCCAATTCGAATACAGCGTGGCCGCCGTCGAAGTTGTGACGGACCACGAGGCCAGCCGCTTCGAACTGGGTCAGAACACGGTAAACCGTGGCCAGACCGACGTCCTCGCCAGCTTCCATCAACGCCTTGTAGACGTCCTCGGCACTCATGTGACGCTGCTCTGTAGAGTCGAGCATTTGCAGGATTTTGACCCGTGGCAGGGTCACTTTGAGGCCGGCTTTGCGTAGTTCGCTATTTTCAACCATGGTCAGCTTTCTCGCGATGCTGCTTCGCAGCTTCTCTTAATGCGGGTATGATCGGCGTTTACGTTGTCCCAGCCAAGATAGTGGAAGTCGCCCACCGATGCAAAACACCAAGCTCTTGCTAACCAGTTTCACCTTTGTGGGACTGCTCGCACTCGCCGGTTGTTCATTCCCCGGGGTTTACAAAATCGACATCCAGCAGGGCAATGTCGTCACGCAGGACATGATAGACCAGTTACGCCCGGGAATGACCCGGCCGCAAGTACGGTTTATCATGGGCAACCCCCTGCTTGTCGACACGTTCCATGCCAACCGCTGGGATTATCTGTACAGCCTGCAACCTGGTGGCGGTGAACGCCAGCAGGAACGCATGAGTGTCATTTTCGACTCGAATGACCAGCTTGTCAGCCTGTCCGGTGACTTCATGCCGGGCGTCAGTCGTGACGAAGCCATTCTCGGCAAGGACAGTGGCACCAGCGTGACCGCCCCTGCTGAAAACGTCGAGCAGCCGAAACCGGAAAAACCGGCCAAGCCAGGCTCCTTGCTGGATCAGATCCAGAAGGACGTCGATGGTGTGGAAACCGTTCCGGTTCCAACGCCAGAACCGCTGGACACCTCGCCGCAATAATTTGCGACGTAATAAAAAACCCGGAAATTCCGGGTTTTTTATTGCCTGCCGCTTGGCCAGCCTACTGATTTCGCGCCTTGGCTTCGGCAGCTTTGGCGGCACGCAGACGGCGCACTTCTTTCGGATCAGCCAACAGTGGCCGATAGATTTCGATGCGATCGCCTTCCTGAACCTGTCGGGTATCCGGATCAGCAATCACTTTGCCAAAGATCCCCAAAGGACAGCCCTTCAGATCCAGCCCCGGAAATTCAGCATCAATCCCGGACGCCATCAGCGCCGCACGCACTGCCGTACCCTCGGCAACGCTGATTACACGCAACACCTGACGATCAACGGCGGCATACACCACTTCGATTTCAATCACCGGCTCAACCATGCATCTGTTTGGCACGCTGGCAGAACGCATCCACCAGCGTATTGGCCGCCTGATTGAACAAAGGACCGAGCGTCGCACGGACCAGCGGCCCGGCATAGTCGAAGGACAGATCCAGACTGATCTTGCAGGCTTTCTCGTTCAAGACCTTGAACACCCAGACGCCGTGCAGCTGATTGAAAGGACCTTCCTCCAGATTCATCTCAATCGACTGCCCCGGCACCAGCGTATTGCGCGTCACGAAGTGCTGGCTGAGGCCGCCCTTGGCCACGCCTACACTGGCGCGCATATGTTCAGGCGAGCTTTCCAGGACTTCAGCAGACGAGCACCACGGCAAAAACTCGGGGTAACGCGCCACGTCATTGACCAGGTCGTAGAGAAATTGCGCCGGGTAAGGCAGCAGCGCCGATCGTTGAATATGTGTCGTCATGTAAGCGTCACTTCCAAAGCTGGGCGGCAAACACTACAAGAATGCCGATGGGCGCCACATAGCGCATCAAGAACAGAGACAGGGCGAACAGCGCCGGGCTGCGAATCGACAATTCGTCACGCACCGCCTCACGCCCCATCACCCAACCGGCAAACAGCACGAAGCACAGCCCGCCGAGCGGCAACATGATCCGCGAGGTGAAGAAGTCGATCACACCAAAGAAGTCCAGACCACCGGCCGCACCCCATTGGTAGAGATGGAACACCCCGCCATCGTTCACGAAAAATTTGGCTTCCTTCCAGATATTGAAGGAAAACACCGTGCCCAGGCCGACGAACCAGCAGGTGAACGCCAACCAGAATGTCACACAGGCACGACTGATTTTAGTCCGCTCGACCAGATAGGCGACCATCGGCTCCAGCAGGGAAATCGCCGAGCTCCAGGCCGCAATGGCCACCAGAACAAAGAACACCACGCCCATCAACTGGCCGAAAAGCACGTTACCGAAAGCAAATGGCAGACTGACGAACATCAGCCCCGGGCCTTCGCTCGGGTTCAAACCACCGGCGAACACAATCGGAAACAAGGCCAGACCGGCCACCAGCGAAACGAAGGTATCCAGCAGCGCCACACCGACCACCGTGCCGGACAGCGAAGCTTCCTTGGTCATGTAGGCGCCGTAGATCATGATCGAGCCCACACCCACGCTCAGCGAAAAGAACGCGTGGCCCATGGCCGGCAGCAAGCCGTCGAGGACTTTTTCCGGGTGGAAGTCGAACATGAAGTGCACGCCTTCCATGAAATGCCCGGTGGTCATGCTGTAACCCAGCAACACCAGCACCATCACGAACAGCAACGGCATCATGATCCGCAGGCTGCGCTCGAGCCCGGCAACCACGCCTTTGGCGATTACTACGGCCGACAACAGCATGAAAACCGTGTGCCACAGCGTGATGCGCCACGGATCGGCGATGACATTACCGAAGTACGCCCCGACCTGATCGGCCGTCGCGCCCTGGAAGTCCCCGCGCCCCATATCAATGATGTAATCCAGCGACCAGCCGCCGACCACACTGTAGAAAGACAGGATCAGCAGCGCCGTAATCATCCCGGCGAACGCACCCCACGACCACTTGCCCGAGTGCCCGGCCTCCAGCGCCAGCACCTTCAGGGCATTCGCCGGACTCTGACGGGCACGGCGGCCGATCAGGGTTTCGGCGAGCATCACCGGAATGCCGATCAGCGCGATACACGCCAGAAACATCAGCACGAAGGCGCCGCCACCGTAGACCCCGACCATGTAGGGGAATTTCCAGATGCTGCCCAATCCCACGGCCGAACCGGTCGCGGCGAATATGAAAACCCAGCGGCTAGCCCAACTGCCGTGGACAGAAACCTTGTCTGTCGACATCGTTTATCACGCCCAAGCGTTAGAAAAAGAGGCCGCATTGTCCGGGATTCACTCAACCTGCTCAAGCACGCAGCATCACCGTAGCCGACAGCCGTTTATCTCCATATAATGCCGCCCCTATGGCTAAACAGAAGAAACACCCAACAGGGACCATCGCGCAAAACAAAAAGGCGCGACACGATTACTTCATCGAGCACAAGTTCGAGGCTGGTCTGGTCCTGGCCGGCTGGGAAGTAAAAAGTCTGCGGGCAAGCAAACTGCAACTGGTCGACAGTTACGTGTTGCTCAAGGATGGCGAAGCCTGGTTGCTCGGCAGCCACATCACGCCTCTGATGACCGCCAGCACCCACGTCATTGCCGACCCGGTGCGTACCCGCAAATTGCTGCTCAACCGCCGCGAGCTGGACAAGCTCGCCGCCGCCGTGCAGCAAAAGGGTTACGCCTGCGTGTGCCTGTCCTGGTACTGGAGCAAGCACATGGTCAAGTGCGAGATCGCACTGGGCAAAGGCAAGAAGGAATACGACAAGCGTGATACCGAACGCGAACGCGACGCCGGTCGCGAGTTGCAGCGTGCGGTGCGCAACAAGGGCAAGGAAGACTGATTCTTCTGCCTGAATGACCGTTCCCGCGCCCGGCACGGGAACGGTCATGCTTACATCCCTTTGCGTCGCTCGGCGCGAGCCATGCGCTGCACTTCCTGACGCACCTCTTCCAGCACTTCCTGCACATACAAAATGTGTCGGCTGGACACTTCACGCGCCTGTTCCGCGCGCCCTTCGATAATCGCCAGATACAATTCCCGATGCTGTGTGATCAGCATGTCGCGGGTTTCCGTGCGCTGCTTGTACATGCCACCGATGTTGGTCACCACGTTGCGCTTGAGCAGATCGAACAGCCCGCGAATGGTGTGCAGCAACACCGCGTTATGACTGGCTTCGGCAATCGCCAAGTGGAATTTCGCATCCGCCGCGCCCTCTTCCGCCCGGCTCACTTCATCGTGACGCGAATAGCAGTCCTGTAACTCTTCAAACGCAGCCGTCAGCCGCTCGCGGTCCACATCGGTGGCGCGCAATGCCGCGTAATAGGCACACGATGCCTCCAGTGTGTGGCGAAACTCCAACAGATCGCGCTGCGCTTCGGGATTGCTTTCCAGCAATTGCAGTAGCGGATCGCTGAACGTCGAACCGAGACTTTCCACGACATAGTTGCCGCCGCCCTGCTTGCTGACCAGCAAGCCCTTGGCCGCGAGTTTCTGAATCGCCTCACGCAACGATGGCCGGGAAACGCCGAACTGTTCCGCCAGTGCCCGTTCGGCCGGCAGACGTTCGCCGGACTTCAGCGTGCCCTCGAGAATCATTCCTTCCAGTCGCTCGACAATGTCGTCAGACAAGCGGCGCTGACGTATCTGATCAAACCCCATCACTCAACTCTCCACCATCCCGACCGCTCGCCGGGCTCTCTATTCTGGCCTATCGACGCGTTGCCGACACCTGCCAGATGACACTTGGGCGACCGGATCAGATCGAGCTCTGCACCGGTGATTCGACAAAAGTTTTAGGGCGGCAAATTGACACACCGATATCAAGGCTTTTACCCTAGCCAACAGCGATTGTAAATTGGTCTTACCAATTAACCAAGAACGCTGACAGTGCCTGACCAACAACAATTAGGGGCCACCCCATATGCAAACCTGGCAACAGCTCTACAGCCCGCTCGGCAGTCTCGGCGTGTCCGCGCTCGCGGCCGTCATCCCCATCGTTTTCTTCTTTCTCGCCCTGGCGGTGTTCCGCCTCAAAGGTCACGTGGCCGGCACCATCACGCTCGCCCTGGCTATCGCCGTGGCGATCTTCGCGTTCCAGATGCCGGTCGACATGGCGTTCGCCGCCGCCGGTTATGGCTTCGCCTATGGTCTGTGGCCGATTGCCTGGATCATTGTGGCGGCGGTGTTCCTGTACAAACTGACGGTCAAGAGCGGTCAGTTCGAGGTCATCCGCAGCTCGGTGCTGTCGATCACCGATGACCAGCGCCTGCAGGTGCTGCTGATTGGTTTCTGCTTCGGTGCATTCCTCGAAGGTGCCGCCGGTTTTGGTGCGCCAGTGGCGATTACTGCTGCGCTGCTGGTGGGACTCGGCTTCAACCCGTTGTACGCCGCAGGCCTGTGCCTGATTGCCAACACCGCACCGGTGGCGTTCGGCGCACTGGGGATTCCAATCATCGTGGCCGGACAAGTCACCGGCATCGATGCGTTCAAGATCGGCGCCATGACCGGCCGCCAGCTTCCGCTGCTGTCGCTGTTCGTGCCGTTCTGGCTGGTGTTCATGATGGACGGTCTGCGCGGTGTGCGTGAAACCTGGCCAGCGGCGCTGGTCGCAGGCTTGAGCTTTGCCGTCACCCAATACTTCACTTCGAACTTCATCGGCCCGGAACTGCCGGACATCACGTCGGCCCTGGCCAGCCTGATTTCGCTGACCCTGTTCCTGAAGGTCTGGCAGCCGAAACGTGCCGCCGGCCAACACATTGCCGGTGCTGTTTCAGCTTCGGTGGTAACTGCCAGCGTCGGCGGTTTCGGTCAGAAGCGCACCACCGTCGCTTCGCCTTACAGCCTCGGGGAAATTTTCAAGGCGTGGTCGCCGTTCCTGATCCTCACCGTGCTGGTGACCATCTGGACCCTCAAGCCCTTCAAGGCCATGTTCGCCGCCGGCGGCTCGATGTACGCCTGGGTGTTCAACTTCGCGATTCCGCACCTGGATCAACTGGTGATCAAGACCGCGCCGATCGTTGCCGCCCCGACTGCAATCCCGGCCGTGTTCAAACTCGATCCGATTTCCGCGACGGGCACGGCGATTTTCTTCTCCGCGCTGATCTCGATGCTGGTGCTGAAGATCAACTTCAAAACTGGTCTGACCACTTTGAAAGAGACTTTCTACGAACTGCGCTGGCCGATTCTGTCGATCGGCATGGTGCTGGCCTTTGCCTTCGTCACCAACTATTCCGGCATGTCTTCGACCATGGCTCTGGTACTGGCAGCAACCGGCGCGGCGTTCCCGTTCTTCTCGCCGTTCCTCGGCTGGCTCGGCGTGTTCCTGACCGGTTCCGATACCTCGTCCAACGCCCTGTTCAGTTCGCTGCAAGCGACCACCGCGCACCAGATCGGGGTCAACGACACCCTGCTGGTGGCGGCCAATACCAGCGGCGGCGTGACCGGCAAGATGATTTCGCCACAATCGATCGCCGTGGCCTGCGCCGCGACCGGTCTGGTGGGCAAGGAATCCGATCTGTTCCGCTTCACCCTCAAGCACAGCCTATTCTTTGCCACGATCGTCGGCCTGATCACTTTGGCTCAGGCCTACTGGTTCACCGGCATGCTGGTGCATTAAGACTACAAGCGACATGGAAATAACCGACGCCGGTTCGTGATTCCGGCGTCAGCAATTCACAACCCGGTCTGTAAGGCTGCTGAAAGCAACGCGCTCTATATTCGGCAGCCTCAACAGACGGATAACCGGGCCCACCCGGAGACACGCCTGATGAGCGAGCTTTTTTACAACGCTGTGCCCAACGCCACTCGCGTCGCACCGCCACTGCCCGAACCCCGGCAATACCCCAGCGAGAAACCGTCGCAGGTCTACCTGTTCGGCACGTGCGTGGTCGACCTGTTCTACCCGGAAGCCGGGATGGACGCGATCCACTTGCTGGAACGCGAAGGCATCCGGGTCGACTACCCGCAAGGGCAGAGCTGCTGCGGACAACCGGCCTACACCTCGGGTTACACCGAGCAGGCACGGACGGTGGCGCGCTCGCAACTGGCGCTGTTTGCCGGGGACTATCCGGTGGTGGTGCCGTCGGGTTCGTGCGCCGGGATGATCCGCGAGCATTACGCCGACTTGTTCAAGGACGAGCCGGAAACGTTGAAACAGGTTCAGGCCCTCGCGGCCCGCACCTATGAGCTGGCCGAGTTTCTGCTGTTCGTCTGCAAGGTGCAGCTCAAGGACAGCGGCGAGCCGGTCAAAGTGGCGCTGCACACTTCGTGTTCGGCGCGACGGGAAATGAACACCCACCTGCACGGCCGCGAGTTGTTGGCGCAGTTGAGCAACGTGGAACGGGTCAATCACGACCATGAAAGCGAATGCTGTGGCTTCGGTGGGACCTTCAGCGTCCGTATGCCAGACATTTCCGGCGCGATGGTGGCTGACAAGACCCGAGCGTTGAAGGAATCCGGCGCGCATCAGGTACTCAGTGCCGACTGCGGCTGCTTGATGAACATCAACGGCTCGCTGGAAAAACAGAAGGAAGCGCTGCGCGGGCAACACCTGGCGAGCTTTCTTTGGCAACGAACCGGAGGTGCGCGATGAGCACTTCCACGATTATTCCTACGGTTGCCGTAGAAGAAGATTTCCGCACCCGGGCACACAATGCCCTGGGCGATTCGCAGTTACGGAACAACTTCCGCACCGCGATGGATTCATTGATGACCAAGCGGGCAGCGGCTTTCAGTGATGCCCACGAAAGAGAACACTTGCGTGAACTGGGCAATGCGATCCGTGCCCGCGCGCTCTCCAAGTTGCCCGACCTGCTCGAGCAACTGGAACAGAACCTGACCCGCAACGGTGTGACAGTGCACTGGGCGGAAACGGTGGACGAGGCCAATGGCATCGTCCTTTCGATCATCCGCGCTCATGAGGCGCGGCAAGTGATCAAGGGCAAATCGATGGTCAGTGAAGAGATGGAGATGAACCATTTCCTCGAGGCTCGGGACATTGAATGTCTGGAGTCCGACATGGGGGAGTACATCGTCCAGCTCGACCACGAGAAGCCTTCACACATAATCATGCCGGCAATCCACAAGAATGCCGGTCAGGTCGCGTCCTTGTTCCACGACAAACTTGGCGTGGAATACACCAAGGACGTTGACCAACTCATTCAGATCGGTCGCAGAGTCCTGCGGCAGAAATTCTTCGAAGCGGACATCGGCGTCTCCGGTGTCAACTTCGCCGTGGCCGAAACCGGCACCCTGCTGCTGGTGGAAAACGAAGGCAACGGCCGCATGACCACCACCGTGCCGCCGGTGCACATCGCCGTCACCGGCATCGAAAAGGTCGTGGAAAATCTGCGCGATGTGGTGCCGCTGCTGTCATTGCTGACACGCTCGGCGCTGGGCATTCCGATCACCACCTACGTCAACATGATCTCCGGACCGCGCAAGGAACACGAACTCGACGGCCCGCAGGAAGTGCATCTGGTGTTGCTCGACAACGGTCGCAGCCAGGCGTTTGCCGACAGCGAACTGCGTCAGACATTGAACTGCATCCGCTGCGGTGCGTGCATGAATCATTGCCCGGTCTATACCCGCGTCGGCGGCCATACCTACGGCGAGGTTTACCCCGGCCCGATCGGCAAAATCATCACCCCGCACATGGTTGGTCTGGCGAAAGTCCCGGATCACCCGAGCGCTTCTTCGCTGTGCGGAGCCTGCGGTGAAGTGTGTCCAGTGAAGATTCCGATCCCCGCACTGCTGCGCCGCCTACGCGAAGAGAACGTCAAAGCCCCCGACAGTCCTCATCAAGTAATGCGCGGCCAGGGCAGCAAATATTCGCGCAAGGAACGCTTCATCTGGAACGCCTGGGCGAAGCTCAACAGCTCGCCGACCTTGTATCGACTGTTTGCGTTTTTTGCCACACGCCTGCGCGCGCTGACGCCAAATAATGTCGGCCCTTGGACACAAAATCACAGCGCGCCGAAACCCGCCGCCCGCTCATTGCATGACATGGCTCGCGAACACCTGGCCAAACAAGGAGACCGTTGATGAGCGCCAAGCAAAACATCCTCGGCAAGTTACGGAAAAGCCTGACCGGCACCACGCCGATTGCCGACAACTTCGACGTCGATCTGGTGACCCAGCCTTACACCTACAGCGCCGAACAACGAATCCCGCAACTGCGCAAACTGATGGAAGCAGTGCACACCGAAATCCACCTGACGTCCGCTGATGCGTGGCCGGCACTGCTGGCGCAATTGCTGCGCGACCGCCAGTTGCCAAGCCTGCTGATCGCACCGACTACGCCCCACGGGCAACGGATCACACAACACTGGGCGAACAATTCTGATCTGCCGACGCTGAAGTCCTACGACCGGCCGATGGAAGAGTGGAAAGCCGAGTTGTTCAACGACACCCCGGCCAGCCTCACCGGCACCCTCGGCGCGATTGCCGCCACCGGCAGCCTGATTCTCTGGCCAACCCGCGAAGAACCACGGCTGATGAGCCTGGTACCGCCGGTGCATTTTGCCCTGCTCAAGGCCAGCCAGATCCGCGACAACTTCTATCAGGTGCAGCAGGAATTCGAGTGGGCGCAAGGCATGCCGACCAACGCGCTGCTGGTGTCCGGCCCGTCGAAGACCGCCGACATCGAACAAGTCCTGGCCTACGGCGCCCACGGCCCGAAAGACCTGGTGGTCTTGATCCTGGAGGACCAATGACCTTACCGGCGACTTTCCTGCGCGATGCGCAGCAACTGATTCCTGCCGAGCGTCGCTTCGACGATCCGCTGTCGACACTGGCCTTCGGCACCGATGCCAGCTTCTACCGGTTGATTCCGCAACTGGTGATCCGCGTAGAGTCCGAAGATGAAGTGGTGGCACTGTTGAAACTGGCCCAGCGCGATCAGGTCCCGGTGACCTTCCGCGCCGCCGGCACCAGCCTGTCCGGCCAGGCGATCAGTGATTCGGTGCTGATCGTGCTTGGGGATAACTGGAACGCCCGGGAGATCCGAGGACAAGGCACACAAATCCGCCTGCAACCGGGCGTGATCGGTGCCCAGGCCAACGCATGGCTCGCGCCATTCGGACGCAAAATCGGCCCGGATCCCGCCTCGATCAACGCCTGCAAGATCGGCGGCATCGTCGCCAACAACGCCAGCGGCATGTGCTGCGGCACTGCGCAAAACACCTATCACACGCTGGCCGGGATTCGTCTGGTGCTGGCCGACGGCACACGTCTCGACACCGAAGATGCCGCCAGCGTCGAGGCGTTTCGAGTCAGCCACGGTGAATTGCTGGAACGTCTGGCAACATTGGGCCGCGAGACCCGCGCCAATGCCGAACTCGCCGCGCGAATTCGCCACAAATACCGTCTGAAAAATACCACCGGCCTGTCGCTCAACGCCTTGGTGGATTTCGATGAGCCTGTGGATATCTTGAGCCACTTGCTGGTCGGTTCCGAAGGTACGTTGGGTTTCATCAGCGCGGTGACTTACGACACAGTGATCGACCACCCGAACAAGGCGTCGGCGCTGATCGTATTCCCGGACGTCGAGACCTGCTGCAACGCCGTCACCGTTCTGAAAAGCCAACCGGTGTCCGCCGTGGAACTGCTCGACCGCCGCAGCCTGCGCTCGGTCCAGAATAAACCCGGCATGCCGGCTTTCGTACAGCAGCTGTCGAACAACTCCTGCGCTCTGTTGATCGAATCCCGCGCCGCCTCTTCCACTTTGCTGCAGGAGCAACTGGCGCAGATCATGGCTTCGCTCAGCGGCTTCCCGGTGGAAAAGCAGATCGACTTCACCGAGGACCCAGTCGAAAACGCCCGCCTCTGGGCGATCCGCAAGGATACCTTCCCCGCCGTCGGCGCCATGCGCAAGACCGGCACCACGGTGATCATCGAAGACGTGACCTTTCCGGTGGAACAATTGGCCATCGGCGTGAACCGTCTGATCGAGCTGTTCGACAAACATCACTACGACGAAGCGATCCTTTTCGGACACGCGCTGGAAGGCAATCTGCACTTCGTCTTCACCCAAGGCTTCAACAGCCCGGAAGAAGTCGCACGCTATCAAGCGTTCATGGACGACGTGGCGCAACTGGTGGCCGTGGAGTTCGGCGGTTCGCTGAAGGCCGAACACGGCACCGGGCGCAACATGGCGCCCTTCGTCGAACTGGAATGGGGCAGCGACGCCTATCAATTGATGTGGCAGCTCAAACGCCTGCTCGACCCCAACGGCATTCTCAATCCGGACGTGGTGCTCAGCGAAGATCCACAGATCCACCTCAAGCACCTGAAACCGCTGCCGGCGGCCGACGAGATTGTGGATAAATGCATCGAGTGCGGTTTCTGCGAGCCGGTCTGCCCTTCGAAAGGTCTGACCCTGAGCCCGCGCCAGCGCATCGTGATCTGGCGCGATATTCAGGCGCGAAAGCGCGCCGGAATCGACACCACCGAACTGGAAAAAGCCTACGAGTACCAAGGCATCGATACCTGCGCCGCGACCGGTTTGTGTGCGCAACGCTGCCCTGTAGGCATCAACACCGGCGAGCTGGTGAAAAAGCTTCGCGGTCGTCACGCCACGCATACGAAAACCGCCAATTTGATCGAAGGAAATTTCGCCACCACCCTGCAAGGCGCGCGTTTCACCCTGCATGTGGCCAACGGTGCGCGGATGTTGTTGGGAGCACCGCGCCTGGCGAAGCTTTCGGCCACCCTGACGCGGCTGTCCAAAGGTCAGGTGCCGCTGTGGACCAACGCGATGCCGCAGCCGGAAAAAGCCATTCGCTTCAGCCCGGCCGTATCGGATGAACGCCCGCGCGTCGTGTATCTGGCGGCCTGCGTCTCGCGGGTGATGGGGCCGGCGGCGGGCGACAAGGAGCAGATGTCGCTGTACGACAAAACCCGTGGCTTGCTTGAGAAAGCCGGTTATCAGGTGGTGTTCCCGGACAATCTGGACAACCTTTGCTGCGGCCAGCCCTTCGCGTCCAAGGGCTATGCCGAACAGGCCGAACACAAGCGTCAGGAGCTGATCGGCGCATTGCTCCAGGCCAGTCGCGGCGGGCTCGATCCGATCTATTGCGACACCAGCCCCTGCACGTTGCGGCTGGTGCAGGATGTGGTAAATGTTCGCCTGGATCTGTATGACCCTGTGAGATTCATTCGTACGCATCTGATGGATCGTCTCGAGTTCACTCCGCAGGAGGCACCGATTGCCGTTCACGTGACCTGCAGCACTCAGCATCTTGGGGAAAGCCAGGCGCTGATCGACCTGGCGCGCAAATGCAGCAAGACAGTGGTGATCCCGGAAGGCATTCACTGCTGCGGTTTCGCCGGCGACAAGGGTTTCACCACGCCGGAGCTCAACAGCCACTCGCTACGTACCCTCAAGGATGCGGTGCAACAGTGCAGCGAAGGGATTTCCACCAGCCGCACCTGTGAGATCGGTCTGACGCAACATGGGGGAATCGACTACCACGGCCTGGTATATCTGGTGGACCGAGTGACCCGGGCCAAAGCCCCGGCAACCGCCGTCTGAAGAAAAATAGAACCCTTGCGAGCGACCGCAGTCCACAGAACAGGCCCCGAACAATCGGGGCTTGTCCTCCATTCGGTTGCCCGTCCTGACGGCCAGCGAAGTCTGGATCCCTCAGTTCAAGGAGATTCATATGAAACGTTCTGTACTGTTAGGTCTGTTCGTTACTGCCTCGATGATGGCGTCTGCTTCGTTCGCCGCCGACAAGCCCGCCGATCTGTGCGATGCCAATCTGCAAACCATCAACAACGCCAAGGCGCAGGCAATGGCCTCACCCGACCTGAATCAACGGGTAGAAGCCAGTGTGCAGAAGGCCCAGGCACTCAAGGCCCAGGGCAAGATCGACGAATGCGTGGCTGAAACCCAGCAAACCATTCTGGAAATCCGCAAAACCAGCGGAACCAATAACTGATCGAAGCTCAGGCCAACCTTCGGGTTGGCCTTGTGAGCCGTTTGGCGTACACTGCGCAGGCTTGTTGCTCACAAGATTCACAGAGCACCAGGCTCGGGGCCGTTTAGGATTCGACGCCGGTTGCGAAACTCTAGGTGCATGCCGACTTGGTAACAGAAGTCGTAAATCCACTGTTGCAACTTCTTATAGTTGCCAATGACGACCAATACGGTGCTGCTCTCGCTGCTTAATTGCAGCTGACATGCACTCCTGGTACCTTCGGGTCCAGCAATCATCAGGGGATGTCTGTAAACCCAAAATGATTGTCATATAGAACAGAATCGCCGTGCAGTACGTTGTGGACGAAGCGGCTAAAACTTACACAACTCGCCCAAAGCACCCTGCCCGTCGGGTCGCTGAGGGTTAACTTAATAGACACGGCTACGCATGTAGTACCGACAGCGGAGTACTGGCGGACGGGGGTTCAAATCCCCCCGGCTCCACCAACTCTCAACGACAAGGCCCGCCCAGTGCGGGCCTTGTCGCATCTGGAGATTCATCCCGGGAGACCTCATGCGCCAGGCACTGCTGATCATCGACGTCCAACCCAGCTTCTCCCCGCCGCAATGGCTGATCGACGGCATTCAATCGCTGATCGGCAAACTGCCCAGCGCCGCCACAGTCGAGCGCCATGACGAGAGCCGCACACCCTTCCAGCGTCAGCTCGGCTGGCACCCGACAGCGGATGACGACAGCCTGATCGCCGCAGACTGCATCTTCATCAAATACGGCTACGCGCCCTCCCCGGACACAATCGAATACCTGAAAAGCCTGAATCTGGATCGCGTGTTGGTCTGCGGCCTGCAAACCGAAACCTGCTGCCTGGCTGCCGGGTTTGCGTTGTTCGATGCCGGTTTGCAGTCGACGTTGCTGACGGATCTGACGGTGGGTTCGTCGCTGGATCGTTCTGGCGGGCTGGGGGTGCGGTTGTGGGAACATCACTTCAAGCACACGCTGACATCGAGTGAACTCCGCTCCTGTCTGCAGGCGTCCTAAGAAACCTCCCTCAGTACGCGTCGATTTTCATGTACTGCTTCAAGATGCTTCCTAGCGCTCGCCTTCGCGCTCCGCTGCAAGCCGGCAGATGGTTTACCAAAGGAATTTGCCGGGAGCCTGAAACCATGGAGCCTCGTCATGAAAAAAGACACCCGAAGCCTGCATGATCAAACACCGCCTCACGAAACCGAATCGAAAGAACCGGCTGTGCTTGCCCAGCCTCAGGAATACGTGAGAAAGCCGCGTCGAACCCTGCCTTTAATGAGATTTTCTCCGTACGCACCGACGTGCACACGGCCACTCTGCTGACCCATACCTGCGAAACCCTGGCGGAGCTCAGCTACCAAGGCGCTGGCACATAAGTTGGGGCGAGTGAGTTATCACATCCTGAAGTAAAAACAGCCTTTTGATGCCAGACGCTGTCTCGCCTAAAGGACGAATCAGATGATGGTCGGTCAACCAAAAGGGACTGGGCACGAACCACTAAATCAGAGTGGCGACCGGCTGTCACTACCTGAGTGTGTTGTAACCTAGTCGTCTACTAGGTGAGCTAGCCGGGACTGGACGTGTGGTTTGCACAAGCCACAGTTCTGCGACACGTTTTGGACGCATTGGCGGCACTAACCTTTCTCTGGGGTAGTTAACTGCCAGGGCGATGCTGGTCGTATCGTTACCGCTTGATCCAAATGGGTGTCTGGCACGACTCGTTCATAGCCAATGAAGAGGAAACGGGTTCAACCGATCAGGCTAAAGAGCACACCCTGCAGTTGAAAACTGCGGGGCGCGGTGGCTTTTAACCTTGGCCTTGGACCGGCTAATGGGTGCCCCATTTTTCTGTGCCGTTTTTTATCAGCGCTGGCCTACTCAGCAGTGGCGGCTCGGTGGGATAACTATGCGTCATCTAAGCTACCTGAGACACTCTCCCGCAATCCCCCCTAATAATGGGGCCCTGTAAATGCTTTTTTGGGGGGGAGGATGGAAAAAAATGATTAGAGAATCAGTAGCCCACAAAACCTCACTATGTTTGCTGGAGGCGCCCGACTTTGTATTCATCAGCGTGACCGTGTGATGACAGCCTCTTTCGCTTGGAAACGAGAATGCCACGCAAAAGTAGGTTCGTATGTGCTTGTGGTCAAATTTATGTTGGTGATCTAGTAACAATGCCCATGTGCGACCAGAGCATGGTGGCGGACTCCTTCAGATGAAACCAAATTCTGTCATTTTCTTTCGAAATGTAGCCCTGCTAATACCTAATACTTTCGTCGCCAAGCTCTGATTCCTTCCGCAATGCTGAAACACAAAGCTAAACAATTCACGCTCAACTTCACCAGTAACAACTTTGTAGATTCCACCACTTGGAATCTCACCATCAAGAATTTCTAGATAACTAGCCACAGCCAAAAAAACTGAATCTCTAAGATTTACATTATGCATAATCAACTCATACTTAATATTATAAGCCAACAATAATCTGTCTTTTAACACCTGCAACTCAACTGGCTTACCATTAATTTGAAATCGCTTTAGCATCGCTATATCGACCTTGACAAATCTAATCTTCAAGCGGGCTAGCACGCCCGCATGAAAACACGCTTATAAAAGACCTATCAAAATTCATTTAGAAAATTTCTTAGTACGTCAGTAGCAATCGATCTGTAACCAAGTGCCCTTCTAAACTTTTTCCGTCCATTTGAAATCGCTTCAGCATTGAACGACCAACGTTTATGAACACTTCCTGCTTAAACAATCCTTCAGGCACATCCACATCACATAGCTTTTTTCCGGAAAATTTCGTTCCATCAATACTCAACGCAACATAAACACCACGACGCTTACATTCATCTATTTTATTGAGCAAGCGACTGAGAGAAAAGGACTGAGCACCATATAAAATCGCCTGACTATCAACATAGGGTGGGTCGCAATAAATCAAATCACCTCGTTCTGCCTTATCCATCGACTCTTCAAAATCACACAAGATGAATTCAACACCTTTTGTTCTCTCGCTCCACAAATCAACTCTTTGAGAAAACTTTTCAGGCGGCATAGGGTTGTGTGCCCCGCAAGGAGTGGACATAAAACCATCTTTTTTACGGAATCTCACTACCCCGCCGTAGCAGGAGCGAAGTATAAAAACGAGATCAGCCCCGTTAGGATTGGAATTATAAGAGTCCAGAACTTTTTTATATGCTTCTTTTTTTCCTAATACAGCTATTAACTCATGTCGATCCTGATACCATTTTTTAAGCGACTCTTTGTCACTATGCAACGCTGTCCAAATTTCTACAAGCGGGGGGAACACGTCACTTGCTATAGCCTTGGTTGGATTTAAAGTTCCGAGGACACCCCCACTCCCCAGAAACGGTTCAAAATATGTGCCGTAATGCTCAGGAAAATAACTAATAATATCTTCAGCTTGTTTTTGCTTATTCCCTACCCACTTCAATAGTTGGCTTTTGAAAGCTTTGGACTTAAGAGGCAGGCTTTTCAGTTCCTCTGCCTCAAAAAAATCTCGTTGTATTTGCCCCAATTTGGCGCCCCTATCATGATCAATATTCTGATTTTGAATATCCTACCAGATATTTTATATTCAGTAAATGGCCAAAACTCATAGATATCACTTACTTCTTCGCCAATATCGCCTTGAGTCTGGAATTACTCAAGCGCAACTCGCTGAGCGAATTAATGAAACACAATCGTTTGTTAGTAAGTACGAGAGTGGTGAACAGCGATTAGATCTATATGAGTTAGAAAGAATTTGCGATGCCATTGGGGTGCCGCTAATGGATTTTATAGAGAAATATCTTGAAAGCTGATATCCGTTTTCTTAGCCAGACTAGAGAGTTCTGGGCTAATGTTCGCACTATTAGCCAGGAAGTCGGCTATACAGATAGAACCAGTAAAACCATTCTCATACCCAACCGACAGCAACTACACAAAGCTTTCAACAAACTGAATCTATCATTTGCTCACATTGAAGACCATTGCGGAAACCTTACACAATTTGGTGAAGTATTGATCGACTACTTCACTTACCGCTCTGAGGTATTGAACAACGTTGTTCGTGGGAATTTGATGAACAAAGAGCAAGCGCAAGAGGCCTTCAATAAACTTTATGACAAGCTTCGACCTACTTGCCCGCTACCTCTGAACAAGCAGAAGGCCGAAAAGAAAAATTTTGCATTCCTTACTGGCATGGTTAATATGCTAGTTGAAGAAAATATCGGATCGCACAGTTGCGACTACGACCCAAGAAGCTTGACCACTGTTACTCACAACCGCATGCCTCTGAGAACCCTTTCACGTAGGGTAGATGGAGCATTTCCGGCAGTAATTAATCCCATCGCCATATGGGAAATCAAAGAATATTATTACACGACCAGTTTCGGCAGTCGTGTTGCTGACGGTGTATATGAGTCTCTATTAGATGGCATGGAACTCACCGAGTTAGAACAAGCAGGGCATCAGCGAATTCATCACATGTTAGTAGTCGATGACTACTATACGTGGTGGGAATGCGGCCGCTCTTATCTGTGTAGAATCATTGATATGCTGCACATGGGGTATATCGATGAGGTAATTTTTGGCCGAGAGGTGTTTTACAGGCTTCCTGTTCTTGTTAGGGAATGGAGACAACAACTTGAGGCGCGCCAAGCATTCATGCGTTAATATTTTTTCATATAAAAACCCGCCAAATGGCGTAATGCTGTTCACTTAAGCGGAACAGCCTTTCGGTCTACCGGAAATTGGTTTTTTGCAATCTTTACCGCCCTTGGCCTCGAAGGCCTCGGGCGGTGATCCAGAAACATTCCTCCAACACCCGTTCTGAGCTCCGCCAATCGTCTAGCCGTCGCGGAGATCGGGTTGGCTGCCGCCATCACGATCAACTGAACGGCAATGTACTGACACGCCGGCTTGAAGCGAATGGTCGATGGCGCTCGACCAAAATCGACTGCCGCTTGGCTCGTCTCCCGACGAATCATGTTGTAGGCCAGCCCCCCCAAGCTTGCTGGTAAACCAGATCGATCTTCTTGCTGCGCAAGGTGACGACATTCTGCTGCACCGAGCTTTTGATGTCTCTGAAACCCATTTCGATTTTCCATCGTTCCTGATAGAGCTTGGCACGGCTTTTCCAATGTAAGTAGCGGCATGTAACGAGGTCAGCACTGTTTTCAGTTTGCCCTGCACTTCGTAGCCGACCTCACGCACCTCCCACTATGTCGGCACTTCCGGATTTCGCTTTTTTTGCCTGCTGCGACACTTTCATGCGTACAAGGCGATCGTTTTTGCCGTAACGAATCACTTCTTCGCTGACCAGATTCTTGCGTGC
Source organism: Pseudomonas sp. GW823-FHT04A03 (assembly GCF_058796615.1). Classification (NCBI taxonomy): domain Bacteria; kingdom Pseudomonadati; phylum Pseudomonadota; class Gammaproteobacteria; order Pseudomonadales; family Pseudomonadaceae; genus Pseudomonas; species Pseudomonas sp. GW823-FHT04A03. The sequence continues at coordinate 770,650 of NZ_JBXAIV010000002.1, forward strand.
CGGGGTCAACCAATGGCGATTACGCCCTCAATTGCTTAGACCGAGCATCAATTCAGCACTCCAAAAAAAACCCTGTAAAACAGGGTTGTTGAATGGTCGGGGATCTGCTGCAGGAACTCATCAGTCAAACGCATTTCGCTACGTCGATAAGGACTCAGTTGAGCATCCAGAACCTCGTGCGAGCGCACATTCATCAAGGCGACCATACGCATCAAGGGAAACGGGGTCTGGCGTTCGGACGGAGTGTTTCCTGAACCGATTACGCAGCTCCGGTGTATCTGCCGTGCGCAGCACGCGCACCGTCCACAGCAAACACTTGCAACCCCTGCCAGGCATCATCGCTCGCGGTAACGCTCGCTGCCCCATTGATTGCCGGTTTTGCGAAACAGCCACTCGACAGGATTAGCTCCAAGCCGCTTGCGCGGTTCGGTCACGCCGCTGCGGGCGAGCAGATGATCTGTTGCCAAACCCTGGGCGCAGATATTCAGTCGTCTGGCGACTTCGTGCACAGGTTCGTCACGAAATAGCGCCATGCCCAGCACAAGCCAAAGCACTTGGTCTGCAGGCAGTCGACGACGTCTGATACTGGCCTGGCTGGAGAGCCCCAGAGCCGATGCCACCCATTCAATAGGTATGTTCTGAGTAAAGGTGCTCAGATCTGAAAAGTTGAAGAGATCGCCGAGGTCGAGCAGATACTATTGAACAGACATAAAAAATCCGATGCCAGATATCTGGCATCGGATTTTCTAAGAACCCCGACAGTGGTTCAAATGCTTAAGTGAACAGCATTACCCCCAGTGCGGCCCTTGTCGCATCTGCAGTCCCGCATCCGAACAACACCTCCACCCAACGTCCTAGGAAATTTCCCGCAACCCGCGTCGACTTCCATGAACTGGTTCAAGATGCGTCCAAACGCTAGTCTTCGCGCTCCGCTGCAACCCGGCAGATGGTTTACCAAAGGAATTCGCCGGGAGCCTGAAACCATGGAGCCTCGTCATGAAAAAAGACACCCGAAGCCTGCCTGATCAAACACCGACTCACGAAACCGAATCGAAAGAGCCGGCTGTGCTTGCCCAGCCTCAGGAGTACGTGAGAAAGCCGCGTCGCACCCTGCCGTTCAACGAGATTTTCTCCGTGCGCACCGATGTGGACACGGCCACTCTGCTGACCCATGCCTGCGAAACGCTGGCGGCGCTGAACATGGTGACGGCCAATATCGCCGATGATTTCACGGGCTCTCAACGCAGCCGGTTGCTGGCGATCCGGCAGCTGTCGATCATGACCGAAATGCTGGTCAATCGTGCCGTGGAGAACCTTGATCCGGTGAATCTGGTGCCTCGTACGACGGCGCCTGTCGTGCACTGAAAACGACCGCTCGTCGATGACGCAAGTCGTTCATCGACATGAACTTTTCTTCACCCCGGCGGCGGTGATGGCCGTGTACATTGCCCTCGCTCATTCAAGAAACTACGGTTCGCCCGCGCTCCTGCGGGCTTTTTTTTGCCCGGGATTTGGCGGCGAAGCGATACACATACGTGTCCTGAACGCCGTGTTGCTCCGAATGCCGGGCCCGAGGATGAACCCTGATCAACAAGAACCCTGCAGTAGCGGCCAAATGCTGACTGCGCAAATTGGCGGAAGACGTGGTCAGGTAAAACGTGGCATCGGGAAATCGACCCAGCAATTGAGTCAGCGCGGCTCGCAGATACCCCTTACCCGAATGTTCGCTGTTAGCCCAATAACCGACGACGTAACGATTACGCCCCCGCGGTTTCAGGCCGATGCAGCCGATGATCGCCGCCCCGTCGGCAGCAACGATAAAAAACCTGCGCTCGCCGGTTTCGCTGTCGAACTCATCACGGGCCTTGAGCAACGACTCCAGCGCCTGTTCCTCGGTCGTGTGCGCACGGGCCCAGGACAAAAACTCCGAATGCTCCGGATAGCTGACGTTCAGCGCTTGCTGAAACGCAAGGTACAACGCCGGATCCGGGGATCTGACACGCATTGATTCGCCCCCCGCCATTAACGCAAACTCCATCGTATCCTCCTTGAAAACGCCTTCGCGCACGACAAGCCATACCTGACTGTGCAGCGAACGCCGCAAATTTATAGAACGAGTCAAACCACCCGCGATTTGTGTTTTCCTGCCCACCGGGCAATTCTGGTGATCAACCCCGAGACCCGGAGCACCCGATGCCGCTGCTGACCCTGCCCTGTCAACGCCTGACGCTCGCGGTACTCGACCCGGATCAGGCGCCGCTGGAAAGCGCGTTCTACCAGCGCAATCAACGTCACCTCGCGCCGTGGTCGCCGATTCGTACCACCGATTACTTTTCCACCGAACAGATCCGCCGACGCCTTGAAATACAGGCCAGCGCCTTCGAAGCCGGGCTGGCGGTGCATATGGCGTTGCTGACCCCGGACGGCGAGCAGATGATCGGCGCCTGCAATTTCAGCGGGATCATCCGCGGTGCGTTTCAGGCGTGTTATCTGGGTTATCACATCGACGAAGCGCATCAGGGCAAGGGTTTGATGCAGGAAGCGCTGGAGGCGGCCATCGCCTATATGTTCGACACCCAGAACCTGCACCGGATCATGGCCAACTACATTCCCGGCAATGAACGCAGCGGCCGGTTGCTTGAGCGCCTTGGATTTGAACGTGAAGGTTATGCCAAGGCCTATCTGAACATTGCCGGGCGCTGGCAGGATCATGTGCTGACGGCGCGGGTCAATCAGAGTTTTGAAACGCCGGAGCAACGCTGGTCACGACCGCTGTCCTGACGTTCACAAATTATTAAGGATTGGCCGCGTAAGCTCGGGTTTCCGCTCACTTCCGGTTGCCTGAACCCATGTCGCGTGCCGCCTCTTCCCTGCTTCTGCTTGCCGCTCTGCTGTTCTTTTTCGCCCTTGGCAACCATCAACTGCAAGGCTCCACCGAGGCCCGGGTTGCGGGCATTGCGATGGAAATGCATTTGGACAACGACTGGGTGACGCCGCGTCTGTTCGGCGAGCCCTTCCTGGAAAAACCGCCCCTGAGCCTGTGGCTGGACGCCGGCGCCATGCGTGTTTTCGGCGTCTCGCCCTGGGCGGTGCGACTGGCGTCGGCGGTGGCCGGGTTGCTCAGCGTGATGCTGCTGTACGCCATGTTGCGCCGATTTGAACGCCCGAAGGCCATCGCCTGGACGGCGGGGATTCTGCTGGCGACCATGGCCAGTTACTGGAGCAACGTGCGTGGGGTCGGCGAGGATGCGTTGCTCGCACTTGGCGTGACCACCGCACTGTTGGCGTTCTTCCAGGCGCAGCGAGCACCGACTCCAGGCAATTCGTTGCTGTTTGTAGCCGGGATCGCCATCGCCACGCTGAGCAAAGGCGTGCTCGGTCTGGCGATGCCGGGGGTGGTGATTTTCGCTTATCTGCTGGCCGACAATCTGATGGACAAGCGCTTCAAACTGACTGAGTGGTTGCGACCCGGTTTGTTGACAGCGCTCGGGCTGATCCCGCTGCTGATCTGGCTCGCGGTGCTTTATCAGCACGGCGGCGCACAGGCAGTCAGAGAAGTCTTGCTGACCAACAGCGTAGGACGTTTCAGCGGATCGTTCGTCGAAGCCGGGCACTATGAGCCGTTTTACTACTACATCGCCAAACTGCCCGAAGCGTTCCTGCCCTGGAACATTCTGGTCTATCTGGGGCTGTGGCACTTCCGTAAACAATTGAAGGCCAACCGTTACCTGCTGTTTTTCAGCCTGTGGATAATCGCGCAGTTCATCCTGCTGACCCTGGCTTCAAGCAAACGTACGGTTTACCTGATGTCGATGACGCCCGCAGCGGCAGTGATTGCAGCGGAATATGCGGGCGTGCTGTTCGACAGGTTGAAGGATCACAAGAATGGTTTTGTCGGACGAATCGCCCGCCATCGTCAGACAGTGGCGGCGGGGATACTGACGGTGGTCATCGCCAGCTACCTTGGCGCCGCGCAATGGGCGCTGCCAAATGCCGATAAACATCTGTCGTTCCTGCCGCTGACCGAACACATCCAGTCCCTGCAAGCGAACGGCAGCCAGGTCGCACTGTTTCAAGCCAACGAACGGGTCGGCGGCGCCAGCGTGTTCTATACCCGAAGCGTCCTCAAGGGCCTGGATACCGATGCGCAGCTACGGGAATTCCTCAGTGCATCGCCATCAAACATCGCCGTGATCTCGGGAGACAGCGAACCCGTCGCCCCGCTGAAAGTGCACAAGACCATGATGGTCGGGCGTCAGGCGTATTACTTCGTGGGCTATTGAAACCACCAAAGCACAAACGAAAAACCCGCCGGTGATGGCGGGTTTTTCATTTCAGCGGCGAGGACTCAGAGAGAAACCTCAGGCTGTGCGCCGAACACCTTCCGCTCACGCTTGCTCAACACCGGCAACTCCAGACGAGCCCGTCCGTAGAACGCCAGCGCCGTCAGCAAACACGCCAGCCACACGAAGATCCCGGCCCAGAACGTGTGGGACATGTAGTGCCAGCCCTGTAGGACTCGCGTAGTGCCGTAGACAAAACCGAGAAGCAGCGAGCCCCACAGCAACGCGCTGGAAAAGCGCCATTGATAACGACGCGCCACAAAATACAGCGCCAGCATGGTGAAACCACCGGAAGCATGGCCGCCCGGCCAGCAACGCCCTGCACCCGCTTCGTGGAACAGCTGGAAATTGTTGTACCACTCGATGTGCGGCATCTTTCCGCCGTACAGCGTGGTTTCGATCGGGCAGTAAACGCTGGTGTGCGACTTGAGGAAGTGAATCACCCCGGTGCAGACCGCGAAAGCCACCACCACAAACAGAAAATCCCTACGGTGATTGGCGGCAAAACGCAGCACCGGCGCGACTTTGCAGCGCTCGAGAAAACCGCCCAGACGCGGATGTTTTTGCGGTTTCACCAACGGCCAGACAAACGACAACATCGCGCCGATCAAGGCGATTTCCGCCGTCCAGTTCGGAATGATCCGCGCCCACTTGTGGGTCAGTTTTTCGAAGAAGTGGATCTTGTCGAGCGGGAACGATTGGCTCAGTGGATCGAACAGCAGATTGCTGAACGCGATGTCGATACGGGTCATGTCGAACATCAGGAACACCAGCGCGGCACACAGCAGCGGGATGCCGAAGTTGTAAGCGTAAAAGCGGGATTTCATTGGGTGGTCACCGTGCGCCAGTCGGAGGCTCCAATGAAGCCGAGCATCTGTGGGGCCGCCGGGCTGGCGGCGGAAACAAACAGCGATGCGCCGTACCCGAGGGTCGAGGCCGGCACCTTGAGGTCTTTTTCCAGCTGCGCCATGCATTCGCTGTGGGTCACCAGAATAAGGTTGCGGCCCGGGACTTTGTGCGCGAGCGCGTCCTGCAGCATCCGGCCCTTGCAACTGATCAGCCAGTCTTCGCCGGTCGCGGCCTTGTTGAACATGTAGCCGGCAGTCTGCACCGTGCGCATCATCGGGCTGTTGTAGACGTCGGCCTTGTCCAGACCCAACTGCTCGAACTGCGCGCCGACGCTCACCGCGACACTGCGCGAACGGTCGGTGATGCCATCGTGGCCGCTCAGGCACGGGGCTTTCGAGTGGTCGCAGCGCTCGACATGGCGTACCAGCACGATCATCTCGCCCTTGTCCCAACCATCCTTCAGCGCCTGCGCCCCGGCCACATTGCCGTGGGCAAGGTCAGGCACCGCCGCCGGGGCGAGCAGCCACAGGGTCAGCGGAATCACCAGCGCCGACGCTGCCAATACCACCCAGGTGTTTCGAAAACGGGCCAGACCGCTCAGATCAATCGAGCGCTTGACGCCGAACAGACTCAGTCGCAATTCCACAAAAAGCCGCCATCACTTGTCATTCGATGCGGCGAGGTTAAAGAGCACGGCGTGGGCAGCCAGTGAAACCCATGTGAAAAAAGTCTTGGAGGCGCTTGTTACAAATTCCGTAGGACAAAATCCTTTCAGCTATCGGATTTGCGGCCGATACAGTCCTGCTAACACCCTTGCTGGCTCAAAAAAACAACAATCTTCCAGCCTGACCGACGATCAAGACGCACAACGTTTTCTGGAGGATTTGTGATGAATAGCTGGTTCGGCAACATCAGCGTTAACCTGAAACTGGGGCTCGGATTCGGCCTCGTCCTGGCCCTGACCTGCATCCTGGCGCTCACTGGCTGGACCAGCCTGGGCGGCCTGATTGACCGCAGCAACTGGATGAGCGACATCACCCAGCTCAACGCTGGCCTGACCAAACTGCGCGTGGTGCGCCTGCAATACATGCTGACCAACGGCGACGAAACCGCCGCGCAGAACGTGCAGACCACCCTCGACGGCTTCGCCGCGCAACAGCAAGCGCTGATCGGGAAATTCAAGAGCCCGGAAAACGTCAAACTGCTCAAGGAGCAGGCGGCGACCATCGCCGAGTACCAGACGTCCCTGAACAAGATGCGTAACGCCTACCGCACCGGCAACACGGCGCGCGACACCATGGCCGCCAATGCCGAGACCGCGTACAACCTGATCGAATCGATCAGCGCCCGCGTCCAGCAGATGGACATGAGCGAACAGCGTTTCGAGCAGTTCCAGGCCATCACCGCCGCCAAGGAAGCCTTCATCCTGGCGCGTTACGAAGTGCGCGGCTACACCGCCACCACCAACGCCGAGACCGAGCAGAAAGCCGTCGGCCAACTCGACGTGGCCATCGCCAGCCTCAAGCAGCTGAACGTGCATTTCGCCAGTTCGCAGCAGGACGCCCTGCGTCAGCTGGAAACCGCGCTGACCAACTACCGCAGCGCCTTGCAGGCCTTCAAGAACGCCAACACCGATGCGGTGCAGGCGCGCAAGGAAATGACCGATCAGGGCGCGACCATCGTGACCCTGAGCGAGCAGCTGTATCAGATCCAGCTCGACCGTCGTGACATCGAAAGCGCCCAGGCCCGCACCCTGCAACTGATCAGCACCCTGCTGGCCTTGCTGGTGGGTGTCATCGCCGCGTTCATCATCACCCGTCAGATCACCCGTCCGCTGCAGGAAACCATGGCTGTGGTCGACCGCATCGCCAGCGGCGACCTGAGCCACAACGTGATCGTCACCCGCCGCGACGAACTTGGCGTGCTGCAACAAGGCATCGCGCGCATGGGCGTGACCCTGCGCGACCTGATCAGCGGCATCCGCGACGGCGTGACTCAGATCGCCAGCGCTGCCGAAGAACTGTCGGCCGTGACCGAACAGACCAGCGCCGGCGTGAACAGCCAGAAGGTCGAGACCGATCAGGTGGCCACCGCGATGCACGAAATGACTGCCACCGTGCAGGAAGTCGCGCGCAACGCCGAAGAAGCCTCGCAAGCTGCAGCCGCCGCTGACGGCGAAGCCCGCGAAGGCGACAAAGTGGTGAATGAAGCCATCGCCCAGATCGAGCGTCTGGCCAGCGAAGTGGTGCGTTCCACCGAAGCCATGAGCGTGCTGCAACAGGAAAGCGACAAGATCGGCAGCGTCATGGACGTGATCAAGGCCGTGGCCGAACAGACCAACCTGCTGGCCCTCAACGCCGCCATCGAAGCCGCCCGTGCCGGTGAAGCCGGTCGTGGTTTTGCCGTGGTCGCCGACGAAGTCCGTGGCCTGGCCCAGCGCACCCAGAAATCCACCGAGGAAATCGAAGGCCTGGTGGCCGGTCTGCAGAACGGCACGCAACAGGTTTCCGCCGTGATGAACAACAGCCGCGCCCTGACCGACAGCAGCGTCGCCCTGACCCGCAAGGCCGGCGACTCCCTGGAAAACATCACCCGCACGGTGTCGAACATCCAGTCGATGAACCAGCAGATCGCCGCAGCCGCCGAACAGCAAAGCGCCGTGGCCGAAGAAATCAGCCGCAGCATCATCAACGTTCGTGACGTGTCGGAACAGACGGCGGCGGCGAGTGATGAGACCGCCAAGTCGAGTGTTGAGCTGGCGCGGTTGGGTGGGCAGTTGCAGCAGATGGTTAGCCATTTCCGCGTGTAAGAACTGCACACGAAAGCCGATGTACAAAGAAGGGCAGCTGAAAAGCTGCCCTTCTTTTTTGTCCTGAAATTGCCATCTTCGGGAATTGGATGACGCGGTCTGAAACGCAATTACACACGCTTGGTCATGGGTGTTTAAGGACACGCTGTGATACGTCCCGAAGCCCACAAAACCTTGCGCCGTTGCCTACGGCTACGCCAGAATCCGCCGGCTTGTGCGCCTTGGGCTGGCTGCGTAATTTGATTACGTCACTGATTTCCAGTGACCGGGCTTAGCGGCTCGGCAAGCATTTCACGGTTGTACAAGTACGATCCAGTCAGGCACTCGCCTGCACTTGATGGTGGCTGTGCGCATGGCATCTTCGGATGCGCCGGGTTGAGATGCTTACCGGACCGCTAACTTGCGCACAGCTGCCTCCCTTTTGCTTAGCGGTTAAAAAGGACGCGGCCTCATAAGAGGTAAGCACCAATGTTCAAGGTAACGCCAAACCCACCGCTCACCGAACCCACAACACTCCCGGATCCGGCATCCCCCTATGAATGCCCTGGTTCGAAACGCTTCAACGAAGCCGCCGAACGCGCCCTCGATTATCACCTGGGCCCACTCAGCGCCCACATCATGGCCGCGCCCTACAAACCCAACATCCTCTATCAGGCTCACCCCGAAGCCGACACCGAATCCCTGCTGGTAGACGCCAGCGAATCCCTCGGCTCCGCCACCGTCATACTCAACAATCATGTGGCGCTGGTTGAGGGCAGCCACCGTAAGACCCTGCAAGGCATTGCCCAGATCGTGATGATCGCTGAAATGGCCGTTAACCGTGCGCTGGACAAGGTCGTGCCGACTGATTGATGCGGGAGGTGGCGAGTGCGGTGCACTCGCCTTTTTTTTGCTGATCCGATAAACATCCCTCCCTCTCCACAGTGTGGTGAGGGAAGGAAATGCAGCTAAGTCAAATCACTCACCGCGTCCCCCGCTGCCGCAACGCCGACGGCATGAAATACGAATCCTCCGGCACCGGTTGCGAGAAGTCGACGGTGGAGGCCTCTTCGTTATCCAGGTTCTGCACGTAGTACCGACGGGCCTGCAAGTCGTGGAAGACGTCCAGTGCGCTCCAGGTGGTGGGCAGGTCGTAGAAGTTTTTCAGGTAGGCCATCGACACGCGCCACAGCTCCCCTCGCCCGTCGTATTGATCCACCAGGGCGGCGCCCCAGCTGTCTTCATCGAGGAACAGCACGCGTTTGGAGTAGATATGCCGTGAGCCTGGTTTGAGGGTGCCTTCGACCACCCAGACCCGGTGCAGCTCGTAGCGGGTGTATTGCGGATTGAGGTGGCCGGGGGTGAGCAGTTGGGCGTATTTGACGTCGGGGCTGCCGACTTTGTAGTTGTTGTAGGGGATGTAGATTTCCTGCTTGCCCTTGAGCTTCCAGTCGAAGCGGTCCGGCGAGCCGTTGAACAGGTCGGTGTCGTCTGCGGTGCGCAGGCCATCGGATGAGGCGATCGGCGTGTCGTAGGCGAGGTTCGGTGCGCGGCGCACGCGGCGTTGGCCGGCGTCATAGATCCAGGCCTGGCGGGCGTCCTTGAGCTGGTCCAGCGTCTCGTGCACCAGCGCTGCGCCACCGGCGAGGCGCGCCGGACTTTTCACGAAGGCGAGGTAGTAGAACAGGATGTTTTTCAGGTCGGCGAACTGGCCCCCCGGGCGGTAGTAGTTGAAGAAGCCTTCCTGCTGCGAGGTCACCAGCGCGAAGCTGCCGTTGCGCTGCACCGGTGCTTCGGAAGCGCGGCGAACCACGTAGATGCCGCGATAGCGAGTGATGTGGTTCCACAGCACTTCGACGCCATCCTTGGGCACCGGAAACGGCACGCCGCCATAGGCATCGGCGAACCCGCTGCCGCCCTCCAGCAGTTTGGCCGAGGTCGCATTTTTCAGGGTGTTGTCATACAGCCACTGCGGCGCCGAACCGGACCGGCGCGAAGGATAGACCGGCATCTGGAAGGTATCGGGGTAGCTGGTGAACAGGGCGATCTGACCTGGCGTGAGATGCGCTTTGTACTGGTCGAGATTGGCCTTGGTGATGGTGAACAGCGGCTTGTCCGCCGCGTAGGGGTCGGGGTGATGCTGACCGGGTTTGTAGCCGGCCGGCGCCTGGGTGATGCCGCCGGTCCAGGCCGGGATTGTGCCGGCAGCATTGCCGGCGCGCTCGGCGCCCATGGGGGTGAGCGAGGTTTTCAGCTGTTCGGCTTGTTGGGGCGAGATGGCGGCCAGTGCGCTGCCGGTGACAAGGCCGAGAACGAGTGCCAGCGAGATCTTGGTCAGTCTTGAAGTGTGGAACATGATCTTCTCCGAAGTACAAAAACCTGTGGGAGCGAGCTTGCTCCGGGCGGCGTTCCGACGAAACGGTTTGTCAGGCGACATCTGTGTTGAATATGCCGGCCTCTTCGCGAGCAAGCTCGCTCCCACAGGGGATGAGCTGCCGCAAAAATTGTGTTTGGTACTCACAAGAAATACTTGAGGTTGAAACCGACGTTGTCGCGGTCGCGAATGCCGTTGTTCTGCCCACCGCCGTAGAACTCGGTGTACTGCAACTCGGCTTCGAGCCTGTTCTGGTAGTTGGCCTTGATCCCCAGCGTGTAGGCCTTGCGTCCCTCGATGGTGTTGCCGGCCTGGTAGCTGTTGCCCTTGAAGTCGTCCTTGTAGACGACGTAAGGCGAGACGTTGACCCCGGCGTACACGTCGTTCCAGGTGCCGTTGAACATCACGGTGTAGCTGTAGGAATCGCGGTTGACCTGATCGTCGCGATCGCCGCCGGACACATATGAAGTGTTGCCGGTGCCGGCGTAGTAACGGTTGCTGCCGTCGTAGGCGGTGTATTGCAGACTGCTGCCGCGCAGGTGCTCGGAGGCCAGTTCGAAGATGCCGAACATCGAGTCGAACGACAGGGTCGGGCCGAAGTTGTAGATGCTGCCCAGCGAAGTGTTGAACGCTTCCACCCGCTCGGCGTTGTTGATCTGGCTGTCGAGGGTGACCATTTGCCCGCCGACGTTGATGGTCTTGCCGGACACCGCTGCGGCAGCGCCATTGGCCAGGTCGCCGATCAAATCGTTGGTGGCCGCGACGCCGATGGGCAGGTTCGGCCGATAGGCCACTTCACCGAACACCGAAGCCTCGCCCAGTGTGGTGTTGAAGCTGAAGCCATACATGCGGATGTCTTCGGCATAACGCCGATGAGCCTGGATGTTGCCCATCACATCGGCAGTCGCCAGCCCGTTGGCGAGGGCTCCGGCCTGACTGCCGGCGACGCTCGACAGCATGTTGGTCAGGGCATTCATGTCGATGCCGTTATAGCCGCCAAGGTCAGCCGCGATGGTCGGTTCCTTGGCGTGGTAATTGACCATGTACAGGCCGAACTCGGTGCTGTTGAGCTCTTCGGCGATGTAGCGAAAGGCGAAGCCGAACTGACCGTCGTTGCGCGCGTTGTAGTCCTTGCCGATGGACGCCACTTTCAGGGTGTTGCCATAGGCCGGGGTCACGCCGTTGGCATAGAGGCCGGTGGACTTCAGCGCCGGGCCGAGCAACGGATTGTTGCCCAGTGCGCTGTACAGACCGATGACATTGCCGAACCCCGGCACTGGCGTGTCGAGGGCGGTGCCGCTGAAGTTGTTGTAAGCGGTGTTGCCGCCGTCGGCGAACAGGTCGGTCTGCGAGTAGAACGTGCCGACCGGGTCGATGCGGGTTTCCTTCCAGTTGGTCTGGTAGAAGCTCTCCATCGTAAGGTTGTCGCTCAGGCCGATGTTGAAGCTGAGCGCCTCCACCGGCATCAGCACTTCCTTGACCTCGGCGCCGGGCAAGCGGTACTTGGCGGCGTCCACCGGGTTGGTGGTGTTGACGCCGCCGCGATAGAAAATCCCCTCGCCCCAGTTGAACACCTGACGCCCCACTCGCGCAGTGACCGGCATTGTCGCGACGTCCCAAGTGCCATGGACGTAGGCATCGAGCATCTCGATCCGGCTGCCGGCGATGTCGCGGGTCTGGCTGGTGAAACGGTCATCCTGGGGATAACTCTGGCTCGGTTGCGACGGGCTGTTGTTGTGGTAGTAGTCGTTGCGCTTGTCCATCAACTGGGTGTCGTAGAACGCCGTGCCGCGCAGGAACATCCCGTAGTTCTGGTAGTTGGCTTCCAGCTCCGAAGTGATCTTGTACACCTCGGAAACCAGCCCGGTGTCGAAGTTGCGATTGCCGTCGTTGGTGTTGACGTCGTCGTTGGTCTTGTCACGACCCTGCACCCGCCACAAACGGCCATAGGACAAGGTCGTGTCGAGCGAGCCGGTGACCTGATTGTCCAGCACGCTGAACTCGGCGGCCTGCACCGCATCGACTGCGCAGAGTTGCAGCAGCCCTGCCAAACCGACACCGGGGAGCGCTACGCCAGACAGGCGCAATCGAGTGTTGATCATCTGTTCCTCCTTCCCTGTTCTTATTGTTGTGTGTTGCCGCGATGCTTAGGGCGACAGCCCCGCACGGACATAAATCCGGCTGTGGGCGCCGAAATGGCCGAGCAGTCTGAGCAGTTGCTGATTGAGTTGCGGGTGCTCGAAGGTCTCGCGCTGCAACTGATTGCCCGCGCTGAAATCGCTGGTGACCGGCGCCGTTTCCAGCCACTGGCCGATGGCTTCATCGAAGGCGGCAGAGTCGTCGACGGACTCGGCGCTCACCACTTCGCGCAAGTAGTCCACGGAGTACGGCGGGTAATGCGCCTCCCCGGCGGCATCGGCGTAGGCGTCGAGCATCGGATGCGGTTTACCGGCACGCAGCACGCGACGCAGCCAGGTCGACTGGTATTTCTCGACCTCCATGTGGCGGGTCGCGACCCGTTCGATGGACGCCTGTTTGTCGTCTGCAAAACCGGCCAGCGCCTTGCCTTCCAGCAACAGAAGGCTCGGCAACTCGACGCCCGGCAACGGCTTGGCGTGATACGGCTGGGTCAGATCCTGAACGTGGTGCAGGCCCCAGCCGAGAAAGCGATAACCCCAGTAGGAATGACCGCTGGCAAACGCCAGTCGCGCCAGTCCCATGTACTGATACGCGCGCCAGTCCGGCCAGCTGCGCTCGAGGAATCCGGCGACCGCGTACACCACCGGACTCTCATGGAAGAAGCCCATATGGAAAGGCGCCTGGGAGCTGTACTGGAAGCGCGCATCGCCAAATGGCTGCGGGCCGAAGCCATACAGCGCGGCGACTTCACCGGGGTTGTCGCTGAACAGGTTGATGTCGTGGCCGTAATCCGGTTCATCGGCGGCACTCGCCAGTACGGCGAGGGGTGCGACTTTTTCGTGGTCGGCTACACGAATGAAACGCTGGCGATTCCACGGCGAAAGCGTCTGCTCGACCATCACCTGATCGGCCTGCAGATGCTCGCGTTCGGGCAGGTCCTTGCCCGGCAACGGCTGAATGACCATCGCCAGATAAATCTGCGGATTGATCCGCAGCGCGGTGAGGAAGTCGTGGCGCAGATTGTCGCTCGGCGTGGCGGGCAATTTGAGGTTGTCGGGGCGCGGCGGGTACTGGTTGAAATGTTCGCGGGCGAAGCGTTCCTGCTCATCGAGCAACGCGACGATGGCCGGGTATTGCTCGGCGAGAAATTGCTCCAGCGGTTCGACTTCGGCGGGCGACGCGTCGCGCAACGCCGGCAGGTCCTGCAATGCCAGGTAGCTGCCCACGGTATGGTTCGACCAGCCCCACGCCGTGGGGGCCATTGCGCAAAACAGCAGGAGGGAGATCAGCTTCATTGCTTCTGGTTCTTGTTATGTGTGCCGTGGGGATCGAGCCTAACAATCGACCCCGCCTCTGACACTGTCCGATCTCACCAGAAAAGTTCTCCGATAGCGCCACGCGCGATGTTCTTTCAGGCCGGGTAACCGGTGATCTTGCGGATGCTCTGGTACAACGGTTTGAGCTGTCGATACATGCGCAGATAGACGTCCTTGTACAGTCGCTCATAGACTTGTTGCGCCTCGGGTTGCGGCTGAAACACCGCGCCAACCCGGGTCATCGCCGCAATTGCCGTGGGGAAATCCGTGTGCAACCCCAGTCCCACCGCGCAGCAAATCGCCGCGCCCAGACCGGACGCTTCATAGACATGCGGACGCTCTGCCGGCAGACCGAAAATGTTCGCCGTGAGTTGCATCGCCGCATCACTTTGCGAGCCACCGCCAGCGACGCGTAAACGGGTGACGGAGATCTTCGAACGCTTCTCGATCTTCTCCATGCCTTGGCGCAAGGCATACGCCAAGCCTTCGAGGATTGCCCGATAGATATGCGCGCGGGTGTGCACGTCGCCGAAGCCGATCATCGCGCCCTTGGCTTCCACACCCGGCTCACGAATCCCCGGCGACCAATACGGTTGCAACATCAACCCCATCGAGCCCGGCGGCACCGCATCGACCAGTGCATCGAACAGTTGCTCGGGTTCGATACCCTGCTCCTTGGCCTGCTGCATTTCTCGCAAGCCGAACTCGTTCTTGAACCAGCTGACCATCCAGTAACCGCGATAAATCATCACCTCACAGTTGTACTGATCCGGCACCGCCGACGGGTACGGCGGAATCAACGGGACGATTTCCAGATAGCGCGAACGGGTGCTGGTTATGGTCGCCGTGGTGCCGTAGGACAGGCAAACCGTGCCCGAGTCGACGACGCCGGAACCGAGCACTTCGCAGGCCTTGTCGGCACCCGCCGCAATCAGTGGCACGCCTTCGGGAATGCCGGTGTGACGACTCGCTTCGGCGTTGATGTGACCGAGGGTTTCACCGGGTTTGTATAAGGTCGGCAGTTGCTCGGGACGCACCGCCAGCGCCTGCCATTTCCAGTCACGGGTTGCGGCCCAGCGCAGGCGTTTGAAATCGAATGGCAGGTAACCGACGCAACAGCCCACCGAGTCGACGAAACGCCCGCACAGGCGATGCGTGAGAAACCCCGAGAGCAAAAGAAACTTGTCGGTCGCCGCCCACACTTCGGGTTGATGGCGGGCGATCCAGTTGGCCTCGGCCTGGGCGCGAAAGTAATCCACCGTGGCCTGCGCGCCAGCCAGTTTGAACAGCCAGCCCCACGGCCCCTTGATCCCGCCTTCGACTTCGCTCTGGCGCTGATCGAGCCAGAGAATCGCCGGACGCAACGGCTTGCCCAGAGCGTCGACGTTGATCACCGTGCCGCGCTGGGTCGTGAGGGAAACCCCGGCAATCTGCGAACGGTCGATGCCGGTTTGCGCCCATACCTGCTGGCAGGCCTCGCCCAGTTTCGCCCAGTAATATTCCGGATCCTGCTCGGCCCAGCCCGGTTGCGTCGAGTAATAGGCCTGCAATTCAACCTTGCCCTTGCCGAGCAGATTGCCCTGCAAATCGAAGAGCAGCGCGCGCACGCTCTGGGTGCCATTGTCGATGGCCAGCAGGTAACGCTTGTTCGGGTGGTTATCCATGGAGCTCTCTTCGAGGGGCATCACTGCGCGATTTCCGGCAGGCCGTGATGGCGTTGCCATAACGCCTGATAGCGTTGCTGTTCCTGTTGCCAGTGTTCGTCGTCCCAGCCCAGCCGTGGTTGGCAGAGTCGGCGAATGGCCGGGAAATACTCCGCGCCGCCACGGGGCAGCAACAAGCCGAGACGGGTTCGGCGCAGCAGGAGGTCATCCAGGTGCAGGACCATTTCCGCGTCGCAGGCGAAGGCCAGTTCTGCCCACAAGGTGTCGGTGGCACCGACCGTTTCATGGCCCAGTTCGGTGAGCAGTTGTGCCAGCCTCGGCAGGTCCCGGCCATGTCGCCCGGCCAGACGTCGCCACTGAGCGGGGCTGAGAGCCGGGATCGCCAGTGGCGGCACGGCGGCAAACACCGGTGCGGCATCGTCATCGAAGGAACGGCCGAGCATGTCGGCGCAGGCCTTGAGCACTTCGATGGCTTGCGGTCTGAACGTCGTGAGTTTGCCGCCAGCCAGAGTGACGCAGCCCGGCTCCTGCCACAGCACATGTTCACGGGTTTCGTTCGACGGTTTGTCTTGATGCTCACCCGCCGCGCTGCCCACCACCGGGCGCACGCCGGACCAGGTTGAAAGCACGTCAGCCGCCGTCACTTCAGCGCCGGGGAACTGCTGTCGGCAGGCGGCCAGCAGGTAGTCGAGTTCTTCACCGCTGATGCTCGCGCTCTGGTCCAGATTCTCGCGGTGATCGAGATCGGTGGTGCCCACCACTGTGGCGCCTTCCCACGGGAAAACGAACACCGGTCGCCGATCCCGCTCATGCAAAAACGTGAAAGCCTGCGCCACCGGCAAGCGCCAGCCCGGCAGTAGCAAATGACTGCCGCGCAGCGGACGCAACTGGCGCGGTGCCTCAGGTGAACGCAAGCGTTCGGCCCACGCCCCGGTGGCCACTGCCAGCACACCACAACGCAATTGCAGTGATGCGCCGGCTTCGCAATCCTCGACCTGAACACCGCACACCCGCCCGTTTTCCCGCAGTAGATGTTCGACGCGTACACCGTTGAGCACCACCGCGCCGTCGGCCCGTGCTTCGCTCAGCACGCGCATCACCAGCCGCGCGTCATCGGTCAGCGCATCGATAAAACAGGTGCCGCCCAGCAAGTCATTTTCTTTCACGCCCGGAGCGAGATAACGCAGTTGCTGCGCATCATGGAAACGATGGTCGCGGCGTCCGGCCAATGCGTCATAGATCGACAACAGACCACCCAGCACACGGGGTCCGGGGAAGCCGCCGCGATAGTGCGGCATCATGAAGCTCATCGGCTCCACCAGCCCCGGCGCTTCGTCGAGCAGACGCTGGCGTTCGCGCACTGAATCTCGGGTCAGGCGCCACTGGCCCTTGGCGATGTAGCGCAAACCGCCATGGACCATTTTCGAAGACCGACTGGACGTGCCCCAGGCGAAATCACGCTGCTCCAGCAACAGGCAACGCCAACCACGACGCGCGGCTTCACGCAGAATGCCGGCGCCGCTGATGCCGCCGCCGATGACGATCAGATCCCAGGTTTCACCCGCCAGTGTCGGCAGGACTTGCTGGCGCCATTCGGCGTTCCAGTCAGCGCTCATCGCCGTCACTCCTGCAACAGCGTGCCGGGGTTCAGACGCCCGGCCGGGTCAAAGTGCCGACTCAGCGCCTGCAAAGTGTCCATCGCCAGCGCGCCCTTTTCACGCGGCAGGTACGGCGCGTGATCCTTGCCCACGCCGTGCTGGTGGCTGATGGTGCCGTGGTTGTCGACGATGGTCTGGCTGGCCGCGTGCTTAAGGGCCTTCCAGCGGGCCAGGGTCGCGGGATAGTCCGCCGCCGGGCGAAACACGTAGGTGGTGTAGATGCTCGAGCCTTCGCCGTAGACGTGGGACAGGTGCGTGAACACGTGCACTCGCTCACTCTCTGCCGCCAACGCGTCGCGCAGGCTGTTTTCGATGAGGTTGAGCAGGTTGTCGACGTTGCTCCAGTCGGTGGCGGTTTCGAGGGTGTCGACCACGTAACCGGCGTTCCACAGGTTCTCCCGCAGATACGGAAAACGAAAGCGGTTCTGCGCCCACTTCTTGCCCAGCAGCGTGCCGGTGAACACACCGCCGAATGCCTTCAGATGCTGACGTGCCTGACTCAGGGACAGCGCATTCTGCTTGCGATTGCCGGTCACGCCGAAGGTCAGCAGGCACTTGCCCTGCCCCGCGCCACGCAGGCTCAGGTATTTTTCCAGCCAGGCGATCTGTTGTGGATGGCCGGCCAGCGCCAGTTGGGTTTCGGTCTCCATCGCGTTGGACAGACGCAGCATCGAAAGCGGCACCCGCGCTTGCGCCAGTTGTTGAATGGCTTGCAGCGCCTTGCTCCAACTGGGCAGAAACACACCGTAGAAACGCTCATCGGCCGGCAACGCACTGACCCGCACCTTGACCTCGGAAATGATCCCGAAACGCCCCTCGCAACCCAGTACCACTTCGCGCAGATCAGGGCCGGCCGCCGACGCCGGGAAGGTTGGAATCTGTAGCGGCCCGGCAAAGGTTTCCAGGGTTCCGCCGGCGAACAGTTGCTCGATCCGCCCATAGCGCAGCGACTGCTGACCACTGGAACGACTGGCCACCCAACCGCCCAGCGTCGACAGCTCCCACGACTGCGGAAAATGCCCCAGCGTGTAGCCACGAGCGCGCAATTGGCTTTCCACCTGCGGGCCGCTGGCGCCAGGGCCGAAAGTTGCCAGCAGGCTTTGTTCGTCGAGGTCGATCAGGCGGCTCATCCGCGCCAGAGACACCGTCACCACCGGCCGCGCAGAGTCTGGCGGGTTGATGTGCCCGGCTACCGACGTGCCGCCGCCGTAGGGGATCAGGCACAGGTCCTGCGCCTGGGCGAGCGCCAGCAACTGGCGAATGTGCTCGGCGGTTTCCGGAAACGCCACCGCGTCGGGATAGTAGCCCAGCGCCCCTTCGCGCAACGCCAGCCAGTCCGGCAGGCTCTGACCTCGGGCATGCAGCAGACGGTCATGGGCATCGATGCTGTACAACGCGTGTTCCGCCAGCCGCGAGACCGGCACCCGGGCCAGCGCCGCTTCAAGCGTCGCATCCGGCAGCGCGCGCCCCTCCCCCAGTCGCTCATGGAGAAAACTTGCGCCCTGGGCCGGCAGTTCGACCACCGTGGTTGCATCTCCCCAGCCGTTCCAGCGTCGCATGCGTGTGTCCTTCTGTGCAGTCTGATCAGTGAGATTTCAGGCCCTCATACTAGTCAGCCGGCCGAAAGTGTCACGGTCGCATCCGGCCAGTTCGAGTAGCCAATTGAGTCAAACGTCGCGCAAGCGTCAGCCATTTACTTTAGTCGTGGATTCAAATTACCTTTCAGGGCGCTCATCCGCCCGTGGCGGCCTCGATCAAGGGAATTCGGTCATGCAATCGCTCGGCTTCACCTCCGTTCCGCCGCTGCTCAAATACCTGCGCCATGCCGAACACCTGGGCCTGGCCATCGAGCCTGCGTTGTTGGCGGCCGGGTTGCAGGCGCAGCAGTTGAGCGACAACAGCCTGCGCCTGCCGGGTGAAACCCATGAGCGGTTGCTCGATTACTTTTGCGAGCATTCGGGCGATCCGTTGTTCGGCCTCAACGCCGCGAATTTCGTGCTGCCCAACTCCTGGAGCGTGCTCGGCTACATCACCATGAACTGCGCGACACTGGGCGACGCCATGAGCCGCATCATGCCGTTCGAAAAACTGGTGGGCGACATGGGCGTCAGCCGCGCCGAGGTGCAGGACAGCCACGTACACCTGATCTGGAGCTGCCGCTTTGAACGCCCGCGGATCCGCCGGCATCTGGTGGAAAACGTGCTCGGCTCCTGGCTGCAATACGCACGCTGGATCGCCGACACCCAACTGTCGCCGGCCGCGGTGTGGCTGGAACACTCGATCCCGACGGACACGACGCAGGCGCAGTACGAACAGTTTTTCGAATGCACGGTGCTGTTCGATCAGCCGTACTCCGCGCTGATCGTGCCGTTGCCGTATTTGCAGTTGCCGCTGCGTCAGGCCGATGCGCATTTGCTGCGCACCCTGGAAGAACACGCTCAGAGTCTGATGGCGACGCTGGAGGATGCGTCGCTGGAACAGCGGGTGAAAAGCATCCTGCGCCAGTTGCTCAAGGAAGGTCTGCCACGCAAGGAACAGGTGGCCGAACATCTCGCTGTGTCCGTGCGCACGCTGCAACGCCAGTTGCATCAGGCCGGCACCTCGTATCAGCAGATTCTCGACGAACTGCGCCAGGAACTGGCCGAGCATTACCTGCTCAACAGCACCTTGCCGATTCAGGACATTGCCCAATATCTGGGCTTCACCGAACCGCGCTCGTTTCACCGCACCTTCAAGAGTCGACGCGGCATGCCGCCCGGTGAGTTTCGGCAGACTCACCGGGTAGCGAACGACAGTTAGAGGCTGATCGCGTTGGTGAACACCAGACGATTGCCGAACGGATCGGCGATGGTCATGTCCTGGCTGCCCCACGGCATGGCCTGGATGCCCGGGTGCGAGAACTTGTAATTCTTGGCGACCAACTGCTGCTGAAACGCCTCCAGCTCATCGGTCTCGATCCGCAGGGCCGAACCCGGTGTTGCATCGCCGTGGTGTTCGGACAAATGCAGCACGCACTCACCGCGCGAAACCTGCAGGTACAACGGGAAACCGGGTTCGAAACGATGCTGCCAATCGATCTTGAAGCCGAGGAAATCGACGTAGAATTCCACGGCCTTGGCTTCATCGAAAATCCGCAGGATCGGGGTGGTTTTGCCGAAGCTCATGGGTTGCTCCCTGACTGATTGGCCCCAGAGTGTAGCCGGGGTGGATGTCAGCAATTCGGCTTGGTGATGGCTTTCTTTAATTGCAATGTGCCATCACCGTGACGCAGTCAGCAAAATTCAGCGAAAGCCGTCGCGCAGATCGCCCTGGCGCGCCAGGAACCGCCCTGGTCTTTGGCCATTGGCCTGACCGTCGCGGTAACTCATCACGCCATTGATCCACACACCCTCGATGCCTTGAGCGGCGCGTTGCGGGTCGTTGAAATCCGCCACGTCACGCACGGTCGCCGGGTCGAACAGCACCAGATCCGCCCAGTGCCCTTCACGAATCTCGCCCCTTTCCTTCAAACCGAAACGCGCCGCCGACAGACCGGTCATCTTGTGCACGGCGGTGTGCAGCGGAAACAGCCCGACATCACGACTGAAATGGCCGAGCACCCGGGGGAAAGCGCCCCACAGACGCGGGTGCGGGAACGGGTCTTCCGGCAGGCCATCGGAGCCGACCATCGACAGCGGATGAGCAAGGATCCGGCGCACGTCGTTCTCGTCCATCCCGTAATACACCGCGCCGGCCGGTTGCAGGCGTTTGGCGGCGTCGAGCAACGACAGGTTCCATTCGGCAGCGATGTCCATCAGGTCGCGACCGCCCATTTCAGGATGCGGCGTCGACCAGGTGATGGTGATGCGGTGGGTATCGGTGACCTGCTTCAGATCCAGGGTCGAAGAACTCGCCGCATACGGGTAGCAATCGCAGCCGACCGGGTGAGTTTTCGCCGCCTCCTCCAGCGAGGCGAGCAACTGCGGACTGCGGCCCCAATTACCGGCGCCGGCGCATTTGAGGTGGGAAATGATCACCGGCGATCGGGCGTGGCGCCCGATGCGGAAGGCCTCGTCCATCGCTTCCAGCACTGGTTCGAATTCACTGCGCAGGTGGGTGGTATACACCGCGCCGAACGCATTCAACTCTTCGGTCAGTTGCATGACTTCATCGGTGGATGCCGAGAACGCACTCGCATACGCCAGACCTGTGGATAAACCAAGGGCGCCCGCCTCCAGGCTTTCACGCAACTGCTCGCGCATGGCGCTGATTTCATCGTCAGTCGCTGTGCGGAACAAATCATCAAGATGATTGCTGCGCAGCGCCGTGTGCCCGACAAGTGCCGCGACATTCAATGTGGTATTGGCCGCCTCGACCGCCGCCCGATAATCGCTGAAGCGTGGATAAACGAACGCCGCTGCAGTGCCGAGCAGGTTCATCGGATCCGGCGGATCGCCGCGCAAACTGACCGGCGCGGCACTGATCCCGCAGTTGCCGACAATCACCGTGGTCACGCCCTGGCTGAGCTTGGGCAGCATCTGCGGCTGGCGGATCACCACGGTGTCGTCGTGGGTGTGCACGTCGATGAAACCCGGTGCCAGCACACGGCCGGCGGCGTCGATTTCATCGGTGGCGCGGGCGTCGCGCAAGTCGCCGATCTGCACGATGCGGCCATCGAGGATCGCCACGTCGGCGGCGTAACCGGGGCTGTTGCTGCCGTCGATGACCAGGGCGTTGCGAATCAGGGTGTCGTACAGCATGTCAGTCTCCCAGCGGCAGGTGATCGTCGCCGCCACGGTATTCGTCGAGGGCGAGTTTGATCCGCCGCAGACGTTCTTGATTGTCTTCAGGATTGGCCAGCGCCAGCTCGGTGGCCAGCACGTCGATGGCGAGCAGCATGCCGTAGCGCGCCGCCGTCGGTTTGTAGATGAACGAGGTCTCGGCGCCTTGCAGCGGCAGGACGATATCGGCCAGTTCCGCCAGCGGCGAGTCGGCGCGAGTGATGGCGAGAATCCGTGCGCCGTAGTTGCGCGCCAGCGCCACGGTCTCCAGCAACTCCGGGGTAATGCCGGTCAGCGAACAGACGATCACCACCTGCTCGGCACTGAGGCTGGCGGCGGTGACGCGCATCATCACTGCGTCGTGGCACACCGCAATCGGGTAGCCGAGACGCACCAGCCGCACTTGCAATTCGTCGCTGCACAGGGTCGAGCAACCGCCGATGCCGAAGGCATGGATCATCCGCGCCTGGCCCAGCAGTTTCACCGCATCGGCGAAGCGCGATTCGTCGAACGCCGCCAGATGCTGGCGCAAGGTGGTTTCGATATCGCCGACGATCTGCCCGTAAAACGCCGACTGCTCGGGCGTGCCCGCCGGGTCGAGGAAACGGCTGCCAACACCACTGGCCTGGGCCAGTTGCAGGCGTAGGTCGCGCAAGTCGCGGCAACCGACGGTGCGGGCGAAGCGCGACAGCGTGGCGGTGCTGACTTCGGCCCGCTGCGCCAAGTCTTCGAGGCTGGCGGAGGCGGCAAATCCTACGTCGTCGAGCATCAGACGGGCGATGCGTCCTTCACCGGCGCTGAAGGAATCCTGACGGGCGCGGATCTGATAAAGGATGTCCATGGCGGAAAACTCCGACTACAGCAGGTAAGAAAGACCGACGGTCAGGGCGAAAGCGACAACCGAGATCAGGGTTTCCAGCACCGTCCAGGTCTTGAACGTCTGGGCCACCGTCATGTTGAAGTATTCCTTGATCAACCAGAAGCCGCCGTCGTTGACGTGGGAAAAGATAACCGAGCCCGCGCCTGTCGCCAGCACCAGCAGTTCCGGGTGTGGATAACCCAGACCGATGGCCACTGGTGCGACCACACCGGAAGCCGTGGTCATCGCGACGGTGGCCGAACCGGTGGCGATGCGCATCAACGCGGCGAACAGCCAGCCCATGATCAGCGGCGACAGGTGAAATTCGTGAGCCAGGCCAACGATCTGATCGGTGACGCCGGCGTCCACCAGAATCCGGTTCAGACCGCCACCGGCGCCCACCAGCAAGGTGATGCTGGCGGTCGGTGCCAGGCATTCGTTGGTGAATTTGAGGATCGATTCCCGGTTGAAACCCTGCGCAATGCCGAGCGTCCAGAAACTCAACAGCGTCGCCAGCAACAGCGCGATCACCGAGTTGCCGATGAACAACAGGAACTGGTTGAAACCGCTACCCGGCGTGGAAATGAGGTTGGCCCAGCCGCCGATCAGCATCAGCACCACCGGCAACAGAATGGTCGCCATGGTGATGCCGAAACCCGGCAGGCTGTCGCGAGGTTCGCGTTCGAGAAATTGTTTTTCCAGCGGGTTATCCGCCGGCAACTGAATGCGCGGCACGATGAATTTGGCGTACAGGGGGCCGGCAATGATCGCCGTCGGAATGCCGATGGCAATCGCATACAGCAAGGTCTGCCCGACCGACGCCTGATAAGCCTGCACCGCCAGCATCGCCGCCGGGTGCGGCGGCACCAGCGCATGCACCACCGACAGACCGGCGACCATCGGCAAACCGACCATCAGAATCGACACGCCAACCCGCCGCGCCACCGTGAAGGCAATCGGCACCAGCAACACGAAACCGACTTCGAAAAACAGCGGCAGCCCCACCAGAAATGCGATGCACACCATCGCCCAGTGCGCGTTTTTCTCGCCAAAGCGCTCGATCAGCGTGCGCGCCATCTGCTCGGCCCCGCCGGACTCGGCCATCATCTTGCCGAGCATCGTCCCCAGCGCCACCACCAGCGCAATGTGCCCCAGCGTCTTGCCCACCCCGGCCTCATACGCCCCCACCACGCCGGACGGCGGCATCCCCGCCACCAGCGCCAGGCCGATGGAAATCAGGGTGATGACAATGAACGGATTGAGCCGGTAACGGGCGATCAGAACGATCAGGGCGATGATGGCAACGGCGGCGTACACCAGCAGCCAATAGCCGAAGGACGGTGTCATGCGGTACTCCTCGAAAGGGTCACGTTCGAATGGGTTGTGAAACTCATAAATCATTTCGAGATCGAGTTTTCAAACGAAGTGAAAGTAATTTTCGTGGAGGGATAAGGCTTGTCGTTTTTGGATATGTCTTGTCGCGAATAATGAAAATCGAGGGGTGGGATTTTCATGGCCTGGCTGTAGGTTTCGCCCAGGCCACAAGGTTTTCAACATCAGTCCAGGCGCTATACTCGGCAGACGCTTTCTATCGAGTTCCTGCCATGACTGCTTCGCGCCGCCGCCCCAAAAAAATCACTGCCGAAGCATTGATACGCGCGATTGCCAGTTCGACAGCCATCGAAACGGGTCAAAGTGTTGAATCGATTGAACGCAAGCTGAAGCTCAAGGACAGCAAGTTTCTGCATCTTTCTCTGGCCAAATGAGGTCGTCACTCAAGTCCACAATGCCTGCCGAACCCAATACTCCATGGGTTCGTAATTGCAATTCAGCCCTTGGTTGATTGCCGCAAAATAGGCCTCTTTGTTTCGCTCCCAACTGCTGTAGTCGAGCGGCACATACCCCGCCTGCACCGCCATGACATCCGCCAATAATCGCGACAAGCGCCCATTACCCTCGCGAAATGGATGAATCAGAATGAACTCCACGTGCGTGACAGCGATGGCGTGGATCAGGTTTTCATCCAGATCAGGCTTGCAGGGTGTGTACTTGCCAAGACAGTCCCTCTCGAAACCATCAAGCAGTCGGGGAATCTGCGGTGCTGCGGCAAAGAAAAAGCCGTCCTTGCCCATATTCACCGCACGCACATCGCCGGCCCATGAATAGAGATTGCCCAACCAGTGTCGATGCCACTCTTTCAGGTCCTGAACGGTTAATGGCCGATTTGGCAAATGTTCGATGAGCACGAACTGGTACAACTTTTCCAACAGGATGAGCTCTGCGTCATCCATGTCTTCAGGATCGGTTATCCCTAATTTATTGCTCAGTACCTGTTCGTCGGAGCCTGGTTCATAAGAACTTTGCGAGCCCTCGGCATCATAACGATCAACCATCCTTGCTCCTCCTGATGCCACTGACCATTGAAAAGCGCCGGGTGTTTTCCCCGATGCCAAGACAGATCCAAAAACACAAACGGCTGCCCAAAGGCAGCCGTTCACAGGTTAGTCGCAAAGCCCTCTCGGGTTTAATCAACCCTCACACCATTTCGTTACGAATCCATTCAACCACCGACGTGCGCTTCGGCGTCCAGCCCAGCAGTTCGCGGGCGTGTTTGCCGCGTACGCGGCTGTTGGAGCCGAGGCCGTAGTTGGCCATTTCGTAGCCCCACTCGGCTTCGGCGTCTTTCAGTGGCCAGTCTTGTGGCTCGCCGAGGTTCAGGGCCTGGGCCATGGCGGTGGTCATGTCGATGAACGACGCTTCGCCGCTTTCGACGAAGTAGAAGGTGCCCGGGACGTTTTTGGTCAGGGCCAGCAGGTACAGCGCCACGACGTCTTCGATGTGCACGTTGGACCAGATGTTCTGGCCGGTGCCGACGTGACGGACCACGCCGCTTTTGCGCGCCTGTTTCAGCAGGCGCGGCAGTTGCACGCTGTCGCGATTGACGCCCAGGCTGTGGCCGTAGATCAGGGTGTTGCAGATGACGGCCGAGTTCACGCCGTCCTTCGCTGCGGCGAGGATCAGGTTGTCGATGGCCACGCGTGCGGCCTTGTCGACGGTCGGCTCCGGCAGGTTGTCTTCGAAGTAGATGACATCGCTGGATTTGCCGCCCGACGCATCGCCAACGATGCTCGAACCGCTGGTGTGCAGGAACACTTTGTTCGAGCCGCGCAGGGCATCGAGCAAGGCTTCGACGGCGCCGCGATGGTCGCTGCTGGCGGCGTTGATCACGGCGTCGGCGGCGCGTGCCTGTTCGGCCAGCAATGCGTTGTCGTCGAGGGTGCCGATCACCGGGGTGATGCCCAGCGCTCTCAGCTCATTGGCCTGTTCGGCGCTGCGTACAAGACCGGTGACGGTGTGGCCGGCCTGAACCAGACCGGTGGCGATGGAGCCGCCGATAAAACCGGCAGCGCCGGTGACGAATACGTTCATGGAGAAACTCCCTGCGTGAGTAAGTGATGCAACGAGTATCGACCGGCGAGCCCGGTGGAAAAACCCGCCCTCAACCAATTCACTGTTGCGCAGGGGTCACGAATCAGCCTTTGAAATCGGCGCTGGCGTAAGCCGCCAGTTTGCTCTGGATGAAATCCAGGAAGCACTGGATGCGCAGCGCCAATTGCGAGTTGCGGTAGTACACCGCATTGATCGGCTGGCGATAACCGCTGTTGAATTCCGCCAGCAACACCTTGAGGCGCCCGGCGCGGATGTCGTCGATGGTCATGAAATGCGAGAGGCAGGCAATGCCCTGGCCTTCCAGCGCCAGATGCCGAACCGTCTCGCCGCTGGAGGCGCTGATCGCCGGGGTGATCGGCCAGCGGTCGCCGTGCACGTAACGCAGCGGCCACTGGTTGAGGCCTTCGTTCTGGGTGAAGCCGAGCAAGGTGTGCTCGCTCAGATCGGCCACTTCCTGCGGCGCGCCGTGCTTCTCAAGGTACGCAGGACTGGCGACGATCAACAGCGGACTGCAACCCAGCGAACGGGCATGCAACGTCGAATCGGCGAGTGTGCCGATGCGGATGGCGACGTCGGTGCTTTGTTCCAGCAGGTCAATGATCAGGTCGTTGCTGTTGAGTTCGAGCTGGATGTCCGGGTACAGCCGCCGGAATTCGTCGATGTACGGCACGATGGCGTGGAGCATGAACGGCGACGCGGCGTTGATTCGCAGCCGTCCTGATGGCGTCTGTTGGCGCGAAGAGAGGCGCTCCTCGAGCTGATCCATCTGGTCGAGAATCAGCTTGGCCTGCTCGAAGAAATACTTGCCCTCCTCGGTCAGGTCCATGCGCCGTGTGGTGCGGTTGATCAGCGTGGTGTCGAGCTTGGCTTCCAGCCGCGACAGCGTGCGGCTGACCGCCGACGGCGTCTGTCCGACCTGCTCGGCGGCGGCGGAGATCGAACCGCATTCGATCACACAGACAAAAATCTGCAACTCATCGGATCTGGCTTTCACGGGTGTCCTCGGATCGAAAGGCCTGCAGCGCAAGCTCAGGCCTTCGATAGTAGCCGAGCGTCAGGCCTTGAGGCCAAACACCTCGGTCAGATGCTGCTCGTAACGCGCCACATCCGCTTCGATGTTCGGGCGTTTCATCACGTCCACACAGAGGAACGTCGGCAGGCCGGTCATGCCAAGGAATTCGTTGGCCTTGTGGAACGGGAAGTACACCGCGTCCACGCCTTTGGCTTCGAAAAAGTCGGTCGGATCATCGAACGCCTGCTGCGGTGCATTCCAGGTCAGCGACAGCATGTACTGCTTGCCGTGGATCAGACCGCCGCTGCCGTACTTCTGCGACGCGTCGGAACGGGTGCGACCGTCACTGGCGTAGAGGCTGCCGTGACCTTCGGTGAAGACTTCGTCGATGTACTTTTTCACGGTCCACGGTGCGCCCATCCACCAGCCCGGCATCTGATAAATGATCACGTCGGCCCAGAGGAATTTGGCGACTTCTTCGGCGATGTCGTAACCCTCGTCGATGAAGGTGGTCTTGACGTCGACACCGCCGCGATCCAGCACGCTCAGCGCCGCTTCGTGCAGGGTGGTGTTGTAGCGACCGTCGGAGTGGGCGAATTTTTTACCGCCATTGAGCAACAGCACTTTTTTCATGGGAGAGCCTCGATCGGATTCCGATGCGCAGCGCAGAGCGCTGGATGGAGAAGGGGAAAAATTGAATGGCGGCAGATTAGCGATCCGCCTCGCGCGGAATAAGCATCGATTGCGCAAAATTCATTTGAGTAAAACGCACGAATCGAACGCCGATTGTTGCCGTAGGATTGGCCGCCATCTGAATCTGAATGGAGTTTTTTTGCGATGAGCGAACGCCAGGGTTTCATCCTGCACGCCAAGACCCGCCCGGAAAAAGCCGAGGCCTTCGAAGCGTTTTTCCGCGCCTACGTCGAGCCGAGCCGCGCCGAACCCGGCTGCATCGAATACCACATGCTGCGCGACAAGGAAGACCCGAGCCTGTTCATCTTCTACGAGATCTGGGAAAGCCAGGCGCATCTGGACGTGCACTCGAACCTGCCGCACATGCAACAATTCCTGGCCCAGCGCATGGAGTATCTGGAGCGGGATTTCGATATCCGCCCGATTGAAATGCTCAGCGATTCGTCCGCTAGCCGCTGATCAACAGATGGGCGCCGAGCGCGCCCAGACCAATGAAGAACACTCGCTTGAACAGCACGGCGCTGATGCGCTGACGCAGCCATTGGCCGAGCAACATGCCGAGCACCGCCGGGATCAGGGCCAGCAGCGAAGCGCTCAATTCCGAACCGCCGAGCGACCCGCGCCAAAGCAATCCGCCGGCCAATGCCAGGGTCGACACGGTGAAGGACAGACCCAGCGCCTGGACCAGTTCATCGCGGCTCAAACCCAGGGCCTGCAGGTACGGAACGGCGGGAATCACGAACACACCGGTGGCCGAAGTGATGACGCCGGTGATCACACCACAGAGCGGACCAAGCCACGGTTCATGGCGGCGACTGACACTCAGCGTCGGCAGGAACAATCCGCTCAACGCATAGAGCAATAGCGACGCGCCGAGCCCGCGCACCACCCAATGCCCGCCTGCCATGCCGATCCACAAAGTGCCGATGGCCGTGCCGAGAAAGATCGCCAGCAGCATTGGCCACAAGCGTTTCACCAGCCCTCGCAAATGCCCGCCGAACGCCAGTTGCCAGAAGTTGGTCAATGTCGCCGGAATGATCAGCAACGCCGCAGCCTGCGATGGAGCCATAGCCAGACCGAGCAAACCCATGGCGACAGTGGGCAGGCCGAGACCGATCACGCCCTTGATCATGCCGGCGACGACAAACGTCGCAATCACCAGCAATGACAGGGCCAGACCGAGGTTTTGATAGAAATCTGCGAGTGCGTTCATGGCGATACTGTGCACCTGCGCGGATGAACTGAAAATCTGTCATACACTGAGGCAGCCTCTCTCTCAGCAAGAGTCACGACCGATGCACTTCGACCTCACCGACCTGCGCCTGTACCTGCACATTCTCGACAGCGGCAACATCACCGCCGGCGCCGCTCGCAGTCATCTGTCGCTGGCGGCGGCCAGTGCGCGGATCCGGGCGATGGAAACGTCGCTGGGCACCGAGTTTCTTGAGCGCGGGCGCCGTGGTGTCACACCGACGCCGGCCGGCAAAGCCCTGGCGCAACATGCGCGGGTGATACTGCAGCAGGCCGAACGTCTGCAACAGGATCTGGCCGAGTACGCGCGCGGCGTCAAAGGCCAGGTGCGCCTGTTGTGCAACACCACGGCGCTCAGCGAATACCTGCCGGAGGTGCTGGCGGATTTCCTGCGTGAGCATCCCAATCTCGATATCGATTTACAGGAGTTGCCCAGCGCTCGCATCACACATGCCTTGCGTCAGGGGGCGGCGGATCTGGGCATTGTGTCCGACGCGATCGACACCACCGACTTGCAGACCCGAGCCTTTCGCGATGATCCGCTGGTGCTGATTCTGCCTTTGGATCATCCGCTGTCTGACGCGATCCAAGTCAGCTTCAGCGATGCCCTGCGCCACGACTTCGTCGGTCTGCATGCCGACAGCGCGCTGGCGGTGTACCTGGAAGAACAGGCCCTGCACAGCGGCTCGCGGATGCAGATCCGTATCCGCGCCGATGGTTTCGACGGGGTGATGCGCATGGTGGCCCGAGGTGCCGGTCTGGGTATCGTGCCGCTGGCAGCAGTTCAGCGCGCCACGCCACAAGCCTTCAAGACCCTGCCGATGAATGAAGGCTGGGCCAGGCGCAAACTGTTGCTGTGCGCCCGCGACTTCGACGCCCTCCCCGCCTATGCCCGCGCCTTGCTCGACGCCTTGACTCTGCCCTGAGGGGCAGACTTTACCCTTGGGGTTTCTTCCTCAGGGGCAGTCATGATGGGCAAGCGGATTCTGCTGATTCTCGGCCATCCATCCAGCGAAAGTTTTTGTGCGGCACTGGCCGGACGTTACTTGGAATCGGCCCGCGAGGCCGGGCACGAAGTGCGGCAACTGTCCCTCGGTCAGCTCGATTTCGACCCGGTCCTGCGCGAAGGTTACAGCCAGGTTCAGGCCCTTGAACCGGATCTGCTCCAGGCTCAGGCCGACCTGCTGTGGGCCGAACACCTGACGCTGGTGTATCCGATCTGGTGGGGCGGGATTCCGGCGCTGCTCAAAGGCTTTTTCGACCGGATCCTGCTCCCCGGTTTCGCGTTCAAGTACCGCCAGGGCAAAGCGTTTCCCGACAAACTCCTGCACGGTCGCAGCGCCCACCTGCTGGTCACCATGGACACCCCGCCCTGGTATTACCGCTGGATCTATCGCATGCCCGGCCTGCACGAAGTACGAAGGAACACGTTGGCGTTCTGCGGGATCGAACCGCGCCGGACACTGACCTTCGGGCCGGTGCTCGGCGCCAGCGACCATCAGCGTGAAACCTGGCTGAAACAGGCCGGATCAATTGCCCGCCATTGAGTTTTCCGCTATTGGTGCGCATGCCCGCTGACGGAGAAAAGGGATTTGCACATGTACATCGGCCAGGCCGCACAGCGTTCGGGAACCACGATCAAAACCATCCGCCACTACGAGTCAATCGGCCTGCTGCCCGAGGCCCCGCGCCAGGGCAAATACCGGGTTTACGACCCGCAGACGGTCGAACTGCTGAGCTTTATCAAATGCGCACAGGCGCTGGGTTTTCGCCTCAGGGAATTGCAGGCGATCTTTGCCAGCCAACCGGAATTGACGCCCTACGAAAAAGCCCGCCGCGCGATTGCCGACAAGCAACAGGAGATCGCGGCGCAGCTCTTGAAACTCACCCGACAGCAAGAGGAATTGAGTGCGCTGGAGGCCAGTCTTGAACACGCGCAACAGCAATGCCTGTCGAGCGTATCGACCGCAAAATAAGCACAAGGAATAGCTTGCAAGGTACGTATACATACGTACTATATCGCCAGAGCGAACGTGTTGCCCGATACCCGTTTTCGCACAACGACAACGGACAAGGAAGAACGGATCGGCTCCATTAAACCTACATGGAATGAGGTGACGCGATGGTTGATTCAACGGAGTTTCGTAATGCAATGGCGATGCTGGGGAGTGCCGTCACCATCGTCACGACCGATGGCCCTGCGGGGCGTTTCGGCTTTACCGCGTCGGCGGTGTGCAGCGTGACGGATTCACCGCCCACGCTGCTGGTGTGCGTCAATCGCTCGTCGTCCAATCACGAGCATTTCAAGACCAATGGCGTGCTGTGCGTAAACGTCCTGACCGGCGACCACCAGTCGACCTCCGGCGCGTTTGCCAATCGGCAGTTGAGCATGCAGGAGCGCTTTTCCAGCGTGAACTGCCAGACCCTGAAAACCGGTTCGCCGGTGATCGAAGAGGCGCTGGTCAGCCTCGATTGCCGGGTCAGCAAGGTCGACGAGGTCGGCACCCACAGCATCTTCTACTGTGAAATTCTCGAACTGCAGCAACACAGCGAGGCCACGGAAGGCCTGGTCTATTTCAACCGCAGTTACTACCGTCTGAACGACGAACTGCGCCTGGCACCCGAGCAGTGATCCAGACACCCGCCGGCCTCGGCTGACGCCGCCCGGCGGGTCATGACAGGGATGTAACCATGCTATTCAATGAAGACAACTTCGCGGATATCGACCTGAACCTGATCATCATTTTCCTGGTGCTGTTCCGCGAACGCAGCGTGTCACGCACGGCCGAGCGCCTGCACGTCAAACAACCCGCCATCAGCGGATCACTGGCACGGCTGCGCAAGCGGTTCGATGATCCGTTGTTTCTGCGCTCGTCGAGAACCATGCGCCCGACCTCGAAAGCCGAGCAACTGGCGCAAGCGCTGACGCCAGCCATCAAGCAGATCGAAGCGGTGATCCGGCTCTGAAAAACCAGCGAAAAAAAACCTGCGGGCGTTCGCTCCCGCAGGTTTTTTTCATCAGGCCGACTTGAGCGCCTGAGCGTATTCAACCCGAGCCCAGAAGGCAGGCAAAAAGCACTCGCTGACCAGCAACGCCGAACCATTGCGGGTGAAACGCGAACGCCGGGCCAGCAGACGTTTGGCCTGTGGCGCGAAGCGATAGGACAGCGCCGCCAACGGTGCACCGGGGGACAGCAAGGCGCATTGGAAAGGTTCGCGCAGGGTCTGCTCCGACGTGTAGAGAATCTCGGCCAGCGGTCGACGGCCATAACCGTTCAGATCCGCCCAGTCGCCATTCAGTGCCGGCACGCTGGTCAGGCTGCGCGCGGTGACGCAGGCTTCGCCATCGAGCTTCATCACCACCTCACGCACCCAGCCGAGGGTGGCCGGCGGCACGCTCAGCGCTTGCGCTTCTTCAGGATTGAGCGGGCCATGGGACTGCTCGACGACTTCGATTGAATAATCGCCCATGGCTTTCAGACGTGGGGTCAGTGCCCCGGGCAAAAACAGCCAGTGATGCTCGGAGCCGGTCAATTCCGACAGCGGTCGCGATGACCAGTAATGACTTGTATCCATACCCGCTCACACCTTCCTGGTGATGGTGAATTGTTGGTTGCCGTGGAAGGCCAACCCTTCACCGGCGGTGTCTGTCACTCGGCTCCGTTTTCTTCGGTCACTTCGTGTTTGCTGATGACGCTGATGGTCTGTTCATCGGTCTTGACCGCCGACAGCAGCGAGTCGAGCAATCCCGGAAAACGCACGTCCATGTCTTCACGACGCAGGGACAGCAGGTTTTCCCGACCGTAAGGGCGCTGCCAAATCAGACCGCTGTCGCGCAGCACCCGCCAGTGGTGGGTCATGGTCGACTTCGATGCGCCCTTGAGGATCCGGCCGCACGGATGTTCCTGGCCATCGGACAACACTTTCAACACGGTCAGGCGTAGCGGGCTTCCCAATGCGTTCAGCACATTTTCCAGAAGGATCTGATCCTGATTGGGATGATTCGGGACGTTCATAGGTAGGTACCCTTGATGATATAGGCGGGAAAAATCCGGCTTGTATTCGTCTATACGAGAACAGTAAGACTATACACAAGATGCTTTTTCCCCGCGACAGCCGCCCCGAGGGCGGCGTCCCTGAAAACACTACAAATCGCTGCTCTGCGCTGTCTCCAGCGCGGGCGCCTGAAACCCGCCGCCCAGCGCCGCCATCAACGAAACCGAGCTGTCGATGTGCTTGCTGTTGAGGAAGGCAAGGCGCATTTCGTCCTGGATCAATTGCTGCTCGATGTTCAGCGCATCGAGGAACGTGTCCTCCCCCGCCTTGTAGCGCGACTGCGACAGATCGTAAGACGACTGCGCAATCGAACAGGCATCGCGCTGCACGACGATTTGCTGCTCGAAAGAGCGCAACTGCGTCACCGAAATCGCCACCTCGTGCAGGGCCGAATTCAGCACCCGGTTGTACTGCGCGATGGAGCTGTCGAGTTCGGCATTGCCGGCCTTCAGATCCGAGCGCAGACGCCCCGCATCGAAGATCGGCAGCGACACCGTCGGCGCCACGTTCCAGAACTTGCTGACCCCGGCGAACAGCGCATCACCGGTCAACGCATGGGAACCCGCCGCTGCTACCAGATTGATGTTCGGGTAGAACGTGGTCTTCACTGCCTCGACGTTCTTGGTCTCGGCCTCAACGCGCCAACGTGCGGCGACGATGTCCGGACGACGGCCCAACAATTGGGCCGGCAACTGCGCCGGCAATGCCACCACGCTCGCTTGCAGATTCGATGGCCGCTCAAGTGTGTGCGCACGATCAACGCCCTTGCCGATCAGCGCCGACAGTTGAAGACGAGCAATTTCGATGTCTTCGTTGGCGCCGATCAGCGTCGATTCCGAACGCGCCTTGAGGCTCTGCACCTGCTTGAGTTGCGACAGGTTGTCTAGCCCCGAGCCGTAACGTGAATCCGTCAGGTCCACCAGTTTGCTCAGGCGTTCCAGATCCCGCTGATTCAACTCCGACACCTGCCACGCATACGCCAACTGGTTGTAAGCCTTGACCACGTTGGTCGCCAGAATCAGCCGCGAGGATTGCAGGTCGACTTCCGCCGCTCGTGCGCTGTTGAGCGCCGACTCCCAGGCGGCGCGCTGGCCGCCCCAGAGGTCGAAGGTGTAGCTGAAGTTCACTGCCAGATTGCGTGCGGTGAAGTACTTGTGGCCCTCGCCGCTGTAATCCTCGAAGCGCGACAGCCGACCGCGAGTGACACCCGCCGAGACGTCCATTTCGGGATAGCGCTCGGCGTCGCGCAGGTCGAGAAACGCATTGGCCTTGGCGACCCGGGCAGCGACTTCCTGCAAGTCCGGATTGCTGGCATACGCCTCTTCGATCAACGCGCCCAGACGCGGATCACCCAGCGATGTCCACCAGTCCGCACGCGGCCATTGGGCCGGCGGCAATTTGTCTTTCAGGCTGTCGGACGGCGCAACGCCGACCGCCAGCAATTTGCCCTGATGATCGATCCCGGCGTAGTTCACACAACCCGCCGCCAACAGGATGGACGCCGCCAGCGGCGCCAGCATCAAACGTGTAATCGAATGCATGTCACGTCCTCACAGGATGGGTTGCGGCACACCGGCCGGTTCAGCTTCGGGTGCGTGGCTCGGTTGCTTGATCGAACTGAGCAGCGTGTACACCGACGGCAGAATGAACAGGGTGAACAAGGTGCCGATCAGCATCCCCACCACAATCACCAGGCCCAGGCCGAAGCGGCTGTTGGCGCCCGCACCGCTGGCGAACAACAGCGGCGCGAGGCCGACCACCATTGCCGCAGTCGTCATCAAGATCGGCCGCAGACGCACCTGCGCGGCGTGCTGGATCGCTTGCACGCGGTCCATGCCTTGCTGGCGCTGCAACTCGTTGGCGAACGCGACCATCAGGATCCCGTGCTTACTGATCAGACCGATCAGCGTGATCAGGCCGATCTGGGTGTAGATGTTCATCGAAGTCATGCCCAGCGCCAGCGGCACCAGGGCCCCGCAGATCGACAGCGGCACGCTGATCAAGATGATGAACGGGTCGCGGAAGCTCTCGTACTGCACGCTCAACACCAGATAGATGATCACCAGGGCCAGGCCGAAGGTGAACGCCAGGCTGTTGCCTTCCTGCACATATTGGCGGGCGTCGGACTGCCAGTCGAAACTGAAGCCGGCCGGGAAGCCTTCCGATTGTTTTTGCAGGAAGCCCACCGCATCACCCAACGTCACGCCCGGCGCCGGAATGGCCTGGAACGTGGCGGAGTTCTGCTGGTTGAACTGGGTCAGGCGATTCGGCTCGACCTTGACGCTGAGGGTGGCCAGCGTCGACAGCGGCACCGGATTGCCCTTCTGGTCCTTCACGTAATACAGCTTCAGGGTTTCCGGGGTCAGGCGATCCGCCGATACCGACTGCGGAATCACGTCATAGGAACGGCCGTGGAACGAGAACCGGTTGACGTACTTCTCGCCGATCAGGCTGTTCAGCGTCTCGCCGATGTCCTGCATGCGGATGCCCAGCGCGTTGGCCTTGGCCCGGTCGACCTGGATTTCCACCACCGGGTTGTTGAAGTCCAGATCACTGTCGACCACCGCGAACAGACCGCTGGCTTGCGCCGCCTGCTTGAGTTGATCCATCACGTTGTACAGCGCCAGGTATTCCTGATCGCTGCGGATCACCATCTGCACCGGCAGACCACCGGTGGAGCCCGGCAACGGCGGCATCTGGAACACGAAAATGCTCGTGCCTTCGATCTGGTTCACCCGCGCCTGCAAGTCGGGCTGGATGGTGTTGGCATCGCGGCCGCGTTTTTCCCAGTCCACCAGGTTGATCCCGCCGACGCTGTTGGACAGGCCGTCGGAACCGTTCGCCACCCAGTTGCTGTAGCCCTCGGGGATTTCGTTGAACGTCTTGTACAGCTCGTGGGCGTAGGCCTCGAGGTAGTTCAGGTTGGCGTGTTGCGGCGCCTTGATCGCGGTCAGCAGGATGTTCTGGTCTTCCAGCGGCGCCAGTTCGGTCTGCGCCGAGCGATAGAGGAACGGCAGACTGAAGAAAATCACCAGCGCCACGCTCAGGCTGATCCAGCGATGTGCCAGCGAACCGCCCAACAGAGCGCCATAGCGACGGGACAGATACTGGAAGAAACGGTCCGCCTTGACCGCCATGAAACCTTCGCTGGTTTTCGCGTCCAGCAGGCGAGTACTCATGATCGGCGACAGGGTCAGGGCGACGATGCCGGAAATCACCACGGCGCCGGCCAGGGTCAGTGCGAACTCCTTGAACAGCGTGCCGGTGAGGCCGCCCATCAGACCGATCGGCGCGTACACAGCTGCCAGGGTGAAGGTCATCGCCACGACTGGACCGGCCACTTCACGCGCACCGATCAGTGCCGCGTCGAACGGCGTCTTGCCCTCTTCGATGTGACGGTGAACGTTCTCCACCACGACGATGGCGTCGTCCACCACCAGCCCGATGGCGAGCACCATGGCGAGCAGGGTCAGCAGGTTGAGGCTGAAGCCGAACATCTGCATCAACATGGCCGCGCCGAGCATCGACAGCGGAATCGTCACCAGCGGAATCAGCACGGTGCGGAACGTGCCCAGGCACAGGTAGATCACCAGCACCACGATCACCAGCGCTTCGAGCAAGGTGTAGCTCACCTCGTCGATCGACGACTGAATGAAGTGCGCCACTTCGAACGGGATCTGCACGGTCACGCCCGGTGGCAGGGTTTCCTGGATCTGCGGCAGCAATTCACGCACGCGTTTGACGATGACCAGCGGGTTGCCGGTCGGTGCGGCGTCCAGACCGAGGAACAGCGCGGGTACGTCGCTCATCGCGCCGCTGGTGTCGGTGGAGGCTGCGTTCAGTTCTACGGTGCCGACGTCACGCACACGGATGATGTGGCCGTTGTCGTTGCGCAGCACCATGTCGCGAAAGTCTTCAACGCTGTTCAGGTCAGTGTTCACCCGCAGGTTGCTGACCACGTACAGGCCTTTGACCTGCCCCGGCGCTGCCTGGAAGTTGTTGCCTTCGATGGCGGCCGAAACGTCCTGCCCGGTCATGCCGTAACCGGCCAGACGCTGTGGGTCGAGCCACAGGCGCATGGACAGTTTCTGCTCGCCCATGATGTTGATCTTGGCCACGCCTTCGATGCCGGCGAACATCGGTTCGACGACGCGGGAGATGTAATCCGACATCTCCGGAATGGTCAGGTTGGAGCTGGCGAACGCGACGTAGGCCACGCTGGTGAAGCCGCCGGAAGTGCGCTCCACCACCGGGTCGTACGCGTCCTTCGGCAAGCGGTATTTGATCTGGTTGACCTTGGCCATGACCTCGGTCAGCGCCGCGATGGAGTCACTGTTGAGCGCCATGCGGATCGTCACCTGGCTGCGGCCCTGGGTCGAGGTCGACGACAGATAGTCGATGCCTTCAACCGAGGCCACGGCCTGGCTGATCGGCTGCGTGACGAAGCCTTGCATCAGTTCCGAAGAGGCGCCGGGATACTGGGTCGTGACCGTGATGGTCGATGTTTCCAGCATCGGGTACTGGCGGATCGGCAGGTTCATCAGCGCGCGCACCCCGAACAGCAGGATCAGCGTGCTGACCACCACGGCCAGTACCGGGCGGCGAAGAAAGAGGTCGGTGAAATTCATTTTTCCAGCCCACTGAGTTTAAGAGCAATCGTGTCCGGCACGCCTTCCACCGCCACGCCGTCGTGGAGCTTGAGCTGGCCGGACGTCACCACTTGCACGCCTTCGGTCAGGCCCTTGTCGACCACCGCCCAGCCATCGCGGCGCTCGCCGACCTTGATGCTTTCACGCTTGACCTTCTGCACGCCGGCCTCGTCGGTGTAGACCGAGAACACGCTCTCGCCGTAAGCGTTGTAGGTGATCGCGGTTTCCGGAATTAGCAGCTCGGCGGTCTGCGGCAGGGTCACCGAGACCCGTGCGTACATGCCGGGACGCAGGCGTTTTTGCGTGTCGGTGATGACCGCTTGAACGTTGATGGTGTGCGACTGGTTGATCTGCGGATCGACCGCCACGATCTTGCCGGCGAAGGTCACATCACCCCAGGCATCGACCTTGGCCTGCACGGTCTGGCCCAGTTGCACTTGCGAGCCATCGCGCTCGGCGAGGGTGAAGTTGACGCGCAGCAGGCCCGGATCGGTCAGGGTCGCCACCGCGCTGCCGGCTTGCAGGTATTGGCCCAGATGCGCCTGGCGAATGCCGAGGGTGCCGGCGAACGGCGCACGAATGTGGCGTTGGGCGATCTGCGCCTGCATGCGTTCCATGTCGCCTTTGGCCGCGTCGTATTGAGCGCGGGCACTGTCGAAGGCGCGACGGCTTTCGGCGCCGGTCTTGGCCAGTTCCTGGACCCGAGCAAACTGCGCCTTGGCCGATTCGTACTCGCCTTTCAGGCGCACCAGTTCGCCTTGCTCCGGCGCATCGTTGAGCTTGAGCAGCACTTGCCCCGCCTTCACTTCATCGCCGGACTCGAAATCGATGTCCACCACTTTGCCGCTGACTTCAGCCGAGACCAGCACCTGGCGCTGAGCTTCGAGTTTGCCGATGGCTTCGAGGTAGTAGGTGTAGGGTTGTTTCTTGACCACGGCCAGACCGACCCGGGTGCTGGGGATCCGTTGCTCGGCCGCCGCCGGTGGCGGAGACCAGAAACGCCAGCCCAGTGCAGCGGACAACACCACCACAAGAATAATAAAGATCAGCGACTTGATAATGTTTCGAGCAAGCATGTGGCACTCCCTTGACTCTTTGCTGCGAGCACAAAAGTTTGAGTTTTAAGAAAATAAAGGTGCAACTTAAGGCGGGCGCATTATCGGTCCCTGTGAACTTTCACTTGTAAACGCGCCCGCTTTATTTATCCGCTGTTACGCCGCGGCCAGTACGTTGGTTTTATCCAGGTAATACTTGCCGATACCGTGCAAGTTCAAGGGCGACAGTGTGAAGTGCTTCGAACCGGTGTGGATATCGCGGAAGCAACGCTCCAGGAAGTGCGACTTGTAGACGGCTTTGGAACCGGCCATCGAGTAGATCTGGTTGACCGCATTGACCGAGTTCTCGGTCAGCACCGAGGCTGCCAGACCGACGCGGGCACTTACCGGTTCGCCGATGGTTTCACCCCGGTTGATGACCTGGTGGATCGCATCTTCCAGCAGCAATTGTGCGGTGTGCACCGAGGAGATGGCGCGGCCAGTCTTCTCGAAGATCACCCCTTCCAGACCCGGATCGGTGTTCACGGCGCGGTCGTTGCGGAAATGATCGACCGCCGCCCGGGCCACGCCCAGCACGGTGGACATCGCCGCCAGGGTGCCGAACTCGTAGTAACCGGTGGCGTAGGCCCGGGAGTTGCGCGCTTCGGGGGATTGCTTGAGGGTTTCGACGTCCAGCGAGAAGGACTTGTGGACGATCACGCTGGAGCACTGGAAGTGATGGCTGCCGGTGCCGCGCATGCCCAGGGTGTCCCAGGTCGGCAGGATGGTGCACTGGCTGGCGGGCACGAAGAACATCCGCACTTCCGGGGTGGTGTTGTTTTCGGTGCCTTTGACCGTGGCGGTGCAGACCAGCCAGTCGGCGTGGGCCGAGCCGCTGGCGAACGCCCATTTGCCGCTCAGCAGGTACTCGTCGCCCATCGGCAGCGCTTCGCCACCGGAGTGGATGGCGCCGATCACGAAACCGTCGCAGTGGTTGTAGATCGCTTCGGAAGTGGCTTCCGGCAGGTAATCCGACAGGCGCCCCATCGCCACTTGCACCGCCAGCTGCCAGGACAGCGAGGCGTCAAAACGGGCGAATTCCAGCAGCAGGGCCGAGGTGGTCTGAATATCGACCTGGGATCCGCCGAACGCCTTGGACACCGACGTGCGGCCAAAACCTTCCTTGAAGAATCGGGACATCACATCCTTGTGCGTCGCATTTGTCTGCTCGCTGTAATCGCGGTGCTGAATAATCAGCGGATTCAGTGCACGCACCTTCTCGAGCCATTCATTGGATTCGGAGGGAAGGCTGTTCCATTGCATTAGATTTTTCATAACGGCTCCTAGCTATTATTTATTTACGATCAGCAGACGAAAAAACAGACAGAACTTTTTATTGTTGTTAAACCCCGATAAAAATGTACGTCTACAGTCGTACATTTTACAAGCACTATTATCAGACTTCTTTCATTTCCCAATAAAAGAGCAATCACTGTCCGACAATTACACAAGGCGCAAGAGGCCAACGTAACTTGCGAACAAGTTACGTTGCTTGAATCTTTTTGCTTACTTCACGCCGGCACGCCGATCACTGACTTTCGACAGTGAGGCCCAGTCCTGATCGGCCTGACCATGGGCCATGCCGTCCAGCAGGTTGTCCTTCAACACGCTGGCAAACGGCAGCGGCACCTGCGCCGCTTCACCGGCTTCCAGCGCCAGGCGTACGTCCTTGAGACCCAGCGACAATTTGAAACCGGCCGGCTCGAATTTTTCATCGACCATCAGCTTGCCGTAGCCCTGATAGACCGGCACGGCGAACAGGGTCGAGGTGATCATCTCGATGAACGCTTCGCGACTGATGCCGTAACCGCCGGCCAGGGTCGAGGCTTCGGCCATGGACTCGATCGCCGACGCGATCATCAGGTTGGCCGACAGTTTCGCGGCGCAGGCCACTTCAGCCGTGTCGCCGAACGTCCAGGTCTTGCGCCCCAGCACATCGAACAGCGGCTGCACTCGGGCCAGTGCTTCGGCGGGCCCGGAGGCAAGAATGTTCAGATTGCCGGCAGCCGCCACATCGACCCGCCCCAGCACCGGTGCCGACACGTAACCGACGCCGCGTGCTTCATGCTCGGTCGCCAGCTCCCTGGCCAGCGCCACCGATACCGTGGACATGTTGATATGAACGCTGCCGGCCTGAAGGCCGTCCAGCGCCTTGGCATCGAAGAACACCGAGCGGATCGCCGTGTCATCGCCGAGCATCGAAATCAGCACCTCGGCCTGCGCCGCCAGTGCCGGTGTCTCGACAGCTTCAGCGCCGGCCGCAGCCAGTGCTTCCAGAGGTGCCGACGAACGATTCCACACGCGGACCCGATGCCCGGCTTTCAGCAGGTTCAGCACCATCGGTGCGCCCATCGTGCCCAGACCGATAAATCCCAGTTCCATGTCGCGTTCCTCTCTCGATGAGGTCTTCAAATCCGTTTGTGCAATGACCCATGTTTGCGATTGTACGTGTACAGGCGTACATTTCAAGTGCCGCGATG
Organism: Pseudomonas sp. GW823-FHT04A03; assembly: GCF_058796615.1. Classification (NCBI taxonomy): domain Bacteria; kingdom Pseudomonadati; phylum Pseudomonadota; class Gammaproteobacteria; order Pseudomonadales; family Pseudomonadaceae; genus Pseudomonas; species Pseudomonas sp. GW823-FHT04A03. The sequence continues at coordinate 812,085 of NZ_JBXAIV010000002.1, forward strand.
ATTCATTCTTCGCGGCAAGGGTTTCAAACACACCTTTACCCAAGGCAAGGAGGCTTTATGCAATTCGGGATCTACACCGTTGGCGACGTCACACAAGACCCTACCAACGCCCGTACCCCCAGCGAATCCGAGCGCATCCAGGCCACCCTGCAAATTGCGCAGAAGGCCGAAGACATCGGACTGGACGTGTTCGCCACCGGCGAGCACCACAATCCCCCGTTCATCACCTCCTCTCCCACCACGCTGCTGGCCTACATCGCAGCCAAGACCCAACGCATCATTCTCTCGACGTCCACCACCCTGATCAGCACCAACGATCCGGTGCGTCTGGCCGAAGAATATTCGCTGCTGCAAAACCTCTGCGGCGGCCGCATGGACCTGATGCTCGGCCGAGGCAACACCGCGCCGGTCTATCCCTGGTTCGGCAAGAGCATCGCCGACGGTCTGCCACTGGCGATGGAAAACTATCGCCTGCTGCACCGGCTCTGGCGCGAAGAAGACCTCAACTGGAGCGGACCCTTTCGCACCCCGCTGAAAAACTTCACCTCGATCCCGAGGCCCCTCGATGACCTGCCGCCCTTCGTCTGGCACGGCTCGATCCGCACACCGGAAATCGCCGAGCAGGCGGCGTATTACGGCGACGGTTTTTTTGCCAGCCACATCCTCTGGCCCCGTGAGCATTTCATGGCACTGGTCGAGTTCTACCGCGCGCGGTTTGCCCATTACGGTCACGGCACGCCGGAGCAGGCGATCGTCGGTCTCGGCGGGCATATTTTCATGCGTCGCAACTCGCAGGATGCGCGCCGTGAATTCCGTCCCTACTTCGACAACGCCCCGGTGTATGGCCACGGTCCATCCCTGGAAGAGTTCATGGAAATGACCCCGCTGGCCGTCGGCAGCCCTCAGGAAATCATCGACAAGACCCTGACCTTCCGTGAGTACTTCGGCGACTATCAGCGCCAGCTGTTCCTGTTCGACCATGGCGGCATTCCGCTGAAGACCGTGCTGGAACAACTCGACATGTTCGGCAAGGAAGTGTTGCCGGTGCTGCGTGAAGAAACCCGCAAACGCCGCTCGCCGCTGGCGGCCGAAGCGCCGACTCACGCCAATCGCCTGGCCCGTTTGCACGAGCTGCAAACGCCACCTACCGATCCGCGCTCCGACGTGAAGGCCCCACGACACGATAGCGTGACCGGCCACTGAACCTGTGGGAGCGAGCTTGCTCGCGAAGGGGCCGTCACGTTCAACAGCATCATTGACTGATGCATCCCTTTCGCGAGCAAGCTCGCTCCCACATTGATCTCACAGTGATCAGGCAGCGCCTTTCAACGGGCGCTGCGCATCCATCGCCACCACCACGTCATCGTGGATCAAACGCGCCAGATACTGACCGTAACCGGTCTTGCTCATGCTGCCCGCGTGCACCAGCAATTGCGCGTCGTCGATCCAGCCCTTGTTGTAGGCGATCTCTTCGAGGCAGGCGATTTTCAGGCCTTGGCGTTTCTCGATGGCCTGCACGAAATTGCCCGCTTCCATCAATGCATCGTGGGTGCCGGTATCCAGCCACGCCATGCCACGCCCCATCACCGACACGTTCAATTTTCCGCGTTGCAAATAGACGTTGTTGACGTCGGTGATCTCCAGCTCGCCGCGCGGCGACGGCTTGATGTCGGCGGCAATCTGCAGCACTTCGTTGTCGTAGAAATACAGGCCGGTGACGGCGTAGTTCGACTTCGGATCGCTCGGTTTTTCGCAGATGCTCAGGGCCTTGCCGGCAGCATCGAATTCCACCACGCCAAAGCGCTCGGGATCGGCCACGTAGTAACCGAACACTGTCGCGCCTTCATCACGAGCCGCCGCTTGCAGCAGGGTTTCACCGAAGCCGGCGCCGTAAAAAATGTTGTCGCCGAGCACCAGGCAGACGTTGTCTTCACCGACGAATTCGCGACCGATGATGAACGCTTGAGCGAGACCGTCCGGGCTCGGTTGTACCGCGTAGCTCAGGCTCAGGCCCAACTGGCTGCCGTCGCCGAGCATGCGCTGGAAGCCCGGGAGATCTTCCGGCGTGGAGATGATCAGGATCTCGCGGATTTCCGCCAGCATCAGCACCGACAGCGGGTAGTAGATCATCGGTTTGTCATACACCGGCAGCGACTGTTTCGAGACGCCCAGAGTGATCGGGTGCAGACGCGAACCGGCGCCGCCCGCCAGCAGAATTCCTTTGTACTTGGCCATGCTTTTTTCCTTTCAAGCAGTGAGATTTGAATGACTGAATGTTCAGGCCACGAGGGCTTCGTCGCGTTGCTCGCCGAGGCGCTCCAGCGCGTAGGCACCGGACATCACCCGCACCCACCAGGCGCGGTTGTCCAGATACCAGTCGACAGTTTTCTGCATGCCGCTTTCGAAGGTTTCCTGCGGCGTCCAGCCCAGCGTCACGTGGATTTTTCCGGCATCGACGGCGTAGCGTTTGTCGTGGCCCGGACGATCCTTGACGAAGGTGATCAGGTCGCGGAAGTGCGCAACACCCGCCGGCTTTTCCGCGCCGCGTGCCTCAAGCAAATCGCACAGGGTGTGCACCACTTCCAGGTTGGTCTTCTCGTTGTGGCCGCCGATGTTGTAGGTCTGCCCGACCTCACCGCGCGTGACCACCGCGTACAGGGCGCGGGCGTGATCCTCAACGAACAGCCAGTCGCGGATCTGCGCACCATCGCCATACACCGGCAGCGGCTTGCCTTGCAGCGCATTGAGAATGACGTGAGGAATCAGTTTTTCCGGGAAGTGATACGGCCCGTAATTGTTCGAGCAATTGCTCATCACCACCGGCAGGCCAAAGGTGCGATGCCAGGCGCGGACCAGATGATCGGAACCAGCCTTGGTTGCCGAGTACGGCGAACTTGGCGCATACGGCGTGCGCTCGGTGAACGCCGGATCTTCGGGTTCAAGGTCGCCGTACACTTCGTCGGTGGAAATATGATGGAAACGGAACGCCGCCTGACGCTTAGCGTCCAGTCGGTTCCAGTAACCGCGCGCCGCTTCGAGCATCGTGTAGGTGCCGACGATGTTGGTTTCGATGAAGGCTTGCGGGCCATCGATCGAGCGGTCCACGTGGGACTCGGCGGCCAGGTGCATCACCGCATCCGGTTGCAGGCGCTCGAACAGTTCGTCCAGCGCCGGCTTGTCGCAGATGTCCACCTGACAAAACCGATAACGCGGCGAGTCGGACACATCGGCCAGCGACTCGAGATTGCCGGCGTAGGTCAGTTTGTCGACGTTGATCACTTCACATTCGGTCTCTTCGATCAGAAACCGCACCACGGCCGAGCCAATGAAGCCCGCGCCCCCTGTCACTAAAATTTTCATCAGCGCCTCCCCTGGCAAAATGATGATTTAACGTCCTTCGATGCTGTGTGCGGGTCAGTTCAACAACGCGACCCAGTATTGCGACAACCCTTGTTCGAGAATCAGCAGCGTCTGGATGCAGACGAAGCTTTCGTCGGTGGTCGCCGAGGTCGCATTGAGCGGGCCGAATCCACCGTCCTGCTTCTGATGGGAAGCGATCCAGTCTTTCGATTCCTGCAAATACGTCGGCTGCGCGTCGAGCAGAAACATCGCCGCGATGGCCATGTAAGTCCCCACCAGGCTGACCGCTTTGCCCGGCCGGTAGTGGAATGAGCCGTTGGCCAGTTGCAGCTTTTGCAGCCAGGCGACTGTCTGTTCGGCATCGACGATGCGTCGGTTGAGAATGAACAGCGTCGACACCACGCGGTACACCGAAAACGCATCCGGCGGATATCCAGGCTTGTTGGCGAAACCGCCGTCGGCCGAGCGGCAGCGCAAGGCAAACGCCATCACGCCCTGCTCGTCCGGCGCCTTGGCTTCCAGCGCGTGCAGCGACAGCACCGCCAGGTTGGTGTGCCAGATGTCTGAGCCAAACCCCGGCACATCGCCGAACCCGCCGTCCGGGTTCTGACACGCTTGCAGGTAACGCACGCAACCGCCGATATCGTTCGGCAACGCGCCCAGCACTCGCAGCGACAACACCGCGCAGTAAGTGGCGAACACATCGCTCAGATGCCCCGGCTGCTCGGCGAATCCGCCATCGGTGTTTTGCGAAGCCCTGATGCAATCGATCAGGCTGGCCTTGTTTTCGATTTGCAGACCCAGCGCGTGCAAGTCCGAAATCACATGCAACCCGGAAAACACCTGCCAGGTCTTGTCAGCACGGAACCCCAGCGGCGCGGTTTCGGCTGTCAGCCCGTAAGGCGTTTCGTTCGATGCCCGGGCCTTGGCCAGCCACGCCAGATAACGCTGCAGATCAACATTGATGGTCGGCACGCCATTCGGATGAATGCGCTGCACATCACCACCGCCATCGATCACTTGCAGTTCACGGTTTACCAACGCCGCATCGTCATGATGAGTGACGGCAGCGGCCGGTTCGATGGACTGCAAGGCGTGGGCCGCAGCGAGCTGGGTTTTCAGGCTTTTCAGGTGCAACGGCAGGTACGTCAGGTTGCCGATGCTGAAGATCCCCGGCTGACGCGGCGGCGCCCAGAACTGCCGAATGAACGGCACGGTCGGGTCATCCGGGGTCGACCAGAAGTAGCCCTTGCCCATGAACAGCCCGCCATTGCGGGCGTCGTGAAATTCCAGCAACGCTGCCGTCACCGAAGCCCGGTCGGCTTCGCTCGCGCCGGACGGCAAGGCCTGAATCGCCTGCAACAGCAACGCCACGTCGTAGGCGGTCTTGATCGGAAATGGCGACTCGTGATTTTTGTACGAAGTGTGCCAGTCGCAACGCACTTTGCCGTTGATCCCGACCCGATCCCAATACCCGCCGTACGCCGGATCGCGGAACAGCGCCAGGGTTTGCAGCAGGAACGAACGGGCCAGATTCGACAACGCATTGTCGTCGCGCGCATCAGCCAGTTGCGCCAGCACCAGACTGACCTGAGCACGCACGCCGCAACGGGTCAGCGCCACATCGACACAGGATTGGCTGTCGCTACCGGCCACCCGACCGATCAGGTTCTCTGCATGAATCTGCAAGTGCCCGACCAAGCCGAGACCCAACGGCTGATTGTCGATACGCGCCAGCAACGCCGTGGCGCTGATGTCGAGATCGATCGAAATCGCCAGTTCCAGAGGCGTCGACCAGTCGCTGCTGTAAAGGCCGGCGACCGTGGACCGAGCGTAGATCGCTTCGACCTTTTCCAGCAGGCCGTGGATCGCGGCATTGTTCGCCGCGTCCTGCGGCACCCGGCGCTGATAGGCAATCAATGCCGCCAGCGCGTCCAGTTGCAGCGCCAGCGTACGGCAGCGCCCGGAGCCATGCGGCGTCCAGTAGCGGTCGGCGAGCTCGTGGAAACCGGCATTCGATGCATCATGCAAACGCATCAGCCCGTCATGGGCAAAACGCAGTTCGACATCGTCGCCGTGCTCGGCCTGATAGAGCGTCGCGGCGACCTGATCCTGCAACTGCTTGTCGCTGGAAATCGCGACCTCACCACTGGCATCGGTCACGGCGAAAAAGCCGCCGTGGTCGATGTCCTTGAGGCCTTGATCAAATAGAAACTGCGGATGCAGTGACATGGTGAATCCCTCTTCCTTGAGGTTAAGCGGCTTTGCTTTCGGTCAGCGACACAACGCTGCCCTGGCACAACTCGATGATGCGCGTCGCGGCGCGGGCGGCACCTTCGCCATCCGGCGCGGCCACTTGCTGATGCGGTGCGTAGTAGGTCGAAGCGTCGGTGTCTTTTTCCAGCTCGCCCTGGATCAGCTCGACGATCGCATCGCGGTCGTGGCCCAGATGCGTCGGAAAACCCAGCAGCTCCAGACGGCGCAGCGCCTCGAGTTCGTGGTACTCGGACTTGGACGGCAGCACGAACAGCGTTGGAATCTGCAGTGCGGCGATTTCCGTCACGGTGATCCAGCCCGGCGCCGAAATCAGCAGGCTGGCTTCGCGTAGCAGGCCCATCCAGTCCGGGTAGTACGGCACGCAGACGACGCCGTCCTGAGCCTGGATATCCTGACGGCCGAGCAACACCAGCTTCAGCTCCGGATTGCGCTCGCGCAGGATCTTGAAGCTGTCGAGGTAGGCGGCAAGCAGCGCGTCTTTGTTCTGGGCAAACATCGTGGTGCCGCTGATCGAGGCGACAATGAACGGCGAGTCGCCGAGGTTCAGTTGCTCGCGCACGTTCAAGCCGGTCTGCACATTGATGTCGCGGATCATCGGGCCGACGAAATGCGCCTTGCCGCTGACCAACGCTTCGGCCACCGGAGTGCCCTGATCCAAGGAGGCCACGTACGGCTTGTCGGTCAGCACCAGTTGGCTCTGATTGATCATCCAGTTGAATTGGCTGTGCAGCGCGGTGCGGGCCCGGGCCATTTCCAGCGCATTGACCTCGAAACCGCCGTCGGCCAGATCATGGTCTTCGAGCTGGCACAGGGTGAAGTCGTAGCGCTCGGTGACGAACACCAGCGGCGTACCGCTGAAAATCGCGGCCAGGCAGGCGGCCATGTTGTAGTCCGACACCAGAGCGGTTGGCTTGTACTCGGCGATCAGCGCCAGGTAAGACAGAATCCGCTCGCCGGACAAGAAGGTATTGGCGATATAACCGCCAATGTAATTATTCCAGTCGAGTTCTTTCGACAAGTTGCTCTTTTTCGAGTAATCGACCAAACGACCGGCAATGTCCACAACTTCAACGCCAGACTTTTCGAACATCGGCGTAAAGGTCGGCTGCAAGGAAGCCAGGGCCACGGTCAATGGCATGTCCGGACGCTGTTTCTTGATCGCCTGCGCGATGGACAGCGCGCGCATGTTGTGACCGGAACCGGTTGGATTGGGGGCAAATAAAATCATTCTTGAATCTCCATTAGTTGAACAACGCCATGAACCACAGTGTTTTCCAATACATCCCTTATAACCACCGAGTACGGTTTGATAACGGCACCGTCACCAATATTCAGTGGACCTACCAAGATGGCGCCCTCGCCAATAACGCAACGACTTCCAATGCGCACCGGTGCCTCCTCCCAAGGCAGTGAGCGGAAAGAATGATCATGGGTGGAGGCAACGATCGTGACCCCCTCGGACAACTCGCTGAAGTCACCGACGGATACGCCGCCAGCCGCCTCGATAACCACACCGGCAGCCAGTCGCACGCCAGTTCCCAGTTCGATACCGCCCAGTTGCGACATGCCGCCCTGACGGTTGCTGCGCCCGATTAGAATGCAGTCCCGGGCGATTTCCACCGACGCTCCACCGCGCAATTCGGCATCGATCAAGGCATCGTCGCTGATGTCCCAGGTCAGGGTGTCGGGGTTCAGCGACTTTAGCCGCGCAACCGACTGCGTGGACCGATCGAGCATCGACGGCAAGCCCTGGCGCGCCCGCTCCCGGACTTTGGCCAGCACTGGCTCGGGGCTCGGCCGGCCGTCCTCGACCACGGTGCGCCGGGCAATAACCCGCGCCGGACGACCGACGACGATTGCGTCCGGCGGCACATCCGCTGTCACCAACGCGCCAGCCGCCACCACGGCCCCGGCACCGATGGAGACACCGGCAGCCACGGTGGCCTTGGCGCCCAGCCAGACGTTTTCGGCAATTCGAACCGGCGACTGCGCCGTCCCCAGGCATTGGGCGCCGGTGGCGAACATGCTGGACTTGCCGATGGACGCGTGCTGCAAATCGCACCTGAAGCCGATAAAGCAGTCATCGCTGATCTGCACATTTGTCAGGAGGCTGCCGGCACGCACCCAGACGTTCCGGCCAAGTTCACTCGCACCATCAACAATCGTCGAAACTTCAATTACGTTTATGTCGTCCACAATAAAGCCTCATTCCATTGATGCCGGGCACATAAAAATTCGATAGGCGTGCGTATCCCGCAGATATAAATCCGCCAGTGCACAAATAATAATTAACTGTTTATTTAAGGCTTCTACTCAAAGCACGCGAGACATTGCGTCCGCGCCACTTATTAACTGACCGGTTCATTCAACTGTCATTATTCATTAACAACAGATAGAAGTTCACACTTGAGCCGAAGGCCAAGTCAGTTATCGAGATGAGAAAAAGCCGATTCAAGTCTGTCCGTGACTCAGATGGAGCTCCCTTCCGAGGAATAGTCCTTTAGTACGAATGTTATAGTACAGACGATTTTGTTTTGCAATAGGTGTCAGAATGGTTATCTCGTTTTAGTCTAAAAATCGATTGAACTTTTATGGTGCATGCTTGTATTAAAACCGTCATATATGCACAGCCATGGTGCAAATCCAGTTTTTACGAAGGTCTGCGCCAGCGCTTACAGGCATCTGGAGGTCGACCCCAGACATTCCGACAGCACCCGCGAAGGCTACGGTGACGGCTCTAACTCCCTCTGGCCTGGAGCCGTCATGCCCGCACCTATTACTGTTTTGCGCGACACCCATCCCCTGCCCGTACTCGATGCCTGCAAATGGGAAAAGCTCGAGGGCGACCCGCACACCGTCAACCTCAACGCCTACACCAGCGAAGACGGCAGCAAGATCATGGGCACCTGGATCTGCACGCCGGGCAAATGGCGAGTGGACTACGTGAAGTGGGAGTACTGCCATTTCCAGGAAGGCTACTGCGTGATTACCCCGGACGGCATGGAGCCGATCCACCTGCGCGCCGGCGACATCTTCGTGGTCGAGCCAGGCATGAAGGGCACCTGGGAAGTGGTCGAGACCGTGCGCAAATATTTCGTGTTCGCCTGATACAAAAAAGCCGGGAAACCACCCGACGTGATTTCCCGGCAACACCTACTGCATCTGAATTGCAGACCTGTGACGAGCACAGGCCTGACGACGATTACTGCGGCTTGCGATAGCTGTTGATGATCGCCGAGAAGTCTTTGCCACCTTCCCCGCGCTGACTCATCGCCTGATACAACTGCTGCGCCACCGCGCCCAGCACCACCGGCTGATGGGCCTGACGCGCCGCTTCGGTGGCCAGCCCCAGATCCTTGAGCATCAGCTCGGCGCCGAAACCACCGGTGTAACCACGCGAGGCCGGCGCCGTTTCGACGATACCCGGCCACGGGTTGTACATTTCCGAACTCCAGCAACGACCGGTCGAGCTGTTGATGATCCCGGCGAGCACCGAGGTGTCGATGCCCAGCGCATCGCCCAGCGCCATCGCCTCGCTGACGCCGACCATCGAAATGGCGAGCAACAGGTTGTTGCAGATCTTGGCAATCTGGCCGGTGCCGACTTCACCGCAATGCACGATGTTTCGGCCCATTTGCGCCAGCACCGGTTGCAGAGTGGCGAACAGTTCCGGGGTGGCGCCAACCATGAAGGTCAGCGTCCCGGCCGTGGCACCGCCGGTACCGCCGGACACCGGGGCATCGGCCATGGCCACGCCTTGTTTGGCAGCTGCTGCAGCTACATCGCGCGCAGTCTGCGGGTCGATGGTGCTGCAATCCACTGCCGGCACACCTTTGCCGATTCCGGCCAGCACGCCATCTTCACCGAGCCAGACGCTGCGTACATGCACGGCGGCGGGCAGCATGGTGATCACCAGTTCTGCATCTTCAGCAGCTTCGCGAGCCGAAGCGCGGATGGTGCCGCCCAGCTGCTCGAGCTCCGCCAGCACGGTCTTGTTCAGGTCCACCAGATTCAGCGAATGCCCGGCCTTGATCAGGTTGCGCGCCATCGGCGCGCCCATGTTGCCCAGACCGATAAATGCGATTTTCATGGCCATTCCTCAGCGCAGGTTAATGGTGGTGTTCACGCCGTCGTTGACGCTGTCGTCATCAAACCAGCGCGCCGTGACCGTTTTGGTCTGGGTGTAGAACTGCACCACTTGCTTGCCGTACGGGCCGAGGTCGCCGAGTTTCGAACCGCGCGAACCGGTGAAGCTGAAGAACGGTACCGGCACCGGAATCGGGATGTTGATGCCGACCTGGCCGACGTCGATTTCAGTCTGGAACTTACGCGCCGCCGCACCGCTCTGGGTGAACAGGCCCGTGCCGTTGCCGAATGGGTTGGCATTAACCAGCGCGATGGCCTGATCGAGGGTGTCGACTTCCAGCACCACCAGCACCGGGCCGAAGATCTCCTGGGTGTAGATCTGCATGTCGGTGGTCACCCCGGAGAACAGGGTCGGGCCGACGAAGTTGCCTTTCTCGTAACCCGGCACGCTGATGTCGCGTCCGTCCAGCTCAAGTTTGGCGCCTTCCTTGATGCCGCTTTCGATCAGATCGAGAATCCGCGCCTTGGCCTTTTTCGAAATGACCGGGCCGACATCAGTGCCCGGCTCGTTGCCGGCGTTGACCTTGAGTTTCTGCGCCAGCGCTTTCAGATCCGGTAGCCACTGCTTGGCCGCACCCACCAGCACCACCACCGAGGTGGCCATGCAACGCTGGCCGGCCGCACCGAAACCGGCACCGACCAGTGCATTGAGCGCTTGTTCACGATTGGCGTCCGGCAGCACCACCGCGTGGTTCTTCGCGCCCATCATCGATTGCACGCGTTTGCCGTGTTTACCGGCCAGGTCATAAACGTGGGTGCCAACGGCGGTCGAACCGACGAACGAAACGGCCTTGATGTCCTTGTGGGTGCACAGGCCATCGACCACGTCTTTGCCACCGTGCACGACGTTCAGAACACCGGCCGGAATGCCTGCTTCAATCGCCAGCTCCACCAGCAACATGGTCGACAGCGGATCCTGTTCGGATGGCTTGAGGACGAAGGTGTTGCCGCAGGCGATGGCCATCGGGAACATCCAAAGCGGAATCATTGCCGGAAAGTTGAACGGGGTGATGCCGGCGCAAACGCCGATCGGCTGGCGCAGGGTGTAGGTATCGACACCGCCGGCCACGTTCTCGGCGAACTCGCCCATCTGCAGGCTGCCGATGGAGCATGCGTGTTCGACCACTTCCAGGCCACGGAAAATATCGCCCTCGGCATCGGCAATGGTCTTGCCCTGCTCGGCGCTCAGCACCACGGCGATGCGTTTGGAATGCTCGCGGATCAACGCCTGCAGCTTGAGCATGATGCGCATGCGCGCGCCGATCGGGGTCAGCTTCCAGGTCTGGAAGGCGCGCTGGGCGGCACTGACGGCAGCGTCGACTTCAGCGGCGGTGGCGAACGGAACCTTGGCCAGCACTTGCTGGGTCGCCGGGTTGACGATGTCGTGCCACTCGGTCGTCTGCGACTCGACCCACTCGCCGTCGATCAGCAGCTTGACCTTCTGGATCGTGGTTTCGTTGGGCGTAAGCGATGCGTTCATGCTGGTCTCCAGAAATTGTTTTTATCTTGGGAGCCAAGGCGAAAGGTTCGCCTTGAGATGAGGCGTGTGTCACGAATTGGTTGTCGGACTGTTTTTGGAGTATAGATGTGCAAACTTCTAATAAGAACGCACATATAAGCCCGTCCATCATGCAAAAAAACATCACGTCTTTAGGCTCGCTGAACTGGGACGACCTCAAGTTTTTCCTCGAAGTCGCCCGTACCCGCAAGGCCAGTACCGCGGCCAAACGCTTGGCTGTGGATTACACCACTGTGTCGCGGCGCATCAGTTCACTGGAAGCGGCGCTCGGCACTTTGCTGTTCGAAAAGTCGCGCACCAGCGGTTTTGTGCTGACTGCCGAAGGCCAGCGCCTGCTGAGTTACGCCGAGTCGATCGAAAGCACGCTGCACATGGCCTGCGAGCAGGTGTCAGGCTCCGGCGTCGCGCTGTCCGGGCATGTGCGGATGGGCTGCACGGAAGGTTTCGGCAGCTTCTTCATCACCCCGCAATTGAGCCACTTCGTCGACGCCTACCCGGCGATCTCGGTGGACATCCTGCCGCTGCCGCACTTCATCAGCCTGTCCAAACGCGAGGCCGACATCGTCATCGCCCTCGAACGCCCGGAACACGGGCCGTACGTGTGCTGCAAACTCTGCAACTACCGCTTGCAGCTCTACGCGACCCAGGAGTACCTCGACAAACACCCGCCGATCCGCCGCCCCGCTGACCTGGGCAAGCATCAATTCATCAGTTACGTGGATGACCTGGCGTTCAGCTCGGAGCTGCTGTATCTGGCGAACGTGTTGCCCGGCGCCAGCGCCAATTTGCGCAGCACCAGCGTAATTGCACAGTTCGTGGCGGCGCAGCAGGGGCGCTCATTGGCGATTCTTCCGTGCTTCCTCGCGGCACAGGATCCGCGCCTGTTGCCGGTGCTGCCGGAGGAAATCGACATCACCCGGCAATTCTGGATGTACTGCCGGGAGGACTTGCGCAAGCTCAAGCGGATCACCCTGTTGTGGGATTACATCCGCGAGGTGACCGAGCGCAATCAGAGTCTGTTGATGGGTGAGACCCGCGAAATGCAGTTCGCCGATTAATCGGCGCTGACCACGATCGACACCCGGCGGTTTTCGGTACGGCCCGCTGCGGTGTCGTTAGAGGCGACGGGTTCGCGGCTGCCGAGACCTTGCAGCTGGATGTTCTCTTGTTTCATGCCGACCGCGGTCAGCACTTTGCCGACGCTTTTTGCGCGGCGCAGTGACAGCTGCTGGTTGTAGGTTTCCTTGCCTGAGGCGTCGGTGTGGCCATCGACCCGCACGCGCTCGATGCCGACACCCAGCAACGCTTTGCCGATACGCTCGACGATTTCGGTACTTTGCTTGTTCAGGCTTTCGACATCGCTGCCAAACAACACCTTGCCCGACAGGCCGAACTCCCAGCCGTCATCGGTCAACTCGAAGCCTTGCTGCTTGAGGACCGCGACCTGAGCCGGCGTCAGGCCTTTTTGCGGGGCGGTCTGGCAACCGGTCAGAGCCAACATGGCCGTCAGCAGCAGAGTGGAAAACAGTCGAAAGGAAAGTGAGAACACGGGCATCAGCTCCTGGTTTGAACGGGATCGACCGGGTGCTCCGACCCGGCCGTGAATTGGGCGCCGCGCGACAAACGCTTGGCTTGGTACATCGCGGCATCCGCCGCATCGAGCAAGGTGCCGGGCGTGGCGCCATGATCGGGGTAAACGGCGATGCCGATACTGAGCGAAGTCACGACACTGCTGTCGCCGGGCAGCGCAATCGGGGTGTCCATGCTGGCGAGGATTTTGTCGGCAATGCGCTCGGCGTCTTCGGTCTTGTGCAGGGGCGTCAGCAGAACGGCAAATTCATCACCGCCCAGACGCGCCACCAGATCTTCCTCACGCAACTGCGCCCGCACCCGATTCGCCACCGCCACCAGCACCGCGTCGCCGGCGGCATGACCGAAGCTGTCGTTGATGTCCTTGAATCGGTCGCTGTCGAGAAACAGCACCGCCACGCGCTCGTTCAGTTTGTGGGCGCTGCGTAGCGCACGGATCAGGCGGCCTTCGAAAAAGGCCCGGTTCGGCAATCCGGTGAGGCTGTCGTGACTGGCCTGGTGCGCGAGGGTTTCGTTCTCGCTTTGCAGGTGGGTCTGCCAGTCTTCGAGTTCATCGAGCAACGCATTGAAGTCATTGCCGAGGTTGTCCAGCTCGGCAATCTTCGCTCGCGGCACCCGTCGGTCCAGTGCCCGCTCGCTGCGGGCGGCGTGAGCCACTGCCGCCAGACTGTGCAGCGGGCCGATGATCCTGCGCAACTGACGCCGCGCCAGATAGAGCGCGACCCAGGCACTGATCGCCGTGCAGAGAATGATCCCCGCCAGACCGCTCAACAGAAAGCGCATCAGGCTGCCGCCGTGACCGATCAGCAAAATGCGCCCGATCTCGCGATCCTGATGCAGGATCGGCAGGCTGATGGGTTTTTCCAGAATGACCCGCGCGACCTGCATCTCCAGTTCGGAAAACAGGCCTTTCTCCGGACGCTGCCAGCGCGCGATCAACTGGCCCTGAGTGTCCAGCACCTGGGCATCCGCCACTTCTTCGGTCGAGGCGATCAACGCCAGCGCTTCGGTCGCGGCAGCCTTGTCGTTGAACACCACGGCAGCTTCCACGGTGTAACTGATCGAGCGGGCAATCAAGTGCAGGTTGTGATCGGCATAGACCCGCAGTGCCAGCACCCCAAGCAGCGTCAGCGACACACTGGCCATTGCCACGGCGACCAGCGCCACAATCAGGTTGCCACGGCCGATGACCGAGCCGAGGGTCGGGCGCCCTGTGGATTTGTCGCGTCTCATGGCACCGCCGGCTTGCGGCGTGACAACTGCAGCACGCTGGGATGAATGCGCACGCCGCTGCGGGCGACGGAGTCGAGATTGACCTCGAACGACACTTGCTCATCACCGACCCGCAGGCAGAACAGGCTGCCGACCGTGCATTGATCGCCGCCTTCACTGATGCTCAGCACCGGATGGCCGATCAGGGACGCGAACAGCCGGCTGCGTTCGTCGGTCGTAAGCTTGCCGATGTAGACCGCGTCGCACTCGCTGACGATGGCCGGGTTGTCGGCCAACAGTCGACGCACGATGACCGGACGGCCCGTGGCCTGGGTCGTGCCCTTGACCAGGTCGTCGGTGTATTCGGTCGGGCCGACGATGCACAGGCGCAACTGCGCCGGCTCTACCGGCCAGCGCGCGTAACTGAGGATGCCGAGGACAACCTGAGTGACGGATTTGGCCCGCTGTTCGGCCATGCCCGCCGGGGGTTGAGTCTGGGCAGCGGCCACACCCGTGAGCAAACAGAGCACACCGGCAAGCAACGCCTGCTTGCAGCCAACTACGCGCTCTGTCGCCCAGACAGCCACCTTCATGCAGGGATTCTCTTGGATCGTTACGAAATGATGCCGCAACGATAGCACAGCGCTGGAACGCCAGCGATACAGCGACCTCTGACCGGTCGGTCAATTATCGGCGGCAATCGAAGGCTCCTTCATCCTTTATGCGGCGCCCCTTCTTCCAGTTCCAGCATCAGTCCACTCAGGCGCTTCACCTTGCGCTGCACCGCTTCTTCAAACACGCCGCTCCGAGGCTCGATCAAGGTGAACCAGTCCTTGGCCCGGGTAATTCCGGTGTAGATCAGCTCCTTGGTTAACACAGGATTCAAGGCGTCCGGCAGGATTAGCGCGGTATGGGCAAACTCCGAACCCTGTGACTTGTGCACAGTCATCGCATAGACGGTCTCGACATCGTTGAGCCGGCTCGGCAGCACGAAACGCACCCCGCCGCGCCCGTCGTTACGCGGGAACGCCACTCGCAACACCGACTTACCGGCATCCGGCCCATCGCGCTCGGGCAGTTTCAGGGCGATACCGATGTCACCGTTCATCAGCCCCAGACCGTAGTCATTTCGGGTCATCAGCACCGGCCGACCTTCGTACCATTGCTGATCGCTTTCGATCAGCCGCGCCTTGAGCAACGCGTCGGTGATGCGCTGGTTCAGCCCCTCCACACCCCACGGCCCTTTGCGTACTGCGCACAACAACTGGAAGGTATCGAAGGCCCGCAGGACGTTACGCGCCCAATCGACCCAACCAGGGTTCTCGAGCGGCGTTCCGCTCGCCGGACGTCGATCGCGCAAGACGCTCAGATAGTGTCGATAACCGTGAGGGCCTTCGCCGTGTCCATCGAGCACCAGGTGCTCAAGTTTCCGGTCGTGCTCGTTTTGAAGCGGCAACGAAAACACATCGCCATGGGTTTTGGCGTCCAGTAACTGGCGAGCCTCGTCCGGGAGTTGCTGATTCACTCGTCGCGCCAGTTGGCCGATGCCGCTGCCCTCGCCGAAACGCCGTGAGTGACGCAGCATCACCACTTGCTGGGCCAACGGATGCGAACCGTCAGTGCCTTCGTGCAAGCCGCTATCCTGCAGGGATTCACCGCTCACCTGTTCCAGCCACTGGCGAGTCTGCGGACTGTACCAACCGGCTTCGGCATCGCGGCACAAATCTCCCAGCACCGCACCCGCCTCCACGGAGGCCAGTTGATCCTTGTCGCCCAGCAACACCAATCGGGCGTGAGGCGGCAAGGCATTCAGCAGATTGGCCATCATTTCCAGGTCGATCATGGACGCCTCATCGACCACCAGAACGTCCAGGGGCAGACGGTTACCGGCATGGTGGCGAAAGTGCCGCGTGCCGGGACGACTGCCGAGCAGGCGGTGCACCGTGGTCACCTCGGTCGGGATTTTTTCCCGGACGCTGTCAGCGACCTTCAGCGATTGCACCTGCTGGCTGATGGACTCGGTCAGCCGCGCCGCCGCTTTACCGGTAGGCGCCGCGAGCCGAATGCGCAATGGTTGATTCGCCTCGACTGCAGGTGCCTGGAGCAATGCCAGCAAACGGACCACCGTCGTCGTCTTTCCGGTGCCTGGACCGCCCGTGATGATGCTGAAGGCACTTCGGGTGGCCAGGGCGCAGGCGAGCTTCTGCCAGTCGATGACATCCGCACGCTGCGCTGGATCGAACAGCTCGTCCAGCCGCCATGCAAGATCGGGTGGTGTCGTTTCCTGCTCCGCGAGCCGCTGACGCAATGCGCTGTCGATACGCCGCTCGTAGGCCCAATAGCGCCGCAAGTACAAGCGCTTGCCGGACAACACCAGCGGACGTTCCTGCGCCGACGCACCTTCGTCGGCGGCCAGTGCCACCAGCGAACTGCCGGCCAGCACCTTGCACCAGTGCGCTCCGTCGAGGGTTTCGAGCAACTGCGATGGCAGCAGCAATGCGCCGGGTTGTGCATCACCCTCCGGCGGCAGGGACAGTGCAAAATCCGGCGCCTTGAGGGTTTCGAACAGATCCAGACAGACATGACCATGGCCGAGCTGGTGACTGGTCAATGCGGCGGCGAGCAACACCAACGGATCGACATCGGGTGCCAACTCATGAAGAAAGGCCACGAATGCCTTGTCCAGCGCCCGCAACCAGCCACGCTCGACCCATTGGGTCAGCAACAGCAACAGATCATCGGCACGGGTCAGGGGCGTCAGTTGCGCGAGGCTGTCGGCGGTCAGCGGCGTTGGCAGCAGGTCGGCGAATGTCCGGTTCATAGCAGTACTCCCTGTTCCCACGCGGGCTCGGCCTTGGGTTGCGGTTTGCCCTGGAACATGAGGTCCAGACGCTCGATCAGCTCCCTTGGTGGTCGCGCGAAGTAAACGCCACCGCCAGGGGCCCGTGTCCCGCGCAGGAACAGATATAACGCGCCGCCGATATGCCGGTCGTAGTCGTAATCGGTAAGCCGCGCCTTGAGCTGACGATGCAGTGCCAAAAGGTACAGCACGTATTGCAGGTCGTAACGGTTGTCGAGAATCGACTGCTCCATGGCCCGTTCGGTGTACGCAGCGTCATCGATGCCCAGCCAATTGGATTTGTAATCGGCCACGTAGTAACGACCCTCGTGCTCGAACGTCAGGTCGATAAAGCCTTTGAACATGCCATTGAGCTGCACCGCTTCGGCGCCGACCCGGGCAACACCGTTGTGGGTGAACTGACGCACCTGTTCGTCGAGCTTCAGCACGTCGACTTTGTGGCTGGCGAACCAGAACTCCATCTCGACCCGATACTGCTTCAATTGCTCAAGCACCACTGGCGTTTGGTCGGGCCCTGCGGGCAGTGGCAGCTTGAGCAAGTGTTGCAACCAGTCGCCGAGGGTGGTGATCCAGCCTTCCCAGCCCCGTCGATTACAACGCCGGGCAATCGCATCGTCCAGCGACTCGCGGGTGACCGCGAACCCTTCCTCCCCTGCCCACTCCAGCAAACCGTGAAGAAACGTTCCCGGATTCGGGCCACGGGGGAAGCGGTGAATATCGGCTCCGCCGGCGATGATCTCGCGCGGAGCTTCAGGATCGAGGCGTTCGTCGTCGAACAGCTTTTGAGCCTGCGGACTTTCGGGAGCCTCGTCATTGCCGACGCTCAGCACGTCACTGATGCGTAAGGCGCTGTACGACGCAATCCACCAGTTCTCGCTGGCCTTGCGGCTCGGCAAAAGGGTGGCACGTAGCGTGGCTTCGTTACGCGGAGGCTGGTACTCCTCGCTGGTGGCCGCCGGCATTTCAACAACGCTCAGCGCCGAACAATCCTGTTGCAGATCGTCCAGCCAGCGAGCCAATCCGCTGGACTCATTCAACGTTGCGCCGCCGCCCAACAGATAGCCCAGTGCAGAAAGATGCAGCACCGAGCTGCTGTGATTGCCGCGTTTGAGATCCGTCACCCCGAGCCAGCATGCATGTTGCGCGCGAGTCAGCGCGACATAGAGCAAACGCAGATCCTCCGCCAGGCGCTCATTGTCCGCCAGGGCAATCAGTTCGGCGTCGGGCTTCAGACTGATGCGGGCCTTGCCGGACTCATCGTGGTAATGCAGCGGCAATCGACTGCCATCCACGGGTTTGGCCGAGCAGATGAAAGGCAGGAACACCAATGGGTACTCAAGCCCCTTGGACTTGTGAATGGTCACGACCTTGACCAGTTGTTCGTCGCTCTCAAGACGCAGGATCTGCTCTTCACCTGCCTGGCCGGACAGTGCCAGATGCTCGGCTAGATGGCGGATCAGTGCCTGCTCGCCATCTAGCTCCGACGCGGCCTGTTGCAACAACTCCGACAGGTGCAACAGGTTGGTCAGCACCCGCTCGCCATCACTGCGGGCGATGAGCATCTGCGGCAGTTGAAAGTCGTGCAGCAGGCGCCGCAACATCGGCAGCACCCCTTGCTTGCGCCAGAGCTCACGATAACCTCGGAACTGCATGACCCGGGTTTCCCAGACCAGTTCGTCCTGATTCAGACGTTCCAGCTCAGCCAGCGGCAGGTTCAGCGTGATGCACGCCAGCGCCGCTTTCAGGGAGCGTTCGACATCCGGCTCGGCACACGCCTTGAGCCACGACAGCAGGTCATGGGCTTCCTGAGCGGCAAAGACCGAGTCCTTGTCCGACAGATAAACGCTGCGGACTCCGCGCGCTGCGAGCTCACCGCGTACCGCCTGCGCCTCTTTACCGTCGCGGACCAAAATCGCAATGTCCGCCGGCCGCAGCCCACGCCAATCCTTGCCCTCCTGCGCAAACCCGGCACGACCGGTTTGCCCCCCATTAAGCAGGGTCGTGATCTCACTGGCGCAGGCCGCCGCCAACTGCTGGCGATAAACCGCCCCGGACAGTGGCTTGTCGGTGGATAAATGCCAAATGTTCAGCGCCGGTACATCCAGCCCGGATATCTGCAAACGCTCTTTACGCCCCTGAGCCTCTACAGGCTGGAACGGCACCGGGTTTTCGCCGTCTTTCTCTCGGAACAGAAACGCTCCGCGCCCTTGCTCACGGGACTCGGCACGCTCGAACACATGGTTGACCGCACTGACCATCCCGTGACTGGAACGGAAGTTCGTGCCCAGGGTATGCAGGCGCCCGGTTGTGGCTTGCCGGGCTCGCAGGTAGGTGTAGATGTCGGCGCCACGGAAGGCATAGATCGCCTGCTTCGGATCGCCAATCAGGAACAGCCCGGTCTCGGGGTTATTCTCTTCAATGCGATAAATGCTTTCGAAGATCCGGTACTGCACCGGGTCCGTGTCCTGGAACTCATCGATCAGGGCGACGGGGAACTGCTCGCGAATGAGCGTGGCGAGGCGTTCCCCGCCATCGGACTGCAAGGCCGCATCCAGACGCAGCAGCATGTCGTCGAAACCCATTTCGGCCCGACGGCGCTTCTCGTCTTCAAAGCGGGCACCGACCCATTTGGCTGCATGCTGCAGCACGGCCGCATCGGGCGTCGGCAAATTGTCGAGGCTCGACTTGAGCACAGGCATGGCATCCAGGCCCGGGTGGCTCGGCGGCTCACCTTTCCAGGCTTCAGCCATGCCGTCCGGTGTGAGCCGGGCGAACCCGGTGCCGATATCCAGTTGCTCGAGCGCCTCGTCCTCGGCCCAAGCCTTAAGCTTTTCAAACCAGGGTTCGAAATAGCGGGCTTGCATCTTGCGCCCGTCCACGGTTTTGTTGGCGACGCCCTGATGGCAGATGGCGAGTAACTCATCGGCCCACTGCCGCCATGGTCCCTTCAACTCCACCAATGCCGCACGGCGTTCCTGCATGCATTCTTCGATCAGTTCGGATGGCGTCTTGTCTGAATCCCCTTCGCGCTCGGTGCCAAACAGCCCACGCACACGCGGCAACAGAGCCGCCGGACCTCCCCAGTGACTGCGAACCCAGTTCAGGGCATCGCCCTGCATCGGATAGCAGAACAGCCGCCAATAATCGCGCAGCACTTCGCCGAGCAGGTCGCTGTGATCGGTTTCCAGGGTCTGGGTAAACAGACTGCCGCTGTCGAACGCATGCTCGCGCAGCATTCGCTGACACCAGCTGTGGATCGTCGAAACCGCGGCTTCGTCCATCCATTGCGCGGCGATGTCCAGGCGGTTGGCACAACCGGGCCATTGTTGCGGATCGAACTGTGCACGCAGTTCATCGATCAACGCATCAGGGGGCGGAGTCTCGTCGCGGAAGAAACGGGCGGCTTCGGCCAGACGCGTACGGATGCGTTCGCGCAGCTCTTTGGTGGCCGCGTCGGTGAAGGTCACCACGAGAATTTGCGGGGGCAACAGCTCACGACCAAAACCACTCGCCTCGCCTCCGTGGCCGAGGATCAACCGCAAATACAACGCCGAAATGGTAAACGTCTTGCCAGTGCCCGCACTGGCTTCGATCAGTTGGCTGCCCTTTAACGGGAATGCCAAGGCGAGTGGCGGCTGGTTACTCATGCGCCTGCCTCCTCGTGGGTCCATGAGCGCCACGGTGCCTCAAGCAGAGGGCGATACAGTGCATCACACCAACCGGAGAAGGTTTCATCCGCCTGCAGTGCATCGAAGTCGGCGAATTGTCGGGACAGAGCCGGGCTTTCGCGACGCTCGCCTTCGTTGGTCTGACCATCACCCTCATAGGCTTTGCGGGCAGCCGCTTCAGCCTTGACCGGATCGGTCTGGGCCAGCCATGCAAAAGCCGTTTTCACCGCGACCGGAAGTGGCTGGCGCATGCCCGTCTGCCAGGCGAGCAGCAGATCCTCAAGAATTCGCCCCGCTCGAGTCTGTTCCAGAGGTTCAAGAAGGAGCGTGTCATCACTGGCCACCAGTGCGGTCGTCAGGGAGAGTCCACTGGCGCACGCGACGAGATGGCTGACCCAGGGCTTGGTCATGCGATGCCATTTGCGGCTCTTGATCGAGCCTATGCTGTTGGGGATTGTTGTGACCGACAGTACGCCGCCATCGGCGCGCCGATGCAAACCTCCCAGCCATCCTTCAAGGCGCAGTTCCTGCCATTCAAAATTGATCGGTAGCGCGTTGGTCAGGGGTGTTGGCCATAACGCCAACAGCTGTTGATATCGTTGCAACAAGTCTGGCAGAGGCTCAATCAACTCTCGCTGAAGGCATTCACCGAATCCGGCCATGGGCAACAGTCCGCTGTTCTGCAGGCGTCGGGCTTGAGACTCGAGCGCCTGATCAACATTGTCCGGGTGTCTCAAGGCTGCCCCGAGCAAGCTGTCGCTGAGCATGTATCGCTGCAACGCATCCAGCACAAAGGGCTCCTCGTCAGCCTGAGGTACCTGCGCCGCTTCGAAGTAAACCTTGAGTCGCTGAGTGAAAAAGTGTCGAACCGGATTGCGCAGGAAGTCCTGCAGCAGTTCCAGACTCAACGGTTCCTCCTGGACATGAGGGGCAAGCGTTGTTGTGACGTCGCTCTGTTCGTGAGGTTGATGCAGCACCTGCCATTCGATGGCGTAGCTGAACAGATTGTCTTCCTCATGGAAGTAGCGCGAACTGAATGGCTGCAACGGATGCTCCTGAGTCATGGCACTCAGGAGATCCTCGTTGTGGTCGGCCGATCGCCATCCATTGGCAAGGTGATCGCGCAACTGGCCGATCAACACAGAGGCTGGCCGCTCGCTGTTGTCGCGAATGCTGCGACCGACCCAACTGATGTAAAGCTGATGACGGGCGGACAAGAGCGCTTCAAGCAGAAGATAGCGATCGTCTTCACGACGGGAACGATCTCCCGGCCGGTAGTCGCTGCCCATGAGATCGAAGTCCAGCGGCGGTTGAGCGCGTGGATAATCGCCATCGTTCATGCCCAACAGGCAAACCAGCTTGAACGGGATCGCGCGCATCGGCATCAGTGTGCAAAAGTTCACGGCTCCCGCCAGGAAGCGCTGCGACAGACGCCCCTGATCCAGCCCCGCCAACCAGGCCTCACGGACGACGGTCAATGGCAGCTCGTCCAACAGTCCGACGGCTTCACAAGTTTCCAGCCAGGTTTCGCGCAACTCCTCGAGTTGAGCCAGCAGGTAGTCGTCATGCTCATCTTCGGGCTTGAAAAACAGCTGCATCAACGCCTGAAGCCGATGCCCCCATTCCTGTGGTTGCGCAGGTTTCATCAGTTGCTGATGCGAGAGTTCCAGTGCATCCAGCAACGCAACCAACGGACCGATCAATGCGGCATCGAGACCACCAATTTCGTCGTAAGGCTCGATATCTCCACAGGAACCGGAGCTGCCGACGGCATAGCCGAGCAACATCCGACGCAGACCGAAACGCCAACTGTTTTGCTCCAGTTCGTCGGGTAATCCCAGTTCGGCCCGTTGCCCGGCATCAATACCCCAACGCACACCTGCACCTTCGATCCAGCGATGCAGAGTCGGCAAATCTCGCTCCTGCACACCAAATCTGGCGCGTAACGCAGGAACGTCGAGCAGGTCGAGGATCTCACTGACGGGAAAACGGCTGTCCGGTAGTTTGAGCAGATGCTCGACGGCAATCAGCAATGGATCCCGTCCGCGCTGCCCCTGATCGGCCATCGTGAAGGGAATGAAGCGTGGGTCCTGGCGATCCAGTTGCCCAAATACGGCGCGAATATGCGGCGCATAACTATCGATGTCAGGCACCATCACGATCACGTCGCGAGGGCGTAGTTGAGGGTTGGCACTGAAACGGGCCAGGAGCTGGTCGTGGAGAATCTCCACTTCGCGCTGGGCGCTATGGGCTATGTGAAAGCGGATCGAATCGTCTTGAGTCAGATCGACTGCCGGCCAGAGCGTTCGAGTCTCGCTGAGCGGGCGAAGCTCCAGAATGTCGTCCTGTAACTGGTTGAGCATGTTCTTCGGCTGGTTTTCGCTGAACAGATCGATACGTCCGTTGCGAAATGCTGCGCGATAGCTGTCCGGCTCATCGTAGCTGTCGAGAAGGTTGATGTAATCGCGACCTTGCTTACCCCACGCTGCAAGGAGCGGGTGAGCATGTTGGTGGAGTGATTCCGAATCCAGCACCACAGGCATGCCGTTTCTTCGAGCCTGCCGCTTGTACTGATGACGCAAGAGATCCTTGTCGGCAACGATATCGGCCCAGTGATAACGACAGGGGTTATGGACACACAACAGAACCTGGCTGAAACGGGAAAGCCCGGCCAATGCCTCCAGTACCTGGGCGGGCAACGAGGAAATTCCAAAAACGATCACTCGCTGGGGAAGTCCGGTCGGTGCGCGTTCCAGACTGTTGATGCGCTCCATGAACCGCTGGTGCACGCCCGCCCGACTTTGAGCCATGCCTTGCTCGCCCACATCGTCCAGCAGGGCGCGCCACAACTCTGCCTGCCAACAACTGGTCGGTGAGAGAGGCTTCGCTTCACCTCTTACATTGCGGAGTTGATGATGCCCCTCTGCCCAGTCCTCAAGCCAATCAGCGCGGTAAACCTGGTATTGGTCGAAGAGGTCAGCCAAGCGTTCGGACAACTGGTAGCGCTTGCGCAGATCGGCGTCATGGGTGAGGAAGCGTTGTAACGGTTCGAAATGCGGTCGGGTGATGACCTGTGGCAAGAGGCGCATCAGACGCCAGGTCAACGGAGCCTTGTCGAGCAGCGACTTGGGCGGAATCTCCTCTCGCCCCAGCACCATCCGGTAGAGCTGCCACATGAAACTGCCCGGCAATTGCACGTCAATAGCGGCAGCGATACCACAGCCGCCGGAGTCGTCCCCTTCTGCATCCTCAGCCAGTGCCAGCTTGAGCCATTGTGCGATGCCATTGCTCTGGACGAGCGCGATTTCGTTCTCCAGGGGTGCCAGTGGATAGCGCCGCATGATGCTGATCACAAGGCTGCGCAGTTCATCCAGACTGTTGCTCTGAACGACCATGAATGCAGCGTTGAGGGACTGGGTGTCCGGCATGAAGGCTTCCTTGGAAAAGTACAAAAGCTAGGGCTGAACCTTAGCATTGTCGGCAGGCGACGACAGCCGCACGGCGGCTGAGAATGCTGTAAGAACTTTCCCGCGGGCAAAACAAAACCCCAACTGCTTTCGCAATTGGGGTTTCGGAATTTAATCTTGACGATGACCTACTCTCACAT
>NZ_JBXAIV010000003.1:0-85558 GCF_058796615.1 Pseudomonas sp. GW823-FHT04A03
GCGTCCCCTAGGGGACTCGAACCCCTGTTACCGCCGTGAAAGGGCGGTGTCCTAGGCCACTAGACGAAGGGGACACACTACAACATTCACTCCCTGCCGCGTTTCGCTGTGTGCTTTACGCTGCAAGTGGCGCGCATTCTATGGATGGATTGAAAGGTCGTCAACCCCCAGATATAAATTTATTTAAATCAATGACTTCGACCTGCTTTACGCGCCGTTTCCGGCTTTTGCGTCGCCCGACGATTGACGCCTATATTCCAACACTCGCCAAGGCGTTATAGTCCTCGGCACAGGTGATGGCAATCTGCACCCCAAGGGCCAGCATTTATATAAGCCGGTTCCTGGCCGATACAGATTCAGCTTCGCCGATCCAAACCCGTCGAGCGGCGCTAGGCTCCTCTATGCCAAGCCACTACACTCGCACGCGAACCCTATAAAGAGGTCTTACCGGTGACACCACTCATGATCACCCTGCTAGTCATAGCCGGGATCGCAATCTTGATCGCCATTGGCTACATGAACCATGTGGTGGAAAACACCAAACTGGAGAAGGCCCGCACCAAGGTCGAACTCAACGACCGCCTGCGCCGTTGCGGCGAACTGACCGAAACCTTCCCCGGCCAGTTCATGACCCCGGCCCTCAAGCTGCTGCTGACCCGCCTCGAGCTGAACGTCTGCCAGCGCCTGCTGAACCTGGAAAAGACCAGCGCCACCACCAAGGCCCGCATCACCGAACTGAGCGCCCTCGTCGCCCAGGGCGAATCAATCCCGGTCAACAACCCACCGGCCCCGATCCAGACTGAAGCCAAGGCCAAAGACGTCCGCTTCCTCCTCGAAGCCCTCCACGGCCAGATCACCCGCGCCGCCCAGGACGGCTTCCTGCCACCGAACGAAGCCAAACACTGGATCCGCGAAGTACGCCACATCCTCGTGCTGCTGCACATCGAGTTCTTCAACAACCTAGGCCAACACGCCCTCCAGCAAAACCAGCCAGGCCAGGCCCGCCTCGCCTTCGAACGCGGCGTGCAATACCTGCGCAAACAGCAGGACCCGCAAATCTACGCCGAACAACTCCAATACCTGGAAAAACTCCTGGCCCGCGCCAACGCCCAGGTCATGGACAAAATCGCCCCGGTCGAAGGCGAAGAAAACCAGCTTACGGCCGGCCTCAAAGATGTCGAGGCTGACGCGGACTGGAAGAAGAAAGTGATTTACGACTGAGTGCAGTCAAAGAAGAAAGCCACCGAAAGGTGGCTTTTTTATTGGGCGCAGCAAAGATCAAAATCAAAAACGCCCTCACCACTCAAAACGATGAGCGTTAGCTCGAGTAATGCTTTTGACGTGCCGGCCCCATCGGCAGGCTGAGTGGAGGGATTTATCCGGGGGTGGGAGCGCAGCGACCGTGCGGCGAAGCCGCATGCATCGAGAGGAGGTGCAGCGAAGCAAACCGTAGGCGATGCCCCCGGATGAATCCCGTAACGAAGGAACCTCGAGCCTCAGCGAGAGGCCGAACGCAGGGGCCCAGCCTTTTGGTTCCTTTTTGGCACTTGAAAAAGGGACTCGCCGTAAGGGCGAAACCGCCAGCGGCAGCACCCACAGAAACGGATATGAACGCAATAAAACGGGAACCTGGTCGGCCCAAAGGCCGCCAAGGTCAAAGCCGAAAATGCCCCACCATCCCCCGCAACTCACTCCCCAACTGCGCCAGCTCAACACTCGAAGCCGCATTCCCCCGCATCGCAATCGAAGACTGATCCGCACTCGCCCGAATACTCGTCACACTGCGATTGATCTCCTCCGCCACCGAACTCTGCTCCTCGGCCGCCGCCGCAATCTGCTGATTCATCTGCTGAATCAACGAAACCGCCGCCGCAATACTCCCCAACGCACTCTCGGTCTGCAACGCATCACTCACCGCCAGCTTCACCAGCTCACCACTGCTCTGAATCTGCTGCACCGACGAATGCGCCGCCGAACGCAGGGCACTGACCAACCGCTCGATCTCCTCGGTCGACTGCTGCGTGCGCCGGGCCAACGCCCGCACTTCATCGGCAACCACCGCAAAGCCCCTGCCCTGCTCGCCCGCCCGCGCCGCTTCGATCGCCGCGTTGAGCGCCAGCAGGTTGGTCTGCTCGGCGACACTCTTGATCACCCCCAGCACCGTGCCGATGTTCTGGATTTCCGCACTGAGGCTCTCGATGCTCGAACTGGCCGACGTCGCCGAATCCGCCAGTTGCTCGATCCGCGCCATGCTCTGACGCACCACCTGCTGGCCGCTTTCGACCTTGCCATCAGCAGTCTGCGCCGCGAGCGCCGCCTCTTCGGCATTACGCGCCACATCGTGCACGGTGGCGGTCATCTGGTTCATGGCCGTGGCGACCTGTTCGGTTTCCTCTTTCTGGCTGCTGACCTCAAGGTTGGTCTGCTCGGTCACCGCCGACAGCGATTGCGCCGAACTCGCCAGCTGTTCGATCCCCGCCTGCAACCCGCTGACAATCGTGCTCAAACCCGCGCCCATCTGCTGCATGGCCAGCATCAGTTGGCCGATTTCGTCACGGCGGGAGACCTCGATCGTTGCGCTCAGATCACCGGCCGCAATCTGTTGCGCCACATGAATCACGCTGCGCAACGGTGCAACGATCAACCGGGTAATCACCCACGCCGCAATCAGCCCCACCAGCAACGCCAGCGCCGACGAGCCAATGATCAGCACCGAATTCTTTTTCAGTTCGCCCTGCATGGCGCCGTCTTGCGCGACATACGCCTGATTGACCCGCGCCACGACTTCGTCGGCCCGCTGGTGCAACTGTTGATAGACGGTCTTCTCCTGGGCGAGCAGACCGGTGTACTCGGCAAGCTTCTCGCTGAAACCGGCGATGTGCCCGGAGACCTCATTGAGCACCGTCAGATAACCCTCGTCCTTGACCGTGGACTTGAGCTGTTCAGCCTGCGCCTGGGCTTGCGCAGCCTGCTCGATATTGCCCTGGCCGGCGCTGTCGTCACCCTTGCGGCTTTGATCCAGTCGCACCCGCGCTTCGTTCATCGCCTGCAACATCAAGCGTGAGACCTGGCTGACCTGGCCGGCCTGCTCGATGAATTGCGCCCCGTCCTTGCCCTCGCTGTCTTTCAGCGTGTACGCGCCGTCGTCGGCCAGACCGGCCTGCAACACATCAAGATTGTTGGCAACGCTGGACACCGACCAACTGGCCATTTCCAGCGCCAGGTCTTTGGCCTGAGACAACGAGACGAATTCATCGAACGCCTTGCGGTAAGCGCCCAATGACTGTTGGACGTCGTTCATGACCGACTCATTGCCCGGCGACAAAACCTTGAGCTGGTCGGCCATGGCGATCAGACCGTCGACCCCCTCATGCAAGGCATCGGCGGTTTTCGGGTTGCCGTGCAAGGCGTAGTCCTGCTCCAGCAGCCGCACCTTGAGCAGACCACTGTTGAGCGACGACATCTGCTTGAGGCCGTCGAAGCGCTGACTGATGGTTTGCAGGGACCAGACGCCAATGGCTGCCACCAGTGCAGTCAGCAGCAAAACCAGCACAAACCCGATACCCAGTTTTTTTGCCATACCGAGGTTGGCAAAACGTCCTTGCACGGCCGAAATCATTGCGCGTAGTCCCCTGCCATAGTCTGTTGTCGAAGATTCGCAACGGCCTTGAACCAGCACAAGTCTCTGGCGTCGGAATAATGGCAAAAAGCTACGCACGCGTCGTTTTCAGAACGCTTGAGGTCGATCCACGGTGGTGCTGCGAAAAAACTGTCGTGCCCGGGGATCACAGGCGTAAGCCACGTTGATGCGCTGCCAGTCGCAGGCCTCGCCACTGGGGCTGAACGACGTTGCACAAGACAGCTGCACCCCGCAGCGCGAGGCATGCCTGCGCAAATGCGCTTCATCGGCCAACGGCGCGCGCGCCCAGATGAACAGGCCGCCCGTGGGCTTGCCGAACACTTCCCAGTCGGCATCTTCCAGGGCCTGCAAGGCCGCTGCGCGATCGGTATTGAGACGCTGGCGCTGGCGCTGCACCAGCTTGCGATAAGCGCCACTGGCCAGCATCCCGGCCAGCACCGCCTCGCAGAACCTCGAGGTGCCCATGCAACTGATCATCTTGACCCGCGCCATCCGCTCGATCAGCTCGCCATCGGCCAACACGAAACCCACCCGCAGCGAGCTGCTCAGGGTCTTGGAAAAACTGCCGACGTAAATCACCCGTCCCTCGTCATCCAGCGCTGCCAGTCGAGTGCCGCTGCCGTTGTGCAGATCAGCGTAGACATCGTCTTCTATCAGCCGCAGATCGTAGGCCCTGCTCAACTCCAGGATCCGTCGCGCGACGGCCGGCAGCAGGCAGCTGCCCGTGGGATTGTGGTGGTGACTGTTGATGAACAGCGCGGTGGGCCGAAACTGCTGCAGCAACGCCTCAAGCGCCTCGACATCCGGTCCGCCCGGCGTGCGGCGGACCTCCAGCATACGTACGCCGTGCAAGCGCAGGAGATCGAACAGCGGCGCATAACCGGGGGTCTCGACCACGACGCAATCACCGGCCTTGAACAGGGTACGCACGATCAGTTCCAGCCCATGGCTGGCGCCGGTGGTGGTCATCACCTGTTCTTCAGCAGCCCTGATATTCAGCAATCCGAGGCGTTTGACGATCTGCTCGCGCAACGCCGGCAGACCCATGGGCGTGCTGTAGTTGAACAGGCTGGCCATGTCAGCGCGCGTCACCTCGCGGATCGCATAACCGAGATCATCGGGCTCGCGCCAACTCTCCGGCAGGACGCCACTTCCCAGCGTCAGACCGCCGCGCCATCGGGCGGCGGGATCGCCCCCGCTGCGCTCCCCTTCACACCCGGAGCCATCGATCGACTTGCAGCAACCGGGCAACGAAGCCGCCACCATGAATCCAGAGCCCTGACGCGAGGCCAGAACCCCTTGCGCCACCAGGCGCTCGCAAGCCTCCATGACGCAGGACTGGCTGAGCAGATTGCACCGCGCGATCTCTCGCACGGAGGGCAGGCGCGTCGTTGGCGGCACCTGCCCCTGCATGATCCACTCGGTCAACCCGTCAACAATCTGCTGTACGACCGGCACCATTGCCAGTCGGTCAATTCTCAATTCCATGAGCACGCAAACTCCTGTCCGTTTTGCTGGCGGCAGTAAATCACAGCCACGCCGTTGAGGCTGTGCGACAAAACCGCCAAAAGCCTCCGTTCTCACCATTTGAAACACATTGTTTAGCGGATTCACCGAACCGCTCCCGAGGCGAAAAAAAACCCGCCGATGGGCGGGTCCTTTTTTGTATCAGCCAACAACACCTTAGAAGGCAGTCACGCCACCATCCACGGCCAGCGAATGGCCGGTGGTAAACGCCGCACCATCACTGCACAGGTACAGCACGGCACTGGCAATTTCCTCGACCTTGCCGATGCGCCCGACCGGGTGCATCGCGTTGGCGAACTCGCCTTTTTTCGGATCCGCTTCATAGGCGCGACGGAACATGTCGGTGTCGATCACCGCCGGGCATACGGCATTGACGCGAATTTTCTTCTTGGCGTATTCGATGGCGGCCGATTTGGTCAGACCGATTACCGCATGCTTGGAAGCCGCGTAGATACTCATCTTCGGCGCAGCGCCCAATCCCGCCACCGACGCGGTGTTGACGATCGCCCCGCCGCCCTGAGCCAGCAGCAACGGCAACTGATACTTCATGCACAGCCAGACGCCCTTGACGTTGACGCCCATGATCGCGTCGAACTCATCCATCGAGCCTTCGGCCAGTTTACCCTTCTCGATTTCGATCCCGGCGTTGTTGAAGGCATAGTCGAGACGGCCGTAGGTATTGATCACCTCGTCCATCAGATTTTTCACTTCGCTTTCGACGGTCACGTTGCAGCGCACGAAGGTCGCTTCGCCGCCGGCTGTACGAATAAGCGCCACGGTACCCTCGCCCCCGGC
Source organism: Pseudomonas sp. GW823-FHT04A03 (assembly GCF_058796615.1). Taxonomy (NCBI): domain Bacteria; kingdom Pseudomonadati; phylum Pseudomonadota; class Gammaproteobacteria; order Pseudomonadales; family Pseudomonadaceae; genus Pseudomonas; species Pseudomonas sp. GW823-FHT04A03. Next base: position 5,963 of record NZ_JBXAIV010000003.1, read on the forward strand.
CGCATCCAGGTCGGCCACCACCACTTTCAGACCTTCGGCGGCGAATGCCTGGGCCGTCGCGCGGCCGATGCCGTTGGCCGCGCCGGTGACGACGGCTACCTGACCGGAAAACGTCATGCTCATTGTTATGTCCTCGAATGCGGGGGGATTGATGAAGGCAGCATAGCCACAGGGGCCTGAGTGACGTCAGCACTATCAAAAGGCCGGTTAGGCTTGCATGAATCGCAGTGATGAAACCCCGCCGGGGACTATCACCGTACTGGATCAGCCTGCATTCGCCCCGTGAGCCAACCTTGCGGCATCGCCCATGAAGGTCTATCAACAAGGCTTCATTCAATTCGAGTGCCTGTCATGACCAACCAGACCAATCGCCAGTTCCTGCTCGCCAAACGCCCGGTGGGCGCCGCCACCCGCGAGACCTTCACCTATCAGGAAGTACCGGTGGGCGAGCCGGCGGCGGGGCAGATTCTGGTCAAGAACGAATACCTGTCCCTCGACCCGGCCATGCGCGGCTGGATGAACGAAGGCAAATCCTACATCCCGCCGGTGGGTCTGGGCGAAGTCATGCGCGCGTTGGGCGTAGGCAAAGTCGTCGCGTCGAACAATCCGGGGTTTGCCGTCGGCGACTACGTCAACGGTGCCATTGGCGTGCAGGATTATTTCCTTGGCGAGCCAAGAGGTTTCTACAAGGTCGACCCGAAACTGGCACCGCTGCCGGTTTATCTGTCCGCACTGGGCATGACCGGCATGACCGCCTACTTCGCCCTGCTCGATGTCGGCGCACCGAAGGCCGGCGACACCGTGGTGTTGTCCGGCGCTGCGGGCGCGGTCGGCAGCATTGCCGGGCAGATTGCCAAGATCAAAGGCTGCCGGGTGATCGGCATCGCCGGCGGCGCGGACAAGTGCAAGTTCCTGATCGATGAACTGGGCTTCGACGGCGCCATCGACTACAAGAGCGAAGACGTGCTCGCCGGTCTCAAGCGCGAATGCCCGAAAGGCGTGGACGTGTATTTCGACAACGTCGGCGGCGACATCCTCGACGCGGTGCTGAGCCGTCTGAATTTCAAGGCGCGCGTAGTGATCTGCGGCGCCATCAGCCAGTACAACAACAAGGAAGCGGTCAAAGGCCCGGCCAACTACCTGTCGTTGCTGGTCAACCGCGCGCGGATGGAAGGCTTTGTGGTGATGGATTACGCCGCACAGTACGCCAGTGCCGCCCAGGAAATGGCCGGCTGGATGGCCAAGGGTCAGCTCAAGAGCAAGGAAGACATCGTCGAAGGCCTGGAAACCTTCCCGGAAACCCTGGGCAAACTGTTCAGCGGCGAGAACTTCGGCAAACTGGTGTTGAAGGTCTGAAAACAAAGAAGGGAGCCATCGGGCTCCCTTCTTTGATGCTTCAGCTGTTCGCTCAGGCCAGTTCGGCAACCACCGAGGCCAGTGCCTGGGCCGGATCCGCCGCCTGGCTGATCGGACGGCCGATCACCAGATAGTCGGAACCGGCATCCAGCGCCTGACGCGGGGTCAGGATGCGACGCTGGTCGTCCTGGGCGCTGCCCGCCGGACGAATCCCCGGGGTCACCAGTTGCAGCGACGGATGCGCGGTTTTCAGCGCAGTGGCTTCCAGCGCCGAGCACACCAGACCGTCCATCCCGGCCTTCTCGGCCAGTGCCGCCAGACGCAGCACCTGCTCCTGCGGCTCGATGTCCAGACCGATACCCGCCAGATCCTCGCGCTCCATGCTGGTCAGCACGGTCACACCGATCAGCAGTGGCTGCGGGCCGCTGCGCTTGTCCAGCTCTTCACGGCAGGCCGCCATCATGCGCAGGCCGCCGGAGCAGTGAACGTTGACCATCCACACGCCCATCTCGGCAGCGGCCTTGACCGCCATCGCCGTGGTGTTGGGAATGTCGTGGAATTTCAGGTCCAGGAACACTTCAAAACCTTTGTCACGCAGGGTGCCGACGATTTCCGCGGCGCAACTGGTGAACAGTTCCTTGCCCACTTTGACCCGGCACAGTTTCGGGTCCAACTGGTCGGCCAGCTTCAGTGCGGCGTCACGGGTAGGGAAATCCAGGGCGACGATGATAGGAGTCTGGCAGGCGGACATGGATGGGCTCTCAGGCAAGTCGAAATCGGCGCGCATTGTAGCGGAACCGGCGACGGCGCGGCACCCGATGATCGGTAAATCGTCGCGCCAACCGTGATCAGCATAGCCTTGCAGGGTATTGTGTCGAACCCGATACACAACCGACACGCCGGCAACATGCGCCCGCGCTAGCCTCGCCAGCCGCAACATGTCCTTACAGCAGCCCTTCCCGCCTCACGGCCGGACGCCTATGCTGAAACCACAACCTCGCAGCCTATCTTTGTGGTTGGCGGCCTACTGGCAGATGAACAGCCTCATGCACAACTCCCAAGCCTCCATGAACGACGAGCAGAAAGACGACAAGCGCTGGAGCATCCGCGCACTGATCGTTGACGATGATGTGCCGATCCGTGAACTGATGATCGACTACCTGGCCCGGTTCAACATTCACGCCAGCGGCGTCACCGACGGCGCGGCGATGCGCCAGGCGATGCAGGCCGAACACTTCGACGTGGTGGTGCTCGACCTGATGCTGCCCGGCGAAGACGGTTTGTCACTGTGCCGCTGGCTGCGCGCGGAGTCTGACATCCCGATCCTGATGCTCACCGCCCGCTGCGAACCCACCGACCGGATCATCGGCCTGGAACTGGGCGCCGATGACTACATGGCCAAACCGTTCGAACCTCGGGAACTGGTGGCGCGAATCCAGACGATTCTGCGCCGGGTGCGCGACGACCGCACCGAACAGCGCGCGAACATTCGCTTCGACAACTGGCGCCTGAACAGCGTCCTGCGCCAGCTCATCGCCGACGATGGTCTGGTGGTGCCGCTGTCCAACGCCGAATTCCGCCTGCTCTGGGTATTCATCGAACGTCCGCGCCGGGTGCTCAGCCGCGAACAGTTGCTGGACGCCGCCCGTGGTCGCTCGATCGAAGCCTTCGACCGCAGCATCGACCTGCTGGTCTCGCGCCTGCGGCAAAAACTCGGCGACGACCCGAAAGCCCCGCAGTTGATCAAAACCGTTCGCGGTGAAGGCTACCTGTTCGACGCCCGGGACATCGGCTGATGCGGGCGCGCTTCGACACGCTGTTCGGCCGCCTGTTCGGCGTGCTGTTGGTGGCGATCGTCCTGGCGCACTTGCTGGCCTTCGCCTGGTTCCGCCTCTACGGCCCGCCACCACCACCTCCGCCGCCGGAGTTCTCGGAAACCATCGACGGCAAACAGCCGCCGCAGGATCCACGCTACCCGCCTCGTCCGCCGCGCCCCTGGTTCGGCGGGCCGATCGTGCCGCTGACCTTCCAGTTCATCTCGCTGATCATCGCCGCCTGGTACGGCGCCAAGCTGTTGACCCGGCCGATCCAGCGCCTGAGCGATGCAGCCGAACGCCTGAGCGAAGACCTCGACAGCCCGCCGCTGGACGAAACCGGCCCCCGGGAAGCCCGGCAGGCCGCACACACGTTCAACCTGATGCAACACCGCATCCGCGAACAGGTGCAGCAACGCGCGCGGATGCTCGGCGCCGTCTCCCACGACCTGCGCACCCCGTTGTCGCGGCTGAAACTGCGGCTGGAAAATATCAGCGACGACAAATTGCAAGGCCAGATGCGACAGGATCTGGACGACATGATCGGCATGCTCGACGCCACCCTCACCTACCTGCACGAACAACGCACCAGCGAAGCCTTGCAGCTGATGGATGTGCAGGCGCTGGTCGAATCACTGTGCGAAAACGCCCAGGATCAAGGCGCCGACGTGCAGGTCAGCGGCCATTGCGCACCCTTACAAGTGCAGCCGATGGCACTGCGCTCGTGCATCAACAACCTGATGGACAACGCCCTGCGCTACGCCGGCCAAGCGCACATCGAACTGCAGGACCAGCGCGAACAACTGCTGATCCGCGTCATCGACCACGGCCCGGGCATCGCGGCGGACAAGCGTGAAGCCGTATTCGAACCGTTCTTCCGCCTCGAAGGCTCACGCAACCGCAACTCCGGCGGCGTCGGCCTGGGCATGACCATCGCCCGGGAAGCCGCACAACGCCAGGGCGGACAACTGACCCTGGCAGAAACACCCGGCGGCGGCCTGACCGCCGTGATCCAGCTGCCCCGCCGCTGAGCCTGACTGTGTACCGACCGGTACAAACCCCACATACCCACGACACCTTGTGACTTGAGGCTGCATAAGCCGGTACACCCACCGGTTTTCCAGTCCAAGGAGTGAGCCCGATGATCGGTAGCGTCAGCAACTACACGAGCTATACCAGCACCAGCAGCACCTCCACCCAAAACGCCCGCAGCCAGCAACTGCAGAAGGAACTGTTCGCCAAACTCGACAGCAACGGCGACGGCGCGGTGGATCAGGACGAACTGGGCAGCGCCCTGTCGCAGAAGTCCAACGACGGCCTGCTGGTCAGCCTGAGCAAACAATTCGGTGATCTGGACAGCGACGCCAGCGGTAGCCTAAACGCCGAAGAAATGACCGCCATGGCCCCACCCCCACCGCCCCCAGGCGACCAAGCCCCCAACACCGAACTCGCCGACGCCCTGATTAGCGCCCTGGACGCCGACGGCGACGGCGCCATCAGCAGCGACGAACTGAGCAACGGCCTGACCAGCGCCGGCAGCACCGCCGACAGCAGCAAAATCTTCTCGGCCCTGGACAAGAACGAAGACGGCGTCGTCAGCCAGGACGAACTCGCCGCCAGCCTCACCCCACCGCCACCCCCACCGCCTCAAGCCTCCAGCGACGAACTCTTCAGCCAACTCGATGCAGACGGCGACGGCACTGTTACCGCCACCGAACTGAACAGCGCGCTGCAGGTCAGCGACAGCACCTCCTCGAACAACACCGACACCGCCGCCGCCCTGCTCAAGGTGCTGGACAGCGACAGCAGCGGAGGCGTCAGCAGCGACGAACTGAAAGCTGCACTGCATGCAGGTCGCGAACGCCCGGATGACGAACAGACCGCCAGCAATACTCAAACCACCACCGAAGCGCTGAACCGCATGATTGCCAATCTGAGCAAGCAGTACTCGCTCGAAAGCACTGCGTCGGTGGGCAAGTATTTGAATGTGGCAACGTGAGGTAATCCGAAACCAGGATGAGCGTTAGCTCGACAACGCTCTTGATCTTGATCCACCCGCCCCTTCGGAAGGCTGAGTGGAGGTGTTCATCCGGGGATTGGCACGCAGTGCCGTTTGGCGAAGCCGAACTCGTCGACGAAGTCGATGCCCCCGGAGGGACGCCGGAGCGAAGGAACCCGAGCCTGCGAGGGCCGAACGCCGGGGCGAGCGTTTTTTGCTTACTTTTTTAGGCGCTTGTAAAAAAGTGAGTCGCCGTAAGGGCGAAACCATAAGCCGCCGTTACCGAAGAAACGGATATGTACACAGTCAACCCAAAGCCTGGTCGGCCCAAAGGCCGCCAAGTCAAAAGCCTCAAACCCGAGCCTGACTCTTACTCCAATCCGTCAACAAACTATAAGCAACAGCCAAAAGCGTAGGCCCAATAAACAACCCGATAAACCCAAACGCAATCAACCCGCCAAACACCCCAAGCAACACAATCACCAACGGCAGATTCCCGCCCCGGCTGATCAGATACGGCTTGAGCACGTTATCCACGCCACTGATGACGAACGTCCCCCAGATCCCGAGAAACACCGCCATCCCATACTCGCCCTTCCAGGCCAGCCACGCCGTGGCCGGAATCCACACCAGCGGCGGCCCCATAGGAATCAGGCTGAGCAGGAACGTCACGATCCCCAGCACCAGCGCCCCCGGCACCCCGGCGATAAGGAAACCAATCAGCGCCAGCACCGCTTGCGCCGCCGCCGTACCGATCACCCCGTTGACCACCCGCTGAACGGTGCCGGCCACCAGATCGATGTAGTACCCGGCCCGGTCACCGATCAAGCGCTCCAGCAGACTGTGCACGAACGCCGCCAATCGCGGCCCGTCACGGTAGAAAAAGAACACGAAGACAATGCTCAGGGTCAGTTCGAGAATCCCGCTGCCGATCTGCGCACTGCGCGCCAGCAACCAGTTGCCGACCTGCCCCAGATAAGGTTTGACCGTCACCATCAGGGCCGCGCCCTGCTGGTCGATGCTGTTCCAGATCCCGACAAGCCGTTCGCCCACCACCGGCACGCCGCCCAGCCAGCTCGGCGCCTCGGGCAGTCCGTCGACCTGCACATCCTTGATGAACGCCGTGGCATCACGCACGTGATCGGCCAGGTTGAAACCCAACCACACCAGCGGCCCCGCCACCAGCAACATCCAGCCCATGGTCAGCAACAGCGCCGCGAGGGATTCCCGGCCATTGAGCCAGCGGGTCAGCAAGCGCATCAGCGGCCAGCTGGCAAACGCCAGCACCGCGCCCCAGAACAGCGCCGACCAGAACGGCGCCATCACCCAGAAACTGGCACCAAACAGCACCAGCAACAGGATCTGCACCAGCAGACGATCATTATTGGGCATGTGAAATCTCGAAAAAAATCAGTCAGGCAAAGAGTAGGCGAACACGTCGAACGTGTCCGCCAAAGACACCTTAACGCAACAGATCGATGCGCAGGCCTTCGCCGTCGACACTGCCGGTTTCCATTCGCGCGGCGCGCACGCCCTGCCCGATCAGCGCCTGTCGCCAGGCCTCGGCTTTCGGCCCGGACACCGTCACCCGCAACGTGGTGTCGAGGTTCAGACCACGAGACAGCAAACGCAGCCAGGTGTCATCCGGATCGCCGGCCAGCTTTGGAAAGTCCAGCTCGCCGGTGCTTTTCAGTTCCCGCAGCAGCGTGGCCGAGGTCGGCAGCAGGTCACCGAGGGGTGCCAGCGCCTCGAACTGTTCGACGTGCAGATAGGCTTTGCGATTGCCGCGGGTGATGCTGTACAGCGCCACCAGCGTGTTGTCGCGCGGGGCGGCGAGCCTCAGCAACAGGTAGGCCTGCTGCTCGTCGGCACCGTACAGCTTGGCGTTGCCGAACACCTCGTTGGCCCACAGGCTGCTCTCGCCGCAATCCCGGGCCTGGCACCAGAACAACAGCTGGGCATCCTGCTTTTGCAGGGCTTCGCGAGCGAGAGTGAAGGCTTCGGTGGCGGAATGTTCCGGCGGCAATTCGTAGGTTACCGAGGTGGTTTGCCCCCGGGCGCTGACCTGGCCGTCGAAACGCAACTGGCCGCTGATCTTGCGGATCGAGCCGAGCGGGTAGATCCGCTCCAGCTCCACGGCGGGGCGATAGTCGACGATCTGCGCATCGGCCACACGCGGCACGATCGGCAGGTCCTGACTGCCCGGCAGGTCGGCAGCGAATAGAAAGGGACTGAAACAGCACAGCGCCAGCAGACTGATAGATCGCATGGACAGGCTCATCGCAGGGGCATGGCCTGGGTGCCTTGAGGGCAGTTCGAAGTCGCAGCGGTGTAGAAATCCATCTTGGTTGTCTCCCATTTCAACCTGCCCAGCCTCGACAGTTGCCGGGAGCAAGTCAAGGAATGGCGAAGAACCGATTGAAACAGTCTGCGACAAGGTCGGCTCCGGCCTCATCGTTCAGGTGCAGATGGTGCCCGCCCGGCAGCTGTTCCCGGTCAAAGGGTAGACGCTCAAGCAGCTCCGGATGTTTGGCCAGCATCCCGTCGGCGGCGACCACCAACTGCGCGGGGCACGCAATGCGCTGCACGAACGCCATCGCCTGTTCCTGGGTCAGACGCAGCGGCGATGGCAACGTCAGACGATTGTCGGTGCGCCAGGTGTAACCACCGGGCACCGGCATCAGACCGCGCTGGGCCAGCAGTTCGGCGGCTTCGCGACTGACCGCCACCAGCCCTTTCATCCGCGCCTCGATGGCCCGGTCGAGGGTGTTGTAGACCGGTTTGCGCTTTTCCCGAAGATCGAGTTGCGCCTGTAAGGCCATGCCCATGCGCTCGGCGGCGTTTTCGCCTTTGTCGGTAGGAGGAATCACCCCGTCGATCAACGCCAGATGGGTGATGCGTTCGGGCAACGATCCCGCGAGCACCAGCGACACGATCGCACCCATGGAATGCCCGAGCAGGCCGAAGCGTTTCCAGCCCAATTGCTCGGCGACCTGCAGCACGTCATGGGCGTAATCCCACAGTGCGTAACCGGCGCCATTCGGGCGGTGCCCGGAATGCCCGTGACCGGCCATGTCCAGCGCCACGATGCGCAGGCCTTTGAGCTTCGGCGCCAGGCGCGCGAAGCTGTTGGCGTTGTCCAGCCAGCCGTGCAGGGCGATCACCGGCAACCCGTCTTCCGGGCCGAACAGGTGCGCCGCCAGCTCGATATGCGGCAGGCTCAGGCGCACTTCTTCGACGGCGGGGTTCATGCGCAATCCTTGTCTTGCCGGCGCTCCCAGCGATCGAACAGGTTTTTCAGTAATTGCGCGGTGTCCTGTGGGCGCTCAAGCGGAAACATGTGGCCACCAGGCACGGTCAGCGACTCGCCCTGAGGCAGGCGCCCGACAAAACGGGTGTGGTGGTTCATCACCACGCGGCTCTTGTGCCCGCGCACCACCGCCAGCGGCACTTTCAATTGCCGGGTATGCGCAGGACTGGTGTGCGGCACGCCGCGATAGATGCTGATCTCGGTCGCAGGATCGAAGCGCAGGCGCAGCTTGTCGCCGACCTTGTGCAGACCGTGCTGCAGATAGGCATCGAAGCATTCCGGATCAAAGCTGCGGAACAGGGTTTTGCCGGCGAAATAACCGCGGGCACTGTCCAGGTCGGCAAACTCTTCGCGGCGTCCCAGCGTGCGTCCGGCCGGGGTCAGCTTGTCGATGAAACCAAAGCGCTTGGCAGCGCGGATCACCCATTGATCGGTGCGGGTCAGCACCGGTGAGTCGAGCATCACCACGCCCCGATACAGTTCAGGGCAACGCAGTGCGGCGTGCAAATGCAGCATGCCGCCGAAGGAATGGCCAACGCCCCACACCGGCTCATCTTGCTGTTGCAGGTGATGGATGAGTTCGTCGACCAGGTGGTACCAGTTGTCACCCGCCGGGAAGCGCGGGTCATGGGCGTGTTGTTCCAGATGCGCGACCCGGTACTCGGGCGCCAGCGCCGCGAACAGTTTGCCGTAGGTGCCCGAAGGGAAACCGTTGGCGTGGGCGAAGAAGATCGGTTGCGACATACCGGCAAATCCATGAGCGGAAAACAGGCGTTGATTGTCCGTAAGACTGCGTCCCACAGCAATGACCGTAACTGCCAGGAATGATGACAGTCCGGTCAGGGCTATGACGCTTCAGCCATCAACGCGCCGGCGGTTGTTCTCCCAGCGGCACCACCGCCATGGTCAGGCGCGACACACAACTGGCCTTGCCTTCATCGCTGGTCAGGCGAATGTCCCAGACGTGGGTGGTGCGGCCGATGTGGATCGGTTTGGCCACCGCCGTCACCCGTCCACTGCGCAGGCCGCGCAAGTGGTTGGCGTTGATTTCCAGGCCCACGCAATAGAACTTGCTGGCGTCGATGCACAGGTAACTGGCCATCGAGCCGACGGTCTCGGCCAGCACCACCGAGGCGCCGCCGTGCAGCAGGCCGTAAGGCTGATGGGTGCGATGGTCGATGACCATGCTGGCCGTCAGCGATTCTTCGTCGAAGGACTCGAAGCGGATGTCCAGCACTTCGCCGATGGTGTTTTTCTGGATTGCGTTCAACTGCTCGATGTTCGGAGTGGTGCGCCACAAGGTCATCGCAGGCTTCCTTTGTTGTTTTGATCGACGCTCAATCCTGCCACAGCACCGCCTCACTGCGCTCGCTCCATTCTTCGAAACGTGCCCCGTAGGTGTCTTCGATGATGTTGCGTTTGATCTTCAAAGTCGGCGTGAGGAAGCCGTTCTCCACCGCCCAACTGTCCTTGACCACCACCAGCCGGCGCAGGCGCTCGTGCTTGTCGAGGACGGCGTTGACCTCCTCCAGCAGTTTTTCCAGGCTCGAATGCAGCGGCGCGCGGGCCTCTTCCCGGCCCACGGCCGACAGCACACACAAACCCAGCGGCGCACTCAGACCATCGCCGACCACGCAGACCTGCTCGATCCGCGAATGCACCGCCAGACGATTTTCGATCGGCGCCGGGGCGACGTATTTGCCCTTGCTGGTCTTGAAGATTTCCTTGAGCCGTCCGGTCAGGCGCAAACGCCCTTCGGCGTCCTGCTCGCCCTTGTCGCCGGTGCGCAGGAAACCGTCTTCGGTGAGGGTCTCGGCGGTTTTCTGCGGCTCCTTGAAGTAACCAAGCATGTTCGCCTGGCTGCGCACCTGCACTTCGCCGGACTCATCGATGCGCACTTCCACGTCAGGACACGGCCGGCCGATCCAGCCTTCCTTGTATTGCCCCGGCAGGCAAATGTGCGAGTAGCCGCAGCTTTCGGTCATGCCGTAGACCTCCAGCACGTCGAGCCCGAGTTGCTGATACCAGCGCAACAAGGTCAGCGGCACCGGCGCCGCACCGGACAAAGCCACGCGCAAGGCATCCAGCCCCAACCCGGCCAACACCTTGTGGCCGATCCGCTTGCCGATGAAGGGCAGATCGAGCAGGAAGTCCAGGCGTTTCGCCGGGATCTTGCTGTAGACGCCCATCTGGAACTTGGTCCAGATCCGCGGCACACCGAACATCGCTGTCGGCCGCGCCCGCTTGAGATCGGCGAGAAAGGTGTCGAGGCTCTCTGCGAAAAACACCGTCTGCCCGGTGTAGATCGACGCCAGTTCGACGAACATCCGCTCGGCCACATGACACAGCGGCAGATACGACAGCAGCCGGTCGTGCTCATTGAGACCGAACAGTTGCGTGCCACGCGTCGTCGCGAACCCGAGGTTGGCAAAACTGTGCATCACGCCCTTGGGCAGGCCGGTGGTGCCGGAGGTGTAAATGATCGTCGCCAGTTGCTCGGCAGCGGGACGCGGATCGTCCTGGATCGGCGAGCTGCGCTGCACATCGTCCCAGTTGAAATCGAACGTGCCCGGCGGATGCAGCGGCAAGCTGACGGTGGTCAGGCCCGCCGGCACACCTGGCGACATACCCGGCCAGTCATCGAGCTTGCCGATGAACGCCAACACGCTTTCCGAGTGGGTGAGCACCTGATTCACGGATTCGGCGGTGAGGTTCGGATAGAGCGGCACCGAGACATGCCCCGCCATCCAGATCGCCAGGTCGGCGATGATCCAGTGCGCGCAGTTTTTCGAGATCAGGGCGATGTGGCTGCCTTGCGGCAATTCCCGGGATCGCAGCCAGTGCGCGGCGCAGCGGGCCTGATGGCCGACGTCGGCCCAGGTCAGCGTCTCGACCTGCCCGCCGCCGATCGGCTGCACCAGAAAACGCTGACGCGGGTGACGGGCCTCGCGTTCGTAAAACACGTCCAGCGGCAAACGGAAGGCGGAAGACATTTCGACTCGCTCCTGTTTTTTGGTCTGGAGCAAGCGTAGCCAACCAAGCAAGTGCTTGGTTGACTATTTCGTACAAAAAATTTCAGGGATGTTTAAGGCTGTTGAGCGTCATCGAACCGATCATCAACTCGCTGTGTTCGAGCTCGGCGAGCCCGGCGGTGCTGACCTTTTCCGGTGGGTAGCCCGCACCGTGTTGCAGGTAGCTGAGCAGATTGCCCACCAGCGGGTTATGGCTGACCAACAGGACGTTGCTCACCGACACCAGTTGCTCGGCCACGCGGTCCGGGTCAACTTCCGGGGTCAGCCACTCGACTGTGCGGATCTCCGGCTCGAAGCCCAGCGCCTCGCGCACCAGTTGCGCCGTCTGCTGCGCCCGCAGGTACGGGCTGGCGTAGATGGCGGTGAGCGGCTGGCCCATCAAGCGGGCCGCACTGCTCAACACTTCCTTGCGACCGTGGGCGGTCAGTTCTCGCTCGGAGTCGGGGCGCGAGCCGTAGGGCTCGGCCTCACCGTGACGCAATACCCAGAGTTTCATAGCTTGGGTTCCTCATCCCGGGCCGGATGCGGTGCCGGCGCGACAACGTGTGGCGCTTCACCTTCCGGAGTACGCGGCGTCGGCCAGTCGGCGAACGGCCAGGGTTTCTGGTCGCTGTGGAAGCTGCCGAAACGACCGATCTGTGCCAGAAACTGGCTCAGGCTATCGCCGAAATTCATCAGGCTGGCGCTCGGGGCGCCATAGATCAAACGATAGATCAACTGCACCAGCACCACCGCGCCGAGGATGAACTGCGCTACCTGCCAGACCAGCACGTAGATGATCATCCACAACACCCGCAGGAGGATGGATTCATATTTGGCTTCGGTTTTCGGATCGTTCATGCCCTGCTCCCTGCTGAATCAGTTGAAACCACTGGTGGAAATAAAGTCGACGTCGGTTTTCGGCTCGCCTCTCATCAGAAGACCGATCACCTGCTCAAGCGTGCGCCCTTCAAACAGGATTGCATGCAATCCGGCGACCAGCGGCATGTACACACCGACGTCCTGGGACTTGGCCTTGAGCACTTTCAGGGTGTTGACCCCTTCGGCCACTTCACCGAGGCGCGACACCGCTTCGTCAAGGCTCAGGCCCTGGCCGAGGGCAAAACCGACCTGGTAGTTGCGGCTTTTCGGCGACGAGCAGGTAACGATCAGATCGCCGACCCCGGCCAGACCGAGGAAGGTCATGGGGTTGGCGCCTTGATTCACCGCAAACCGGGTCATCTCGGCCAGGGCGCGGGTGATCAGCATGCTCTTGGTGTTCTCGCCCATCTCCAGCGCCACCGCCATGCCGGCGATGATCGCGTAGACGTTTTTCAGGGCCCCGCCCAGTTCAACGCCGAAACGGTCGGCGCTGGCGTAGACGCGGAAAGTGCGGCCATGCAATGCGGCCTGCACGGCTTTGCAGAGTTCTTCGTCTTCGCTGGCGACCACGGTGGCGGTCAGCGCGTGCTCGGCGATTTCCCGCGCGAGGTTCGGCCCGGACAGCACGCCAATGCGCGCCTGCGGGGCGATCTCTTCGAGAATCTGGCTCATCAGTTTGAAGGTGTGGGCTTCGATGCCCTTGGTCAGGCTGACCAGCATCTTGCCGCTCAGGCGTTCGGCGTGCGCCGCCAACACCGTGCGCAGCGCGCTAGACGGCAACGCGACGAAACACAAATCGCAGGCGTCGAGGGTTTCCTGCAGGTCGGTGACCGCAGTCACGCCCGGCAGAATCTTGATGCCTTTGAGGTAACGCGGGTTCTCGCGATTGACCCGGATGGCCTCGGCCTGCTCGGGGTCACGCATCCACTGCCGGACTTGATGGCCGTTCTCGGCCAACAGATTGGCCACGGCGGTACCGAAACTTCCGCCTCCCAGGACCGCAATCGGGCGCTGTTCAGTCATATGTAATCCGTTAATCCATACCAGTGGCGATGCCGGCATTATACGGAGCGTCCCCTTCTCGGACAGCCCCGCCGTCAATTACCCGCACTTGTAGGAAGAAGACCAATAAAACCGAGGAAAATGCCTGCAACGTGACTGGAAAAGTCGTCGACCTCGGTTAACATGCGCGCCAATTCTTTGCTATCAAGGCTGCGTCGTGTTTTCTGGCCCCCTCTCCCCGCGTTCGTCCCTGCTGCTGGCGCTGCTGTTCAGCCCGGTGCTGCTGGCGGACGACCTGTTTGTCGACAGTGAGGCCTTGCCGCAGATCCTGACCGCCACGCGATTGAAACAGTCGCCGGCGGAAGTCCCCGGCAGCATGACCGTGCTCGACAGCGAACTGATTGCCGCCAGCGGCGCCCGGGACATCAGCGAATTGCTGCGCCTGGTGCCGGGGATGATGGTCGGCAACATCAGCGGCAATCAGGCAGTGGTGAATTATCACGGGACCAACGCCACTGAAGCCCGGCGCATGCAAGTGCTGATCGACGGCCGCTCGGTGTACCGCGCCGGTCTCGCGACCGTGGACTGGAGCGACATCCCGGTGGCCATGGAAGACATCGAACGCATCGAAGTCTTTCGCGGCCCGAACACCGTCAGCTACGGCGCCAACGCGCTGATGGCGGTGGTCAACATCATCACCCGCAACCCGGCGGACAGCCACGGCACACGGCTGAAGATGACGCGCGGCCAGCGCGGCATCAATGACTTCTACGCCAGTCAGAGCACCGGCTGGAATGGCGGCGATTTGCGTCTGTCGCTGTCCGGTCAGGAAGACGACGGCTTCGACAGCGACCGTACCGGCGCCGATTACCGCGACAACCGCCGCTTGAACCGCTTCAGCCTCGCCGTCAGCCAGACCTTGAGCGACAACCAGAGCCTGGACTGGCAGATCAACGCCAAGGACGGGACCAATCAACGCCCGTATACCTACCGTCCGGTGTTCTCCGGGATTACCGCTGCCGGGAACAATTCCGACGTGATTGCCAAGGACTACGCCGGCTCGGTGCGCTGGAACCTCGACCTCAATCCCGATCACAGCCTTTATGTGCAGGGTTCTGCGCAACACTGGGATCGCCAGCAGACCTGGCGTGCCTGCGACGCCGAAGTGTCGTTCAGCCCGCAATTGACGGAGCTGTGGCAGCTCAACCCGAACTACACCGAACGCCTCGCACGCAACATGACCCTGTTCACCGGCCCCGGCGCACCCGCCGGCACGCCGCAGGAAATGACCCTGGCCAATCAGGTGCTGGACCAGTGGCGCAACGGCGCGCGCCAGACCTTGTGCGGCGACATCGACCAGAGTGCGCGGGAATCGCGTTACGACCTGGAGTTGCAGGACACCCTCAGCCTGTCCGATAGCCTGCGTCTGGTCAGCGGCCTGAACTATCGTTACGACCGGGCCGATTCCGAGACCTATTTCAACGGCACGCTGGACGACACCACCTGGCGCGCCTTCGGCCAGCTGGAATGGCGCGCCAGCGAACACTGGCTGTTGCAGGGCGGCGCCATGTTCGAAGACACGCAATTGATCGGCAGCTCGCTGACGCCCCGATTTGCGGTCAACTACCTGTTCAACCCGCGCCACAGCCTGCGCGCGGTGTATTCGGAAGCCATCCGTTCGCCGGACATGTTCGAGAACAACGTCAACTGGAGTTATCAGGTGACCAACCTGCGGCCCGCCGCCTATGGCCAGTCTTCGGCCCGCTACTTCGTCAAGACCCGGGGCCCCGGCGATCTGGACCAGGAACACATGCGCTCGCGGGAACTGGGCTACAACGGCTTTTTCCCGGAATGGGGCCTGGCGCTGGACGTGAAGCTGTTCTACGACGAAATCACCGGGATGATCAGCGAGCCGCTGCGCAACAATCAGTACATCGCCAGCAACGCCAACGATTCGCGCTTTCGCGGCACCGAGACGCAACTGGACTGGCGCCTGAGTGCGGCCGACCGCCTGCGCCTGACCTACGCCTTCGTCGACGCCGAGGCGAGCAACCCGCTGGACCAGCAATTCACCGCGCGCAACAGCGGCTCGGCCGGCTGGCTGCGCGATTGGGGCCACGGCTGGAACAGCGCCCTCTTCTACTACGGTGACAACGCGCTCAACGGTTACCGCTTCGAGCGGGTCGACACGCGCATCGCCAAACGCATCGCCCTGGGCAAGGCCCAACTGCAACTGGCCGGCGTGCTGCAACAGCGGCTCGATCATGAGCCGACCACCTTCGTCGACAACAATTACGACGAACGCCGCGTGGTGTATTTCAGCGCCGAGCTGGAGTTCTAGATGCGTTACGCCATGTCACGGAAGATGCCAACACTCGGCCAATGGCTGGCCGGGCTTTGTCTGTTCCTGACAGCGTGGCTGCATGGCGTGGCGGTGCAGGCGGCCGACATTCTGCTGACCGGAGCCGAGGAAAGCCCCGGCGTGCAGTCTTTCGTTCAGGCCCTGAGCGAACTGCGCCCGACCGACCGCGTACATTTCCAGCCGCTGGCCAGCCTGCCGGCGCCAGGCAAGTTGCCGTCGAGCCTGCGCCTGATTCTGCTGGACCTGCCGAGCCTCGACTGGCGCATGCAGGAAAGCCAGGGCCCGGCGACGTTGGTTCTGCGCATTAGCCGCCTGCAAGCCCGGCAACGCTTCGGCGATGCGCAACCACCCCACTTGAGCCTGCTGTGGGCCGATCCGCCGCTGAGTCGTCAGTTGCAACTGATCCGCCGGATCCTGCCCCAGGCCGGGCGCGTCGGCGTGCTGTTCGATCAGCACAGCGAGTTCCTGCTCAAGGAGCTGCAATCGGCCGCCCAGCCGCTGAATCTGCAAATCGTCCCGCAGCGCTGGGACAACACCCACGACAGCCGACCTTTGCAGACCGTGCTGAAAAACAGCGATGTGCTGCTGGGCCTCGACGACCCCGACCTGTACAACCCGAAAACCGCGAAGAACCTGTTGCTCAGCAGTTACTCTCGGCAACTGGCGCTGGTCGGCCCGAATGTCGCTTTCGTCCGCGCCGGCAGCCTGGCCAGTACCTACAGCGATCAGAACGACTGGCTGGCCGTCCTCGACGATCTGCTGGACCGGTCACCGGCCATCTGGCCGCGCACGCTCTACCCCGGGCGTTTTAAAGTCTCAAGTAATGCGCAGGTGGCTCGTTCCTTAGGGATAGAACCGATGAATGAAGCGTCTGTCGCCGCAGAGCTGGCCGAAGGAGAGCGCCGCCCATGATTTTCCGCCGTTGGGACATCAACACCCGCACCCAGTTGATCAGCCTGGGCCCTGCGCTGTTGCTGACCTTGCTGCTGATCAGCTTTTTCACCTTCGTGCGCATTCAGGATTTGCGTCAGGAGTTGAACCACACCGGCCAGTTGATCGCCAACCAGCTCGCACCGGCCACCGAGTACGGGGTGATTTCCGGCAACAACGAAGTCCTGGAAAGCCTGCTCAAAGCCACGCTGGCCACGCCAAACGTACGGTTTCTGGAAGTGCAGGACAGCGCCAACCGGATTCTCGCTTACGTCGAACAGCCGGCGGATGCGCACAATCGCCCGCATCAGGTTGAAGTGTTCCAGGCGCCGGTGCGGCTGCAACGCATCGCCCTGCACAACGATTTCTTTCAGGACGGCAAGAGCAATCCCGGCGTTGCTAGCGAGGATTATCTGGGTCGGGTGATCGTCGGTCTGTCCAACGATGCCTTCAGTCAGCGCCAACAGGAAATTTTGCTCAAGGCGGGAATTCTGGCGTTGTTCGCCCTGCTCTTCACTTTTGTGCTGGCGCGGCGACTGGCCGGCAGCCTTTCGCAGCCGATCCGCGACATCGGCAATGCGGTCAAGGCGATTCAGGACGGCGATTACAAGACGCCGCTGCCGATTGTCGATGACACCGAGCTGGGCGCCCTGTCCCAGCACATCAACAACCTGGCCCAGGCGCTGGAACAGGCCAGCCGCGAACAGCACCAGGCGATGGCGCAACTGATCCAGACCCGCGAAGAGGCGGAAAAGGCCAACAACGCCAAATCGGATTTCCTGGCGATGATGAGCCATGAACTGCGCACTCCGATGAACGGCGTGCTGGGCATGCTGCAATTGCTCGAAACCACCGAAATGACCGAGGAGCAGGTCGAGTACGCGGCGCTGGCTTCCGAGTCCACCGAGCATTTGCTCAAGGTGATCAACGACATTCTGGATTTCTCGCGCATCGAGCGTTCGGAACTGGAGCTGGAGCACATTCCGTTCAACCTCGCCGAAGTGATCGGCGCCTGCGCCCAGTCGTTCCAGCACAGTGCGGCGCAACGCGGGCTGGCCCTGCAACTGCGAATCCCCGAAGACATGCGCGACTTGCAGGTACAGGGCGATCCGACGCGGATCCGGCAGATTCTGGTGAACCTGGTCGGCAATGCGCTGAAGTTCACCGAACAGGGGCGCGTCAGCATCGAGGCGCAGTGGCAATCGCTGGATCACGAATTGCTGTGGTTCACCTGCGCGGTGCGTGACAGCGGCATCGGTATTTCGCCGGAGAGCCTGGAGCTGATGTTCAACGCGTTCCAGCAGGCCGACAGTTCGATTTCCCGTCGTTATGGCGGCACCGGCCTGGGCCTGCCGATTGCCCGCACCCTCGCCGAGCGCATGGGCGGCACCTTGCGCGCTCAGAGCGAAGAAGGTCGCGGATCGGTATTCACCCTGGAAATACCACTGGCTTTATATAAGCAGGCACTGCCCGCGCTGGCGGCACCGCGCACGCTGAACGGCGACAGTCATGGCGAAGGGCGCAACGTGCTGCTGGTGGAGGACAACCCGGTCAACCAGACGGTGATCGAAGCCATGTTGCGCAGCCTGGGCTTTACCGTCAGCGTCGCCACCGATGGCGTGCAGGCGGTACGCAGCGCCGGGGACAGCCGTTTCGAAGCGATCCTGATGGATTGCCGCCTGCCACTCATCGACGGTTACGAGGCGACCCGACAGATCCGCCGTCTGCCGGGCTGCGGCCATGTGCCAATCATCGCCCTGACCGCCAATGCGTTGCAGGGCGACCGCGAAAACTGCCTGTCGGCGGGGATGAACGATTACCTGGCCAAGCCATTCAAACGCAATGATCTGCAGCAGATTCTGCAGCGCTGGGTGCAGTAACAAGGCCCTTTCGACCATCTGTGACTGGCGTGAAAAGCGAAAGTGCGGCAGTCTTAGGCACCCGAACGGGCCTCAAAAGGGGCTTGAATAAAAATTTCAGTGCACAAGTGTACATTCATGTCCTTGGTGCTGTGACTTTCACCACAACGCAATAGTCTATGAGTAGGCTGCCGGTACGAGGCATGAACGCGTCGATCGGCCGGGAAGATTTGCCCCACCTGCCGCATGGGATTATTGAGGAGCTCGCATGACCAAACAAAACGCCTTTACTCGGGAAGACCTGCTGCGCTGCAGTCGCGGTGAGCTGTTCGGCCCAGGTAACGCGCAACTGCCCGCCCCGAACATGCTGATGGTGGATCGCATCACCCTGATCAGCGAAGAAGGCGGCAAGTACGGCAAAGGTGAATTGGTCGCCGAGCTGGATATCAACCCTGACCTGTGGTTCTTCGCGTGCCACTTCGAAGGCGATCCGGTGATGCCGGGCTGCCTGGGTCTGGACGCCATGTGGCAACTGGTCGGTTTCTTCCTGGGCTGGCAAGGCCTGCCGGGCCGTGGCCGTGCGCTGGGTTCGGGCGAAGTGAAATTCTTCGGCCAGGTCCTGCCGACCGCCAAGAAAGTCACCTACAACATTCATATCAAGCGCGTCCTCAAGGGCAAGCTGAACCTGGCCATTGCCGACGGTTCGGTGACTGTCGACGGTCGCGAAATCTACACCGCCGAAGGCCTTCGCGTCGGCGTGTTCACCTCCACTGACAACTTCTAAGGGTTATTCGCATGCGCCGCGTCGTTATCACTGGTCTGGGCATCGTTTCGTGCCTGGGCAATGACAAAGAGACCGTCTCCGCTAACCTGCGTGCAAGCCGCCCTGGCATCCGGTTCAACCCGGAATATGCCGAAATGGGTCTGCGTAGCCAGGTTTCCGGCTCCATCGACCTCAACCTTGAAGAGCTGATCGATCGCAAGATCTATCGCTTCGTCGGCCACGCAGCGGCTTACGCCTACCTGGCCATGAAAGACGCCATCGCTGACTCCGGTCTGACCGAAGAGCAGGTGTCCAACCCGCGTACCGGCCTGATCGCAGGTTCCGGCGGCGCGTCGACCCTGAACCAGATGGAAGCGCTGGACATCCTGCGCGAGAAAGGCGTCAAGCGCGTCGGCCCATACCGTGTAACGCGGACCATGAGCAGCACCGTTTCGGCTTGCCTGGCCACTCCATTCAAGATCAAGGGCCTGAACTACTCCATCGCTTCTGCCTGCGCCACCAGTGCTCACTGCATCGGTACCGCCATGGAACAGATCCAGATGGGCAAACAGGACATCGTGTTCGCCGGTGGCGGTGAAGAAGAGCACTGGAGCCAGTCGTTCCTGTTCGACGCAATGGGCGCCCTGTCCAGCAAGCGTAACGACACCCCGGAACAAGCCTCCCGCGCCTACGACGCCGACCGTGACGGTTTCGTCATCGCCGGTGGTGGCGGCATGGTCGTGGTCGAGGAGCTGGAACACGCTCTGGCCCGTGGCGCGAAGATCTATGCAGAAATCGTTGGCTACGGCGCAACGTCCGACGGCTACGACATGGTGGCTCCAAGCGGCGAAGGCGCAATCCGCTGCATGCAGCAGGCGCTGTCCACCGTCGACACCCCGATCGACTACCTGAACACCCACGGCACTTCGACTCCGGTCGGTGACGTCGCGGAAATGAAAGGCGTGCGTGAAGTGTTCGGCGACAAGGCCCCGGCCATCAGCTCCACCAAGAGCCTGTCGGGTCACTCCCTGGGCGCCGCCGGCGTTCACGAAGCGATCTACTGCATGCTGATGATGGAAGGCAACTTCATCGCCGGTTCCGCCAACATCGACGAACTGGACCCTGAAGTGGCCGATCTGCCGGTGCTGACCAAGACCCGCGAAAACGCCACCATCAACACCGTGATGAGCAACAGCTTCGGCTTCGGTGGCACCAACGCCACCCTCGTGCTGAAGCGCTGGGAAGGCAAGTAATTCCCTTCCGCTGAGCCGCACATGAAAACGCCCCGACTGGTTCGGGGCGTTTTTTTTCGCCTGGAGAAAGGCATTTTCAGCGGTGCCAAGATGAAACGTTTGTCATGCAACTTACCGCCCTGCGACTGAATGTCGCGGATTCAGCGGGCTCCAGCGCTGTTGCAGATTTCGCAAGAATACATTGCACAAATCGGGCGTTTACTTAGCAGGCTAACAAAATCTATAAAAGAGTCCTGCACACGCCTTGCTGCAGATAACAGAGATTGGAGCTAGCAGATGACTGTAAAAGTAACTGAACGCGACGATTCACACATGTCCCATGAAGGCGTAGCCGCCGGCGTACGGATCTGGGATGTGCATCAACAAGACTTGCTGGTCGGCATGTTCCACAACGAGATCGACGCCCACAATTACAAGGCCGAACTGGAACTGCAAGAACGCCAGCGGGATCTGAAATCCGCCTGAATCAAAACCACAGCATTGAAAACGACAAACCCCGCCATGAGCGGGGTTTGTCGTTTATCCCAGGGCCACTTTGCGGCCCGGTGAAATCTTTACCACATCAGATCATCAGGGATCACATAGGCCGCGTACGGATCGTCCTCGGCATTGACCTCTTCGACCTTCTCGTTGAGCTGGACGATGCGCTGTGGATCGCGCTCCTGAATCTTCAGGGCCGCCTCACGAGGGATCACTTCGTAACCGCCGGCATGGTGCACGATCGCCAGCGAACCGCTGCTGAGCTTGTTGCGCATCAGCGTGTTGACGGAGATGCGCTTGACCTTCTTGTCGTCGACGAAGTTGTAGTAGTCCTCGGTGGTCAGCTTCGGCAGACGCGAGACTTCGATCAACTGCTTGACCTGCGCAGCGCGGGCCTTGGCTTCCGCCTTCTCCTGCTGCTGACGGTTCAGCTCCTGGTCGCGTTTGACCTTCTCGGCCTGGGCTTCCTGGGCAGCACGCTGCTGGGAGTCGTCCAGTTCGATCTGGCCTTTGTGGGCCAGGCGCTGTTGTTTCTGTTTGTCTTTGCTGACCTGCTTGGCCTGCTTTTGGTTGACCAGCCCTGCTTTGAGCAACTGGTCGCGAAGGGAAAGGCTCATTGATGCTTACTCACTTAGGCAACGGCTCAGCCGCAGCTGGGCAAATTCTTTTCCTGACGTTTGGCTTCGCCCCACAGGGCGTCCAACTCTTCGAGGGTGCAATCTTCTATGGGTCGGTGGGTGTCGCGCAATGCCTGTTCGATAAAACGGAAACGTCGTTCGAACTTGCCGTTGGCGCCACGCAACGCGGTTTCCGGATCGACCTTCAGATGCCGGGCCAGATTGACCACGGAAAACAGTAGATCGCCGATCTCGTCGGCCACCGCTTGCGGGTCATTTTCGGACATGGCTTCGAGCACTTCATCGAGTTCTTCACGGACCTTGTCCAGCACCGGCAACGCATCCGGCCAGTCGAAACCGACCTGCCCGGCACGCTTTTGCAACTTGGCCGAGCGGGACAGTGCCGGCAACGCAGCCGGCACATCGTCGAGCAGTGACAGTTGCTGCGGCTCGGCGGATTTCTCGGCGCGCTCCTCGGCCTTGATCTCCTCCCAGCGCTGCTTGACCTGCTCTTCGTTCAGACGCGGCACGTCCAGCGGCGCATACAGATCGCCGGTGGGGAACACGTGCGGATGACGACGGATCAGTTTGCGGGTGATGCTGTCGACCACACCGGCAAACTCGAACCGCCCTTCTTCCCGCGCCAGCTGGCTGTAATACACCACCTGAAACAGCAGATCGCCCAACTCGCCCTGTAGGTGGTCGAAGTCGCCGCGCTCGATGGCGTCGGCGACTTCGTAGACCTCTTCAAGGGTGTGCGGGACGATGGTCGCGTAAGTCTGCTTGATGTCCCACGGGCAACCGTACTGCGGATCGCGCAGACGGTTCATCAGGTGCAACAAGTCTTCAAGGCTGTAGATCGGTTTCATGGAGTCCGGTTACGCCGCGTTTCGATGATGTTCGGCAACTGGGAAATCCGCCCCAGCAACCGCCCCAGCGCGTCCAGACCCGGGATCTCGATGGTCAGGGACATCAGCGCGGTGTTGTCCTCCTTGTTCGAGCGGGTGTTGACCGCCAGCACGTTGATCCGCTCGTTGAGCAGCACCTGTGAAACGTCACGCAGCAAACCGGAACGGTCGTAGGCGCGGATGACGATGTCCACCGGATAGGTGAGCACCGGCACCGGGCCCCAGCTGACCTGGATGATCCGCTCCGGCTCGCGCCCGGCCAGTTGCAGCACCGAGGCGCAGTCCTGGCGGTGGATGCTCACGCCACGGCCCTGGGTGATGTAACCGACGATCGCATCGCCCGGCAACGGCTGGCAGCAGCCAGCCATCTGGGTCATCAGGTTGCCGACGCCCTGGATCTGAATGTCGCCGCGCTTGCCCGGTTTGTAGCCGGTCGCCTTGCGCGGAATCAGTTCCAGCTGTTCGTTGCCGCGTTCCGGCTCGACCAGTTGTTGTGCGAGGTTGACCAGTTGCGCCAGACGCAGGTCGCCGGCGCCGAGGGCGGCGAACATGTCTTCGGCGGTTTTCATGTTGGCCTTGTCGGCCAGCTTGTCGAAATCCACCGCCGGCAGGCCGAGGCGATTGAGTTCGCGCTCCAGCAGGGTCTTGCCCGCCGCGACGTTCTGGTCGCGCGCCTGCAACTTGAACCAGTGCACGATCTTCGCCCGCGCCCGGGACGTGGTGACGTAACCGAGGTTCGGGTTCAGCCAGTCGCGGCTCGGAGTGCCGTGCTTGCTGGTGATGATCTCGACCTGCTCGCCGGTCTGCAGGCTGTAGTTCAGCGGGACGATGCGCCCGTTGATCTTCGCGCCACGGCAGTTGTGACCGATTTCGGTGTGCACGCGGTAGGCGAAGTCCAGCGGCGTCGCGCCTTTCGGCAAGTCGATGGCGTGACCGTCCGGGGTGAAGATGTAGACCCGGTCCGGCTCGATATCGACCCGCAACTGTTCGGCCAGACCACCGATGTCGCCCAACTCTTCGTGCCACTCGAGGACCTGACGCAGCCAGGAGATTTTCTCTTCGTAATGGTTCGAGCCGGACTTGACGTCGGTGCCCTTGTAGCGCCAGTGCGCACAGACGCCGAGCTCGGCCTCTTCGTGCATCGAATGGGTCCGGATCTGGACTTCCAGCACCTTGCCTTCCGGGCCGATTACCGCTGTGTGCAGCGAGCGGTAGCCGTTCTCTTTCGGGTTGGCGATATAGTCGTCGAACTCTTTCGGGATGTGCCGCCACAGAGTGTGGACGATACCGAGCGCGGTGTAGCAGTCGCGCATTTCCGGCACCAGCACGCGCACCGCACGCACGTCGTAGATCTGGCTGAACTCCAGACCCTTGCGCTGCATTTTGCGCCAGATCGAATAGATGTGTTTGGCCCGACCGCTGATGTCGGCTTCGACGCCGGTGGCCTGCAATTCGTCCTTGAGCTGGGTCATCACGTCGGCGATGAAACGCTCGCGGTCGAGCCGCCGCTCGTGCAACAGCTTGGCGATCTGTTTGTATTGATCGGGTTCCAGGTAACGGAAGGACAAGTCCTCCAGTTCCCATTTGATATGACCGATGCCGAGTCGATGCGCGAGCGGCGCATAGATGTCGAACACTTCCCGGGCGACCCGGTTACGTTTTTCGTCGTCGGCGGTTTTCACCGCGCGGATCGCGCAGGTGCGTTCGGCGAGTTTGATCAGCGCGACACGCACGTCGTCGACCATCGCCACCAGCATCTTGCGCAGGTTTTCCACCTGGCCCTGGGTGCCGAGCACCATCGACTGGCGAGGGCTGAGGCTGGCACTGATTGCCGCCATGCGCAGCACGCCGTCGATCAGTTTGGCGACCACCGGGCCGAAGCGCTGGCTGACTGCCGCGAGTTCGATCTGGCCTTCGCGCACGCCGCGATAGAGAACCGCAGCCACCAGCGAATCCTGATCGAGCTTGAGGTCGGCAAGGATCTCGGCGATCTCGAGGCCGGTGCTGAAACTGCCGCTGCCTTCGGACCAGAGATTCTTCGCCGCATTGGACTGTTGCTCGGCCTGGCGAGCGTACTCGCAGGCCTCTTTCAAGGCTTCGCGATCCAGTGCCAGATCGACACTGACCGCATGATCGAGCCAAGCCTCGAGATTGATACTGCCGTCAGTGTTGATCGGCTGGTGTGCTCTCACCTGTACCATCTTGCTTTACCTTCCCTACGACGCAGATTCAATGCGTCAAATCACTGACCTTCAATGCCCGTTCGCGCTCGCGGGGCCAATGCGAGCGTTACGGACGACCAGTCGGATCAGACGAGCCATCCTGGCTCGCTTCAAATAACGCCATGGCCTCGACATGTGCCGTCTGAGGAAACATATCGAGAATCCCGGCACGTTTTAACCGGTAGCCCTGCTTGATCAATTCGACCGTATCGCGCGCCAGAGTTGCAGGGTTGCACGACACGTACACCAACCGTTCGGCGCCCAGGGTCGCCAACTTGCGCACCACCTCGAAAGCACCGTCGCGCGGTGGGTCCAAGAGTACCGCAGAAAAGCCGTTTCCGATCCACTGAGCATCGGTCAAAGGCTGGGATAAATCGGCCTGAAAAAACTTTGTGTTATGCAAATTGTTGCTGGCGGCATTCGCCGCCGCGCGATCGACCATGGTCTGCACGCCTTCGACCGCCACCACTTCACGCGCGGCTTTCGCCAGCGGCAAGGCGAAGTTGCCCAGACCGCAAAACAGGTCGAGCACGCGCTCATCGCTTGTCGGTTTCAACCAGTCCAGCGCTTGCGCCACCATGGCCTCGTTCACCCCGGCGTTGACCTGGATGAAATCCCCCGGCCGGTAAGCCAATTGCAGGTCCCATTGTTCCAGGCGGTAACCGAGCGACTGTGCATCATCCACTGGCTGCGGTTCGCCTTCGCCATGCAGCCAGAGCTGCGCTTCATGGAACGCGCAGAAATCCTTGAGGATCGTCAGATCGGCTTCGGACAGCGGCGCCATGTGACGCAGCAGAACGGCGAGTGACGAGCCACTGAACAATTCGACATGCCCCAGCGCCTGAGGTTTGCTCAAGCGGCGAAGCATCTCCGGCAAGCGGGTCATGATCGGCTGCAAGGGCTGTACCAGCACCGGGCATTCGCTGATCGCGACGATGTCCTGGCTGCCGGCGGCACGGAAACCGACTTCAAGCTTTTTGGCTTTGCTGTCCCAGCGCACGGCGATCCGGGCGCGGCGGCGGTAGCCGAATTCGGGACCGGTCAACGGCGCCGCCCACTCCTCGGGTTCGGCTCCGGCGACTCGCGACAACTGCTCGGCGAGCATGCGCTGTTTCAGGGCAAGCTGTTCGTTGTGGGGCAGATGCTGAACGCTGCAACCGCCGCAACGGCCGGCGTGCTGGCAAGGCGCGGGACGACGCAATTCACTGGCGCTGAACACGCGCTCGGTGCGCGCCTCGACCACTTTGCCGTGGGCACCGAGCACCCGGGCTTCGACCTCTTCACCGGCGAGGGCGCCGAGGACGAACCAGGTTTTGCCTTCAAAAAACGCGATGCCGCGACCGTCATTGGCCAGGCGCTCGATGCTCAAGCGCTGCTTTTTGCCGGTCGGGATTTGCGGGGCCTTGCTGCCACCGGTGGGCTGGAAGCGCAGGCCTCTCTCGTGCTTGGCCATCAGTTGGGCGCGTCGAAAATGCCGGTCGACAGGTAACGGTCGCCACGGTCGCAGATGATCGCGACGATCACCGCGTTTTCAACTTCTTTGGACAGGCGCAGCATCGCTGCCACCGCACCGCCCGAGGACACGCCGCAGAAGATGCCTTCTTCGCGGGCCAGACGACGGGTGACGTCCTCGGCTTCGCTTTGCGCCATGTCGACGATACGGTCGACGCGCTCGGCCTGATAGATCTTCGGCAGGTATTCCTGCGGCCAGCGGCGAATGCCGGGAATGGCCGAACCTTCCATCGGTTGCAGGCCGACGATCTGCACGTTGTCGTTCTGCTCCTTGAGGTAACGCGACACGCCCATGATGGTGCCGGTGGTGCCCATGGAGCTGACGAAATGGGTGATGGAGCCCTGGGTCTGACGCCAGATTTCAGGGCCGGTGGTGGTGTAGTGCGCTTCAGGATTGTCGCCGTTGGCGAACTGATCCAGCACCTTGCCACGGCCTTCGGCTTCCATCCGCTGGGCGAGATCGCGAGCGCCTTCCATGCCCTCTTCCTGGCTGACCAGAATCAGCTCTGCGCCGTAAGCGGTCATCGCCGCTTTACGTTCGGCACTGGAGTTGTCCGGCATGATCAGGATCATCTTGTAACCCTTGATCGCGGCGGCCATCGCCAGGGCGATCCCGGTGTTGCCCGAGGTCGCTTCGATCAGCGTATCGCCTTCGTGGATCTGCCCGCGCAACTCGGCACGGGTGATCATCGACAGCGCCGGACGATCCTTGACCGAACCCGCCGGGTTGTTCCCTTCGAGCTTGAGCAAAAGGGTGTTGCTGGTGACACCGGGCAGGCGCTGCAAACGCACCAGCGGCGTGTTGCCGACGCAATCGGCGATGGTTGGGTACTGCAAGGTCATGGCGTTTTTCGCAATCCGGACAGCGGGGGCGCCTATCATACCGGCAAACCTGCGCAGGCCATATCACGCAAAGTGTGGTGCTTATGGTTTCTTGGAATAAGCAATAAAAGTCGCGCCAGTGGTGCGACTTTTAAAATAGTGTCAGCGCCGCTGACACTTTCTTGTGCAGCTCAAACAATCTGCGGGCGACTCACGTCCACAGCTGGCGCCGACTTGCCAGCAAACGCATCGGGAGCGACAGCACTGTCATCCGCCACCAACCGCAGATTCAGTCGCAACCCCGACGGGCCGTTCTCGGCCCACAGGCTTCCGCCCTGGCGTTGCACCGCGTTCCTCGCGATGCTCAGTCCCAGACCAAATCCACCGTCCCCCGGCCGCGAGCCGTCGAGGCGAATGAAGGGCGAGAAGATCCGTTCCAGATCCGCCTCGTCCACGCCGCCGCCCTCGTCCTCCAGCCACAGGTGCCAGTAATCGCCATCTCGTCGACCATCGAGCCGCACGATGCCGCCCGGTGGCGAATGGCGAATCGCATTGCGCAGAATGTTTTCCAGCGCCTGGGCCAGAGTATTGAGATTGCCGCGTACCCAGCAGGAAGCTTCTACCCCACATTGCAACTGCCCGACCGGGCAGCAGCTTTCGTAGCAGGCGTTTTCGGTGAGCATTTCCCACAGCGCCTGAATCTGGATCGCTTCGTCCGGCAACGGTGCGCGCTCGGTGTCGAGCCAGGCCAGTTGCAGGGTGTCCTCCACCAGCCGTTGCATCACGTCGACTTCGCGACCGATGCGCTCGCGCAACGGTTGCAGCTGCTGCTCGCTTTCGCTGGCGACCCGCAACCGGCTCAGAGGCGTGCGCAGTTCGTGGGAAAGGTCGCGCAGCAGTTGCTGTTGCAGGGCCACGGTGGATTGCAGGCGTTCGGACATCGAGTCGAAGGCACGGGCCAGTTCGCCGAGTTCATCGGGGCGCTGGGTGATGCCACTCGACAACCGCACATTCAATTGATCGGCACGCCAGGCGTTGGCCTGCTCGCGCAGATTGTTCAGCGGCACCACCAACAGGCGATACAGGCCGACGCACAGCAGCAAGGTGAACAGACCGGGAATCACTCCGTTGGTGATGACCCGCCAGAACACCCGGTATTTCCCCGGCAGGAATCGCTCGGGCAACTCGATGACCAGACTGCCGGCAGTCGGGTCAGTGGGGAACGGGACCCGCAGCCACGGCCGGCCCTTTTTGTGAATCGGCCAGTCAAGGCCTCGCAGGAAGGTCAGGTGCTGAAGCTCCTGAGCGTTCAACGGCTGGCTGCCCAGCGACTGCAGATTGCCGCCGATCACGCCGACCCAGCCGGCTTCGCGCAATTCCATGCTCTGCAACCAGCTATCGATGCCATCGCGGTCGCCCTGCTGCCAGGCGCGCTCGGCCTCGGCGGCATAACGGCTCAGCGTGCCACGGGCGTCGTCGGAGAGGAACTGATTGCGCTGTTCCATATACCGGCCCCACGACCAGCTCAGCCAGATCATCAGCAGACAGAACGCCACCAGCAGGCAGGCGAGTTTCCAGAACAGCGAGTGCCGGCCCGGCAGGTCAGACACTTTCATCGACGGCACTCAGGACGTAACCCTTGCCCCACACCGTGCGCACTTCCCGCTCGGTGTAGCCGACCGACTTGAGTTTGCGGCGGATCTGGCTGATGTGCATGTCAAGGCTGCGGTCGTGGGCCGCATAACCGCGTTGCAGGACGTGCTGATAAAGGAAGGCCTTGCTCAGCACTTCCTCGTCGTTGCGGTTGAGGGTTTCCAGCAGGCGGTATTCGCTGCGGGTCAGGCCGGCGGACTGGTCGAGGTAGAAAACGTCGCACTGCTCGTCGTCGAAACGCAGCCCGCCGACTGGCACCACCGGGGTGACGGCAGCCGGACGACGGTCGAGGGCGACCCGGCGCAGGATCGCTTCGATCCGCACATGCAGCTCGGCCATGCTGAAGGGTTTGGGCAGGTAGTCGTCGGCGCCGAGGCGGAACCCGCTGATGCGGTCGGCTTCGGCACCGAGGGCTGACATCAACAGCACTGGCGTTGAATGGCTCTGACGCAGTTGGGTCAGGACGTTCAGACCGTCGAGCCCCGGCAACAGAATGTCCATCAACACCACATCGAACGGCTGGCGCCGGGCGATGCTCAGGCCTTCGCTGCCGTTCTGGCACCAGGTGACCTGGAAGCCACTGCGGCCCAGTTGTTCATGGACATAGGCACCGAGAACGGGATCGTCTTCGATGGAAAGAATGCGGGGTTGGCCAATAGAGACAGGAGTCATGACTATCTGCAAATAATTCTCAGTTGGGCGATTATTCAAGATTGCCCGGCGCCCGGCAACCCAAGCTTGACCTGTCGGACAGATGACAGCTCCCCAAGCGAAGGACGACGACATCATTTTTCCCAAGATTGCCCGCAAGCAAATCGCTACACTGCGCCGATACCGCGTGCCGGACGCACGTGTGAGTCAACGATCAGCGGGATGCAGGAGAAAGGCGTGCTCAAGAAACTGGGAATCAAAGGTCGCGTATTGTTGCTGACCCTGTTGCCGACCAGCCTGATGGCACTGGTGCTGGGCGGGTATTTCACTTGGACGCAGCAGTCCGACCTGCAGACCCAACTGATGCAGCGCGGCGAAATGATCGCCGAGCAACTGGCTCCGCTGGTGGCACCGGCCATGGGCCACGGCGATGCCGAACTGCTCGAGCGCATCGCCACCCAGTCTCTCGAACAACCGGACGTGCGCGCCGTGACGTTCCTCGCGCCCGACCGCATTCCCCTCGCCCACGCCGGCCCGACCATGCTCAATCAGGCGCCGAGCGGCGACAGCGCGCACTTGCTGCGACGCAGCGGCAACGACGCCACCCGCTATCTGCTGCCGGTCTTCGGCAAACACCGCAACCTCGCTGGCGAGCTGATCCCGCAAGAGTCCGACCGCCTGCTTGGCTGGGTCGAACTCGAGCTGTCGCACAACGGCATGTTGTTGCGCGGCTATCGAAGCCTGTTCGCCAGCCTGCTGCTGATCGGTGCGGGTCTGGCCGGTGCCGCGCTGCTGGCCTTGCGCATGGGCCGCACGATCAACCGCCCGCTGAGCCAGATCAAACAGGCCGTCGCCCAGCTCAAGGACGGTCACCTGGAAACCCGCCTGCCACCGTTGGGCAGTCAGGAGCTGGATGAACTGGCGTCCGGTATCAACCGCATGGCCGGCACCCTGCAAAACGCCCGCGAAGAATTGCAGCACAGCGTCGATCAGGCCACCGAAGACGTGCGCCAGAACCTGGAAACCATCGAGATCCAGAACATCGAGTTGGACCTGGCCCGCAAGGAAGCGCTGGAAGCGAGCCGGATCAAATCCGAATTCCTCGCCAACATGAGCCATGAAATCCGCACGCCGCTCAACGGCATTCTCGGTTTCACCCACCTGTTGCAGAAAAGCGAGCTGACCCCGCGCCAGCTCGACTATCTGGGCACCATCGAAAAGTCCGCCGACAGCCTGCTGGGGATCATCAACGAGATCCTCGATTTCTCGAAGATCGAGGCCGGCAAACTGGTGCTCGACCACATTCCGTTCAACCTGCGCGACCTGTTGCAGGACACCCTGACCATCCTCGCCCCCGCTGCCCACGCCAAGCAGCTGGAACTGGTGAGTCTGGTGTACCGCGACACGCCGCTGTCGCTGGTCGGTGATCCGCTACGGCTCAAGCAGATCCTGACGAATCTGGTGAGCAACGCGATCAAGTTCACCCGCGAAGGCACCATCGTCGCCCGCGCCATGCTCGAAGAAGAAAACGACGACAGCGTGCAGTTGCGCATCAGTATTCAGGACACCGGCATCGGCCTGTCGAACCAGGACGTGCGCGCGTTGTTCCAGGCGTTCAGCCAGGCCGACAATTCGCTGTCGCGCCAACCCGGCGGTACCGGCCTGGGGCTGGTGATTTCCAAACGCCTGATCGAACAGATGGGCGGAGAAATCGGCGTCGACAGCACGCCGGGCGAAGGCTCGGAATTCTGGATCAGCCTGAACCTGCCCAAGACCCGCGACGACGCCGAAGACCTGCCTTCCGCGCCATTGCTCGGACGCCGGGTGGCGGTGCTGGAAAATCACGAACTGGCGCGTCAGGCCCTGCAGCATCAACTGGAGGATTGCGGCCTCGATGTCACGCCGTTCAATACCCTGGAAAGCCTGACCAATGGCGTTACCGGCGCTCATCAAACCGATCAGGCCATCGATCTGGCCGTGCTCGGCATCACCAGCAACGACATGCCGCCGGAACGCCTCAACCAGCACATCTGGGACCTTGAGCACCTCGGTTGCCGGGTGCTGGTGTTGTGCCCGACCACCGAGCTGACGCTGTATCACCTTTCGGTGCCCAACCCTCACAGTCAGCTGCAATCGAAACCGGCCTGCACCCGCAAACTGCGCCGGGCCTTGTCGGACATGGTCAACCCGCGCCAGCCGCGCAGCGAACCGGGCGAACCGTTGTCGAGCCGCGCGCCGAAAGTGCTGTGCGTCGACGACAACCCGGCCAACCTGTTACTGGTGCAGACGCTGCTCGAAGACATGGGCGCCAAGGTGCTGGCCGTGGAAAGCGGTTATGCCGCGGTAAAGGCGGTGCAGAACGAAACCTTCGATCTGGTGCTGATGGACGTGCAGATGCCCGGCATGGACGGACGCCAGAGCACCGAAACCATTCGCCAGTGGGAAAGCGAGCGGCATTGCACGCCGCTGCCGATTGTTGCCCTCACCGCACACGCCATGGCCAATGAAAAACGCGCGCTGCTGCAAAGCGGCATGGACGACTACCTGACCAAACCGATCAGCGAGCGGCAACTGGCGCAGGTGGTGCTGAAGTGGACCGGCCTGGCGTTGCGCAATCAGGCGCCGGACCGTGGCGGCGAAAGTCTGCTGGGCAATCAGGAACTGCCGATTCTCGATCACGAAGAAGGTCTGCGCCTGGCTGCCGGCAAGGCGGATCTGGCGGCGGACATGCTGGCGATGCTGCTGGCCTCCCTCGAGGCCGACCGCGAAGCCATTCGCACCGCCCGCGACAATCAGGATCAGAACAGTCTGCTCGAACGGGTGCATCGTCTGCACGGCGCCACCCGTTACTGCGGTGTGCCGCAATTGCGCGCCGCCTGCCAGCGCAGCGAAACCCTGCTCAAGCAGCAGGACCCCAAGGCCTCGACCGCTCTGGACGAGCTGGAACGGGCGATCAATCGTCTGGCGGCCCAGGCGAAGATCAGCGCCTGATCCACGGCAATGCCGGTCAACGCCGACGCAGCTAAAGTTGTCGCGGGTGATTTGCGCCCGCGTCGATGCTCCAGGAGGATTTCATGCGCACGATCGTTTTCAGCAGCCAGACCTACGACCGCGACAGCTTCCTCGCCGCCGACTGCCCGGACGGGATCGAACTGCACTTCCAGTCAGCCCGGCTCAGCCTCGATACCGCAGCGCTGGCCGAACATCACGAAGTGGTCTGCGCGTTCATCAACGATGACCTGAGCGCCCCGGTGCTGGAGCGTCTGGCTGCGGGCGGCACACGCCTGATCGCCTTGCGTTCGGCCGGCTACAACCATGTGGACCTGGCCGTCGCCAAGCGTCTTGGGCTGGCCGTCGTGCGCGTACCGGCCTACTCGCCCCACGCGGTGGCCGAGCATGCGGTGGCGTTGATCCTCGCCCTCAACCGCCGCTTGCATCGCGCCTACAACCGCACCCGCGAAGGCGATTTCAGCCTGCACGGGCTCACCGGCTTCGATCTGGTGGGCAAAACGGTCGGCATCGTCGGCACCGGGCAGATCGGCGCGACCTTCGCGAAAATCATGCATGGCTTCGGCTGCGAACTGCTGGCCTACGACCCTTATCCGAACCCTGCCGTCGAAGCGTTAGGCGCGCGCTACCTGAGCCTGCCGGACCTGCTGACGCAAGCACGGATCATCAGCCTGCACTGCCCGCTCAACGAACAGAGCAAACACCTGATCAACCGCGATTCGCTGGCGCACATGCAACCGGGGGCGATGCTGATCAACACCGGGCGCGGCGGTCTGGTGGACACGCCGGCGCTGATCGACGCCCTGAAGGACGGCCAACTCGGTTATCTGGGACTGGATGTGTATGAAGAGGAGGCGCAGCTGTTTTTCGAGGACCGCTCCGACCTGCCGCTACAGGACGACGTGCTGGCGCGGCTGCTGACGTTCCCGAATGTGATCGTCACCGCGCATCAGGCATTCCTGACCCATGAGGCGCTGGGCGCGATTGCCGCGACCACCTTGCACAACATCGCGACCTGGGCGGCAGGTATGCCGCAGAACCAGGTCGAAGGCTGAGCGATCGGACTCAGACCGGGGGCGGCGTCGGGGTAATCGCCACGCACAGGATCAACAGCGCCAGCCAGCCGAACCCCAGCAAACGTTGCTTGAAGGAGTGGCCGCTGCGCAGCAGGAACCAGACAAACACCAGCGGCATCAGAAACGCCATGATCTTCAGCCAGCCTTCCACCGGGCGCGAACCGTCCGGGTTCAACACCGGCTCGGCAGGCTGCGAACGACGGCGGCGCCCCGCAGCGGCCGGCATGATCTTCGGCCGCTCGGGAGCCGGCGGCGGAACGAAGGCCTCGGGCACGGCCTTGTTACGCGGCAGGCTGCCAAAGGAAATCGTCGACGCGCCTTTTTCGGCTTGAGGAGCCTGTGCATCGGCCAGCGGAGCACCGCAATGAATGCACGCCGTGGCTTCTGAGCTGATGCTCCGCTTGCATTCATAACATTCGATCAGCGCCATGTTCCGTTCCTTGAAAATGAAGGCGGCAGTTTGCCACGACTGTGGTGTCGATTTGAACCGGATCGAAGGTCGCACGCGCGCATCATTCTGCAATCAAGCCCGTGCTAGCATGTCGCGCATATTTGGAGGACCCATGGTCGAACACGATTTCCGCTACACCCTGATGAACCCGCAACACACCCTCACCGAATGCCGCGCCCTGGTTCCGGGCCGTTATCAGGTCACCGGCAACGGTGGCTCGATCCGCATCGGCGACGTACTGGTCGTGACCCTCAAAGGCAGCAAGGACTTGTCCATGCGCCTGACCGTCGACACCGTCCGCCACCTGATCAACCCGCCGGGTCAATGGACTGCCATGACCACCGGCCCGGTGTTCGGTGAACTGGCGATCCACACCTGGCAGGTCAACTGCGACAGCTGCGCCAAGGAGCTGAGCTTCGAATTCGCCGTGGACGCCAAGCTGGGCAAGCCTGCGGAAAAACCGGCCGCCACCGCACGTATTGCGGAGCTGGGCTGGAAAGCCGTCGGCGACAAGCACCTGTGCCCGAAATGCCAGGAGCCGGCGTGATGAAACACCTGGCCCTGACCGCCGCTGTCGGCGCCGGCCTGATGGGTTGCGCCGCGGAGCCTGTGCAACTGCAACAGAACCGCAGCTACATTTTGGAATGGATCGGCGAGCGTCCGCTGATGGACTACAGCCACCTGACCGTGACCCTGGGCGATGATGGCCGGGCGTATGGCAATGGCGGCTGCAACCATTGGTTCGCGCCGTACACCCTGGAAGGCGACAAGCTGAGCTTCGGCAAGATCGGCAAGACCCGCAAGCTCTGCGCACCAGCGCTGATGGAGCAGGAGCAACGCTTCCTCCAGGCCCTGGAACACGTGGAACGCTGGGACATCTCGCCGATCGAGCAGATGCGCTTCTGGCCGGCTGAAGGCAAGCCGTTGCGCTGGTGGCTGGAAGAAGGCTGATCCTCTAGATCGCCCCTCGATCATTCCCGCGCTCCCGCGTGGGAATGATCAGCCAAGGCGAATCAGTTGGTCGCCTGCAACGCCTCAAGCTTCGCCATCACCCCCGCCGCCGTCTGCTCGCCCATCAACTGTTCCCGCACCTTGCCCTTGTTGTCGATGATGTAAGTCACCGGCAAGGCTTCACTGCGCGGCAGTTCGAACAGTTCCGACGGATCCTGCGCCAGCACGGTGAACTTGATGCCCAGTTTTTCGCTGGCGCTCTTCAGCTCTTCACCCTGCACGTTGTCGAAATTGACCCCGAACACGCCGATCTTTTTGCCCTTGAGCTCGTCGGCCAGATGATTGAGTTCCGGGATTTCCGTGCGGCACGGGCCGCACCATTCGGCCCAGTAGTTGAGCACGACCCATTGTTTGTCGAGACGCTCGGACGCCACTTTCTGCCCGTTCTGGTCGATGCCGTAGTCGTTACCGCAGCCCCCCAGCATCAACGCCCCGATGATCGTCAATGCCGCTGCCAGTGCCCGTGTCATGTCGTGTTCCTTGTGAAAAATTGAATGCGCCTGCGACCCATCGCCTCCCAAGGTTCTGGATTGCGCGCTGCACAGTTAGAATAGCCGCCACTCTACGCAAGAAGCGACCCGCCCATGACCGATCTGACGCTTTATCACAACCCGCGCTGCTCGAAATCCCGCGGTGCGCTCGAACTGCTCGAAGCCCGTGGCCTGACACCAAACGTGGTGCGCTACCTCGAAACCCCGCTGGACGCCGCGCAGATCAAGGCCTTGCTCGGCAAGCTGGGCATCAGCGCACGGCAACTGCTGCGCACCGGCGAAGACGAGTACAAGACCCTGAACCTGGCCGATACCAGTCTCACCGAGAAACAATTGATTGAAGCGATCGCGGCGCATCCAAAGCTGATGGAGCGACCGATTCTCGAAGCCGGCGACAAAGCCGTCATCGGCCGTCCACCGGAGCAGATCCTGGAGCTGCTGCCGTGAGTGCGCCGTACATTCTGGTTCTGTATTACAGCCGCAGCGGTTCGACCAACGAGATGGCCCGGCAGATTGCCCGTGGCGTCGAGCAGGCCGGCCTCGAAGCGCGACTGCGCACCGTGCCGGCGATCTCCACCGAGTGCGAAGCCGTGGCACCGGACATTCCGGATGAAGGCGCGCTGTACGCCACGTTGGATGACCTGAAGAACTGCGCCGGCCTGGCCCTCGGCAGCCCGACCCGTTTCGGCAACATGGCCGCGCCGCTCAAGTACTTCCTCGACGGCACCAGCAACCTGTGGCTGACCGGCGCGCTGGTCGGCAAACCGGCTGGCGTGTTCACCTCCACCGCCAGCCTGCATGGCGGTCAGGAAACCACCCTGCTGTCGATGATGCTGCCGCTGCTGCACCACGGCATGCTGATTACCGGCCTGCCTTACAGCGAGTCGGCGCTGCTGGAAACCCAGGGCGGCGGCACACCGTACGGCGCCAGCCATCACGCCGGGGCCGACGGTAAAAGCGGTCTCGATCAGCACGAAGTGGCGCTGTGCCGCGCCCTCGGCGCACGTCTGGCCAAGACGGCCCAGAAACTGGGGAACTGAGATGGCCAGAAAGCCGAAAGTCCTGCCCGCCGTCGAGTGGCTGGAGCCACGGGTGCGGGCGATGCGGGTGATCAGTCTGCTGTGCTTTTTCGGCCTGGCCGGACTGCTCGCCGCTTATTACCTGGTGTTCGCCGACCTGCACGGCGCACGGCCGTGGGTGATTCTGCTGATCGAGCTGATCCCGTGGATCGTGCTCGCACCGGGCATGATCATGGGCAGCGCACGCGGGCATTCGTGGATGTGCTTTGTGGTGAATCTGTATTTCATCAAGGGCGCACTGGCCGCGTATGACCCGAGCCGGCAGCTGTTTGGTGTGCTGGAGATGATCGCCAGTCTGGCGGTGTTCTGCTCGGCGCTGTTGTATGTGCGGTGGCGGTATCAGCTGAATCGCAGACTGGCGGGCGAAGGCGAAGTCTCCGTCGCCTGACTGTGCTCCAACTCCAAGATCGTTCCCACGCTCCGCGTGGGAATGCATCAAGAGACGCTCCGCGTCTCAGGGACGCAGAGCGTCCCGGGCGGCATTCCCACGCGGACGGTTCGACGCCTCGACGTGGGAACGATCGCTCTGAGCTCAATGGTTGACGGTGTAGGCCAGCATCATCGATATCTGGCTCATCGGCCGTCCGCCACTCTCTTCATGCCACTGGTTGAACGCGTTCTGCACCGTCACCAGATCCCGCAGACTGCTCGGCACCTTGTCGACGATCTTCTGTGCATTCAGCGCCGCGACCACATCGTAGCTCGGCACGAAGGTGTCCTTGCCGACCATCCGCAAAAACCGTGGTGCGGACAACCCGCCCAATTGATGACCGTGCTTTTTCAGATACGTCCACAGGCCGACGATGTCGGTCACCGGCCAGTCGGCGAGCAACGCACCGAAGCTGCCCTTCTCTTTCTCGACGTCCAGAATGAACTGCGCATTGCGCGGCACACTCTTGAGCTTGCCCAGGTGACGGATGATCCGCGCATCCTGCATCAGCCGCTCAAGGTGTTCGGCGCTCATGAGCACGACCTTTTCCGGGTCGAACTTGAAGAACACTTCCTCGAAGGCCGGCCACTTGGCATCCACCAGACTGTGCTTTAGCCCGGCGCGAAACACCCGCAGGGCCATGGTCGAGAGGTAACGGTCGTCGCTGATCTTGCGCAGTTGCGCCGGGGTCTTGGGAACGGGCAGATGGGCTTCCAGTTCAGCCGCCGAACCGAAGCGGTTCAGACAGTATTCGTGCAGCCACTTGTAGTCGCGCATGCCCTCTCCTAAAAAAACGAATTGAAAACGGCGCCCGCGAGCGCCGTTTTTTTCAAGCGATCGAATCGCTTACAGGTTCACCACATTGACGAAACGCGAAGCCGCCGTCTCGTCGATCTTCAGGCTGGTGAAATCAAACAGGTTACGGTCAGCCAGCTGCGACGGGATCACGTTCTGCAAGCTGCGGAAGATGCTTTCGGTGCGGCCCGGGGTCTTGCGCTCC
This sequence comes from Pseudomonas sp. GW823-FHT04A03, assembly GCF_058796615.1. NCBI lineage: Bacteria > Pseudomonadati > Pseudomonadota > Gammaproteobacteria > Pseudomonadales > Pseudomonadaceae > Pseudomonas > Pseudomonas sp. GW823-FHT04A03. The sequence continues at coordinate 43,916 of NZ_JBXAIV010000003.1, forward strand.
CAGTCCAGCAGCATTTCCTTGACCACCTGACGCTGCAGGTTTTCCTGGGAACCGCAGAGGTTGCACGGGATGATCGGGAATTGCTTGAAGTCCGAGTAGGCCTGGATGTCTTTCTCGTTGCAGTAGGCCAGCGGACGGATCACCACGTTGCGCCCGTCGTCGGCGCGCAGCTTCGGCGGCATGGCCTTGAGGCTGCCGTTGAAGAACATGTTGAGGAAGAACGTCTCGACGATGTCGTCGCGGTGATGACCGAGGGCCATTTTGGTCGCGCCAATTTCGTCGGCGAAGGTGTACAGCGTGCCGCGACGCAGGCGCGAGCACAGCGAGCAGGTGGTCTTGCCTTCCGGGATCAGTTCCTTGACCACCGAGTAGGTGTCTTTCTCGACGATGTGGTACTCGATGCCCAGCTCTTTCAGGTAGGCCGGCAGCACGTGCTCGGGGAAGCCCGGTTGTTTCTGATCCATGTTCACGGCGACGATCTCGAACTTGATCGGTGCAACCTTCTGCAGGTGCATCAGCACGTCGAGCATGGTGTAGCTGTCCTTGCCCCCGGACAGGCAGACCATGACCTTGTCGCCGTCTTCGATCATGTTGAAGTCGGTGACGGCTTCGCCGGCCAGGCGGCGCAGGCGCTTTTGCAGTTTGTTCTGGTTGACCGTAAGAGTGCCCATGACGCGAAATCCGTGAGGTGTGACGAAAGGCGGGCATTTTACGCAAAAACACCGGGGTTGTGGCCACAGGTTGTCGCCCCCTCAAATGCCCGTTTGCACAGACCCCGACGCGATTACCCCGAGGTTTTACAGCGCGATTTGCTCTAAGCCCCTATCACCTGTGCGGTTAAGACCTTTCTATACTGCGACATAAGGTCGCACACAATCTGAAGACCTGTATTTGCTCGGCCGCATTGGCCCGTAGGCGCTCCGCTGGGGGGCGATGGCAATAACGAGAGGAGTGACTGGCATGATCCATCACGTAGTGGGACTTTTTACCCACCCCGATCAGGAATGGAAGGAAATCCGTGGCGACCAGGAAGAAAGCATCAGCCACATGTACCTGACGCACACGCTGATTCTGGCGGCGATCCCCGCTGTTTCGGCATTTATCGGCACGACTCAGGTCGGCTGGGTGATCGGCAACCGCGCACCGGTGATGCTCACCGTCGAAAGCGCGTTGTGGATGACGATCATGTCTTATCTGGCAATGCTCGGCGGAGTCGCGGTCATGGGTGCCTTCGTGCACTGGATGGCCCGCACCTATGACGCCAACCCGAGCCTGGCCCGTTGCGTGGCATTTGCCACCTACACCGCGACACCGTTGTTCGTCGGCGGGCTGGCAGCGCTCTATCCGCACATGTGGCTGGGGATGATCGTCGGCACGGCGGCCATCTGCTACACGGTGTACCTGTTGTATGTGGGGCTGCCGACCTTCATGAACATTCCGTCCGACGAGGGTTTCCTGTTTTCAAGCTCGGTGCTGGCGGTGGGTCTGGTGGTGCTGGTCGCCATCATGGCGTTTACCGTGATTGTCTGGGGACTGGGCGTGGGGCCCGTCTACACCAATTAGAGAGCCACAAATTAGAGAGCCACGAATCAGCTGGCTGCAACGCCGAGAAGAACAAGATCCGCCAACACAGGCCGCCGCAAGGCGGCCTTCTCGTGCCGGTTGAAAAAGAGCGACGACCATTCGGCAGCTCGACGATTCGCAACGCTGCGGGGTTGCGGCATACTCGACGCCTCTGGAGATCCATCAAGCATGCCCGAGCAACTCAATACCCGCGTCGAAGACTGTTTCCAACTCGCTGAATCCTTTTTCAAACGTCCCTTCAAACGCCCCGTGGTGAGCCTCAAGCTGCGCGGGCAAAAAGCCGGGGTCGCGCATCTGCACGAAAACCTGCTGCGCTTCAATCCGCAGCTGTACCGGGAAAACACCGAACACTTCCTCAAGCAGACCGTGGCCCACGAAGTCGCGCACCTGATCGCCCATCAGCTGTTCGGCGACCGCATCCAGCCCCACGGCGAGGAGTGGCAACTGATCATGCGCGGCGTTTACGAATTGCCGCCGGATCGTTGCCATACCTATGAAATCAAACGCCGCAGCGTGACCCGCTATATCTACAAATGCCCGTGTGCCGATAGCGATTTTCCGTTTTCGGCGCAGCGCCATAGCCTGGTGCGGCAGGGACGGCGCTATCTGTGCCGCCGATGCCGCAACACGCTGGTGTTCAGTGGCGAGATGCGGGTCGAATAGCCTGGATTTTGTGTTGTCTGGCCGGGCCTCTTCGCGGGCAAGCCCGCTCCCACAGTGCCCCGTGAGTTCAAAGCCTCTGTGTACGACACATAACCTGTGGGAGCGAGCTTGCTCGCGATGAGGCCGCAACAGGCACTAGAGAATCACCTTGGCTCGGCGCAGCTCGGCAATCCGCTCAGGACTTAAACCCAACTCCGCCAACACCTGATCCGTATGCTGCCCCAGCGCCGCCCCGACATGTCGCGGCGCCGGCAATGCCTCGGAGAACTTCAGCGGGCACGCCATCTGCGCCTGCACCGAACCATCCCCACGCGGTACCTGCATCACCAGTTCCCGCGCCTGCAATTGCGGATGCTGCACCGCCTCGCCCAGGCTCAACACCGGTTCTACACAGGCATCGATCCCGGCGAACAGCTCGCACAATTCGGCAAAATCATGCTTCTCGAACTCGACCTTCAAGGCGTCCTTGAGCGCCCGCTGTTGCTCGGGTTTGGGCGACAAGCCCTGCGCCGCCAGTTCCGGCCGGCCCAGCGCCGCACACAGTTGCTGCATGAAGGCCGGCTCCAGACTGCCCACCGACATCCAGCGCCCGTCGCGGGAACGGTAGTAATCGTAGAAGCTGCCGCCATTGAGCATCTGGTCTTCCCAGCCCGGCTCCTCGCCACAGGCCAGATACCCGGCGCCGGCCATGGCGTTCAGGCTGAACGCGCAATCGGTCATGCTCACGTCCAGATGCGTGCCCTGCCCGGTTTGCTGGCGGGAAATCACCGCCGCCAACAAACCGATCACCCCGTGCAGCGAACCGCCGGCGACATCCGCCACCTGCATGCCCAGCGGCAGCGGCCCGTTGTCGGCGCGCCCGGTGTAACTGGAGAGCCCGGCCAGCGCCAGATAATTGATGTCGTGGCCGGCGCGATCCTTGTACGGTCCGGTCTGGCCGTAACCTGTGATCGATACATAAATCAGCTTCGGATTGATCGTCTTCAGCGCCTCGTAACCCAGCCCCAGCCGCTCCATCACACCGGGGCGGAACTGCTCCAGCACGATGTCGTAATCCGCCAGCAACTGCTTCACCAACTCCAGCGCCTCGGGCTGCTTTAGGTCCAGCGCCAGGCTGCGCTTGTTGCGGTTCAGATAGGCATGACTGGCAGAAACACCCTGATCGTGAGGCGGCAACACCCGCACGAGGTCGAGGCGGGTCGGCGACTCGATGCGCAGCACCTCGGCGCCCATGTCCGCCAGCAGCAGCGAGGCGAACGGCCCCGGCAGCAGGGTCGAGAAATCCAGAATCTTCAGTGAGGCCAGCGGTGCAGACATGGGCGATCTCCATCAACGATGCATGCAGCCTAGGCAGCCATCGGCGATGGGGCAATTACCGGATCCATCAGTTGCGCTGACCGTTGTGCTCAAACAGCAGACAAGAAAAAACCCGCCGAAGCGGGTTTTTCCATTCAAGCGATGCTTACTTCACATTGCTCGGGGTCGGGCCTTCGGCCACGCCCAGGTCATCTTCAGGACGGGTATCGGCGATACCACGACCGCCCGAGGCCAGCTCGGCGTCCAGTACGTCGGTGTCCAGTTCCTTGACCCACTTGGCCACAACGATGGTGGCAACGGCGTTGCCGACCAGGTTGGTCAGGGCACGGGCTTCGGACATGAAGCGGTCGATACCCAGGATCAGCGCCAGACCGGCCACCGGCAGGTGACCTACGGCCGACAGGGTGGCCGCCAGTACGATGAAGCCCGAACCGGTCACACCGGCTGCGCCTTTGGAGGACAACAGCAACACCACCAGCAGGGTGATCTGGTGAGTGATGTCCATGTGGGTGTCGGTCGCCTGAGCGATGAACACGGCCGCCATGGTCAGGTAGATCGCGGTACCGTCGAGGTTGAACGAGTAGCCGGTCGGGATCACCAGACCTACTACCGATTTCTTCGCGCCCAGACGCTCCATCTTGATCAGCATGCGTGGCAGTACCGATTCCGAGGAGGAAGTACCCAGCACGATCAGCAGTTCTTCACGGATGTAGCGGATCATCTTCAGCACGCTGAAGCCATGCATGCGGGCGATACCGCCGAGCACGATCAGGATGAACGCAAGGCAGGTGATGTAGAAGCAGATCATCAGTTGACCCAGCTGCACCAGCGAGCCGACACCGTAGGCACCGATGGTGAACGCCATCGCACCGAAGGCACCGATTGGCGCGAGCTTCATGATCATGTTGATGATGTTGAACATCACGTGGGCGAAGCGATCGATGAAGTCCAGGATCGGCTTGCCGTAGGCACCCAGGCGGTGCAGGGCGAAACCGAAGATCACCGAGAACATCAGCACTTGCAGGATGTCACCGGTGGCGAACGCGCCGACGATGGTGGTCGGGATCACGTTGAGCAGGAAGCCGACAACGCTCTGGTCTGCGCCTTGGGCAACGTAGGTCGCGACTTTCGAGGCGTCGAGGGTGCTGACGTCGATGTGCATGCCGTTGCCCGGTTGCACGATGTTGACCACGATCAGGCCGACCAGCAGGGCGATGGTCGAAACGATTTCGAAGTACAGGAGTGCGTAACCGCCGGTCTTGCCGACCGATTTCATGTTCTGCATGCCGGCGATGCCGCTGACCACGGTGCAGAAGATGATCGGGGCGATGATCATTTTGATCAGTTTGATGAACCCGTCACCCAGCGGCTTTACGGCCACGCCGAACTGCGGGTAGTAGTGGCCGAGCGCAATACCGATACAGATTGCGACGATCACCTGGAAATACAGGGATTTGTACAGTGGCTGACGAGTCGTCATTGCAAAGTTCCTCAAGAGTCCCGCGTGGCAACATCCATCTGTTGAACGCGACACTTGAATTGCGAACCCTCCTGCACTGGAGGGATTTGTTGTGTCGAACGGCGCTTTTCCGGACCGGCTCGGCGCACGCTTCTGTCGCTCTTATCGCAAACGTCGTGCCACTTTGGTGCAAATCGCTGCAAGCCTTTTGATATCAGGGGATACGGGTTTTTCTGTGTCACCGTTCGGTTACTCAAGTGTGGCGGATTTCCGCCAACTCGCCCGACCTCGTCCTACAATTTGGCGGAAATCCGCCTTGTTACCGATCAAAGGCAGCCGCTACCATCGGTCGCCAGAGGAAGGATCTGCCGCTCATGCGCGAACGCACCATCGCCAGTCACTTTGCCCGTGCCGCCCTCGGTGGCGCGCGGCGCTCGGGTTACGACTATTCGGACCTGCTGCAGCAACTGGGCATCAGCCCCGAACTGCTCGACGAGCCGCGCGCGCGGATCGCCCCGGAGCAATTCACCCAACTGATCCAGAACCTGTGGCTGGCCCTGGACGACGAATACCTGGGCTTCGGCAATGCACCGAGCAAACCCGGCAGCTTCGCCATGATGTGCCACGCCATCATCCATTGCCGCAGCCTGGAGAAGGCTCTGCAACGCGGCTTATTGTTTTATAGCCTATTCCCCGAAGCCCCGCGCCTGACCCTGACCCATGAAGACGAATGGGTACGCCTGAGCCTCGACGATGCGCAATTGTGGGACCCGGATCACTTTCTCAGCGAGAGCCTGCTGGTGATCTGGCATCGCCTCGGCAGCTGGCTGATCGGCCAGCGGATTCGTCTGGAACAGGCGAGCTTCAGCTACCCGAAACCGGCGCACGGTGCGGAATACGATCTGCTGTTTTCCTGCCCGCTGGAGTTCTCGGCAACGCAAAGCAGCCTGGTGTTTCACAGTCGCTATCTGCACATGCCGCTGTTGCAGGACGAACGCACCCTCAAGCATTTCCTCGAACGCTCCCCCGCCGACCTGCTGTCCCGCCCGGACGACGGCAACAGCCTGAGCAGCCGGCTGCGCCGCTTGCTCAGCCACGACAGCGCACGCTGGCCGGACCTCGAAGCGGTGGCCGCGCACCTGCACATCAGCCCGCAAACCCTGCGCCGGCATCTGCGCGAGGAAGGCACCAGTTTTCAGGAATTGAAGGATCAGTTGCGGCGGGACATCGCGATTTATCACCTGGGGCGGGCGGATCTGTCGTTGCAACAGATCGCCGAACAGCTCGGGTTCTCCGAGCCGTCGGCGTTTCATCGGGCGTTCAAGAAGTGGACGGGGCTGACGCCGGGGGCTTATCGGGCGCAGGAGCAGTAGGCCGTCACACCGCCGGAAAATGAATCCTGAACGCCGCCCCGCCCATCGGCGAATCCCCCAGGGTCAGCTTGGCGCTGTAGCTCTCGATGATGTCCTTGACCACTGCCAGCCCGATCCCCTGCCCCGGGTGCTGGCGGTCCAGGCGTTCGCCGCGTTCGAGAATCCGTGCACGCTGATCCGGTGGCACGCCGGGGCCGTCGTCTTCGATGCACAGTTCAATTCCGTCCAGGCCTTCGCGCACGCTGATGCGCACTTCGCCCAGGCACAGGCGATAGGCGTTTTCCAGCAGGTTGCCCATCATTTCCAGCAAGGCGCCCTGCTCGATCGGCACGTAACAGTGCTCCGGCAGATCGAAGGCGACGCGCACGTGTTTGTCGCGGTAGACCTTGTCCAGCGTGTCGCACAGGCTTTGCAGCACCGGGCGCAGGCGCACCTGATGGCGCACCAGACCGCTTTTGCGCAGGCTGGCGCGTTGCAACTGGTAGCCGATCTGCTGGCTCATGCGTTCGATCTGGGTTTGCAGCACCCAGGCCTGATCGCGGTCTTCGGGGCGCTGGGCCATGTCTTCGCTGACGCCTTGCAACACCGCCAGCGGGGTTTTCAGGCTGTGGGCCAGATCGTCGAGGGAATCGCGGTAACGGCTGCGCTGCTGGCGTTCGCTGTGCAGCAGGCGGTTGAGGGAACCGGTCAGGCGCAGCAGTTCGCGCGGGTGTTGTTCGCTGAGGCTTTCGAGGGTTCCGCCTTCGATTTCGTCGAGTTCCTGACTGAGCCGGCGCAAGGCTTTCAGGCCCCAGGTCAGGCCGATCCACAGTAGTGCGAGCAGCACCAGCAGCGCCGCGCCGAAACCGAGGTAGAGATTTTCCCGCAGGCCTTCGAGGGTCGTTTCGTATTCGCGAACCGGTTGCAGGGCCACGATACTGAAGGCTGCACTTTTGCCGCCAAGCAGTTTGACTTCGACGTCGTAGACGAAGAATTCTTGACCGTTGGCCTCACGGATTCGCGCGAACTCGTTGCCGAGGCCGTCGTAGCGCGGCGTGTAGTTGATCTTTTCTTCCTGGGTGCCCTTCGAGCGCCAGACCAGATGCCCTTCGCGGTCATAGATGTAGCCGAGCAGGCGATTGTCCGTGAGGTTGAAGCGCTCGTCGGGCAACTGTGCCGGCATCATCAAGCGGTTGTTTTCAACCCGCGCGGCAGAGATCAGCGTGGTGACATCGGACGCCAGCCGCTGCTCGATCGAGTCCTGCAGCGCCAGGCTGAACGCGCCCTGCATCGCCGGGAGCAACGCGAGCATGAACAACACCGCCAGGGTGGTGGCGGCGAGCATCAGCCGGACGCGAAGGGAACGGATCAAGTGCAGCGCTCATTGAACAGGTAGCCGAGGCCGCGCACGGTGTCGATCGGCTTGAACCCGGCCGGGCCTTCGAGCTTGCGGCGCAGACGGCCGACCAGCACTTCGATCACGTTTGGATCGCGCTCGTCGTCATCCGGGTACAACTGCTCCATCAGCCGATCCTTGGGCACCACTTGCTGGTGATGGCGCATGAGGTATTCGAGGATCCGGTACTCGTAGGCAGTCAGCGCCAGCGGTTGCTCGTCGAGGGTCGCCTGCTTGCGATTGAGGTCCAGCAACAGCGGGCCGGCGACGATGGTCGACTGGGTGAAACCGCTGGAGCGACGCAGCAACGCATTGAGCCGCGCCTCAAGTTCTTCGAACTGGAATGGCTTGACCACGTAATCATCGGCGCCGGCGGCCAGGCCTTCGACCTTGTCCTGCCAGTTGCCGCGCGCGGTGAGGATCAGGATCGGAAAGGTCTTGCCGCCCGAGCGCAACTGGCGGATCAGGTCGAGCCCGCCCATGCCCGGCAGGCCGAGGTCGATCACCGCCAGGTCAAAGTTGAATTGCCCGGTCTGGTACAACGCCTCTTCGGCGTTGGCCACGGACTCGACCACGTGACCGCTCTCCGTCAGGCGGGTTTGCAGGTGATGGCGCAACAGCGCTTCATCTTCGACGACCAACAGTTTCATGACGCTCTCCCGGGTAAATCAGAATCTCCAACAGCATACCTGTGGGAGCGAGCTTGCTCGCGAAGGCGATTTATCAGCCAACATTGTTGTCGACTGACAGACCGCTTTCGCGAGCAAGCTCGCTCCCACAGGGTCTAGAGCGAACCGCGCTTTAGAAAGCGTAGTTGGCCGACAGGTAAGTCTGGGCGCTGCTGGTCAAATCCAGCGAGCCTTGCTTGCTGCCGCCGCTCTCTTTCATCTCGGTGCTGGCGTTGCTGCGCAGGTAACGGTAACCGAGTTCGACCGAGGTGTTCTGCGAGACTTGCTGCAGCACACCGAACTGACCGCCGACGGCGTAACCGATGTCGCTGTCGCGGCTGTAGCTCGGCGAATCCTGGGTCAGCTTGGTCAGACCGGCCGTGGCACCGCCGAACAGCTTGGTGCTGCTACCCACCGGGTAGAACAGATCGTAGCTGCCCAGCAGGTTTTCCTGGCGCAGTTTAATGCCATTGTGCGAGCCGGACACGTTGTCGTAGGTGGCGTAGTAGCGACCCTGGCTGTTTTGCTGACCCAGGCGCAGGCCGTAGGTGTTGTTGCCGTCGATGGCCGCGGTGGCATCTGGGTGGCCGAGGTTGTCGTTCAGGGCGTTGGATTTCTTGATCTTGTCGCTGGTCTGGCCGAAGGTCAGGCCGGCGAAGTTGGTGGTGGTGTCGGCATGGGCGGCGATGCTTGCGCTCATGACGGTGAAAGCCAGCAGCAGTTTGTTCAAACGAGTCATTGAGTGTTCCTCAGTTGTGCTCTTCGGGTATGGCGCAAGGTTACTGACCCTCCCCTGTACCGCCCCTGAACGCTCTCTGAACCTCGCCTGAATGAAATGAACTAGGCTGTTTTGACCCTTTATTGTCAGGAGACCCGATCATGCGCCTGCTTCTAACCCTCGCCCTCCTTGTCTTCAGCGCCCTCAGCCAGGCTGCGATCAAGACCGAGGAAATCCCCTATCAGAGTGCCGACGGCACAAAGCTGATCGGTTACTACGCCTACGACGATGCGATCAAGGGCCCGCGCCCCGGCGTGGTGGTGGTGCATGAATGGTGGGGACTGAACGACTACGCCAAGCGCCGCGCCCGGGATCTCGCCGGGCTCGGTTACAGCGCGCTGGCGATCGACATGTACGGTGAAGGCAAGAACACCGAGCACCCGAAAGACGCGATGGCGTTCATGCAGGCGGCCACGCAAAACGCCGATGCGGCCAGCAAGCGTTTTCAGGCCGGGCTGGATCTGTTGAAGAAACAGCCGCAGACCGACAAGGATAAAATCGCCGCCATCGGTTACTGCTTCGGCGGTGGCGTGGTGCTGAATGCGGCGCGTCAGGGTGTGCCGCTGGCCGGTGTGGTGAGCTTCCACGGTGCGCTGGCGACCAAGACGCCGGCTACGCCGGGCAGCGTGAAGGCGAAAGTCCTCGTCGAACACGGCGCGCTGGACAGCATGGTCACCCCGGACAACGTCGCGGCGTTCAAGTCGGAAATGGACAAGGCCGGTGCCGACTATCAATTCGTCAGCCTCGACGGTGCCAAGCACGGGTTCAGCAATCCTGACGCGGATCGCCTGAGCCACGGCGATCACGGTGGCCCGGATATCGGCTACAACAAGGCCGCCGATGAAAAGTCCTGGGCGGACATGCAAGCGTTCTTCAAGAAGATCTTTGGCTGATTCCGGTTAACCGATCGTTCCTGCGCTCTGCGTGGGAACGATCACTTCCTCTGCACTATCCAGCCCGAAGACAACCCGGCAAAATGCCGACATGACTGCCAGCCCTTTCCTCCCCGCCTGCTGCACCCCGCTCGATGCCCATTGGCCGCTGCCGACGGTGTTGCCCGACACTGTGCTGCTGAGCACCCATTTCGATCCGTCGCAATTGCTCGGTGATGACTTTCGCCGCAGCGCCATCGAGCCGCCGCCGAGCATCCAGCGTTCGGTGGCCAAGCGGCAGGCGGAATTCCTTGCCGGGCGAATTTGCGCCCGGGCGGCGTTGCAGCAGCTGGAAGGCTCAAGCAGCGTGCCGGCGATCGGCGAGGACCGCGCGCCCATTTGGCCGGCGCACATCTGCGGCTCGATCACCCACAGCACCGGCCGTGCGGCGGCGATTGTCGCCAACAAACAGCACTGGCGCGGACTGGGCATGGACCTGGAAAACCTGCTCAACGCCGAACGCGCCGAACGACTGGCCGGAGAGATCCTGACCCCGCCGGAAATGCAGCGCATGGCCGCCGGTTCCCGGGATCAGATCGCGCTCTGGGTGACCCTGACCTTTTCGGTGAAAGAAAGCCTGTTCAAGGCGCTGTACCCGATCGTGCAGCAGCGCTTCTACTTCGAACACGCCGAGGTGCTGGAGTGGAATGAACAGGGTCAGGTGCGGCTGCGGCTGCTGACGGATCTGTCCAGCGAATGGCGCAACGGCACGGAACTGGACGCTCAGTTCGGTGTGCAGGACGGGCAGTTGCTAAGTCTGGTCAGCATCCAGGCGTAAGCGGTTTCAGCGCCGCTCCTGATTCCTCGGCCAGCTCAAGCTGAAACACGCTCCACCCAGACTCTTGCTCTTGCCGATCAGCGCCCGGCCATCGTGCCAGTGGATGATCCGCCGCACGATCGACAGGCCCAGCCCGTGTCCGCCGGACGCCCGGGTGCGGCTGTCGTCCAGACGCAGGAACGGCGTGAAGATTTTCTCCCAGGCAGTTTCCGGGACACCGGGGCCGTCGTCCTCGACATCCACCCGGCAGCGCATCTGCCCGACCTGATAACTGACCGTGACCTTCGAGCGCGCATGGCGCATGGCGTTGCTCACCAGATTCTGCAAGGCGCGGTGCAGGTAACGCGGCTCGGCCTCGACCCAGGCGTCATCGCAATCCGCCGCCGACAGGCACAGACCGCGTTGCACCGTGACCTCGGCGCGCAGAGGCGCCAGCTCTTCGATCACCTGATTGACCAACGCATCCAGATCGATGCGCTGGAACGTCAGCGCCGGCGAGCCCTGCTCCAACCGGGCGTACGTGAGCATTTCATCAACGAGCTTGTCGAGGTCCTCGATGTCGTGGTCCATGCCCTCGCGGTATTTCTCCAGCGCCTGCGGGGTGGTGGCCGAGCCGATCATCTCCAGACCGAAACGCAGGCGCGCCACCGGTGTGCGCAGTTCGTGGGACACCGCGCGCACCAGTTCACGCTGAATGGCGAGCAACTGCTGCAAGTGCTCGGCCATACCATTGAACGCCGCCGCCAGTTTGCCCACCGAGTCGGCACCCCGGGCCGGCACCCGGGTTTCCAGACTACCTTTGGCGATGCGCGTGGCGGCGGCTTCGAGCCCGCGCAAACGCCGTTCGAGCTGACGCACCAATAAATAGACGATCAGGCCGATCAGGGTCAGGCCGAGGGCAGCGATCAAAACCAGCCATTCCGGCGGGTACGGGTTCATCTGATACAGCGGCCCGATTTCCAGCACCCACGGCGTGCCGACCATGCCGGCGAACACCCGGATCGAATCGCCCCCCTTGCCCAGCGCCATCACCGTATCGCCTTCGGACACCCGACGGCTCTGGTCCTCGTCCATGTCCGCTTCGCTGACCGTGACCAGCCGCAAATCGAAGCCAAAGCCTTTGTCTTCTTTCAATTGCGCCAGCCGTTTGGGCTGCTCGCCCACGGGCACCCGCACCAGCTCATCAGCCAACAGGTAAATGGTCGCCCGGGCCAGTTGCTCGCTGATCTGCTGCACCTCGCCCACCAGCACCAGTTGATCCTTGTCGCTGACCAACCGATAGACCTTGGCCGCGTGCGGGCCAGTCTGTTCGACCAGCGCCTGCCCCCGCTGCACCCGGGTGCGCTGGGTCAGGTCGAGATCGGTCTGGGCAAAGGTCTTCAGCGCCAGCGGAATCCCCAGCAGGCGCTCCCACACCAGCAAGGCGCGATGGCGCTCGGTTTCATTCATCGGTTGCAGGTTGTCGGCCATCAGCGAAAACGTGCCGTGGGCCAGACGCTCGCGGTATTGCTCGCTGCGCACCTGGTTGAGCAGGTGCAGCGCCAGTACGCCGAGCACCGCCACCAGAATCAGCGCCGCGCACATGCCGCCATAGATGCGCAGGAAGATCGAATTCACAGCGGCAGTTCTGCGCAGGCTTCAGGCACGAACAGATAACCTTTGCTGCGCACGGTCTTGATCAGGCGCGGGTGATCGGGGTCGTCGCCGATCTTCGGGCGGATGCGCGAGATGCGCACATCGATCGAGCGGTCCTGGCCGTCGTAACCGATGCCGCGCAGTGCGGTGAAAATTTCTTCCCGGGACAGGATCCGCCCGGCGTTGGACACCAGCAGCCAGAGCAGATCGAATTCGGCGCTGGTCAGCTCGATGCCACTGTCACTGAGCCAGGCTTCGCGCAACGCGTTGTCCACCACTAATGGACCGAATTGCAGCCGACGCGGATTGCCCGCCGGCGGCTCCGGTGTGTCACTGCGTCGCAGCAACGCCTGGATGCGCGCCAGCAACAGCCGCGGGCGCACCGGTTTGCACACGTAGTCGTCGGCGCCAAGATCGAGGCCGAGGATCTGGTCGGCGTCATCGGTGCGCGCGGTGAGCATCAGGATCGGCCCGTCGTAACGATCGCGCACCTTTCGGCAGATGCTCAGGCCGTCTTCGCCGGGGAGCATCAGGTCGAGGATCACCAGATCCGGTTGATCCTTGATGATCCGCGCCGCCGCCAGCGCGCCGTTGCCTTCGATCTCCACGCGCAATCCGTTGGCTTGCAGGTATTCACGGGTCAGTTCGGCCAGACGCTGGTCATCCTCGACTATCAATACCTGCCAGGCTTCTTGCTCCACGGGTGACCTCTGCTTGCCGATGCTGCTTATAAAGGAAGGATCCTCCCGTCTTTTTGTCATCTTTAAGGAGGATAAGAATGCGTGCGCATGGGCCGATTGTATAAACGGCGAACAACCAGAACACAAGTCGGTAAATGCGTTCGGACAAGGCGGATTTTTGTGATAGGGTTCGCGCCCTCAAAATTCCGCCGCAGCATTTTTTTGCGGTGGAAAACAGTGACAAACGGTCTAGCTCAGCAGGTTCGCGGCCTACACGTGAATTCGACATTTCGCACACAATTTACGCACAGGGTTATCCACAGGCTGTCCGTTGCAATCCTCCCCCAAAACGCATTATCTTGTAGCCCGCGCTTGAAAAAACCCTACATGTAGGGGTTGAGGCCAAAAAACCAAACACAAACCAGACAGTGAATTCAAGGCTTTTTATTGCCATTGTCGGGTTGAACCAAACGTATTTTCAGAAGCCCAAACCGCGCCTGCGGATGGCTACCGTTTTTCAGCCGATCACGGCGTAAACGGTACGGGTGTTGCAGTCCGAAACTGCTCCCCGAATGGAATGCGGTTTCACGCGTATCGCGCGAACCGAAGACTTCGGCATGGAAGCGGCGCCCACAAGGCCCCCTTCCTGAACTGTCCCGAAGTCGTTACCCGGCAACTGCCGGTTGTAGTGCTTCAGGACGGAACGGTGGGCACCGTGATGGTGCCCAAACAAACATAGAGAACGTGGAGACACCCATGCAAACCGACACAACTCGCGAGAACCCGCAGGGCACCTTGCCGCAGGCCGCCGATTCGAATTCGGATCTGGCTGCCACCGCGCCTGGCCAACTGCGTGTGATCAAGCGTAATGGCACTGTCGTTCCTTACACCGATGACAAGATCACCGTCGCTATCACCAAAGCGTTTCTCGCAGTTGAGGGCGGCACCGCTGCCGCTTCGTCGCGAATCCACGACACCGTTGCCCGCCTGACCGAACAGGTCACCGCGACCTTCAAGCGTCGCATGCCTTCGGGCGGCACCATCCACATCGAAGAAATCCAAGACCAGGTCGAACTGGCCCTGATGCGTGCCGGCGAGCAGAAAGTCGCTCGCGACTACGTGATCTACCGTGACGGTCGTTCGAAAGAACGCGCTGCCCACGCTCCGGCCGAAGCCGCAGTCAACGCTCACCCGTCGATCCGCATCACCCGCGCTGACGGCAGCCTCGCGCCGCTCGACATGGGCCGCCTGAACACCATCGTCACCGAAGCCTGTGAAGGTCTGGCCGAAGTCGACGGCGACCTGATCCAGCGCGAAACCCTGAAGAACCTGTACGACGGCGTGGCCCTGAACGACGTCAACACCGCGCTGGTGATGACCGCGCGTACCCTGGTCGAGCGCGAGCCGAACTACTCGTTCGTGACCGCCCGCCTGCTGATGGACACCCTGCGTGCCGAAGGCCTTGGCTTCCTGGGCGTGGCCGAGAGCGCCACTCACCACGAAATGGCCGACCTGTACGCCAAGGCCCTGCCGGCCTACGTCGCCAAAGGTATCGAGTTCGAACTGCTGAACCCTGTGCTGGCCTCCTTCGACCTGGAAAAACTGGGCAAGGCGATCAACCACGAGCGCGACCAGCAATTCACCTACCTGGGCCTGCAGACCCTGTACGACCGTTACTTCATCCACAAGGATGGCGTGCGTTTCGAACTGCCGCAGATCTTCTTCATGCGCGTGGCCATGGGCCTGGCGATCGAAGAGAAGCAGAAAGAAGACCGTGCGATCGAGTTCTACAACCTGCTGTCCTCGTTCGACTACATGGCTTCGACCCCGACCCTGTTCAACGCCGGCACCCTGCGTCCACAGCTGTCGAGCTGCTACCTGACCACCGTGCCGGATGACCTGTCGGGCATCTACCACGCGATCCACGACAACGCCATGCTGTCGAAATTCGCCGGTGGTCTGGGCAACGACTGGACGCCGGTTCGTGCACTGGGTTCGTACATCAAGGGCACCAACGGCAAGTCGCAAGGCGTGGTTCCGTTCCTGAAAGTCGTGAACGACACCGCCGTCGCCGTTAACCAGGGTGGCAAGCGCAAAGGCGCCGTGTGTGCCTACCTGGAAACCTGGCACATGGACATCGAAGAGTTCATCGAACTCCGCAAGAACACCGGTGATGACCGTCGTCGTACCCACGACATGAACACCGCCAACTGGATCCCTGACCTGTTCATGAAGCGCGTCTTCGATGACGGCAAGTGGACCCTGTTCTCGCCATCCGAAGTACCGGATCTGCACGACCTGACCGGCAAGGCCTTCGAAGAGCGCTACGAGTACTACGAAGCCCTGACCGAGTACCCGGGCAAGGTCAAGCTGTTCAAGACCATCCAGGCCAAAGACCTGTGGCGCAAGATGCTGTCGATGCTGTTCGAAACCGGCCACCCATGGCTGACTTTCAAAGACCCGTGCAACCTGCGCAGCCCGCAGCAGCACGTCGGCGTTGTTCACAGCTCGAACCTGTGCACCGAGATCACCTTGAACACCAACAAGGACGAGATCGCGGTCTGCAACCTGGGCTCGATCAACCTGCCGAACCACATCGTCGACGGCAAGCTGGACACCGCCAAGCTCAAGCGCACCATCGATGTAGCCGTGCGCATGCTCGACAACGTGATCGACATCAACTACTACTCGGTACCGCAGGCGAAGAACTCCAACTTCCGCCACCGTCCGGTTGGTCTGGGCATCATGGGCTTCCAGGACGCGCTGTACCTGCAGCACATTCCTTACGGCTCCGACGCTGCCGTCGAGTTCGCCGACAAGTCGATGGAAGCGGTCAGCTACTACGCGATCCAGGCTTCCTGCGACCTGGCCGACGAGCGCGGCTCGTATGAGACGTTCCAGGGTTCGCTGTGGTCCAAAGGCGTACTGCCGCTGGATTCGCAACAGATCCTGATCGAAGCACGTGGCCAGAAGTACATCGACGTCGACCTGACCGAGTCCCTGGACTGGGCACCGGTTCGCGCCCGTGTACAGAAAGGCATCCGTAACTCGAACATCATGGCCATCGCACCGACCGCGACCATCGCCAACATCACCGGCGTATCGCAGTCGATCGAACCGACCTACCAGAACCTGTATGTGAAATCGAACCTGTCGGGCGAATTCACCGTGATCAACCCGTACCTGGTTCGCGACCTGAAGGCTCGCGGTCTGTGGGACTCGGTCATGATCAACGACCTGAAGTACTACGACGGTTCGGTTCAGCAGATCGAGCGCATCCCGCAAGAACTCAAAGAGCTCTACGCGACCGCGTTCGAAGTGGACACCAAGTGGATCGTTGACGCCGCCAGCCGTCGTCAGAAGTGGATCGACCAGGCCCAGTCGCTGAACCTGTACATCGCCGGCGCATCGGGCAAGAAGCTGGACGTGACCTACCGCATGGCCTGGTACCGTGGTCTGAAAACCACCTACTACCTCCGTGCCCTGGCCGCGACCAGCACCGAGAAGTCGACCATCAACACCGGCAAGCTGAACGCTGTTTCCAGCGGCGGCAACCACGGTGACGACTCGGTCCTGGCAGCCCCTGCCGGCCCGGCTCCAGTACCGAAGGCTTGCGCCATCGACGAGCCGGATTGCGAAGCTTGCCAATAAGCTGAGCTGAATCAGGCGTTGCGAGACGCCTGATCCGAGAGCCCCCGACAGACTTCCGGTTTGTCGGGGGTTTTCTTTTGTCCGCCAAAAAAGACAGGGCAAAAAAAACGGCGAGCCTGAATTTCAGGCCCGCCGTTTTTCATGACAGCGTCGCTACATCAGACCATCAACGACTCTGTCATCGCCATCGCCTGCCCGACTACCGGAATGGTGAAGGAATCACCATTGGCAGTGACAAAGTTCTCGATGGTGTTGCCGCCCGCATACCAGTCCGCAAGGATCACGGCGTTGTTCTGCTTGCCGGCGTTCCACTCCACCGCGTTGAAGATGTAGGCATTGGTGCCGTCAGTCTTGATGAGCACATCCGCATACGACTGGATGTTCTGCAGTTCGACCCGGTCACCGCTGGAGCTGCCGTCATCCTTGATCAACACATTGGTCGACGAACTGACCTTGTAAGTATCGCTGCCCTCACCACCGTAGGCGTAACCACCGCCGACCATGATCAAGGTGTCGGAACCGGCGCCGCCGAACAGTTGATACTCCGGCCCCATGCCTACCAGCGAATCACTGCCGTCATCACCGTAAGCAATACCGGCGTAGACCGTGATGGCGTCATTACCGGCGTCACCGTGCAAAATACTGCCCAGATCGTTGTTGGCACCGAACAGGGTGTCGTTGCCGTTGCCGCCGGAAATCACATCCGCTTCAGCCGGACCGTTGCGGTCCGGACCGTTGAAGGCGTATGGCTCGTACTTGCCGCCGTACAGGGTGTCGTTGCCGTCCCCGCCGGAGATCAGGTCATTGCCCTCTCCACCATAGAGGGTGTTCCAGGCAGCATTACCTGTCAGGGTGTCGTCGAAAGATGAACCATGCAGCCCTTCGATATTGACCAGAACATCGCCGCTGGCGTCGCCACCGGTGACGGTATTGGCCAACAGGTTGATCTGCACCGCCGCCGAACTGCCGATATACCAGGCTTCATCGGAAACGCCTGCACCGCCGTCGATGAAGTCAGCGCCTTTGCCACCAATAAACGTTTCGGCGCCGGCAGTACCGATCATCGTGTCGTTGAAGGCCGTGCCTTCCCAGTTTTCGATGTTGGTGTAGGTGTCGCCCGCCAGGGCGCCGGTCGACGGCTGGCTCAGATCCAGTGTGATCGCCGCCCCTTCAAAGGCAAAACTGACGGTGTCACGACCGAAGGCGCCATCGAAGATGTTGGCCTGATCGTTACCAATGAACGTGTCGTCCCGACCCGAGCCCACGATCTTCTCGATGCTGTCGAACGTATCGCCCTTGGCAATCGCCGTGTGTTCGCCGGTCTTCAGGTTGATGACCACGCCCACGGGTCCGATGTCGTTGTAACTGACGGTATCGAAACCGGCTCCGCCGATAAAGGTGTCGCCACCGTCACCACCCATCAGAATGTCATCACCCGATCCGCCAGTGATGACGTTATCCAGCGCGTTACCATACGACTGGAAGCTGCCGGTGCCGGTGTAGGTCAAACGCTCGATACCGGCATTGAGGGCGTAGTAGCTCTGATTGGTGCGCACTTCATCATTGCCGCCGTTGGCCAGTTCGATGATGGCGGCGTAGTTGGCATTGTTGAGAATGTAGACATCATCACCCGCCCCGCCCTGCACCGTGAAACCGGTGGAGTTGGTATTGGCAATGAACACATCGTTGTACGCCGTACCGACGATTTTCTCGATCCCGGTAAAGCTATCGCCCTCGGCGTCACCACCGCTGCCGACACCCGATCCAACACCCGCAGCCCCCAGTGTCAGGGTCACGCCTTGGGCAGATTGCGAGTAGTCCGCCGTGTCGATCGCCGTACCGGCACCGCCGTCGAACACGTCCGCCGCACTACCGGCAAAGAACGTATCGGCGTACTGCGAGCCACGAATCAACTCGATGCCGGTGTAGGTGTCGCCCGCCGCAATGCCGCTGTGCACGCCAGTCTTGAAATTGAGCGTGACGGCCACGGTACTGTCGTCATAACTGACGGTGTCGGTTCCGGCGCCACCGATGAAACTGTCGGCACCACCGCCACCCAGCAAGGTGTCGTTGCCCGAGCCACCGGTGATGATGTTGTCGGTGGCGTTGCCGCGACCGGTGAAGTTACCGGTACCGGTGTAAGTAAGACGCTCGACATTGTTGTACAGGCCGAGGCTGGCCTGGTTGGTGCGCACTTCGTCATCACCGCCGCCGACTGCTTCGACGATCACCGCCGACGCGCTGCCGTTGACAATGTAGACATCGTTGCCGGCACCCCCTTGCAAGGTAAAGGTGCCTGCGGTGGTTGAGTTGAACACGTCGTCATAAGCCGAACCGACGATCTTCTCGATACCGGAGAAGGAATCCCCTTCGGCATCGCCACCGGTGCCTGTCCCGGCACCGGATGCCAGCGTCAGATTGATTGCAGCGCCTGACTGCGAGTAATCGACGACGTCCATGTTGTCCGCACTGACAGCACCGCCTTCAAACTTGTCGGCACCGATGCCACCCAGGAACGTGTCGCTGAATTTGGAGCCACGAATCACTTCGATACCATCGAACGTATCGCCGGCGGCAATGCCCGTGTGCACGCCTGTCTTCAGATTGAGCGTCACGCCCACACTGGAATCGTCGTAAGTCACCGTGTCGACACCGGCGCCACCGATGAAGGCATCGGCACCCGCACCGCCCATCAGCAGATCGTTGCCGGCGCCGCCGGTGATGATGTTGTTGCCCGCATTGCCGGTGCCTGTGAAGTTACCGGTTCCGGTAAAGGTCAGGCGTTCGACTTCGGCACTCAATGTCATGTTCGTGAGGGAAGTCCGTACTTCGTCATCCCCTCCTCCCGCGACCTCGACAATCGATTGGTAGGCAGGGCCATTGATGATGTACAGATCGTTACCCGCGCCACCCTGCAATGTGAAGGTCGCGGCACCGGTCGTGAACACATCGTCCTGGGCGGAACCGATGACTCTTTCGATATTGGTGAAGGTATCGCCCTGCGCATCACCCCCTTGGCCGCTGCCCACACCCAGCGTGGTCAGCGTAATGTTGACGGCCTGTTCGGAGGTCGAGTAATCAACGGTATCGACGCCACCCGCCGCACCACCATCGAAGATGTTGGCGTCCAGGCCGCTGACGAAGGTGTCACCGTTCTGGCTACCGCGGATAATCTCGATCCCGGAAAAGGTATCGCCCACTGCGAACCCGGCATTGATTCCGGTTTTCAGATTGACAGTCACGCCAGCGGCCGTACTGTCCTCGTAACTGGCGATGTCGATGCCCGCACCTCCGATCAACTGGTCGGCACCTGCGCCGCCAATCAGCACGTCATTACCCGCGCCGCCGGTGATGATGTTGTCGGAGGCGTTGCCGCGACCGGTGAAGTTGCCGCTGCCGGTGAAGGTCAGGCGCTCGACTTCCGCGCTCAGGGTCATGTTGAGCTGGTTGGTGCGGACTTCGTCGTCACCGCCCCCGGCCAGTTCACCCACGCCGATCCCGGCACTGGTGTTGATGATGTAAACGTCGTTACCGGCACCGCCACTGAAGTTTATCGCTGCGGCGTTCGCCGTGAACACGTCGCCATAAGCCGAGCCAACAATCGATTCGATGTTGCTGAACGCATCGCCTTGGGCATCGCCGCCCACACCGACACCGGAAGTTCCGGCAGTCACAGTGATATTGACGGCCTGGTCCGAACTGACGTAGCTCAAGGTGTCGTAGCCACCCGCACCGTCAAAGGTTTCGCTGGCGACGCCTCCGACGAAGGTGTCGCCGTAGCTTGAGCCTTTGAACATTTCGATGCTGTTGAAGGTGTCACCTGCAGCAATGCCGGTGTGCACGCCGGTTTTCAGGTTCAGCGTCACCCCGATGCCGCTGACGATGTCTTCGTAACTGGCGGTATCGATGCCCGCACCACCGATCAACTGGTCGGCACCTGCGCCGCCGATCAACACGTCATTACCCGCGCCACCGGTGATGATGTTGTCGCCAGCGCTCCCGCGACCGGTGAAGTTGCCGGTGCCGGTGTAGGTCAGGCGCTCGACTTCGGCGCTCAGGGTCATGTTGAGCTGGTTGGTGCGGATCTCGTCATCACCGCCGCCCGCCTGCTCACCCACGCTGACCCCGGTACTGGTGTTGATGATGTAGACGTCGTTACCGGCACCGCCGCTGAAGCTGATCGCGGCGCCATTTGCGGTGAACACGTCACCATAGGCCGAGCCGATAATCGATTCGATGTTGCTGAACGCATCGCCTTGGGCATCGCCGCCCACACCGACACCGGAAGTTCCGGCAGTCACAGTGATATTGACGGCCTGGTCCGAACTGACGTAGCTCAAGGTGTCGTAGCCACCCGCACCGTCAAAGGTTTCGCTGGCGACGCCTCCGACGAAGGTGTCGCCGTAGCTTGAGCCTTTGAACATTTCGATGCTGTTGAAGGTGTCACCTGCAGCAATGCCGGTGTGCACGCCGGTTTTCAGGTTCAGCGTCACCCCGATGCCGCTGACGATGTCTTCGTAACTGGCGGTATCGATGCCCGCACCACCGATCAACTGGTCGGCACCTGCGCCGCCGATCAACACGTCATTACCCGCGCCACCGGTGATGATGTTGTCGCCAGCGCTCCCGCGACCGGTGAAGTTGCCGGTGCCGGTGTAGGTAAGGCGCTCGACTTCGGCGCTCAGGGTCATGTTGAGCTGGTTGGTGCGGATCTCGTCATCACCGCCGCCCGCCTGCTCACCCACGCTGACCCCGGTACTGGTGTTGATGATGTAGACGTCGTTACCGGCACCGCCGCTGAAACTGATCGCGGCGCCGTTCGCGGTAAACACGTCGCCGTAGGCCGAGCCGATAATCGATTCGATGTTGCTGAACGCATCGCCTTGGGCATCGCCGCCTGCGCCGACACCTGAGGTGCCGGCAGTCATGGTGATGTTGACCGCCTGATCCGAACCCGCGTAGCTCAGGGTGTCGTAGCCGCCTGCACCGTCAAAGGTTTCGCCGGCAGTGCCACTGAAGAAGGTGTCGGTGTAGCTGGAGCCTTTGAATACTTCGATGCTGTTGAAGGTGTCACCCGCCGCTATGCCGGTGTGCACGCCGGTTTTCAGGTTCAGCGTCACCCCGATGCCGCTGACAATGTCTTCATAACTGGCGGTATCGATGCCCGCACCGCCGATCAATTGGTCGGCACCTGCGCCGCCGATCAACAGATCGTTACCATCCCCGCCGTTGATGATGTCGTCGCCCGCGAGTCCGCGTATCTGATCGTCTCCTGCAGTACCCATCAAAGTATCTGCGCCATCAGAACCATAAATCACTGCCATTACATCTTCCTTGTGTGGGTGTTGGAAACTACGGTAAACGCTGTGCGCAAGCTTCCTGATTTCCCTATCGCCGGACGATGCCCTGGCTCAATAAAGCAGGTCGTAAGAAGTTTTGACGCGTAAATTTCTTGTGCGTCTGGACAGCAACTTTCAAACCAGAAACCCGACGAACGGACCCGTATTGAAATTTTAAATGGACATAAAAAAACCGACGCCAGAGGCGTCGGTTTTCAGTAGCAGATCGTTCAGATTACATCAGGTCATCTGAATGATGGTCTGCATGATGGTGCTCTGCGTCGAGATGGTCTTGGCGTTCGCCTGATAGTTGCTCTGGCCCTTGATCAGGTCCACCAGTTCGTTGGTCAGGTTAACGTTCGACTCTTCCAGCGAGTTGGACACAACCTCACCCAGCGTGCCGGTTTTCGGCGCGTCGTAACCCGGGATACCCGAAGCGAAAGTCTCTTTCCAGCTGGTACCACCGACGGCCTGCAGGCCTTGTTCGTTGGTGAAGCTGGCCAGCGCAACCTGGCCGATGGCCTTGCTCTGGTTGTTGCTGAAGTTGGCGAACAGCGTACCGGTGCCGTCGATGGTCAGGTTGGTGATCTGGCCAGTGGCATAACCATCCTGAGTCGGGATCGAACGGGCGGTGTCAGCGTTGTACTGAGTGGTCTTGGCCATGGAAATGGTGATGCCAGCCGGGTTTGCCGATGCGCCGTTAGGTGTAAAGACACCGTTGGTCACTGTACCTGGCTTCCAGTTTTTCAGGATCAGGTCACTGCTGATGATCGGGACGCCAGGATTCGCCGGATCAGGGGTGCTGATCTGAGTCAGTTTGCCGGCGGAGTCGAAGGTCATGGTGGAAGCCACCGGCGCGGTGAGTTTCGGGTCGCTACCGGTCGCATCCGGATTACGGCCGTCTACCAGGGTGTAGACCTTCCAGGTATTGGCACCCGTCTTCACCACATACTGGTCCATGTCGTGCTTGTTACCCTGAGAGTCATAGATCGGGGTAGTGAACGACTTGGTGTAGGTCTCAAGCTTGGTAGGGTCGAACTTGCCGGCCGCAACGGTATCGTCGATCACGGGAGCCGTCGAGTTCAGGTTGATAGTCGAGGTCACCAGCGAGCTCGATTTCGGCGCCAGGTTCGAGGTGTCGATCTTCAGGTCGGTCAACACGCCGTTGATGATCTTGCCGTTGGTATCCACACCGTAACCTTGCAGGCGCGAGGTGTAGTCGGTGTTGGTGATGTAGCCGTTGTTGTCGACCTTGAACGTACCGGCACGGGTGTAGGAGACCGAGCCGTTGTTGCTCATGGTGAAGAAGCCGGAGCCGTTGATGCCCATGTCCAGCACGTTGCCGGTGTTGTTGATGTCACCCTGGGTGAACTGCTGGGAAACGTTGGCCAGGCGCACACCGTTACCGATGACCTTGCTGCCGCTGCCCAGACGAGTCGACGAATAGACGTCTTCGAACTCCGCGCGGGAGGATTTGAAACCGGCGGTCGCGACGTTGGCGATGTTGTTGCCGGTCACGTCCAGTTGCTTGTTGGCTGCATAGAGACCGCTAAGGCCGATATTGAAAGACATATTCCACTCCTTTGTGCCGGTTAGTCGGCTCTATATACCAATGGTTTGTACTTTGGACAGGGCTACGGTGCCCTTGCCGGACAGGTTGAGCATCAGCTCGCCACCGGTCTGGCTGATCGTCACGCTGGTGACCGTGGCTGGCAGGTAGGTCGCCAGGTCGGTCGCGGTACCGTTGATCGAGGCGTTGGCCTTGACGGTGTAGGTACCGGTTTTCACCAGGTTGCCGTCCTTGTCCTTGCCGTCCCAGGTGAAGCTCGCATTGCCTGCGGCGCGGCTACCCAGGTCGATAGTGCGAATGGCGGTGCCGCTGCTGTCGGTGATGGTGACGGTACCGCCAGCAATCGACGACGGAACGGTGACCGAACCGGTCATGCCTTTGCTCGGATCGTCGAGCTGAACCGTGTTGGTCTGCACGATCACGTTGCGACCGACCAGCGACGAAGCCTGCAAGGCTTGCGACGAGTTGTAGTTGCCGGCCAGCGAACTCACGGTGCTGTTGAGGGTGGTGATCCCCTCAAGGCTGCTGAACTGCGCCAACTGGGCAACGAATGCGCTGTTGTCCTGCGGGTCGAGCGGGTTCTGGTTCTTCAGCTGGGTCACCAGCAGTTGCAGGAACGCATCCTTTCCCAGCGCCTGGCCGCCGGTCGCGCTGTTGGTGGCCGAAGCAATGCCGCCGGTGGTGGTGCTACTGGTCTTCTTCGAAGAGTTGGCCAGTATGTCCTTCATCGTCAGGCTGCTGGTGGTATCGGAAACACTCATGGCAGTCGCCCCTTATCACTGACCGAGGGTCAGTACTTTCTGCATCATGGTTTTGGCGGTGTTCATCATTTCAGCGTTGGTCTGGAACGACCGGCTCGCGGAAATCATGTCAGCCATTTCTTCCACCACGTTGACGTTCGGGTAGTAGACGTAGCCCTTGGCATCGGCCGCCGGATGGTTCGGCTCGTAGCGCGCTTCGAGGTTGCTCTGGTCTTCGACCACGCCCATGACCTGCACACCCTGACCGGCAGCGTCCTGGTTCTGGAACAGCGAATTGCCGCCGCCGCTCTGGCCGCCCTGGAACATGGTGGCGAACACCGGGTGACGGGCACGGTAGGTCTGGTCGATGCTCGACGAGACGGTCTCGGCGTTGGCGATGTTCGAAGCCACGGTGTTGAGACGGGTGGTCTGGGCGCTCATGCCGCTGCCGGCAATGTTGAAAACGCTGGACAGGGACATGGATTACTCTCCGCGCAGGGCTGACACCAGCCCTTTGAATTTGCTGTTGAGCAGGGTGAAGCTGGCCTGGAAGCCGACGGCGTTTTCCGCGTAGTTCGACTGTTCCAGTTGGGCGTCAACGGTGTTCTGGTCGATCGACGGCTGCATCGGCGTGCGATACATCAGCGACTCGTCGCCATTGCCCAGGCCTTCAGCTTCGATGTGACGGCTGTTGGTCATGTTCAGGGCGATGGTGCCGTTGGCGTTCTTCTGGCTCTGTGCTTCGAGCACTTTGGAGAACTCCAGATCCCGCGCCTTGTAGTTCGGGGTGTCGGCGTTGGCGATGTTGTTGGCCAGCACTTCGGCACGCTGGGCGCGGAAGCCCAGAGCCTTTTCGTGAATGCCGAGCGCTTTGTCGAAGCTGATGCTCATGTCGGGAACCTTCAGGTGACCGGATTTTTCGTAACAGGGTTATAGCAAGCGTCGTGCCAGTTTGAGAAAGCCCCGGATTACGGGGCTTTGCGTGGAAACGGCAACGCGGCAATGCCAGAAAAGCGGCAACCGGTTTCCGCCGGATGCCGCTTTTCTGCCGCCGCCTGCCACCGTCAAAACCTTCAGGCATAAAAAAACGGGAGCCCCTGAGGACTCCCGTTTCTTGTGTTGCCGGTCTTGATCACTTCGCCTGGTAGATGATCCCCGGGCTGCACTGAACCATCTGGTAATGATCAGGCAGACCGTTCAGCGCCTCGGAAGCGCCAAGGAACAGATAACCGCCCGGCTTCAGCGTGCTGTGAATGCGCAACAGGATGTCCTTCTTCACCTCGGCGGAGAAGTAGATCAGCACGTTGCGGCAGAACACGATGTCGAACTTGCCAAGGCTTGCGTAGCTGTCGAGCAGGTTGAACGAGCGGAATTCCACCCGGTTCTTGATCGGCGCCTTGATCACCCAGCGACCCGGCCCTTTCGGGTCGAAGTAGCGCTGCAGACGATCGGCGGACAGACCGCGACCGATCGCCAGGCTGTCGTACTCGCCGGTCTTGCAGTTGGTCAGCATGCTGCCGGACAGATCGGTGGCAACGATCTGCACGCCCATCTTCAACTGGCCGATGTTGGTTCGTTCGAACTCGTCGATCGACATCGACAGCGAATAGGGTTCCTGACCCGACGAGCACGCCGCCGACCAGATCCGCAGACGCTGGCCGGGAGCGGCCTTGATCGCCTCGGGCAGCACCTTGTTCTTCAAGACTTCAAACGGATAGGTGTCGCGAAACCACAGGGTTTCGTTGGTCGTCATGGCATCGACCACCTGCTCGCGCAAACCGCTGCGCGGCTGGGTCTGGATGCGCTGAACCAGCTCACCCAGGGACTTGATGCCTTGCTGCTCCATCAGTTTGTTGAGACGGCTCGACACCAGGTACTGCTTGTTTTCACCGAGCAAAATGCCACAGGCTTTTTCCAGGAAGACCCGGAACTGTTCGAAATCCAAATTACCCGTAGACAAATGATGCCGCCTCTTAAATCGTGTTGAACGCCAGGGGCAGAAGGCCCTTAGCTGATATCTGCTGCTTTGATCCGGTCGACTACCCGGGATGCCAGGTCATCAGGACGGAATTTGGCCAGGAAGTCATCGGCACCGACTTTCTTGACCATCGCCTGATTGAACACACCCGACAACGAAGTATGCAGGATGATATGAAGCTTTTGCATGCGAGGGTCGCTGCGGATCTCGGCCGTCAGGGTGTACCCGTCCATCTCCGGCATTTCGATGTCGGAGATCATCATCAGGAACTCTTCTTCCGGCTTCTTGCCCTCGTCGACCAGCTTGCGCAGGTAATCCAGCGCCTGCTTGCCGTCGTTCAACGCCACCACTTCGACACCGACCGTCTGCAGGCAACGCGTTACCTGCTTGCGCGCCACCGACGAGTCATCGACCGTCAGCACCCGCAGCGACAACGCCTTGCTCTGGGTCTCGACATCCACCACGCCGACCGAAATCGCTTCCGGGGTCGGCGCAACTTCCGCCAGCACCTTCTCGACGTCGATGATTTCGACTAACTGATTGTCGACCCGAGTCACAGCGGTCAGGTAATGATCGCGTCCGGTGCCCTTGGGCGGCGGATGAATCTCTTCCCAGTTCATGTTCACGATACGTTCCACCGAGCGCACCAGGAAACCCTGGGTCTTGGTGTTGTATTCCGTGATGATCACGAACGGACTGTTCTTGTCTTTCAAAGCACCGGAGCCGGTCGCCATCGCCAGATCAAGGATCGGAATGGTCGCCCCCCGGATATTCGCCACCCCGCACACGACAGGACTGGACTTGGGCATCAGCGTCAGTTGCGGGCATTGCAGCACTTCCCGAACCTTGAACACGTTGATCCCGTAGAGCTGCTGGCCGTCGAGACGGAACAACAACAGCTCCAGGCGATTCTGCCCCACCAGTTGCGTGCGCTGGTTCACCGAATCCATTACACCAGCCATGCCCAGACTCCTACACCAACGCCAAGTGTTGTTGCGACGCACATTCATTGCTAAACGGCACGGCGCTTGCTTTTTAACTCGTATGAACGCTCAAACGACATTTTTCCGACGCCTGACATCTCCCCTCCGCAGAGGGCTTTGCGCGATGTCCGCCGTTTGCCTGTTTTTCGCTGGCAGCCCTGCCTTTGCTGATGCGGTTACCTTGCCTGACATGCTTATCGGCGTCACTCAGGGCTTTCTTGAATTCACCGTAGAAGACTATCTGGCTACCAGTCAAACGGAAGGCCGTTATGAAATCGAGGTCAACCAGCTCGATCCACGCATGCGCATGCCTATGTGCGACAAGGAATTGACAGCGTCGCTGGAGAGTCCGGCACGTCCCCTGGGCCGTGTCACGGTCAAGGTCCGCTGCGAGGGCGCCTCCCCCTGGACGGTGTTCGTACCCGCTCAAGTCCGCCTGTTTCGCGAGATTGTCACCACCACTCGCCCGCTCAAACGCGCCGGCATCATCGAGCCTCAGGACGTGACCTTGCGCGAGCGCGACGTCAGCACGATCAATCAGGGTTTCCTGACGTCGGTGGATGAGGCCATCGGCCAGAAATTGACCCGACCAACGGTAGCCGATCAAGTCATCACCCTGGTGCATCTGGAACAGGCGGAAGTGGTGCGCAAGGGCGATCAAGTGGTGATCACCGCCCGCAGCGGCACCCTCGCCGTGCGGATGCCGGGCGAAGCCCTGTCGAACGGTGGCCTGAAAGAACAGATTCGCGTGAAGAACCTCAATTCCCAACGGGTCATCAAGGCGCAGGTTGTGGCGCCCGGCCAGGTGGAAGTGGCCATGTGAGCGGCGATGTGAGCGGCTGTATGAACGGATATTTGAAAAGCCCCTGAGTAACCAGGCAGAAAACTGGCGCTGACCAGAGCTGTTCCCTAAACTGTGCCGCAGCAGGATCTGCAACGGCGCATGCAAGCTCATTGCTAAATGAGCCTAAAGTTTTCCAGGGGATGGCCGAGAACATGGCAAGCGTCCAAATTCCCAGAGGTTTTTAACATGGTCATCGATTTCAGCCGTTTGAACAGCTCCTCGTCACTTACGGGCAGTACACGTACCAGCAACGCCAAGGAAACCGCCGAAACCGGCACCTCTGCGCCGCTGAATACTCCGGCCGAACAGGCCAGTGCCGCAAAAAGCGGGGAATCGGTACACCTCAGCAATGAGGCTCAACAGTTGCAGAAGGTCACTGACAAGCTGCGCGATCAGCCTGCCGTCGACAAAGCCCGCGTGGCCGAGTTGAAAGCAGCGATTGCCGATGGCAGCTACAAGGTCGACAGCAACCGTGTAGCCAGCAAACTGCTTAATTTCGAAGCCCAGCGCTAGGCCTCGGTCAGCGCCAGGCTTTTGGACGCTTAAAACCCAAGGCCAGCCATGCACGACACTAATTTATTGCAACTGATCACCGACGATTTTGCTCCAGCTCAACAATTGCTGGAGTTACTGCAAACCGAGTCCATCGCTTTGCACGGTCGCGACATGCCTCTGCTGGAAGAAATTCTGGCGCGCAAGCAGGCATTGATCATTCTGCTCGAACAGCATGGCCGCAAGCGCAGCGAAATCCTCGCCAGTCTCAATCTGTCGCTCGACCGCGCAGGCCTGGAACAACTGGCCAGCCAGTCGAGCATCGGCGACCAGTTGCTCAGCCAGAGCGATGTCCTGACCGACCTGATTGCCCAGTGCCAGGCGGCCAACGTCAAGAACGGCCAGTCGATCATCATGCAGCAGGCCGCTACGGCCAATCAGCTGAAAATCCTCACCGGCGGCGAGCCTCCAGCGCTCTACGATGCCAGCGGCACCTTCTCCAAACTGCAGAAACCACGCGCGCTCAGCCAGGCGTGATGCTTTCTTCTATGCTTGCGCCCTATCAACGTGCGAAACATGCTGGCAAAATACTGGCCAGCCGTAGTCAAATTTTGTCTGGAGATTGATTTAACGTGTCCAACGATGACGCTCCGCAGCCCCCAAAGGTGCTCACCACGCCCCTGGAGATCTCCAGCAATCTGCGCCAGCTGCAAGAGAGCCACGATCCGCTGATCATTACGTTCCACGAGCGCAGCCAGCGCTTCCAGAGCTACCTGATTGAAGTCGATCGCGAAAACGGTTCGATCAAGCTTGATGAAATGATCCCGCGCGACGGCGAACGTTTTCTGGAAGCAGGCGAACCGTTCAAGGTTGAGGGTTTTCATGATGGCGTGCGCATTGCCTGGGAATGCACAGGGACGCTGAGCATCAAAGACTCCGACGGCGACCGCTTCTACACCGGCGACCTGCCCACCGAAGTGGTTTATCACCAGCGCCGCAACGCCTTTCGCGCCGCACTGAAACTGACCGACCTGGTCAGCGTCGTGCTCGGCGGCGAAAAGCTCAAGGCACCGCTGGATGGCAAATTGCTGGACATCTCGGCCACGGGTTGCAAGCTGCGCTTTGAAGGCGATATCACCGACCGCCTGCAATTGGGCCAGGTCTATGATCGCCTGATCGCCGCACCGCTGTTCGGCAATCAACCGGTATCGGTCGAGCTGCGTTACCTGCACTTCGAAGAAAAACTCAACATCACCTTCGCCGGCCTGCGCTTTCACAACATCAGCGGCCCGGCGGCCCGCAACGTCGAGCGTTTCGTTTATCAACTGCAACGCGAAGCGCGTCGGTTCGATAAAGACGATCTCTGATCGGCAGGCATGAAAAACGGGCAGTCACTGCGGTGACTGCCCGTTTTTTTATGCCTGAATCAAAGTTTGGCGGGAGTGATGTCCGGCCCTTCGCCCTCGACTGTCGAGTGGGCTGGCGCGGCAGATTCCGGCTCCGGTTCAGGCTCTGGAGCGACCGTATTCTGCATCTGCTCCTGCACCACTTGCTCATCAACCCGCGGGTCAAGCGCAGCCACCAGCGGCGAACTGGACATGCTGTCCGGCATCGCCACGTGATGCAGCGGTGCATCGTCGACCTGGTGCAGATTGGTCACGGCTTTCGGCCGGATCCGCCAGACCAGCACCAGCGCGAAAAAGGTGAAGAACGCATACAGGCTCTGCGGCCCGAACAGCTTCATCAGCACCCCGGCCGCCAGCGGCCCGATACTCGCCCCCACGCCGTAAGTCACCAGCAGCATCGCCGTCAGTGACACCCGGCGCTCGCCTTCGACGTGGTCGTTGGAGAACGCCACCGCCAACGGGTACAGGCAAAACTGCACCAGCGAGCAGAGGAAGCCGACCACGAACAGCACCTCCAGCGGCACCTGCGGCAGAATCGCCAGCGGCAACGCGGCAATCGCCAGGAACAGCGCAAAACAGCGGATCAACAGCGCCCGGTCATAGCGGTCGGACAACCACCCCAGCGGCCACTGCACCACCAGCCCGGCAAAAATGCAGCTACCCATGAACAGACCGACCTGTTCGGTGGACAGCCCCTGCTGCGAGGCATACAACGGCGCCAGACCGTAGAACGAACCGATGATCAGCCCCGCCCCGAGCACCGTACTCAGCGACTGCGGCACGCGCTTGATAAAGAAGCGCGGCTCCATCGGCGCCGGATGCAGCGGTGCCGGGTGAATCCGCCGGGTAAGCGCCACTGGCACCAGACACAGGGCAAAACACAGCGCGACCAGCATCAGCAGTTCCAGGCCAAGGCCCGGGTGCATGACCAGAATCAGCTGACCGAGCACCAGCCCCAGATACGAAGCGATCATGTAGCCGCTGAACACCAGACCGCGCTGATTGGCGTCGGCCTGCTCGTTCAGCCAGCTCTCGATGACCATGTACTGGCACATCATGCCGAGGCCGACGATGGTCCGCAGCACCAGCCAGGCCGGCAGCCAGTCCACCAGGCCATGACCGAGCACCGCCGCGCCGACGATCCCGGCACACGCCGAGTAGGCACGGATATGCCCGACCCGGGCAATCAGGCGGTGGCCGATCTTGCCGCCCAGCACCAGACCGAAATAGTTGGCCGCCATCAACGCACCGACCCACAACCCGTCGACATGGTCGGCAGCCAGACGCAAAGCCAGATAAGTAGAAAGAAGGCCCGAGCCGATCAACATCATCAGCGAGGCGAAATACAGCGCTCGAAAGGATTTCCAGATTTGGCGCATCGGCGTTCCGAGCGGCTCCTTGCGGTAAGTATCGGGCTATCAAACGATAGCCCGACGGCGACATTTCGTCAGGCCTGGGCTGCTAGAACACGGCGTTCCCAGGGAGTGATTTCATCAAAGAAACTGGTCAACTCCATGGTCTTCGAAGCGATGTAGCCTTCGATGAACTCCGTACCGAACAGTTCCTTTGCAAGCTGGCTGCGCTTCAGACGTTCGAGCGCCGCGTGCAAGGTACACGGCAGCGAAAGATGGTCCGGCACGTCGAACTCGCCCTGAATCGCTTCGCTTGGCTCAAGCTCATGCTCGATGCCGTACAAGCCGGCGGCCAGGCTTGCGGCGATCGCCAGATACGGGTTGGCATCGGCGCCCGGCAAGCGGTTCTCGACCCGACGCGCAACCGGCGAACTGGCCGGAATGCGCAGCCCGGCGGCGCGGTTGTCGTGGGACCAGCAGGCATTGTTCGGCGACGCAAACGGATGGCACAGGCGCTGGTACGAATTGACGTTCGGCGCAAACAGCGCGGTGAAGTCGGCCATGCCGGCCTGCTGCCCGCCGATGAAGTGGCGGAACATCGCAGTCGGCTGACCGTCCGCATCGCTGAACACATTCTTGCCGCTGCCGATTTCGACGATGCTCTGGTGGATGTGCATCGAACTGCCCGGCGTGTGCGCCAGCGGTTTGGCCATGCACACCACAGTCAGGCCGTGCTTGAGTGCGACTTCCTTGAGCAGGTGCTTGAACAGGAAGGTCTGGTCGGCCAGTAGCAGCGGATCGCCGTGCAGCAGGTTGATCTCGAACTGGCTGACGCCCATTTCGTGCATGAAGGTATCGCGCGGTAGACCAAGGGCGGCCATGCATTTATAGACTTCACTGAAGAACGGCCGCAGACCGTTGTTGGAACTGACGCTGAACGCTGAATGACCGTCCTCGCGACGACCGTCGAGGCCGACGGGCGGCTGGAACGGTTGGGTCGGGTCGGTGTTCGGAGCGAATACAAAGAATTCGAGTTCGGTCGCCACCACCGGCGCCAGACCGAGGGCTGCGTAGCGGGCAATGACTTTCTTGAGCTGACCACGGGTCGACAGGTTGGAGCTTTCGCCGGTCAGCTCGTCGGCATCACAGATGGCAAAGGCCCGTGGCTCTTCGCTCCATGGCAACGGGTGAATCTGCGCAGGATCGGCTACCAGCGCCAGATCGCCGTCATCGCTGCCATAGAATTTCGCGGCGGGATAACCGCCCATGATGCATTGCAGCAGCACTCCCCGGGCCAACTGCAAACGCCGCCCTTCGAGGAAGCCCTCGGCGGTCATTACCTTGCCCCGTGGCACGCCGTTCAAATCCGGCGTGACACATTCAATCTCATCAATGCCCGTCAATCGCTGCGCGAGTGAACGCTGGCCATCGGTTGTCATGACGCAATCCTTGTTATTGTGCGAGCCGCGAACGGCGACCCGGACAAAATAGGCTTCGGCTGTTCGGAATATCAAGCAGCAGCCAATAAAAAGAATTCCGGTCGATGAATCCGTGATTCAGGGCAGGTAAATACTGAACACGCCGCCGCCCAACGGGCCGCCATTACGGATCTCGGTCCGGCCGCCAACACCGTTGCGCTGATGCAGCGCAGCGATGCGTCCGGCGAAGTACAGACCGAGGCCGGTACTGCCGCTGCTGTGATTGATGCCCTGCATGTAATCGGCCTGGCGCTCGAGCATTTCGGCCGGGTAACCGTCGCCGTCATCATTGATGCTCAGCACCAATTGTCCGGCTTCGTCGCTGACAGTGATCAGCAGCGATTCACGTGCGTAGCGGATCGCGTTGTTGATGCAGTTACCCAGCACCGAGGCGATCAGTTCACGATCGAAGAACCCCAGAGGACTGAGCGGATCGACTTCGTAAGTAGCGAGGATTCCACGACTGGCGAACACTTCCTGATGCGCCGCCAGTTGCGCCTCGATGAAATCGTCCAGCTCGTGATAGGCCGGCTGCAACGGCATCTGATTGACCCCGAGCTTGTACAGCCCGAGCAACTGCACCAGCATGCCGTTGAGATGGGCGAACTCGAAGTCGATCACGCCTTGCTCCGGCACCTTTCGCTGATCCTCGGGCAGACGCGCCAGCCATTGGCTGTGGGCCTGCATCAGCATCGCCAGAGAGTTCTTCATGTCGTGCACGGTGGAGGCGATCACCGTGGAAAAGTCCAGTGCCTGCTCGTCTTGGTTCATTCGCCAAACGCCTTGCTTTTCAGCTTCTGATAACGCGGATAACGCGCGTCGGTGTCGGGCATCAGGCCGACCAGTTTCAGGCAGGCCCGACATTCTTCCAGCTCCGCCGACGGCACATTGGTGTCGGTGCCGTGCAGCAGCGACTGGGCCATGTTCAGCGCAATACTGATGTTCTTCGGTTGCATCTTCAGCGCCTTGCGGAACACCTCGCGGGCCTCCACCAGGTTGCCGGTCTTGTACACGCGCACGCCCTGACGGTTGAGGTCGGCAGCCGCGTTACTGGAGCTGAGAATAGTCGGGTCGTCGGTGAGCTTGGCGATGTCTTTCATCACCGTCGGGTCATCGCCGTAGATTTCCGCACAGCTCTTGAGCATCGAAGTGCCCGCCTCGGCCTGGCCGAGCATCTGCAACTGCTTGGCGACCAGCAGCGCAGCCTCGGGACTCATGAACTGCTCCATGCCGTCGAGACGCATCAGCGCTTGCTCGGTGAGTTTCTCGGCGGTCTCGGCATCGTTGAGCAACAGGCTTGTGGCCTTCATCAGACGCGCGCGAATCTGCAGGCCCGGATCGCTCGGGTTTTCCTTGGCCACCGCACTGAGGGTGGTGTTGATCTCCAGCCGCGTGCGAGTGTCGAGACCTTTCTCGCTGCCCTTGCTGATCAGCGCATGGGCCAGACCCAGATTGCTCTCCGGGTCCTTGAAGCGCGACTGCGCCCCCTGAGACACGGCCTGACGGTAGGCTCGCGACGCCGTGTCGAAATCCTCGTTGGCCATCGCCAGTTTGCCGAGCAGAGCCTGCCGACGCACCGCCAGCGGCGATAGACGAATCGCCTCTTCCAGTGTCCGTTGCGCACCCTTGGTATCGCCCTCGGCCACAAGGACATCGGCCATGCCGTCGTACAGCGCCGGCATCATCGGGAAGACCTTCAGGGCTTTTTCATACACACCTTTGGCCTGAGCCACCTGACCGCGCTTGAACAGCAACTTGCCAAGGCCGGCAAATGCCCACGGCAGCGGCCGGTCGGCGATGATGCTGTCATACAGCCGCTCCAGCGCTTCGTTCTGGTTCATGTCGCGCAAGGCGTCGGCGCGGTAACGCAGGCACAGCGGCGAATAGCGGATGTCCTGCTTGCACAGGGCAATGCAGGCGTTGAGCACCTCGACCGGTTTGCCACGATCAAGGGCTTGCAGAATCGGCTTGAGCAGGGTCTTGCGCTGCTCCAGACGCTCCAGACGCTGGGCCAGACCGATCCGGTTGAACGGCTTGGTCAGATACGCGTCCGGCTCATGCTCCAGCGCACTGAGCACCATCGCCTGACTGGTCTCGGCCGTGACCATCACGAACACCGCCTCGTGGCTGATCAGCTTCTCCATCATCAGGTCTTCCAGCACCTGCTGACCGTTCTTCTTGCCGTCACCGAGGTGGAAGTCCTGAAGGATGAAATCGTAGGACTTCTGCGCGCACATTTTCAGCGCCTGCTCACCGGTGTCGGCGGTGTCCACATCCTTGACGCCCAACTCGCGCAACATCGAACGCACGGAACTGCGGAAATCCGAGAAATCATCGACGATCAGAAAACTCTTTTGGTGATACGACAGCATCGAGGATTTCCAGGCAATTGAAGAGGATGGACCATTTTCAGGCGCGCAGATGATAGCTGCCGGCCAAATGCTATCAAGCGATTTCGCGCGACTCTGAAGTCACCGAATGGGTTATCGGCCGGATCAGCGGTTCTCTTGAAGCGAGGGTTCAAGAATCGTTGCGCAAGGATTACCCTGCGCGGCGCTTCTCATCTTCCAACGACAAAGGATTCATCGTGTACATCAAGGGACGCTACATCGTGTCGGCCTGTGCGCTGCTGTTTTTTCAGCAGGCACAGGCGAGCGGAATGGACTGCACAAAGGCTGTGAGTGTTGTGGAGAACGCGATTTGCGCGGACAAGCCGCTGTATGAGCTGGATGCGCAGATGGGGACGGCTTATCGGAGTTTGATGAAGGCGGTACCGGCGCAGGCGGAAGTGAAAAGGGCCCAGCTTCAGTGGCTGAAGGAGCGTGATCGATGTGGCGAGGAGGTCAGTTGCCTGAGCCAGCGTTATCAGGATCGTTTGCAGATTCTGAACGCGCAGTGGATTGCTGCACTGGCTTACCAGCCAGACGACACTGATAAACAAGCAATGGCCGATCTGCAGCAACGAATTCAGGAGATGAGCAAGAACCACCCCGAGTTTGCACTGGAACGAACCCTTGAATCTCTGCGGACCAAAACCACTGAGACTTCATTCTCTGGTGAGACCGACGAAGATGACCAAACCCTCTTTCCGACGACCCGGCCTAAAAATGTTACGAAGGACGAGTGGAAGGCGCTGACCGCCTCGGATATCACCGGAGCGGTCGATTTCGGACAGACCTCATACACCCTGATGGATCTGGACGGCGATGAACAACGCGATCTGATCGTGTCGACTTATGCCGGCGGCACGGGGTTGTTCACTTACACGGAAACTTACCGTCGCACTCAAGACCGATTCATCCGAAGAGCCGTTGCGCTCGGCCCTGAAAAGAGCGCCGAGAGTTATCTTTTTTACACCAATGACCGAGGTGCAAACCAATCCAACGAATGGATCAAGCTCAACGGCAAAGTGTATGCGGCCTATCGCAACGGAGCCTACGCTGTTGATCAGGTCTACTTGCTCAACCCTCTGAAAATCAACAGCGACGTTCCCACCTTAACGGTGACTTACCGGTATGACCTCGATGTGCCCCACACGCAGCACAAAGAAGATGGTTCAACTGCCTACATGCTCGAGCCAACTCTGCGCCAGACGCTCAATCAGGCGCTGGCAAAACTGAACGAAGGCGATTCCGCGAAAGCCACTACTCAGAAGAGTCCGCTCTGCCCCATTCCTCCAGAGGGAGCCGGGGAGAACGATTACTACAGTTATGGCCCGACGCATTACACCATCGAAATGGTGGCCGATTTACCCGTGATCATCGGAAGCGATTGCTACATCGGGGCATTGGTTGACTGGTTTGGCAATTACAGCGAAAACGGAGGGCTTTCAGCACAACTGGCACTGCGTAAACCGGACTCAGAAGAGGGTGGGCGCACTTACGAAGTCAATGGACGTCGACATCTGACCGGGGTAAGCACTTCAATTGGAAAAGTCGAGCCGGATGACGGGATCTAGCCTTTGGCGTCCTGGACCGGCCAGCAAAAAAGCCCCGCCAGATTAATCTGAGCGGGGCTTTTCAATAGATGGTGTCCCAGGGCAGGTTCGAACTGCCAACCTTCCCCTTAGGAGGGGGATGCTCTATCCAATTGAGCTACTGGGACACAGGACTGTCGGTGCGACAGACGGCGTGCATGTTAACGGCCGGGCCCTGATTTGTCATGTCGTCCGCAGGGCTTTTTAAGTGTAGGCAGGCGCCTTGCAAGGGTGCCGGATGTTTTACCGTGCAATTTGCATCGCCGCAAAAAGCCATCATTGCAGAATGCAATGCCCTCTCTTCGAAAAACCCTCTTAAATGCTTGTTTTTAAAGGACTTAACAGCGGTTAGACTATTGGCACGACGGCTGCTTTACCGGTTCTTATACAAGAACAATCGGAGACTCGTCTCATGAACAGCGCCCTCGTGTTCGCAAACGCAATCGCACTGGCCGTCCTGGTGGGCTTTCACTTCGTCCCCGAGGACAACGAGAAAGTGGCCGGGCGCATGCCGCATTACCTGCAAGTGCAGAAGGCGCCGCAATGGGCTGTGTTGAGCGATCAGAGCTTCGCCCCGCAAGCGGTCAGCGAGTCTGAACAGGCGTTGCCGGCGCATTCGACTGAACGTCTGGTTTTTTGAAATATCTTCAGGAGTACAGCATGTCCAAGTCAGCTGCAGGATTTCTGATCCTCGCCTTATTGAGTGGCCTCGGGCATTTTTCGCTGTTCGAGGAAACCGAAATATCCCTGCCCCTGATCGGTTGCGGCGTCTTCTCGGCGCTGTTCGTATTGGCGCTGGTGGCCGGGCGCAAGATCAAGTTTGATCCGGTATTGCGCTGAACCTGACCAGCTCCAGCAAATGATTGACGGCGTCGGCCAGGTCGCCCGAGTTGTCGATCAGGTGCACAGGGCTGTCGGTTGAACGCCTGTCCTTGAACAGCGTGTTACGGGCCAGCCTCGCATCGATCTGCTCAAGCGTCTCCCGGCCACGCCGGAGCAGGCGCTCACGCAAGACGCTATCTCGCACTGTCAGCAACACCGGCACCAGCGTCGGGTAGCTTTCCAGCGCTTGCCGAAGGTTCGCCCGAGAGCCGTTCACCAGGACGTGCTTACCCGTTTTCAACCATTGGTCCATTTCCACCGGAATCCCGTAGGCGAGACCATTGGCCTCCCACGCCAGCGAAAACTCGCCAGCGCGCTGACGCTTCTCGAACTCCTGGGGCGTCACGCCGATCGCATCCTCGCCCACGGATTCGGCCGAACGGGTGATCACTCGCCTGATAATTTCGCAGTTCAGCGCCCGTAAGGGTTCACGAGCAGCCTCGATCAGACTGTCCTTGCCAGAGCCGGAAGGTCCCATGAGGTAAATCAGCCTGCCATCCATCCTGAAAACGCCCTCCGGTGGGCATTTGCCCCTAGTAAATCGGCCATTTGCCACTATCCTGTACAAGGTAAGGAACAACGATTCAACCCGCATAGCATGCACGTTCTGACGCCCTCGGGCATCAGTCGACGTGTTTCAGGACGCGGTCAGCGATACGGACCGATGCTTTCTTTTCAAACCAGTCCACATTTCTGATAATTGGTGCTGGCATTACGCCTTTACCCGGATCAATATTTGTCACAGAATTGACGCCAATGATCTGGCAATTTTGAGGCATGATGCGCGCCTCTAAACAATTCAGGTTGAACCATTTGGCGCGGATGCTTGTCCTACCACACATCCTGCGGCCAATCCCGAGAACCGCTCCCCTGAACTAACCGGTTAAATATATGCGCCCATTGAAACAGGCAATTTATTCCAGCCGTACGGCTGACAAGTTCGTCGTACGTCTGCCAGACGGAATGCGTGAACGCATTGCCGAGGTGGCTCGCAATCATCATCGCAGCATGAACTCCGAGATCATTGCGCGCCTTGAGCAGAGTCTTATTCAGGAAGGTGCACTGGGCGAAGAGCTGAGCATGCGCCTGGACAGCCCGGAGCTGTCGCTACACGAACGCGAATTGCTGCAACGCTTCCGCCAACTCTCCCATCGCCAGCAGAACGCGCTGGTTTCTCTGATCGCCCACGACGCCGAAATGGCCGCAGACGCATCCTGAGTCAAACCGAACATCTCAAGCCAGCATGAATGCTGGCTTTTTTTTGCCTGCGATTCGGGCTTCTTACAGGCGAAAAAAAGCCCGCCAATCGGCGGGCTGTTTTTTATGCAGTCGGTCAGAGCAGGAAAATCGTCGCCAGCCCCAGGAAGATGAAGAAGCCACCACTGTCGGT
Organism: Pseudomonas sp. GW823-FHT04A03; assembly: GCF_058796615.1. Lineage (NCBI taxonomy): Bacteria > Pseudomonadati > Pseudomonadota > Gammaproteobacteria > Pseudomonadales > Pseudomonadaceae > Pseudomonas > Pseudomonas sp. GW823-FHT04A03. The sequence goes on from NZ_JBXAIV010000003.1 coordinate 83,239, forward strand.
CATGGCCGTAATCATTACACTGGCGCCCATCGCCGGATCGCGGCCCATCTTGGCCAGGGTCATCGGGATCAACACCCCCATCAACGCAGCCAGCAGCAGGTTCAACGTCATGGCGGCCGTCATCACCACGCCCAACGACCAGCTGCCGTAGAGCAAGTAAGCGACCACACCGATCACACCACCCCAGACCAAGCCATTGATCAACGCCACGGCCAGCTCCTTGCGCATCAGGCGCGAGGTGTTGCCGGTGCTGACCTGATCGAGCGCCATGGCGCGAACGATCATGGTGATCGTCTGGTTGCCGGAGTTACCGCCAATGCCCGCCACGATCGGCATCAGCGCCGCCAGGGCCACCAGCTTCTCGATCGAACCTTCGAACAGACCGATCACCCGCGATGCGACGAATGCCGTGATCAGGTTGATCGCCAACCACGCCCAACGGTTGCGCAGGGATTTCCAGACGGAGGCGAAGATGTCTTCCTCTTCACGCAGACCCGCCATGTTGAGGACTTCGCTTTCGCTCTCCTCACGAATCAGGTCGACCATTTCGTCGATGGTCAGACGGCCGATCAGCTTGCCGTTCTTGTCGACCACCGGGGCCGAGATCAAGTCGTAACGCTCGAACGCCTGAGCAGCGTCGTAGGCGTCTTCATCCGGGTGAAAACTCACCGGGTCACTCGCCATGACTTCGGAAACCTGTTTCTCCGGATCATTGACCAGCAAACGCTTGATCGGCAGCACGCCCTTGAGCACGCCGTCGTAGTCGACCACGAACAGTTTGTCGGTATGGCCCGGCAGCTCTTTGAGGCGGCGCAGGTAACGCAGAACCACTTCGAGACTGACATCCTCACGGATGGTCACCATCTCGAAGTCCATCAGCGCACCGACCTGCTCCTCGTCATACGAGAGAGCCGAACGCACACGCTCGCGCTGCTGCTGATCCAGGGTCTCCATCAGCTCATGGACGACGTCTCGCGGCAGCTCGGAGGCCAGGTCAGCAAGTTCGTCGGCATCCATGTCCTTGGCCGCAGCCAGGAGCTCGTGATCGTCCATGTCGGCGATCAGCGTTTCACGGACGGAATCGGATACTTCGAGAAGAATGTCGCCGTCGCGATCGGCCTTGACCAGTTGCCAGAGCGTCAGACGATCATCCAGCGGCAGGGCTTCAAGAATGTAGGCGACGTCGGCGGAGTGCAGATCATCGAGCTTGCGTTGCAGCTCGACGAGGTTTTGCCGGTGGACCAGGTTCTCGACCCGGTCATGATGCGGGCCTTCCTGGCGATGAGTCAGGTCTTCGACGACCCGCTGGCGCTGCAGCAGCTCGACGACCTGAGCCAGGCGATCCTGCAGGCTTTCCTGTGTTTTCTTTACTTCGATTTCGGACATAGGCGAACTCCACTCCCAGCAGCGGGGCACGCCGGAAGGATCAATCAGTCAATTCATGATTGGTGAAACGGGTTACTGAATAACTACTGGGTAAGTCCATGGAGGTTTTCCATAAGCCCCGGCGGGGCTGACGGGCGCAATGATACACCGCCTGACGGTTTTAAACGTTAAAAAATAGTGGCTGAAACAAGCGCTTGCGAGACAAAGCTGAGCGCTGTCCTGATCCTTCACACTGCGACGACTCATCCTGAAAAGAAAACACACCGGCGGTGAAAAAACTGCCGACTACGCTTGAGGACAATCGTCATGGAGGACGCCGAATGCCATCGAAAACATCCCGATTCATGCTGACCACTCTGCTCTGCCTGCCCGCCATAGGGAGCGCAACAACACTTCATCGCTGCGAAGCTTCTGATGGTCGCGTCACGTTCACCACATTGAGCTGCGCGAACGATGAGCACCTTTCACTGCAGGAAGTTCGCCCCTACTCGCCTGGCTCGACCGTGACACTGATACCCGAAGCCCGGCACGAAGAAATATCCGGTATGAATATCAGAAAGCGAGAAATGGCCGTCGTCGGGCGCACTCACGATAAATGTGGAGATCTGATCGACGCGCGACAGAAGCGTGAAGCAATCATCAATCAACGAATCATCGCCGGCATGAGCCAGCAGGATGTTGAAAGCGCCTTGGGCAAACCCGACAAGGTGAGCATTCGCAATTCGGCAACGAGTTATCGTTACGACCTCAAGCGAGGCCGCAGTGCTCAAATCGATTTTGATGAGAAAGGATGCGTGACGGGAAAAGCCAAATCCCGAACAGCAAAAAGCCCGCGTTAAACGCGGGCTTTTCGGTATATGGTGCACTCGACAGGATTCGAACCTGTGACCGCTCGGTTCGTAGCCGAGTACTCTATCCAGCTGAGCTACGAGTG